>JAZSCW010000064.1:0-16010 GCA_045530835.1 Lachnospiraceae bacterium | reverse complement strand
AATGTTGCGGAAGAAGCTGAAGCAGAAGATGAGGCAAGTGTTGCAGAAGAAGCCGAAGCAGAACCTGAGGCAAATGTTGCGGAAGAAGCTGAAGCTGAGGTAAGTGTTACAGAAGAAAATGAAGTAGAAGCTGCTGTAAAGAAGGAAAATGATGATGATAACAAGGTTGTTCATCCGCTGATTAGAAATATGATACCTGCAAATGAAGTAATGCAGCGTCAGGTAGTAAAGAAGTCCAAAGAGCGCACGCCGATTCCTATGGCAAAGGATATTAATCGTTCGGAAGCTATTTCTGTTTCGCCTTCTGTTGTTGCTGCGGAAAGTATTGATCATTCAGGTATAGTGAAAGAGAGTGCGAAACGTGGAGAAATGGAGGCAGTGAGACAGTTTGAAAAAGTACTTTCACTGGAATCTCCGGTTCAAACGAACATAGAAGAAACTGAAAACGCACGTCTTGCAGAAGAAAAGCGTCTTGCAGAGGAAGCTGAGAAGGCACGCCTTGCAGAAGAAAAGCGCCTTGCAGAGGAAGCTGAGAAAGCACGTCTTGCAGAAGAAAAGCGTCTTGCAGAGGAAGCTGAGAAAGCACGCCTTGCAGAAGAAAAGCGCCTTGCAAAAGAAGCTGAGAAAGCACGTCTTGCAGAAGAAAAGCGTTTGGCAAAAGAAGCTGAAAAAGCACGCCTTGCAGAAGAAAAACGTTTGGCAAAAGAAGCTGAAAAAGCACGCCTTGCAGAAGAAAAACGTTTGGCAAAAGAAACTGAGAAAGCGCGTCTTGCGGAAGAAAAGAGACCGGCAAAAGAACTTGAGAAGCGTAAAGAGACAATAAGTGCGTCAACAAAGGGCAAAAGAAAAGCGCAAAAAGCAGAACCTGCGCCGGAGACGTTGGGTAAAACTGCTACAGTTGGTAAGATTACAGGACGTGTAATTAAAACCAGGATTGTAGAAATTACACCCGAAGAGACGCATAAACGTAAAAAGAGATAATACAAAGAACTGTAATGATAAGACTGTTATGCGAAAAATCGCTCCGAAAGGAGCGATTTTTCACATCTTAAAAGTTGAAATGGAATAAGTAAGAAAATAAAAAAACCTCTTCGACATGACGGTATCGAAGAGGTTTTAGTAACATATAATGTATTACGCCATTTTGTTTACAGCGATGCTAAGACGAGAAATCTTTCTTGAAGCATAGTTCTTATGATAAACGCCCTTTGAAGTAGCCTTATCAATTGTACTTGTTGCAACAAGCAGAGCTGCCTTTGCAGCCTCTTTGTCGTTTGCATCAATAGCTGCATATACTTTCTTAACAGCGGTTCTAACACCGGAACGGATAGCTTTGTTTCTATCTGCTCTGGCCTGATTTACGATAATTCTTTTCTTTGCAGATTTGATGTTAGTCAAGACTCTCACCTCCCATTTTCAATAATTTGATGAAAATGTTTCATTAAACCCGGACACGGACGTTCTAATGTAAACATACGAATATATTTTAGCTGTGAAAACATATTCTGTCAATACATAAAATTACATTATTTTCAATGTTTTGAAAAAAAAGGAGTCAGAGACATATTTTGGCTTTGAACTCATATAGTATATAAGGACTTGCCCACCCGTGTAAAGTTCTTTAGAAATTCTGTCAGAAAACAGAGAACGGAGAAATGGATGAGAAGGCGTAGATTCAAAAAAAAATTAGCGGTATTAGCAGTTATTGCATTGTTGGGAATTATTGTAATCGGTGTTTTGTTCGAAAATATGGAAATAAAAAAAGAAGAAGAGAAAAAAACGGTGATCATGACACCGTTTCTGTTTCGGGAAATTCTTTACAGCATTCAGCCTTTATATCATTTTCTGGCAAGAGGCGGTGTGAGTTTCACTCCGCTTGGAAAATATTGCGGAGATCATGCTGAGGTTGAGGATATTAAGGAATATTATCTTTCTCTTATGAAGAGTGAAAATGATGCCATGATTGCTGGTGCCGCGGGGGAAGCAGCAGAAGAAGAAAAAAGCGAATTTGATGATAAGAACGTAAATGGGAAGGATGAGACCGGTGAAGAGGAATGGGTTGGAATCCCGGGTGAATTTTTTTCCGCCGGTGATTTTTTGATAGCGGGAAGTGGTTTTGTAAGTAGTGTAGATTTCCCGGTTATTGCACGTTTTGAACGGGCAACGGAAAAAGTGAAAACTTTTACTAAGGAGTCTTTGCGTGATTATGAATTTGTGATGGAGCATTTTTATACTGTAGATGCATCTACTTCGCCGGTTGGTATGAGCGACGTGAAAGGATTGTTAGCTTACGACTGTACTGTTGATCAGAGTCAGGAAGGGCCGCAGATTTTGATTTATCATACACATTCTCAGGAGGGATTTGTGGACAGTGTGCCGGAGGACACCGATACGACGATAGTCGGAGCGGGAAAATATCTGGCAGAATTGCTTAGGGAAGAATACGGTTACAGTGTTTATCATCATACAGGAACTTACGATGTGGACAGCAGGGATGATGCATATGCAAAAACGGCTCCTGCAATTGAAGCGATTCTTACAGAGTATCCGCAAATTCAGGTTGTAATAGATTTGCACCGGGATGGTGTTGCGGAAAATCGCAGGCTGGTCCATGAGGTACAGGGGATTAATATGGCGCAATTCATGTTTTTTAACGGTCTGTCCTATTCAAATAAAAAAGGGACACTTGATTATTTACCAAATGAAAATCTGCAAGCGAATCTTGCATTGTCACTTAAGTTAGGAATCGCTGCAAATGAGTATTATCCCGGACTTGCAAGGACAAATTATCTTAATGCGTATCGCTATAATATGCATTATCGGGACAAAACGCTTTTGATTGAACTTGGAGCGCAAACCAATACCGTGGAGGAAATTATGAATGCGTGTGCACCGTTGGCGCATATTCTGGACATGGTTTTTTCCGGTCAGGAGACTTATTGGTAAAAAGTCTGAAAATTAAACAAAAAAATAAAAAAAGTGCATAAAATATTTGAAAAAAAGATGAAAATGACGTATAATATAGAAAAGGTTATTGCATTAGACTATTTGCAATTTATGTAAGATACAGGAGGTAGGATACATGAAAGCTATATTGACAGTTGATGATGCACCGGAGAAAGTGCATAAAGAGATGACGGATTATTTATTGGAAAAGAAGATTCCTGCAGTTTTCTTTATTATTGGGCAGCCGGCTGAAACAAACAGAGAAAGTATTTTATATGCATTGAAGAATGGATTTCAAATCGGAAATCATACATATACGCATGCAAATCTTGGAGAACTTAGTTATGAAGAGGCAATTGCTGAAATTGAAAAATGTGATGCGGTAGTAGAGTCTTTGTATAAAGAAGCAGGCGTTGAGAGAAAGGTGAAGCTGTTCCGTTTTCCTTACTTGAATAAAGGCGGTGAAAACAGAGAGGCTTTACAGAAATATTTGCGTGATAACGGTTTTACCAAAATCGATGATACCGGTGTGGAAGGTCCTTTGTATGCAGATCTGAATGGCAAAGCAGAAATTGATGTTGGATGCAGTTTTGATATTCAGGAATACCTTATGCATGGAAATCCTGATATTCGCATTAAATGGGTGCTTGACAGAATGGAGAAGGGAGATGACGGTAATCCGTTATTTGGTGATGAATTAAAGCACATTATTCTGTTACATGCTCATGATTATTCAAATGAGCTTGCACCGGGATATTATAAAGATATCCTTGATAAGATGCTTGCTAATAATACAGAATTTGTGGAGCCGGTGTTTTTAGAAGCAAAATAATCGTGTAAAGGGATTATATATAATAGAAAGAGTGTCTTTTATGGTGTTTGCATCGTGAAAGACACTTTTTGATTACGGAATACAGGGAAGGCATAGAGAGAAGCGGCATTTTGTTTTGAAAAATGTTTACACTGAAAGAAAGATAGATTATAATTACCTAGGTATATCTAAAAGAATACAAGTTTATAGAAAGATAGAGTGGGAATATGTCACAGGTAGAACAGAGTAAAATCAGAAATTTTTGTATTATTGCGCACATTGACCACGGAAAGTCAACGTTGGCAGACCGTATTATTGAGCAGACAGGTCTTTTGACCAGTCGTGAAATGCAGGCGCAGGTGTTGGATAATATGGATTTAGAGAGAGAAAGAGGTATTACGATTAAATCGCAGGCTGTCAGAACGGTTTATCGTGCTAAGGATGGGGAAGAGTATATTTTCAACCTGATAGATACACCGGGGCATGTGGATTTTAATTATGAGGTGAGTCGAAGTCTTGCGGCCTGCGATGGTGCGATTCTTGTTGTTGATGCAGCGCAGGGAATCGAGGCGCAGACTCTTGCAAATGTATACCTTGCATTGGATCATAATCTGGATGTATTTCCGGTGATTAATAAAATAGATTTACCGAGTGCGGAGCCGCAGCGTGTAAAAGATGAAATAGAGGATGTGATCGGACTTGAGGCACAGGATGCACCGTTGATTTCCGCAAAAAACGGTATCGGTATCGATGAAGTGCTTGAAGCGATTGTAGAAAAGGTTCCGGCACCTGTAGGCGATGCTTCCAAACCCCTTCAGGCGTTGATTTTTGACTCACTATATGATTCTTACAAAGGTGTTATTATTTTCTGCAGACTGGTACACGGCACTGTGCGTAAGGGAACAACGATCCGCATGATGGCAACCGGAGCAACAGCAGAAGTTGTAGAAGTTGGTTATTTTGGAGCCGGTCAGTTTATTTCCTGCGATGAGCTTACCGCAGGAATGGTTGGGTACATTACGGCTTCTATTAAGAATGTGAAGGATACTGCTGTTGGTGATACGGTTACTGATGCGAATAATCCGTGTGCCGAGCCACTTCCCGGTTATAAGGCAGTTCGTTCTATGGTGTATTGTGGTGTATATCCGGCTGATGGTGCTAAATATCCTGATTTACGTGATGCACTGGAAAAGTTGAAATTAAATGATGCAGCGCTGAATTATGAACCTGAAACTTCTATTGCGCTAGGTTTTGGTTTTCGATGCGGATTTTTGGGGCTTTTGCATCTTGAGATTATTCAGGAACGTTTGGAGCGTGAGTATAATCTGGATTTGGTTACAACAGCACCGGGCGTTATATATAAGGTTTATAAAACCAATGGTGATGTGATTGAATTGACCAATCCCAGTAATCTTCCGGATCCTGCAGAAATTGAATATATGGAGGAACCGATTGTAACTGCGGAAATTATGGTAACAACCGAATTTATCGGTTCCATTATGGAGTTGTGTCAGGAGAGACGCGGGAAATATCTCGGCATGGAATATATGGAAGAAACAAGAGCTCTTTTGAAGTATGAGTTGCCGTTAAACGAAATTATTTATGACTTTTTCGATGCGCTCAAATCACGTTCTCGCGGATATGCATCGTTTGATTATGACCTGAAGGGTTATGAGCAGTCAGAACTTGTGAAACTTGATATCCTGGTAAACAGGGAGGAAGTGGACGCGCTTTCTTTTATTGTGCATAAGGATACTGCATATGAACGCGGTCGTAAAATGTGTGAAAAATTAAAAGAGGAAATTCCCAGACATTTGTTTGAGATACCGATTCAGGCTGCAATCGGCGGCAAGGTAATTGCGCGCGAAACTGTGAAAGCAATGCGTAAAGACGTGCTGGCTAAATGTTACGGTGGTGATATTACCCGTAAGAAAAAGTTGTTGGAGAAGCAAAAAGAAGGAAAGAAGCGTATGCGCCAAATCGGAAACGTGGAAATCCCGCAGCAGGCATTTATGAGTGTTTTGAAGTTGGATGACCGCAAATAAAAGGTGTTGGTTGGATTTGAAATGATAGGTATTTATATTCATATTCCGTTTTGTGTGCGCAAATGTCTGTACTGTGATTTTGCTTCCTATGTCAGAACGGATGAAATGAAAACGGCATATGTGGACAGACTGGTGCAGGAAATTGGTGCATTCGAAACAACGGAATGCGTTGATACTGTGTTTATCGGTGGCGGAACTCCGTCGATACTTCCTGCGGAGGAGATGGAACGCATCCTGAAAGCTTTGAAAGCGAAATTTTCTTTTTCGGATAATGTGGAGTGTACGATTGAGGTGAATCCCGGTACTGTTGATTCGTTTAAACTGGAAGAATACTATAGAATGGGAATTAATCGTCTCAGTATCGGATTACAGTCTTGTGATAATCAGGAATTAAAGGCTCTTGGCAGGATTCATACTTATGAAGACTTTGAAACCACATATTTTGCAGCGCTCAAAGCCGGTTTTGCCAATATTAATGTTGATTTGATGTCAGCAATTCCGTATCAGACAGTAGAAAGTTTCAGGGAGTCGTTGCATAAAGTAATTGCGCTTGGTCCGCAGCATATTTCAGCGTATAGTTTGATTGTGGAGGAGGGGACCCCTTTTTCACAGATGCAACTTCCTTTGCCGGATGAAGAGTCAGAGCGGGAGATGTACTATGAAGCCAAACGTATTCTTCTTGCAAATGGTTATGAAAGATACGAGATATCAAATTATGCAAAAAAAGGTTTTTCCTGCAGACATAATGTTGGATACTGGACCGGAAAAGAGTATGTAGGATTTGGCGTTGCGGCGGCTTCGTTTTATAAAGGGGTTCGCAGCAGCTGTGCGACGGATGTTGAAAGATATATCGAACATGGTCCCTGGTTGGAAGAAAGAATTATGTTAACCGAAGAAGATAAGATGTCCGAATATTTTTTTGTTGGATTAAGGATGATGAAAGGCGTTTCGGAAGGTGAATTTTTAGAGAAGTTCGGTGTTGTGCCACGGGTTGTTTTTGGCGATGCATTGGATAAGCATATGAAAAACGGTTTACTTGTAAAAGAGGATGGGAGAATCCGTCTGACTGAAAAGGGAATTGATGTAAGCAATTATGTTCTTTGTGATTTTGTTTTGTAGTCTTTTTCGTTTTGACAGACAAGTTTAGACTTGCAAGGATGGCAGAATAACTGTATAATAGTTATGTATCTGTATGCTTTATATTTGGTTGGAATGGCACTTCTTTTGCATCATATTCATAATATGATAAAGAAAGAGTTCCGGGAGGCTTTTTTCTTGAAAACATTCCAACAACCATTAAGCTTGGCGGAGGAAGCCTTTTATATAAAAGTGATGCAGGACAAAAAGGACAGCGAGGAAGGTCGGCAGGCAAGAGATATTCTTGTAGAAAGAAATTTGCGATTGGTGGCCCACGTGGTTAAACGATATCAGGGATGTTCCGAGAATGTGGACGATTTGATTTCGGTGGGTGTGATTGGATTGATGAAGGCGATTGCTTCGTTTGATGCATCCAAAGGAAACCGTTTGGCAACATATGCTATTCGCTGTATTGATAATGAGTTATTAATGATGTTTCGTACAAAGAAGAAAAATTCGAAAGAAGTTTCCTTGTACGAACCGATCGGAACAGATAAAGAGGGGAATGAAATCAGTCTTCTTGATATCTGTGAAGCACCTCAGACAGATGTTTTGGAACAGATGGAACTGCAGTTTTGCATGAGTAAGCTGGCAGAACTTTTTTCGGGGGTTTTGACAGGACGTGAGAGGCAGATTCTTTCTTTACGTTATGGTTTGGGTGGTAATGAAGAAATGACTCAGAAAAATGTTGGAGAGGTTCTCGGGATTTCTCGAAGTTATGTTTCAAGGATTGAGAAACGTGCATTGAAGAAATTGAGAGAGGGCTTTGACAATATATAAATAATGTATGTTGATTAAATACAATTAAGAAAAGGGGATTAAACTATGCCGCGTATTGAAGAGATATTACAGGTTGCAATGGATGCGAGAGCATCTGATATTCATCTGACTGCAGGATTACCGCCGAAGATGCGTGTAAACGGACATTTATTAAATATGGATTTTCCGATTATGAAACCGGAAGATACACTTGCAATTGTGGCGCAGATTATGACAGATCATCAGAAAGAGATGTTTGAAGAACGTGGTGAGTTGGATATGTCATTTGCGGTTACCAATCTTGGACGTTACCGTGTAAATGCATTCCGTCAGAGAGGGTCTGTTGCAATGGCGCTTCGTGCCGTTAATACGGTTATTCCTACACCTGCACAGCTTGGCGTTCCGAATTCCGTTGTTGAATTATATAATCGTAAGAGAGGTTTGGTTTTGGTAACCGGTCCTACCGGTTCCGGTAAATCAACGACTTTGGCGTCTATTATTGATAAGGCAAATAATCACAGAGATGCTCATATTATTACGTTGGAAGATCCTATTGAGTACCTTCACTTACATAAGATGTCAATGGTTAACCAACGTGAGATTGGTTTTGATTCTATGAGTTATGCGAATGCGTTAAGAGCTGCGTTGCGTGAAGATCCGGACATTATCCTTGTGGGTGAGATGCGTGATTATGAGACAATTTCTGTTGCTGTAACGGCAGCTGAGACAGGTCATCTTGTGTTATCCACATTGCATACAATTGGTGCTGCAAGTACGATTGACCGTATTATTGACGTTTTCCCGCCTCATCAGCAGCAACAGATTCGAGTTCAGCTTGCTAACGTACTGGAGGCTGTTATTTCTCAGCAGCTTGTGCCGACGGCAGATGGACGTGGTCGTGTGGCAGCATTCGAGGTTATGCATGCAAATCATGCTGTACGTAATATGATTCGTGAAGGTAAATCTCATCAGTTGCAGTCTATCATGCAGACGAATCGTAAGATGGGTATGGTTACGATGGATGAAGCATTAACACAGCTCTATCTGGAAGGCAAGATTGACAAGGAAATGGTTGTTCAGTTTGCGCAGGATCCGGATGGAATGATTCAGAAACTTGGTTTGAAGGGTGTATACGCACCGATGTAATGATAGTGAATAATAATTCTGTTATTATTTATTGAAATTGTGATTGCGACTCTCTCTTTTTTTGAAAGAGAGAGTCGTGGTTTCTATTAATATTTTAACATATCTGTTTTAATTCTTTTTTTGGACGTTTCTGTCCGTATTTTCATCAATTTTATTCAATTAAATAAGGAGGAGGAGAATGTACAGTCGTGTTGTGACAGGTGCATTGCTTGGCATTGAAAGCTTTCTTGCTGTTGTGGAAGTAGATGCATCAAATGGTATGCCGGGATTTGAAATGGTCGGTATGCTTAATCTGGAAGTGAAGGAGGCGCGGGAGCGGGTTCGTGTAGCTTTGAAAAATACCGGAATTTCATTGCCGCCGTTGCGTGTTACGGTAAATGTTTCGCCCGCTCATGTTCGTAAAAATGGTACTGCGTATGATCTGCCGGTTGCGGTTGCATTGCTGATTGCATCAGGAGAGCTTTCCCAGGAAAGTCAGGAAGGGCATCTGATTGTGGGGGAGCTTGGGCTTGATGGGGAAGTGAAGTTTGTGGGAGGAATCTTGCCTATTGTCCTGGAAGCCAAGAAGAACGGGATTACTACCTGTATTGTACCAAAAGAAAATGAAGCAGAAGGTGCAACGGTACAGGGAATGAATGTAGTAGGTGTCAGAACGTTGGCGGAGGTGATTGCTTATTTTGGGATGGAGAAAAAAGACAGGGAACAATTTTTTAAACCTGCTTATCTTGATATCGAAGCGTTGTTTGCCAATCAAAATAATAAAACCGAGTTGGATTTTTCACAGGTAAACGGACAGGAAGGTGTAAAAAGAGCTGTTGAGATTGCTGCGGCCGGGTTTCATAATATTTTGCTGATTGGGCCGCCGGGCTCCGGCAAAACAATGATAGCGAAACGTATTCCTTCTGTACTTCCTCCTCTTTCGATAGAGGAAAGTATGGAGGTTTCTAAGGTGTATTCTGTTGCGGGAATGTTGCATGAACAGGAAGCGCTTGTGGTTCAAAGGCCTTTTTGTGGTCCGCATCATACCATTAGTGAGCAGGCGTTGGTGGGCGGAGGAAGGATTCCGAGACCGGGTGTGATTTCTCTTGCGCATCGGGGAGTCTTGTTTTTGGATGAGGCAGTACATTTTTCTGTTAAGGCACTGGAGGCGCTCCGTCAGCCGATTGAAGATAAAAAAGTTCAGATTGCAAGGGCATACGGCACTTATGTGTATCCGGCTGATTTTATGCTGGTTGGGGCGATTAATCCATGCCCTTGCGGGTACTATCCTGATAAAAACCGCTGTACCTGTACGCAGATGCAGGTAAAAAAGTATTTGTCCAAAATTTCCGGTCCCATACTGGATAGAATTGATATTTGTGTGGAGGCACCGCGTCTCGAAATTTCTGAATTACGTCAAAAAGGAGCGGCGGAGGGAAGTGAACAAATCCGTGAACGTATTTTTCGGGCAAGAGAAATACAGAAGGACAGATTTAGAGACTGTAAACTGAATTTTAATGCTGATATGGGACCTGGGGAAATTGGTAAATATTGTAGGCTTGGACAAAACGAAGAAAGATTTATGGAGAAAGCTTTTCGGAATATGGAATTAAGCGCCAGGGCATACCATAAGATTCTTAAGGTGTCGAGAACGATTGCGGATTTGGAAGGATGTGAAAGGATAACGGAAAAACATCTTTGTGAAGCAGTGTGTTTTAGGAGTGTAGACAGGAGGTATTGGTGATGGAAAAAGAAGAGGCGCTTGCACTTGGGCTGGCAGCAACGGAAGGATTGGGCAGAAAAAGTATTTATCGTTTACTGGAGGAAGCTGAAAGCTTTGCCGGGATTTTTGGAATGAATGCAAAGGAATTGTCCATGTGTATCGGAACGCGTGCGGCTAAGGTGCTTGAAAATGCTTTTGAAGGCGGGCCGCAAGAGAGGGTTTTGCAATGTATCGAAAAAGGAATTGAGTACGAAATGAAAAACCGAAAAGAAGGAATCTCCTGTATTACATGTGTTTCAAATTCGTTCCCGCAAAGATTGCATCAGATTCCCGATCCGCCGTTTGCATTGTATTTAAAAGGAAAATTTCCGCGGGAAGATGAACCGACGGTTGCTGTGATAGGGGCTAGGGCCTGTTCGGCATACGGGAGAAATGTTGCATATCAATTCAGTAAAGAATTGGCTGCTGCCGGAGTTGGGATTGTTAGTGGTATGGCACGTGGGATTGACGGAATTGCCCAGGAGGGAGCAATTGATTCGCAAGGTGCGACGTATGCAGTCCTGGGCAGCGGTGTTGATATCTGCTATCCGCCGGAACATGGCAGTTTGTATGAAACGATACCGGGATGTGGGGGGATTGTATCGGAATATCGACCGGGAGTGATGCCGCGGACGAATTTTTTTCCGGAGAGAAACCGTATTATCAGCGGTTTGGCGGATATTGTACTTGTTATTGAGGCACGCAAAAGGAGCGGGACATATATTACCGTAACGCAGGCATTGGAACAGGGGAAGGATGTTTTTGCGGTGCCAGGACGTGTGACGGATTTGCTTAGTGACGGCTGTAATTGTCTGATTCGCGATGGGGCAGGTCTGGCTGATTGTGCAGAAACAATTTTGTCAGCACTTCGTTGTTGTAAACGCTATGATTGTTTACTGCTCAACGGGAAATGTGTTGTGTCGCCTTCCAAAGGATGTTCCGAGGTGTTTGACGGTAACAGTTCAAATAAATTGCGGACAGTTGTCTGGAAGTGCCTTGAAATTACGCCGATTCACATAAATGAACTGTATGAAAGGGTTAGAAGGGAAGAGAAGGAGATTGTAATTCCTGATTTGTTGTCTGAATTGGTATATATGGAACTTGAAGGGTGTGTTGAGGGCCGTGGGAGCTATTATGTAAGAAAAGAAGGGAATTGTTAAAATATCCAAAAGATATTTCTAAAAATATGCAAAGTGCACAATTTCGGAAAAAACAGAAATAAAAGTATTTATTTATTTTAGCTGTTATGGCATAATTAGTAATAGTATTTTAGAGTGCTTTAATAGGCAAAAATGACAGGGAAAGAGGTTGGAAAACGATGGCATTATTTAGCAATAGAGTCCGAATTGGTGATTTGCTTGTGCAGAAAGGATATATTACAGATGACCAGTTGTCAACGGCCTTGGAGGAACAACGCCAGAAAAAGTTACGTCTTGGTGAGGTTCTGATTCAGTTGGGATATGTTACCGAGGAACAGTTTGCTTCTGTTTATTGTGATCAGTCAGGGATACCGCCGGTTGATTTGAAAACGGTTAAGCTGAATGAAGACTTATTGCATTTGGTAGGCGAAGAAATCATGAGAAAGGATGAGTTGATTCCTTTCGGATATGATGAAGATAATTTCAATTGTATTAAGGTTGCTATGGCAGATCCGTTAAACCTCGGCGCAATGGATGATGTGCAGCTTGTTACGGGTATGGAAGTTAAGGCGTTTTATTGCAGCGCTGCACAGATTAATATACAATTGGATAAATTGTTTGGTAAGAAACAGGCGATGGAGGCTGCCGAACAGTTCCAGTTAGAGCATGCTGATGAATATGCGAATGATGATAAAGAAGAAGATGATGATGCGGTAAGTGATGCTCCGATTGTTAAGATCGTTAGAACAATGTTACAGGAAGCTGTTCGTATGGGGTCTTCGGATATTCATATTGAACCGCTTGAGAAATCGGTTCGCGTCCGTTATCGTGTGGATGGTGTGCTTCAGCAGGTAATGGAATATAACAGTAACGTTCTTTCTGCTATGGTTGCCCGTATTAAGATTGTTTCGGGTCTTGATATTTCTGAAAAACGTAAACCTCAGGATGGTCGTTTGACGCTGGATGTAGATGGTGATGAGTATGACGTCCGTGTGTCTATTCTTCCGACAGTATATGGCGAAAAGACGGTTATGCGTCTTACAAAGAAGAAAGGTCTTACTCGTGAGAAGAAATACTTAGGTCTTTATCCGGAAGATGAAAGAAGACTTGACAGTATTACACATAACCCGCATGGTATCATTCTTGTAACGGGTCCTACCGGTTCAGGTAAGTCTACTACCTGTTATACGGTTTTGAATGAATTGAATAAAGAAACAGTTAATATTATTACAGTAGAAGATCCTGTCGAGGCAAATGTTCCGGGTGTTAATCAGGTACAGGTTAATGTTAAGGCTGATTTGACCTTTGCGAGTGCACTTCGTTCTATTCTGCGTCAGGACCCTGATATTATCATGATCGGTGAGATTCGTGATAATGAGACGGCAGGTATTGCGGTAAAAGCATCTATTACCGGTCACTTGGTTATCTCTACGTTGCATACGAACTCTACTTCCGCATCTATTACACGTTTGATTGATATGGGTGTGGAACCGTATTTGATTGGAGATGCGGTTGTTGGTATTATTGCGCAGCGACTTGTTCGTCGTCTTTGTCCGAAATGTAAGGCAGCAAGGCAGGCAACTGTGGAAGAGAAGAGAATGCTTCATATTGATGAAGAGAAGGAACAGATTGTATATGACCCGGTTGGATGCGAAGAGTGTAATCATGGTTATAAAGGCCGAGTTGCTATTTATGAGATTATGCCTATTACATCAAAGATTAGAGGTATTCTGCATCAGACTGTTACTGCGGATGAGATTCAGAAAGTTGCTGTGAGCGAAGGTATGAATACGCTTCGTATGGCCGGTGCGAATAATGTTATTGATGGTATAACTTCCATTGAAGAAATGGTTCGTGTTGCATACGATATGGATGAAGAAGTGTAAGCATATAATGCTTAAGAAAATAAACTACGTAAAATAAAAATAAGAAAGTAAAGGTGGAAAATTATGGCGGAGTTTCAGTACAAAATGATTGGACCCGATGGAAAGGCGAGAAGGGGTCATATTTCTGCGAAGACGAAAGAAGCGGCTGTTGCAGCGCTGAAAGCGGAAAAGAATACCGTGACGTATATTGAAGAGGCAAATGGTTTAAAGAAGGGTATTAATCTTTCCTTTGGTTCCAGGGTTAAACCGCGTGATTTTGGTATTTTTTGTCATCAGTTTGTAAGTATTGTAAGTGCCGGTGTAACAATTGTTGATGCATTTGCCATGCTGGAGGACCAGACAGAAAATAAAGCATTGAAAGCAGCGATTCATGCTGTACATGCAGATATTTCAAAAGGTGATACTTTGGCGAATTCCATGAGAAGACAAAGGGGTGTGTTCCCGGATATGCTTTGTAACATGGTTGAGGCAGGTGAAGCATCCGGTAGTCTTGATAAATCCTTTAGCCGAATGGCAATTCAGTTTGAAAAGGATGCAAAACTTGAGTCTGCTGTCAAGAAAGCAATGATTTACCCGATTGTTTTGGTTGTGGTTATGATTGGTGTTGTTTTTGCGATGATGACATTTGTTATTCCAAAGTTTATGGGCATGTTTGAGGAAATTGGTGGTGAACTTCCGATTGTGACACTTGCGTTGATAGCTGTCAGTGATTTCTTTGTTGCATATTGGTGGTTGATACTTTTGGTTGCGTTCCTGGGATTTATGGGATATAAGATGTTTTATGGAACTGATAAAGGAAAATATCTTATTGATAAGCTTAAGTTAAAGATTCCTGCCCTTGGTCCTGTACAGACGAAATCAGCCTGTGCGCGTCTTGGACGTACGCTTTGTACTTTGCTTGGCGCCGGTGTTCCGATGATTGATGCGCTTGATATTACGGCACGAAGCATGGATAATGTACATTACAAAATTGCAATGAAAGAGGCGAAAGATCAGGTTACACGTGGTGTAACACTTTCAAGACCTTTGAAAACCTGTGGATTGTTCCCTCCGATGATTATACATATGGTTTCGATTGGTGAAGAAACCGGTAATATCGAAGCGATGCTTGAAAATGTTGCAAATTACTATGAAGAGGATGTTCAGAATGCAACGGAGTCTATGATGGCTTTGATGGAGCCTGCGATTATTATCGTTATGGCTGGTGTTGTTGGATTTTTGGTAATTGCAATGCTTTCTCCTATGTTCAGTTTGTACGAAAATCTTGCATAAAGATATTTTGTCCCCGGCACAAAGATGTGCCGGGGTATTTGTTTAAATAGAATAAACATGAAATAAAAGAAAAATGACATGAACTAAAAAAGAGGTTGTAGGAAATGTATAAAAGGTTTGCAGAATATTGCAACTTTTGACAAAATATGCAAGGCTTGATGTAATAAACTGGACGTTTTGCGTGAAATTTGCTATTATAAGTTTACAGATAAGTCACAGAAATGTCACAAAAAACTAAAAGTAAAAAGGAGAATGAAACTATGAAAAACAACAAAGGTTTTTCCCTCGTGGAACTTATCATCGTAATCGCTATTATGGCAATTTTAGTAGGTGTTATGGCACCTCAGCTCATCAAGTACATTGAGAAGACAAACGTATCTTCCGATACACAGTTAGCTGACACAGTAAAGAGTGCTTTTACAACTGCTATGCTTGATCCTGCAGTTATCAATGCTGATGACTACACATTCCCTACAGGCGGAGATCTTTCAACAGCTGTATCTTCAGGTGGTGCTACTTTCTCAGCAGCAGTAGAAGAGACTCTTGGATGCACAGCTTCCGAATGTGTTGCTAAGCTTAAATCCAAAGGTGCATCAGGCATTGAAATCGAAATTGTTAACTCTAACACAGTTAAAGTTACTGTTACCGGTTCTCATGCAGATGGTAAAGACGGCGATCCTATCGTTGTTCAGTAATGAAATAATGAAGTTGTGACTTCTGATATTTTAAATGCCCAAACCGTAAGGTTTGGGCATTTTCTTGTCGGGGAATGCAGATGATGTTTTGGTGCAGGTTATGCAGTTAAAGCGTAAGAACAGTAGTGGTTGTTCGCACAGAGAAAAGACATCGGAATAATGAAAACATGAATGAGAAAAATAATGACATGAACTAAAATATCTGTTGTGTAAATTGTATAAAATGTTGTTTCTTGGTTGTACTTTTATACAAAGTAAGTGGAAATAGTGACAATAAACTGGACGTTTTGCGTGAAATTTGCTATTATAAGTTCACAGATAAGTCACAGAAATGTCACAAAAAACTAAAAGTAAAAAGGAGAATGAAACTATGAAAAACAACAAAGGTTTTTCCCTCGTGGAACTTATCATCGTAATCGCTATTATGGCAATT
>JAZSCW010000029.1:0-9928 GCA_045530835.1 Lachnospiraceae bacterium | reverse complement strand
ATTTCATCCAAAAAAGCCTGCAACGCTTCTGTTGCATATCCGTTGCATGTATACTCTTTTCCGATATGATAGCCTACTTCAAAACCTTCTTCAAAGGGTACCAATTGAACATATCCTACGTTCGTTCCATTCTGAAGCAATACAGGATACACCAACGGTCCTTCCCCGGATTCGTATACGCTCATCAGAAACTCTATGGTTTCCCGGGCTTCTTCTACCGTTTCAAACACCTCATCCGGTACAAAGCGCCGATTATCCTCATCCAAAGAATTTCTATGTACGCTCTCTGCCATCGATAAATCAAATTCTGTGATAATCAGTCTCTCTGTTTCTATTCTCATCTTTATTCCTCCGTAAAAATATAACCCTGTTGGAGATTACAGTTCCTTCACCTTTTTCTCCAACTCACTTGTGCCGTATATGCAGTGAACCGGCAGATTATTTGTATTTTCGTCTCACTCCGCCGCATATTGAGGCAATTCCTCTTTTACAAAAGCATACTCTTTTCCTTCTTTATGTAGCGACAGCATATGCCCCAAAAGCTCTTCTCCATAAGCAGCTATTTCCTCAAAAGAGCACTTATCCTTATAATATTTTTCCCACATCACTTTCAATCCGCGATTAAAATCCATGGACTTATTGTGGACGATTGTTTCAAAAAAATCAAAAATAAGTATCAAACCGATGTCTCTCTTTCCGTCATCTGATTAATTATCTGATATTTCCATTCGTATGCCTCGGCAATGCGCAGCCGCTCAAAGAATATCAGTTCATTTTATACACGGCAGTTAATAATTTATCATCCTTTGCCTTTTCTTGCGCACATAAAATCCTTTCATACGTAAGCTGCTTCTTATCCAAACACAATTCCAAAAAGCAGAGAAAAATCCCCATATCAATCTGATTCATATACTTAAGCACATCGAATGGCAAAATCCCAAATTTTGCTGATTTTCTATCCCTGTAAACTTTGAGTTCGCATTCCGTTGCATCAACAATCCATGGTTGCGAATTACATGCACTTGGCGCAAATCTCACAATATCTGCAATTTCCGAATAACAATCACCCTTCCAAATAGCACCAGCTTCTTTCCTTTTGGTTTCATGCAAGTCGCCTCTGAACTTCGCTTCCGAATCCACTTTGGCAATTGCAATCATTATCACGAAATCAAGGCCGTCTGCTTGCTTTTCCTTTGCCTTTCCCATGCCAAACCAAAGTGTTCCGATATTTCGGGACACCAGATATAAATCCAACTGCTCACCTATGTACCCGATGTTTTGAAGATAATGCTCTTTCTTCTCCGAATACAGTAAAATGCAATACTCCTGCCCCACTTTACAAGTTGTGGAGTCCTTCACAATTTTCATTTTTACTTTGATGTCATCTGCCAATGGTGTAAAAGAATGAAGTGCATTCTCGATTTCTTTCAGTTCTTCCTCTGTGATTTTTTCATTTCCTATGTTTTTAAAACGGTGAAACGACTTCCTTTTAAAAATCATCTCGTACAAATTATTGTTCATGCGATACCTCCTGATATTCTCAAAGCAACGCCTCTCCCTAATTGTCATTCAATGCTCTTCCTATGAACGGACAACCTACATTGCGCCCCATAGAAATTGCGATATCGGGAGCGGGAATATCAGAGATTAATTTAGAATACTGCGTCTGTTCCATGTCTATTCCGTATAACCGTTTCATAATCCACACTATCATGCCAAAAGGTTCCGGCTTACTCCACCCTAAAATTCACAACTTGAATGAATCCGGACGCCGATTCACCACCGCTGCAACTCTCCGTAAAACTGATTGCCTCTGTTGCTTTCAATTGTACTTGACTAATTGTTTCACCCGCCTCATTCACCACTGCAGGCTCAAAAGAAAGCGTAACTGTCCTTTTATTGTTGGCATCACGACTGATGTTCTCTATTGTCACACGCGTTACATGTAACTGATGTGCCTCACCTTTCAAAAATTCTTCCGTCTGCTCATACGCATCACTTGTTTCTGTCTGTACTGAACCGCCAATCCGTAACTTAACCCATGTATGACTTTCGTTATACTGCTTCAGACTGATGACCAGACTAATGCCAACCCCTGCCACAAGTAATATAAATATAACTGCTGCGATTAGTATTCTTTTCATGTGTTTCTTAATCATCTTTTTTTCGCTCCTAAGCTAAGTATATTTTTTTCTGCCTCATGTCTACCTTGGCCAAAACACCGTATTGTAACGCGCAACGGGGCGTTGCATGACCGAAATTAACATTATAAACAATCGGCAATTTCTCATTATCTATCACTTCTGTCAGGATATCTTTATATTCCTGATAGTACGCTTCATCCTGCGGTTTCCCCACCAAAACGCCGGCCACTGCATCGAATACACCCTTCTCCTTAAGTAATGTAACCTCCTTCCGAAACAAGTCCGGAACCGGCTTTTCTTCACAGGTTTCCATGAACAGGATTTTTCCTTTCCACTCGTTCCTGTCCGGAAACAGTCCGTATTTTTCACAGACCTCTTTTTGATCTTCATATCTGTTCGTTGTCAAGATATCATAGAAACTTTCCAGACATCCGCCTAACAATTCACCTTCAAAAACCTCTTCGCCCTGCAGAAGTTCAAATCCGCGCTCTTCCTTATGTGCGACCCGCTCCGTCCCTATTGCCGCGCGGGAAAAATCTTTTCTTTCTTCATACCAGACATCGCTTGAAACAATTTCGCCGGATTCATATCCTTCCAGATAACTCTCAAATGCCTTTTGGCTATACGGTAACATCTCATTCGAAATTTCCCCCAAATCACAAATGAAGGTCGGACCATAATATGTAGAGAGCCCCAACTGATAAAACATCAAGTGATTCACCGTAGTATCCGAAAAACCGGTAAACAGTTTCGGGTTCTCGTCAACTGCTTTCACAAATTCTGTATCTTCCATCAAATACGGCAAAAGCCTATATGTATCGTCGCCGCCGATTGCACAAATAATGCCTGCAACAGAATCATCCAGGAAGGCCTCTTTCAAGTCCGCGGCTCTTGCTTCAGGATGCTCATTCAAATAGTCAATCCCCTTCAACGCATTCGGCATAAAAACAGGCTCCAGCCCATATTCCTTTAACCGCTTTACCCCTATCTCTATATTGTGACTGCAAAAATCTTCGCCTAACATTCCACTTGATAAGCTGACAATTGCAACCTTGTCTCCTCTTCTCAATTTTCTTGCATATCGCATAAATTTCATCCTTTCTTTACTGCCAAATACGCTTACAGACTCAACAGAATTCCTACCAATATATCTAACACCAGCATAACGCTGTAAAAGGCAATCGGAAGTGTTACATTTTCCGACGGTATGTCAATCTTTTTGTCTAAAACAATATCCGACAAAACTTCCCCTTTCACCTCGGCAATGATTTTCTTATTCTCCAAATCTTCAACTTCCAATCTGTAGATTTGAAATTCAAGCTCTTTGTTTCTTTTCAAATAACGTACGTCTACATAAAACAGCACTATCGTAACAATCATTGAGATAATCCATACAATCAACGCCGCTATCTTATGCTCCTCCCAGAGGCTCTTTGAACCCATTACGTAACAGAACGTAAAAAAAATACACACTCCGTCTAAGGCTTTTATCGCTTTAATATGATTTCTGTTTCGTTCCATTCTTGTTTCAAGATTCATTATTCTTAGATACAATTCATTCATTTTACGATTTTCCTTTCGCACGGAGTGGTGTATTCATTCAATCGGACACGTATCTCAAATATTTCATTCACTGTACTTGCCATAATATGCAATATCGTTGTTTAACAACCTCATTGCTGTCTGCTTCTCCTCTTCAGACAGATTCTCGGCATTTATTTCTTCAGCAAATGTCGCATACAGTTCCTCTGCATATTTATCATCTCCGGCTCTCTTCGCAGCAACCATTTTAAAAAATGCGAGACTTCTTCTTACTCTGAGATATTTATCCACATCAATATATTTACGATTGGAACCATATGCTTTGAGCACCTCCTGACACCAGTCACAGATTTGATATGCCTCTTCTTTTTCACCCCACCAGCCATAGTTCTCAGAAATCGTGTTAAGCATAGACGATATTAAATAAAATAATAGAATTGCATTGTCTTCTATCTTTTCTTTCATTTTATCGAAACCGCTCTCAAAGAAGACCAATTCCATATCCAGGTTCTCCCGAATGCTGCCGGTCGATAAACTCGGCAGTACATTGATGTGGTCTTTGGCATTTTCAAAATCTTTCTTATGTATGTAAATCCATGCAAGTGCATAATGTGTTTTATCAACCAGTTCTCTGTCACTGCAATGACTGATCAGATACGCTCCTTTGCGGATACAGTCCTTATAAATCTTCTGAATGCGCTCCGGCTCATCCTGGAAATATCCTTCCAGCACAGGGTCTTCATACATACTTAAATTCGCGGTTTCCTGCACATAATCCTTTATTATCTCAAAGTTGCCGGGATTCAAATTGGTTTCTGTAGACAGAAACTCACAAACGGCAAGGGCAGCATGTGCACGGTCTTTCTCCGCTTTAATGCTTCTTATCGTATCTCGTATTCCGGATGTCAATTCTTCATTCTCTAAAATGTTGTCGTAACCCAAAAGTGAATCGGTGCTGACACCTAAAATCTTCGCCAACGGAATCAACATCGAAACATCCGGAAGTCCGTTTCCCGATTCCCACTTACTCACAGCCTGTGGTGTAATGTTTAAAAGGTCTGCTAATTCCTCCTGCGTGAATCCTTTGCTTTTTCTAAACGCTTTAATATTTTTACCAAGTGTTATACTCATACTTTTCCTCCTTTTGAATCATATCAATTAATGTGTCATGGCCATGGCATCATGATACAGTTACATCTGATACAATTCAAGCAACGCACCGTTGAGTAGGATTCAAATAAACGTGTGTTTTTAAACGAAACAGCATGCTGAAAGTCGGTAATCCATCTTAAAGAAGTCCGTCACGCATCAGGCATTCACTTCTGCATTTGTTGCAATCAACAGTATCAAATCCTCTTGTTGTTTCTTTTCTGTCCATACAGCATTCCTCAAAGTTTAAGATTTTATATTGCGTGCAATAACCATATTGCATCTTCCCCATGATTCATTTTTAAAAGAAAAAGCATTCTCCTGATATGGTCTGATTCTCATTTCTGTCACCTCACTGATTCATCTCTTCCACAAATGCAGCCGGTTTCACCGTCATTTGTACCCATGCCGGACGGAAACCGCTTCTGATTGCATTTCTTGCCGACTTTACATTCGACCATGCACAACAATAAAAAGGTACTTTGCCCCGTTCCAGAATTTCGATTGCCAGCCTTGAAGTTAACGCTGACGCAATTCCCTTTCTGCGATATGCCGGAAGCACATCTACGCCGATCTGCCACATGGTTTCACAGTCTGCAGAACAGGCCGCCAGCCCAATCAGCTTACCATTGTCATATGCACCCACGCCGAGAACGTCAAGCTCCTTACGCATCTCGCACAAAGCATTGCTCCATTCCGGTTTATATAAATCCTTAAAATCTTCCTGTATTAAAACCTTAAATTCATACTCACACGGTAATACCTGCAAATGCCGTACATCCGGCAGAAAATATTCTGCCATAAAGCATACGCGGTATCCCGCTCTCTGAAATGCATCATTTAAAACATGCATATTCGGTGTTTCAAAACAATGTGCCACCGAGTACTTATTGATGTACTGCTCAACAATCTCCTTATATTCTTCCGAAACCGTTGCAACAATATTGTCTCCGTACGATGTCAGGTCACAGATATGCGGAAGTTTCAAATATCTTCTCGCATCTTTATTCTCTTTAGAAATTGTAATCACGTTCTCACAGCGGGTAAAATCTTCCGCCGCGCAGTTCGAATCGATTGCCGACTGTTGCATGGCAATCTGTCTGATCATTTCATTTGTTATGTTCATTTCTTTCTCCACATCTCGTACGCCGTTTCCCACGTATCTAACGCAAACGGTCGTCTTGTATCGCCGATTTCAACGGCATATTTCTCTGCAAACTGAAGGAAATAGAATAAATGCTCACGCCCGGTTTTTAATTCCTGTGCAATTATTTTAGTCCATACATTCGCTTTTATAAATTGGTCACTTTCCAGTAAAACTTTGATGTATGCTTCCGCGTCATAAGGTATGCGTCTCTCCTCCACAGTGACATGCGCATCCTCTGAAATATCAAGTATCGTATAAGGGAAACTTCCCGTTATCCCGTCTAACGGTAACCCGCAGGAACCCGGATTCACAAGAATTTTTTTACCATCCGCGGAGCGATAGTTCCATTGCACATGCGAATGCCCGAATATGTAGATGCCGGATTCCAGCTCTGCAAATATCTGTTGAAACCGCGTATCATGGTCATAATAATCCTGTATATCTGCCTTGATGGACTCTGCAGTTATCTCTCTGCTCTGATAGCGCTTTGCGATATGTGCAGGCAGCCATTCGTTAATTTCACGGTCCTCTATGAACGCGTCCGATGCGTGTGCAACATGTAATGTAACATCACTGTATGTCAGTTTCAGCGAATGCGGCCTTGATAAAAGATACTCAAGATTCTCTTTGCTGACCTCTCGAAAACAATAATATGAAATCTGCATCTGTCCGTCAGTCCATGCGCTTTGATCTCTACCGATCAGATTCTCCAAATACTTCTCTTCATTTCCCCGGATTACATGCGCTCTTTCCATATCACGCATTCGCTGAATGCATTCATTCGGATAGGGACTGCTGAGACAGTAATCTCCCACAAAAATAAATTCATCAATATTACGCCTTTCCGCATCCTCCAGCACCGCATTCAATGCATGCAGATTCCCATGTATATCTGAAATAATGGCAAATCTCATCTGTTACCCCTCAAACACATTGTATTTACGGATGGCAACACATTCCCCATCCTCAAAATCAAACTGTACAATCCATGGCATCAGACCCTTAATCTCATTAAATTCTGCATGCCCAAATGATTTATCATAATAATTGATAATCGTGCTTAACGCAGTACCGTGACTTCCTACCACAATGTTTTTACCTGCATATTCTTTGAGTACTCTGTTTATGGCTACTATATTTCTGTCCTGTACTTCCTTAAGGCACTCTCCATCCGATAATTTGTAGCTGAAATCTTCCCACTGCTGCCGGCAGAACGCATTGAAATCTTCAATCCAGACACTGTCAATTTTACGTTCTCTGAAATCCTCTACCACAGTGATATCCAACGCATTTTTCTCCGCAAAATGGCGCACGGTATCTATGGACCTGTGATACGGGCTGGATAACACAACATCGATCCTTTTATCCTGTAAAAAGTCCGTCACAAGTTCTCTGTCCCGTAAACCTTTCGCTGTAAGTTCTCTTAACATATCATCATGATTCTCATAATTCGGTTCTGCATGTCTTACAAAATATATGGTTGTCATATTGTCTCCCCCTTCAATATCATTTCTGTACCCATTCCAATTCTCCGGCGGGGACAACTACGTAATCCCCTGGCCCATCCCCGATGCGCAGATACACGTTACGAATGCCGGCCTGAATAATGGTTCTGGCACACAGCGGGCATGGTTTAGCCCTATGTATGGAATTGTCTTTCGGGTTAACCCCGACCAGATACAAATCTGCCCCGATGGTCTGCTGCCTGGAACAATTCAACAATGCATTCGCTTCCGCATGAATCGCACGGCAAATACCGTATCCTTCTCCCTGATGCATGTCCCGTTCAATGCGAGGACAAGTCCCCAAATCACAGCAATTCTCATATCCTCTGGGCGCTCCGTTATAGCCTGTTGAAATAACAACATCATCTTTTACAATAACTGCTCCGTATTTACGTTTAATACACGTACTTCTGTAGGCAAAAACTTCTGCGCAATTCAAGTATGTATCAATTTTGGTAATTCTCTCTCCTGTTACCGGTCTGACCATATGCTGCCTCTCCTCTTTTACTTTTCACTTCTGATTTCCGACAAATCATAAATATATCGAAATGCAATGATATCGGAAGAATCGCTTGCCTGACCTTCCAGTTCCTCTTTTAATGAGTTCTCTTTATCAATAATAAACCAAATACATCCGCAGCCGTATTCCGCAGCCTTGGGCATAAAATAGTCCGCAACCCATTGCGTATCTTCCGGAATATCTTCAAATCCGCTTCTGGTGTCTGCCACATAATCGCAATTCTCATGCTCACGGATAATCTCCAACGCATACTCGAGAGGTTCCCTGTAATCGCGATTGCAACAGAACTTCTTCCACTTTACGAATACTACGTTATACTGCTCTTCATATTTCACTTCACAATACTCTGATTGGTACATTTCATATACCTCCGTTTCACATTTTTTACCGAACTCTTGCGCTGCTCTCATTACGATATTATACCATTTTGTTCATTCTTTTTGTAAGATAAATAAAACGCTTGCTTTCGAACATATGTTTTGTTATAATGTTTTTAGGTGCTACCATAACGGTAGGCGGTTAGTCCTTCTCCGGAGGACTGTGACCTCCGATTACATAGAAATCTGTTTGCAGAAATCTTTCATGAGGAGGCGTTTGCATATGTTAACCATCGAAAGCTTGATTGCTGTCATTGGATTATGTCTGACATGCTTTGGTCTTGGCTATACGCTCGGACGAAATAGCAAGACACAAAAATAACCGCCTGGTCCTTGGAAAACTTGGCGGTTATTTTTAATCATCAATATATTCAGGGCTAACCGTCTATCGGTAGCACTTCTCTATAAATATATTATCACTACGCCGCCACTATGTCAATTATTTCCGCACCACATAAAGATACCTTCCCATCTTTTCCTTGAATTGTTCAACCGTTTCCGTCGCACAATCCGTCTGCCCAATTAACATATCAAACCACTCAGCATGTCCTTCTTTTGCGAACTCCTTTTGATATTTCAGGGCCGCCTCCCGTTTGGTTTTCAGCAATTCATACGTTTCTTCCGTTATGTCGGTCACTTCATAGCACATGTCATTCAGACGCAATGCCTCCGCAAACATGGTCGTGTGGGCATTCTCCGTTCTTGGAACCACGTCGCCTTCCTGATACCCTGTGAAAAATACCCCACCCGGCTTTAACCATCGTTTCACCTGCGTAACAAATGCAGTCATATCCTTGGCGAAGTACATGGTATCCATCGAAACAATCACATCAAATGCTTCCGCCGGATACTCAATCTCTCCGATAATTCCTTCTCTGAATTCAGCGCGATTCGGGAACAACGCTTGTGCCGTTTTAATCGCTTCCGACGAGTAATCAAAACCGTGAATATATGCATTGGTTTTACGTTGCAGAAATCCAAGCATTTTACCGTTTCCGCAACCAATATCAAGAATATGTACATCCGCTTTATCCGGGACATATTTCAGAATCCTCTCTATCTGAGCAACGTTACTAAAACCATCCTGCGAAAAATCCTCCCCGAAGGCCTCTTTACAAAAAAGCCGAAACGCCTCGGATTCACCTGCCATCTTATAAAATGCCTCGTAGGCATCATAAAAAAGTAAATCGCTTTTATTCATCCATACCCTCTTTTTTATCCTTGTAAAAGGTCCAATAATTCATACAGATTGCTGATACCATCTGTCGATTTCGCCGTCCGCAAGATATGCACAAATCGGCAATCTGCATTTTTCATTTCTCCATCTGCAACAGGAATCGACGTTTTTTATCTCAAATCCACCGACATAATATATGCATGGGAATGTTCTTAGTCTCTTTTCCCACAAAACCTGCCTCATACAATTTCTTCTGAAGACCTGCTAACTGCTCCTCTGTCGTGTCATCATACCCTGCTAGAATGTATAATTTTTTATCTTCCACACAAGTCGGAGGCCAAGCGGTCTTAGGAAGACAATAGAGAGG
>JAZSCW010000032.1:0-48257 GCA_045530835.1 Lachnospiraceae bacterium | reverse complement strand
AAAGGGAGTCAGGTTACGGGCGTGGCTGTTGTGTCTGCGATTTTTGCGGAGCCTGATATTGTGAAAGCCACCGGACTTTTGAAGAAACGTGTAATGACTGTGATAGAAGAAAGGGAGTATTTACATGAAAATAAAAACGGCATTGAGCATTGCGGGGAGTGACTGCAGCGGTGGTGCAGGAATTCAGGCAGATATGAAAACGATGACGATGAACGGTGTATATGCGATGAGTGTGATTACGGCACTGACTGCGCAGAATACGACCGGTGTACAGGCAATTCAGGAAACGACACCTAAGTTTCTGGCACAGCAGCTTGACGCTGTTTTTGAGGATATTTGGCCGGATGCGGTAAAGATTGGTATGGTATCTTCACCGGAACTGATTGACGTTATTGCAGAGAAATTAAGAAGGTATCAGGCAACCAATATTGTGGTAGATCCCGTTATGGTATCGACCAGTGGTGCATCCCTGATGAAAGAGGATGCAATAGAGAAGCTTACCGGGATGATTTTTCCCTTGGCAACGTTGGTGACACCGAATATCCCGGAGGCAGAAACGCTCACAGGGATGCAGATTCATAATAAAGCAGATATGGAGAAAGCAGCCGGAAGAATCAGTGTTGCCTATCAATGTGCCGTCCTGCTAAAAGGCGGTCACAGTGTATGTGATGCGGATGATTTGTTGTGTTGGAAACATACAATCCGGTGGTTTGCAGGGCGAAGAATTGAGAACACGAATACGCATGGTACAGGTTGTACATTATCCAGTGCCATTGCAGCGAATCTGGCCAATGGTCATTCCTTAGAGGAGTCTGTCGGAAGGGCAAAAGAGTATATTTGCGGTGCACTGGCGGCGAACCTTGACTTGGGAAAAGGCGCAGGACCACTGCTGCATAATTATGAACTGTTTCGACCATGAGTCAGAAAGAATATGTTTGAAAGGAATCATAAAAATGAGAAACTATACTACACAAATGGATGCTGCCAGACGCGGAATCATTACACCGGAGATGAAGGAAGTTGCTTCAAAGGAATACAGAACGGAAGAGGAAATCAGAGACCTGGTCGCGAAGGGTTCGGTGGTTATCTGTGCCAATAAGCTTCATACCTGTATTGAACCAAACGGTGTAGGATCGATGCTTCGCACCAAAATCAATGTAAATCTCGGTGTTTCACGCGATTGTAAGGATTACGACATTGAGATGAAGAAAGTGATGGCTGCGGTTGATATGGGTGCAGAAGCCATTATGGACCTGTCAAGTCATGGAAATACACAGCCGTTTCGTCGTAAGCTTACGTCAGAATGTCCGGCAATGATAGGCACGGTTCCGGTATATGACAGTGTGATCCACTATCAGAGAGATCTGGCAACGCTTACAGCCAAAGATTTCATTGATGTGATACGTCTGCATGCACAGGATGGCGTGGATTTTGTTTCCATCCATTGCGGCATTACAAGAAAAACAATTGAGCAGATCAGACATCATAAAAGAAAAATGAATATTGTTTCCAGAGGCGGCTCTCTTGTTTATGCATGGATGAGCATGACCGGTGAAGAGAATCCGTTCTATGAGTATTATGATGAAATATTGGATATCTGCAGAGAATATGATGTCACCATTTCGCTTGGTGACGCATGCCGTCCGGGATGTCTTGCGGATGCAAGTGACGTGTGCCAGATTGAAGAACTGGTCCGACTCGGAGAATTAACCAAACGCGCATGGGCGAAAGACGTACAGGTCATGGTAGAAGGACCCGGTCATATGCCGATGGACCAGATTGCTGCGAATATGAAAATCCAGCAGACGATTTGCATGGGGGCACCCTTTTATGTACTGGGGCCTATCGTTACGGATATAGCGCCGGGATATGACCACATTACATCTGCAATCGGTGGCGCAATCGCAGCTGCTTCCGGAGCGGCTTTTCTTTGTTACGTAACACCGGCAGAGCATCTGGCACTTCCGAATGTTGAGGATGTGAAGCAGGGAATTATTGCTTCGAGAATTGCGGCACATGCGGCCGATATTGCCAAAAAAGTTCCGCATGCACAGGATGCAGATGATGCAATGGCCGATGCCAGAAGAACCTTCGATTGGGAGAAACAGTGGGAATGCTCCATAGATCCCGAAACGGCGCGCGCCATTCGTGACAGCCGCGCACCGGAGCATGAAGACAGCTGCTCCATGTGCGGTAAATTCTGTGCTGTCAGAAGCATGAATAAAGCCTTGAATGGAGAATACATCGATATTCTGTAGAAAGAATTGCGGTGAAAAGCTTTTTTTGGTGTCCTTTTGACACTTGAAATTTAAAGAAGGAAAAGTGATTGACAAAACATATTCGCCAGTTGTAGAATGAAAACATATTCTACAATTGGCGAATATTATTTTGAAAGAGAGAATGAGAACATGAAAAGATTACCTGATTCAGAGTTAGAGATTATGATGATTATTTGGGAATTCGACAGACCGGTTACAAGGTTTGAAATTGAAGCGGAAATGGGAGAAGATCGGACAATCACGCCCACAACACTTTTGACGTTCCTTGCAAGACTGCAGGAGAAAGGGTTTCTTGCGGTAGAAAAGATGGGAAAGAACAATTTATATTCTCCGTTGGTTGAACAGGAAGTGTATATGCAGAAGGAGAGCAAAAATATACTGAAACGCCTGTATCGTAATTCTGCAAGGAATTTTCTTGCGGCATTGTACGATGGCAATAATCTGTCACAGGATGACTTGAAAGAATTGGAAGAGTATATTCGTATGAAACGGGAAGAGGAATAGTACATACTTGGAAAGTGGGGATGAAACAGTGAGCGGATCATTAAAGAAAACAATCTGGCTGATTCTGATGGCAGAGCTTGTGATAATACATGGTACAGTACTTATTAAGTTGTTTTTATATGAGTATTATTTGCCGGTGTTCATTCTGGTTCTCGGAAGTCTGATTATGGCAGCTGTGCAATATTTGAGTTACAGATTTTTTGTAAAAAGCTGTGCCTTAAATGTCAGCAGGTTTACTGATGAAGAACTGGAGATTATTACAAGTGAGGTATTTCGTGAAACGAAGTGTAATAAAGAAAAAGTGAGAGTATATGAAAACAGTAAGACGGTAACACCATTCGTAATGGGAGTTTTTAAGCAAAGTATCATTTTGCCACGGGAATGCAGAAGACTTCCCAATTTGAAATTAATTCTGTTACATGAATGTTTTCATGTGAAAAGGAGAGATACATTATATAAGTATTTTATGATGATAGCTAACTGTTTTCTTTGGTTCCATCCTTTGGCATATATGGTTCGTTATCTTAGTTATCAGGATATCGAGATTTCCTGCGATGAAGCTGTTGTTAAAGGAAAAAGCAAAGAAGAGCGTTTGCAATACGGAGAATTTCTGATTGCATCCGCCCGGAATATGAAAGAGGGAAGTGTGGCATTCAATACTTATTGGAACAGCAGTAAAAGTATTTTGAAACATAGGATCGAAGCCGTGATTGATGAAAACAGGAAATGGGATACGTTTGCAAAGGCAGCAATTGTTGTTATGGTTGCGGTTTCAGTTGTTTTCTGTGTTGTACTGTCTAAAGACTTACAAGAGGATTATGCGAAAGTGACGGCACCACCGAATGAATATGCCGGTGTGGTTGCACCGCCGCTGTATACCGATGAAGCTATACAGCAGATGCTTTTATTGGAGCCGATGGAACAAGAAGGATATCATTATTATTTCTTTTCAAAATATGATGCGAAATATCCGCCTAAGGAATTCGAAGAAATAGAGGCCGAAGCTTTAAATCCATGGCAGATGAAAATAAAATCGCCAGGACGTTTTCGCGATGCGGCAGATGTGGCGATACAAAGGTTGTATTATTATTTGGAGAATCAAACTGCTTTTGACAGCGATGCTTATGAACAATCCATCCAGAACCGGTCTTATGAATTGGTTTATTCGACATTACTTGCAGGCGATATTGATAATTCCGTGTGGGGATATATCTGGAAAGTATATTGCAGTGATGTATCGACTTCGGAAAGTTTGCAAAACGGGTATGCGTTTGTGAAAGAAGGAGAGGATAACTGGTTGTATTATACGACTGCCGTTCAGATTAGAATGACAGAACCCTATTTATTTGAAGTGGTTGGTTTTGCGGATTTATATGATGTGAAAGAGGCCTATGAACAGAAATATGAAACGGAGATTCTATCCTATATTCCGCAGATTATTACCGCCAAGGCAAGCTCAGAAACAATGACGGTACACGACTCTCAGAAGCAACTGGCCGATGCATTTGCCGCAGAAAACGGAATTTCTGATGTGCGTATTTCGTTTCCTGATAATGCATTGGAAGGATATTTGCTGGGTAACATTGACCGCGCAGCGATGCAGGTTATGTGTGTACTTTACAGAACGGAGGATGGAGGACACACTTGGAAACCTGTCAAGATGGATGCTGTGGGAGCAGAGCATTCCGTGACGTACGATTTTGCTTTCTTAAGCCGTGAGGAAGGCTATATGGCAATACACTCATTTTTTGACCAGGAGCCGGAACTGCTTCGAACGGAAGATGGCGGGATGACGTGGACGAAGGTTCAATTTTCAGAAGTGATTACAGAATTTTGTCAGGCATTTTGTCCTGTATACTACAATGGAGAATATGTTGTGTATGTCGGAAAAGAAGGAAGCGGTAAAGAGGAAGGAGAAAAGGCTTGTTATGAATCAGCAGACGGAGGGAAAACGTGGATTTATACAGGGCAAATCACATTTGACTGAATTGGCGCGAAAAATAGTATTTCTAAGAATGCTGAGCAATCCGGTTTTTATTTTGGTTTACTGGTATTTTTGCAGAACACTGTATCATTTCTGTATGTTCGGCGGAGTGAAGAAAAGAGTCCCTTTGTTAGTTCTGTGCACAGCTTTTTTTGTGATGTATCTGATACTGTATTGTATCAGGATTCGCAGAATGAAAGTTGCAGAAGCAATACCGGAACAGATGGGCACAGTGAAATGGTATGGTTATACGAAAGATTGGTTTTACCGATTTGAAAAGGGAAATACATTCTGCGCAAAGAAGTGTGACGGAGAAGAAAAAGATTATCTTTATTTGAAGTATTCTGCATTGCCTGTATATAAGAATTTTTTCTGGAAAATTCCGGCATGTGTGATTCTTTGTTTGATTACCGGGATGACGGTTTGGGGCGTGATAAAGAGCGGGACAAATCTGAATGGTAAATTGGCATGGAAACTGTTTGAATGGAAGCAACAGGTAGCGATAAATCAAGAACAGGAAGACAGTACGATTGCGCTACCAGAAAGTGAGAAAGAGAATATTGCGGAACCTGCGGATGGATTACGGAAAGAGGAGGATACGGAAAACAAAGAAACTGACACCATAGAGTATCCCGATGATGAATTATACGGAAGAACTGAATTGACAGAGCGATACTATGAGAACGAAAATGGTGAAACAGAATACCATTATGAGGTGTATCAATATTACTTGTCCGATGTTAAATTTCAGAAGGTAAATGAAACATTACAAAGCATTTATTCTGCAAAAGCGCTGGAGTACGAAGCTTATTATGAGACAAAGGCATCGAAGGGCGGCTTTGTATATCCTGAATCTGAAATGATTCCGCAAGGGGAGTATGAAGAAAAAACATGGTATTTGGTTCGTGTAACATATGTGGGAGAAGACTACGTCAGTATTCTTTTTAATGAGGTAACATATTGGCCGGGCGCGGCGCATCCGAATTCTTATTTTTCACCGGTGACAATAAAGGTTGAGAGCGGTGAGGTGATGCAGGCAGAAGAAATACTGGGGCGTACGCAGGCAGAGGTTTCAAGGGAAATCTATGGTGATGAACGGTTGAGTACAAAGGACTATGGTTTCTATCTGTATGGAGAGGAAGTACATTTCATATACAGGTTTAACCGATTTGTAGAGGAAGTTATAGTTCCAAGAGAAGTAGAATAAGGTGGTAGACACAATGTTACAAGCATATGCAAAAAAGAAGGAATGCTAAATAAATAGGTATTGAAAGGATTTCGGTATGCCGATATAATATAAACTGGAGGTATGCAATATGATAATAGACAATTTGCTTGTGAAACGTGGATTGACAAAATATAGATTAGCGGTTAAGGCAGAGATTCCACATGCGACATTAAGTGATATATGTAGCGGAAAAACCCGGATTGAGAAATGTTCAGCTGAAACGGTATTTAAATTGGCAAAGGTTTTGGAGGTGCCGATGGAATTGCTGACAGAAGATGGAATCTATCAGTCAAAGCGTGAAAAAGCATATGAGTATGGTTTGCCGGAATATTTGCAACATGATTTGGACGCATATAAAGAGGGACTAAAAAATAAGAGTACACTTTTGGATTGTTTATGGTCTGAACTTTACGGAAGTATCAATTTGGCACAGATTAGTGATGGTGTAATTACATCGGAGCATGCCGACTATCTTAGAAATAAATACTTGTTTGGAGGGAAAAATAAAAAGAATTGACAAACAAGGTCGAATGCGTTAGACTAAACAAAAGGTTTAATGCATTCGACCTTATGTATTTGGAAAGGACTGATGAAAATGGAAACACCGAAGATTTTTGAAAGTGAATATCGTTTCTGCCTGATTCTGTGGGAACATGAACCCGTAAAAAGTACCGAATTGGTGAAACTTTGTCAGGAAGAACTGGGATGGAAAAAGGCTACAACGTATACGGTTATTAAGCGTCTTGCAGAGCGCGGCGTGTTAAAAAGTGAGGATGCCGTGGTAACTTCTCTTGTGACAAAGGAAGAAGTGGAGACAGCAGAACTTGATGAATTGATGGAGAAGACTTTTGGCGGTTCGCTACCGGCTTTCATCGCTGCCTTCGGAAGACGTCAGAAGCTTTCCGAAGCACAGTTATGTGAATTGCAGGATTTGATTGATTCTTACAAGGAGGGATAACGAATGGAACGATTTTTGACGGAACTTTTATACATGTCTCTGACGGCGTCCTATCTTGTTGCGATTGTCTTAATATTAAGATTGCTTCTGGCGAAGGCGCCTAAGTGGATTCGTGTAATTCTTTGGGGAATGGTTGGAATCCGCTTGTTGTTTCCTTTGCGTATTGAAAGTGTATTCAGTCTGGTGCCGCGTGCAATGACTCCGCAGGAAAACATTGTTTCAGGGACTTCTGTTGATGCAATGTATCAGACATCGGAAGGCATTACACCGGTGTTGCCGGAACTTGACGCCGGAGCAGGTTTTGTATCTTCCGGTACGGAAATCATACAGCAAACGTCTCCCGGCATTCCTTGGGTGCCCATTCTTTTAGCGGTATGGGCAGCAGGAGTTGTCTCGATGCTTGTATATTGTGTCATTAGTTATGTGCGTTTATCTGTACGCATGCGAGAGGCTGTCAAATATACAGAGAAAGGAATTTATCAGAGTGAGAAGGTTGATTCTCCTTTTGTACTTGGGATTTTAAAGCCTCGCATCTACCTTCCTTTTGCGTTAGATGAAAAAGAACTGGAATGTGTGATTGCGCATGAAAAAGCGCATATTGCCAGAAAAGACCACTTCATCAAGCCGTTTGCGTTTCTGTTACTTGCAATGCACTGGTTCAATCCTTTTATCTGGATTGCATATATTTTACTTTGTCGTGATATTGAGCTTGCCTGTGATGAGAAAGCAATCCGCGTGCTTGGCGAAGCGCAGAAAAAAGTGTATTCACAGGCACTGTTAAAATGCAGTGTGTCTCGTCGGAGTATTGCAGCCTGTCCGGTTGCATTTGGCGAGACAGGGGTAAAAGCACGAATTAAAAATGTGTTGCATTATAAGAAGCCGGCGTTTTGGATTGTTACGATGTCACTCTTGGTATGTCTTGTGGTTGCGGTATGTTTTCTGACGAATCCGCGTCAGGAGGTGGCTAAAGAGCCTTCGACGGAAGAATCACTTAATGAAGTAGTTGAAGGAAACCAGAGCGAAAGCATGCAGGAAGATATGTCCGGGCAAGAGGAAGCGGAGCAGTCTGCGCAATCCGCAGTGATGGAAGATCCCGTTGTTCCTCCGACAATGCATTTGAAGAATGCATATTCAAGCAGCATGGATTTCTTTGCGGTGGAGGCCGGGACTCACAGCTGGAATGTAATGCGTGCCAAATCCGGCACTAAAAGTTGGGAGGCCATAGGGGGAGAGAATGCTGTTATGGTTTCTTCTGAAGGACAGGGATTGTATCCGACTGCAGCGGTAAAAGGGAAAGAGTGGATTATTTTGTCGGATGACATAGGGAGTCCTTACATGATGGATTTCTCAACAGGAACAAACGTGAATGGTTTGGAGAGCTATGTGGAAGAACCTGATTCTATTACGGTACGTGAATATGATTTACTGGATTTGGCGGATGAATATGCCGAGCCTGTCAGTGAAGTGACATGGGACGAAAATACGCCTTTGATTCTTTATCCGCGTCGCATTTATGAGGTTGTTGCAGAGTGGAATCTGGGACAATATTCGTATCGCGGATTTTACGGAAGCGCAAGCTATTGTTTTGCGACCTCGGATGTGCTTGCAGACTCTTCGGAAGCGGAAGATACGGTAGTGTTTGAGGCTGTTATCAAAGAGATGATGGTCGATACCAAAGACCGCATCTGTATTTCGTCTAAGAGTGATGACTATCCGGGCGCATTCGTTCTAATCGTCCCTGAAACAATTATGGATAAAAACAATCTTTCGGCGGACGGATTATATAGAATTACAGCGCGGGAAACCGGTGAAACACAGAGTAACATGAAGGTGCTTGAAGCAACAGAAATCCGTTTACACCCTATCGGAAACAGCCCTGGCGGCATATTTGAACCGGCGCTCGGAAGCAAGGTAGAGTATGAGGTGAATACGTTGCCTGACGTGAAGCTTTCCATGGATAAGTACAAATCCTGGGAAGGGGAAGTGACTTTTCGAAGCAGTGCGGAGAAATCTTATACCTATGGAGACTGGTATGAGATTCATTATAAATTTGGAGAGGAGTGGCACCGCGTTCCGTATCTGAATGCGTTAGGCTACTATGATTTGGCCTATGCACTTCCGGCCGGAGAAAGTGTATCACTCATGATAAACTGGAAGAGTATATACGGAGAATTACCGGCGGGTACCTATCGGATTGTAAAAGATGTCATAGATTATCGTTCTCCCGGAGATTACGACAAGCATTATCAGGCAGCGGAATTTGAAATTATGCCGTCAGATGGATAAGGGATAATCAGGTTTATAATTGTCATTTCCTTGCATTTGGTATATACTGTGTACATGCTGAATGCAAGGTTTTTTGCGTCATAGAAATTCCTGTGACGTAAAAAATATTCTGTGAGGAAGCAAAACTCATGCGGAGAGTTAAAGTTCATTGAGGAAAGTTTAGGTTAAGGAAGGTTTAATATGAGACAAATCGGAGATAACATTTATATAATTGATGAGGAGCGTCTTTATGTAAAAAGGTTGAAGATACTGGAGATTAACGGGGATGTGTATACTTGTCGGAATAAAAGAACAGACAGAATTCTTGAGATTTCGGAACTTGATACAATCATCTATGATACAAAAGAAGAAGCAAGGAAAGTCGTTCAAAAGAGAGAAAACAAAAAAAATTTTGTCTACCTCCTTGTGATTTTATTTATCATGTTGGCTGTGGCCGGAGTAATATTTATGGGTATATTGAGTGAGATAATTCTTTAAGAGTAGAACTTGACGTGAAAGAAGTCCGCGTTACCGGAATACAGGAAATCCTTGAAAGAATTGATAGGTTATTGGTGACAACAGAGGGAGAAAATGTACAGGATTTTGCAAAACAGATACAGGGAAAAGGAGAACCGGTAGAATGGATTCCTTGCAGAATCGGAGGAGTTTTTTATGTATAAGCATTGTGAAACAAATGATGAACATATAAGTTTGCATGATTGTCATGCAGCGAATGCAACGTATGAAAAAGGAATTTTAACCTTCTGTTTTGATGACGGAATATGGATTTCAAGTACTACCTTAAATAAAACAGTACGCACAGACAAGGCATGTGTAAGGTTTTGTTTAGAAACGGGGGAAGAGTGTGATGTAAGTATATATGTCTTTGAGCAGAAATTGAAAAGGACCATTCGTAAGGAATTGCAAATTTCCAAACTGCTTGATTCTATAAATAATAAAAATTTCACACTTGAATTTTTATATCAATATAAAGGATATAATTCGATGGTTATAGATTGTTGGCTTTGGTCGGATAAAAAACCGTTTCATAGAGAGTGTCAAATAAAATTGCGTGTAGAAAAAGTCGAGTATTGCTGGAACAATTTGTGTGAGGATAGAGAGTGGTAATCCGAAAGAAATTATTTTGTATGAAGGGAAACGAGTTTAAACGCGAGGAAGTGTTAAAGATATGACAAACGGAGAAAGAGCAAAACAACTAATCGATAAATACGGCTTTGATTTTGACAACATACCCAAAAGCGAAGTGATTGATTTGATACAAAAAGAAATAGCCGATTTTCAGCTGGGGAGTTCTGAATATATTCGTTTGCTATGCGGATATTTGTATTGTATCGGTGATGTTTCCGATGTTCCTTTACTGGAAAAAGCAAAGTATAAAATCAGTATGGATGTGGGTTGCATGATTGATGGTGAATGGATTGAAAGTCTGAAAAATGGTGGTATTGAAACCCAATATACGAATTCGCGTCAGGAGATTGTAGAAGGTTTCATTTTATACTATAAGGATTTTCAACCTGAGGATGAGTGGTAATAAGGAAATGCAAAGATCCAACTTGGATGGAGTCTGTTGTATGTACGGATATCGTTAAAAATTGATTTGGTTAAGCTATACGTATATTTGATGTGTTTCTCACAGAAAAGATAAAGGAGATGAAACAGAATGGTAAGTGGAGCTTCTTTTGCAGCAATGATAACAACATTATTTTTATCTGCGGTATTGCCGGTGGTGATTTTAATCATGTTTGCACTGGTACGTCGTAAAAAAGGTGTCGTACCGGCATGGTTACTCGGTGCAGCGGGATTCTTTGTGATGCAGGTCATCATCAGATTGCCGATTGTGAGTTTGCTTTCGGCAATTCCTTCTTTTGCAGTATTTGTGGAGAAATTTTACGTTCTGTATTGTTTTATTCTTGCCCTGACGGCAGCGCTTTTTGAAGTGGTGGCGCGTTTCGGTGTTGCCAAAATTCTGCAAAAAAATATCAATCCGGAAAAAGGACTTGCTGCGGGGCTCGGTCACGGCGGAATCGAGGCAATTGTAATCATCGGAATGTCTTATGTGAGCAACTTAATCAATGCAATTATGATCAATGCCGGAATGTATGACACGTTGATAAAAGAGGTAGCGGCAGTCAAAGACGGTGCAGTCGTTGCAGCGCAGCTGACAGCGGCGAAAGAGGTCATGATTACAACGGCATCGTCGCTCTTTTTACTTGCAGGTTATGAGCGCGTTCTGACAATGATTTTTCATGCGGCAATGAGTCTTCTTGTTTGCTGGCTTGTATATAAAAGAAAAGCGATTTGGGGTGTTCTGATTGCATTTCTGCTCCATTTTGCGGTGGACTTTATTTCGCCGGTTATACAGGGACTGGCAACACCTTATCTTGGAAATGTGATGACAGAGAGTGCATCGCTGGTAATCATTTATACGATTCTGACAGTAGTTGCGCTTGCATCTTTGGCAGTCATTGTGTTAATAATGATTAAGTGGAAGAAAGAAGAAAAGAAAAGGATTGTAGCAGATGAACAGACAGCATGAGGTGGCAGTTATTTTTGATATGGATGGTGTGATTTTTGACTCAGAGCGTCTTGTAGTGGAAACATGGGTGGAAGTTGCAAAAAAATACGGAATCGAGGGAATTGAAGAAGCGTGTGCGGCTTGTGTCGGCATCAACGCACAGGCAACGGAGATTAAGATGCGTGAAATTTTTGGTGCCGATTTTCCGTACAGGGAATATAAGGCAGAGGCATCCGCTCTCTATCATGAACGCTATGATGACGGAAGACTTCCGATGAAACCGGGCATTCGTGAATTGCTTGAATTCCTTCAGGCGCACAATATCAGAACCGCTGTGGCTTCTTCTACCAGAAGAGCAGTTGTGGAACAGGAAATCAGGGATGCGGGACTGATGCCGTTTTTTCAAAAGATTATATGCGGTGATATGGTGGCGCGCAGTAAACCTGCACCGGATATTTTTCTGAAAGCGGCAGAGGAGCTTGGCATCAATCCGGAAGTATGTTATGTCATTGAAGATTCTTATAACGGAATTCGTGGTGCGTATACGGCGGGGATGCATCCGATTATGGTGCCGGATATGTTACCCCCGACGGCAGAAATGGAAGAACTTTCCGAAAAGATTTTTCCGTCACTTCATGAAGTGAAGACTTATTTTCGGGAAATTTTGCAGGGCAATTGATGCTTTGGCGTTTTTTTGGGAAGCTAATTTGCAAAAAAATGTGTTGACAAAACGTCAATTGACTGTTAAGATACAAACAACCAAAAATGAATATTGCATATGAGGGAGTAGTGGCGCGAAAGCGTGGCAAGCCAACAATCTCGGCTTTGATAAGTCTGGTTTGTCTTAAATAACGAGACTCATGTATTGCTTAACATGCATTACATCGGTCTTTTTATGTACGTAACTCAGAAACATAACTTTTGATGAAACAACGGGTATTGCATTTAAGCAATATCCGTTTTTGGTATGTTGTAAAACATATATGTTTTTATTGTTGCAAGGGGAAACGCGAACGAAAAGGAGGAAAAAGGAATGTTTCTGGAAATCAATGGTATTCACAAAAGTTTTGGAACAGGAGAAAATAAGGTTCAGGTGTTGAAGGGAATCGATGTTGGAATCGAGCGTGGAGAGGTTTGTGTTTTACTTGGGCCTTCGGGTTCCGGAAAGTCAACGCTTTTGAACATTATAGGCGGTATTGATTTTGCAGACAGCGGATATATTTCCATTGCCGGAGAAAAAACTGCTGACATGAGTGAAAAGCTTTTAACGGCTTACAGAAGAAAACATCTTGGCTACATTTTTCAGATGTATAATCTGATTCCGAATCTGACAGTCCGTGAGAATATTGAGGTGGGAGCTTATTTGAGCGATAAGCCTTTAAACACGGATGAAATTCTTGAGGTCTTAGGCCTGTCTGAACATCAGCATAAAATGCCGAATCAGCTCTCGGGAGGACAGCAGCAGAGAACTGCAATTGGTCGTGCGATTATCAAAAATCCGGATATTTTACTATGCGACGAGCCAACCGGTGCATTGGATTATAATACTTCCAAAGATATTCTCAAATTAATAGCAGACGTGAATCAGAAATATGGTTGTACGGTACTTATGGTGACACATAATGATGCGATACAAAATATGGCAGACCGTATTATTAAGATGCGTGACGGTATGATTCGAAGCAATGCCGTTAATGCAAACAAAGTAGAGGCCGCACTTTTGGAATGGTAGGAGGGGAACGTATGAAAAATCCGTTAAATAAACGTTTTATAAGAGAATTTAAACGAGATGTGGCAAAATATATTGTACTTTTTACTTTTCTGATTCTGATGATTGGTTTTGTATCCGGTTTCATGATTGCGGTAGAAAGTATGCGTGCTACCTATCTGGAAGGTTTTGACAAACTTCATGTTGAGCATGGTAATTTCGAACTGTCAGAACCGGCAACCGATGCTTTGCTGGATGCGGTAAAAAAAGAAGGTCTTTCTGTATATGAAAACTTTTATTTCGAAGAAGAAACCGATGCGTTTGACAGTAAGTTGCGCGTATATCATGAGCGAGACGGAATTAATGAAGTAAGCGTGATTGAAGGTAATATGCCGCAGAATGAAAAAGAGATTGCCATAGACCGAATGTATGCCGATAACAATGAGCTTATTGTCGGAGATACACTTTGGCTTGGCGGTAATGCACTTGAGATCACAGGACTTGTGGCGCTTTCAGATTATACATCTCTTTACGAAAGTCCGTCCGATATGATGTTTGATGCCAAGAAGTTTGGCGTTGCAATCATGACAAATGAAGGTTTTGAAGCGATGGAAAGTGATCATTTGCATTATATCTATTCCTGGATTTATGATGAAATGCCGGAAGATGAAGTTGGAGAAAAAGAGCGTGGGGAAGAATTGCTTTCGGTTTTGGCGAAGCATGGTATTGTAACGGGATTCATTCCACGATATGCGAATCTCGGTATTCAGATGGCGGGAGAAGACCTTGGAAAAGATGGTAAAGTAGTTGAAATTTTCCTGTATATTGTTATGGCAATTATTGCCTTCATTTTTGCCGTGACCACATCAAATACCATTCGACAGGAGTCCGGCGTTATCGGGACCTTACGGGCCTCCGGGTTTTCACGCAGGGAAATCATAGTGCATTATCTTTGTCTTCCGGTGCTTGTAACGCTTGTTTCGGCGTTGGTCGGAAATATTTTGGGATATACCGTTTTTAAGGATGTTGCTGCTTCCATGTATTACGGAAGTTACAGTCTTCCTGCGTTTGTAACACTTTGGAATATGGACGCTTTCTTAAAGACAACCGTGATTCCGGTTTGTCTGATGTTTGTGATCAATCTGATGATTATTGCAACCAAAATGCGTTATACACCACTTCAGTTTATACGTGGTGACTTGAGTAACAGCAAAAACAAAAGAGCGCCTAAGCTTCCGGTTGGTCTTTCTGTTATGAACCGGTTTCGTATCAGGATTCTTTTACAGAATCTTCCGAACTACTTTACACTTATTGCAGGTATCTTTTTTGCAAACATTATATTATTGTTAGGCCTTGCGTTGCCCGCAATTATTTATCATAATCAGGAAACCATAACGGAACATATGCTGGCAAAATACCAGTATGTTTTGAAGGCTCAGGTGCCGACTGAAAATGAGGATGCTGAACCTTACAGCCTGTATCAGTTAAGCACTATAGAGGGAAAACTTTCCGCAGAGAGTATTAATGTTTTTGGAATACGTAATGACAGTGAATATGTAAGACTTGATTTTTCATCTGCTGCAGTTTCGGCAGACAGTAGTGAAGAAATATTACGTAAGGAAGGTGTTTTTGTTTCAAATGCTTTCAGTGAAAAACATGGTCTTACGGTTGGCGAAGAAGTGATATTGAAGGAGCCGTACGGAGAGGAAGAATATACCTTTTTGGTAAAAGGTATTTATGAATACCCTGCAATGCTTGCCGTTTTTATGAGCCAAGAACAGTACAATGCATATTTTGGTACAACACAGGGATATTTTAACGGCTATTTTTCAAATGAAGAGTTAGAAGATATTGATGATGCATACATTATGAGCAGAATCACGGAAGATGATTTAACAAAGCTTGCGCGTCAGATGGATGTATCCTTCGGAAAACTGATTCATCTGATTACGGCGCTTGGTGTAGTGATGTTTATGTTAATTATCTACCTGTTATCAAAGCTTATTATCGAAAAAAACGCCAATGCTATCTCGATGTGCAAGATTTTAGGATATAAGGATGGGGAAATTGCCGGTCTGTATATTCTTTCTACCGGAATTGTGGTTGTTGCAGCTTTGGTCGGAACAATTCCCATCGTGGATTATCTGATGGAATATGTTTGCGTGACAATGCTTGCTGAGTTCCCGGGGTGGTTGCCGTATTATGTCCCGTTTGATACATATATTAAAATGGTAGGGCTGGGCATTTTAGCATATGGTATTATTACATTTTTCCAGTTTAGAAGTGTGAAAAAAATACCGATGGGCATTGCGCTCAAAAATGTGGAGTAGTATGATGATATAAAAACAGGAAGCATGCCCGGATGTTTTTGTGACGCCGGGCATGTTGTGTACGATAAGGAAACAGGAGGAGTTATATGAAATGGATGATAGCATCTGATATACACGGAAGTGCATATTACTGTAGGAAACTGTTAGAGAGGATGGAGGCTGAAAAAGCGGACAGACTGCTTTTATTGGGAGACATTCTCTACCATGGTCCGCGCAATGATTTGCCGGAGGAATATGCTCCGAAGAAGGTTATAGCAATGCTTAATCCCTTGAAAGAAAAAATATGTTGTGTACGGGGGAATTGTGATGCAGAAGTTGACCAGATGGTACTTGATTTTTCCATCCTCGATGAGAGCCTGGAACTGACTTTTGACGGAATGCCGGTATTAGCAGTACACGGACATCATTTGGAAGAACAGTGTGCCGAAGGGATTCGTGACGGAATGATTGTGTTGAGCGGACATACGCATGTGCCCTGTGTCCGTGAGGAAAATGGTGTTGCTTTTTTGAATCCCGGTTCGGTTTCCATTCCAAAAGACGGAAGTGTCCATGGCTATATCATTTATGATAACAAGGAGTTTCATTTTATGGATATGGATGGGGCAGAATACATGAATTTTACAAGAAATATACATTATGTGAAATAATTCACAAATTCCGCGAATAAAACATTTTTTTATTTGTAACATTTTTTTATTGCAAACCTGACGGCAATGTTCTATATTTTTATTTGGTTAAAAGTTTAAGGGTATTATACCCTGACATTTCAAAAAATATTATAGATAAAGAAGGGTAGAGACATGAGTTTATTTGGTGGAGTGATTTCCGTAAGCGGAATCAGTTTCTTGATGTTCTCGGTAATGGCAATTGCAGTGCTTGGCTATATGCTTGGACGTGTTACCATTAAGGGAATTAACTTGGGAACAGCAGGTGTGTTCGTTGTTGCATTGTTATTTGGAGCATTTTTTGGTGATGCACTTAGTTCCTCGGTCGTACAGAATGTAGACGGTCAGGCAATCGATATCAGTGCTAATGCATTGAAAATGGTTGAAAATCTTGGATTGATTATGTTCGTCGCTGCAGTTGGATTTATAGCAGGACCTAACTTCTTTAAAAATTTGAAAAAGAACTTTAAGTCATATATCCTGCTGGGTCTTGTAATTATTGTCTCTGGTGGATTGACATGTGCAGCATGCTTTTTCTTAGGAAGAGGAATGGAAGACAATGCACAGGAGTTTGTTGCACTTCTCGTAGGACTTCTTGCAGGTGCGTTAACCAGTACACCGGCATTCTCCGCGGCAAAGGCTACCGTTGCACCTGAATTTGAGGATGCAGTAGTAGTAGGATATGGTATTGCATATCTGTTTGGTGTTATCGGTGTTGTATTGTTTGTTCAGTTGATTCCGCGACTTGTCAGAGCAGATATGGATAAGGAAAGAGCGCTTATCAGCGTTGTAGATACCGGTAAGGGTGAAGAGAAGAAGGGCGTGAAGAAACTTCTTGAAATGGATTCCTTCGGATTCTTTGCATTTGCGCTTGCAGCAGTTATCGGAATTCTGGTGGGTGCAATTAAGATTCCCCTTTCTGCAGAGGGACTTAACGGAACGACATTCTCACTGACAACAACAGGTGGTGTGTTACTTACTACTTTGGTGTTTGGTCACTTTGGAAAAATCGGTCCTGTAAGCATTAAGATTGAAAAGAAGATTTTGGAAGTTTTCCGTGAATTCGGATTAATGTTGTTCTTAACAGGTGCCGGCGTTGCAGGCGGTGCAAAATTTGTGGAATACTTCAAACCGATTTATTTCCTGTATGGTGTTGCAATTACTTTGGTTCCGATGATTATCGGTTTCCTTTTTGCTAAGTATGTATTGAAACTGAGTCTGTTCAATAATCTCGGATCAGTTTGCGGAGGTATGACAAGTACTCCTGCACTTGGTACATTGATTAACGTATGTAAGACAGATGATGTTGCATCAGCATATGCTGCTACATATCCTATTGCATTGATTGCGGTTGTATTGGTAGCACAGCTATTAATTATTCTTTTATAACGATAAATAGAAATGGCGCTTTGACAAAGTAAAATCTGTCAAAGCGCTTTTTTGATGAAACATGTGCATTTCACGAATCTTGCAAAATAGCGGGTGTTATTTTTTGTAAAATATTATAGTTTTTTGAAAATAAATAATATATAATGTGAGTACATTCAAAATAAAAGGAGGAATTTTTATATGGAATTAATAGGTATTTTAATTGCTGCAGTTATTGTTGTACTGATTGTGATAGCAATTCTTTTTGCAATCGGTTACGTGAAGGCGCCGCCCGACATGGCGTATATTATTTCAGGTATTAAGAGGAAACCAAGATTTGCAATTGCAAAAGCAACCATACGTATCCCGTTTTTTGAACGATTGGATAAATTGAACCTCAGATTGATTCCGATTGATGTTAAGACAAGTAATGCAGTACCGACGGCTGATTATATCAACATCAATGTAGATGCAACTGTCAATGTTAAGGTAAGTAATGAAGCTGATAAACTTCAGCTTGCTGCAGAGAACTTTCTGAATAAGCCGACCGAATATATTGCAGGTGTTGCCAGAGAGGTACTCGAAGGTAACGTTCGTGAAATCGTTGGTAAGATGAAATTGGAAGAGATGGTTTCCGACCGTCAGAAGTTTGCAAATCTCGTTAAAGAGAATGCAGAGCCTGACCTTGCAGCAATGGGTCTTGATATTATCAGTTTCAACGTACAGAATTTCGTTGATGGTAATGAAGTTATTGAAAACCTCGGTATCGATAATATTGTTAAAATCAAAAAAGCTGCTGCGATTGCAAGAGCAGAAAGTGAAAGAGATATTAAAGTTGCTCAGGCAGCGGCAGACAAAGAGTCCAATGATGCTAAAGTTGCAGCTGAAACTGAGATTGCTAAAAAACAGAACGAATTAGCCATTAAGAAATCCGAACTTCAGATGGAAGCAGATACCAAAAAGGCTATGGCGGATGCGGCATACGATATTCAGCGTGAGGAACAGCGTAAGTCTATTGAGATTTCAACTGCAAATGCTGATATCGCAAGACAGGAACGTGAAATTGAATTGAAGCAGAAAGAAGTTGCTGTTAAAGAGCAGGCTCTTGAAGCAGAAGTTAAGAAGCAGGCTGAAGCAGATAAATATGCTGCACAGCAGAGAGCGGACGCTGCATTATACCAGCGTGAAAAAGAAGCAGAGGCAAAGCGTTTCGAGGCTGAGCGTGAAGCTGAGGCCCGTAAGGCTGCAGCAGAAGCAGAACGTTTTGCAAAAGAGCAGGAAGCTGCAGGTATTCGTGCTGTCGGTGAAGCTGAGGCGGCTGCAATTGCAGCAAAAGGTCTTGCAGAAGCTGAGGCAATGGAGAAGAAGGCTGAGGCATACTCTAAGTATAACAAGGCTGCTGTGGCTGAGATGATGATCAAAGTACTTCCTGATATTGCAGGTAAAGTTGCTGAGCCTCTTAGCCAGATTGACAAGATTACCATTATTGGTGGTGATGGCGGAAGCAATGGCGTAGAGCAGGTTGCAGGAAATGTTCCTGTTGTTATGGCAAAGGTTTTCGAGAGTATGAAACAGGCGACAGGTATTGATATGGCAAATATCATTAATGCGGAATCTTATGATGCTAAGGTTAACCGCAATGTTAATCTTACAGGCTTGGATGATATCAATCTTGTGGTGAAGGATTCGTCCAAAGCATCTGATGTAACGACAACAGAAACGTAAGAATTGAGGGAACTCAATTGAGTGAATAATGAAAAAAGAGAGGAGCAGTGATAAGATATCGCTGCTCCTCTTATTTAAGAAGAAAGGGTTATGGAGTATAAGTGTATTTCTTTTACAAATGGGAATGTTTTATAAAAGAAAACGCTTAACATGATGATATCTTAATCCTAAAGTGTGTTTTAAATGTGTATTTTATGAGAAAAATTTTTGCATTATATTGAAAATGTGATAAAATAAAAAACGAAACGATAAGAGGACAAACGGTGCAAGGTATGAGATGTTTCAACAAGGTGGAGGAATTATGTATTTTGCAGTAAGAGGTATGAGTTGTGCTGCTTGTAGCGCGAGAGTGGAAAAAGCAGTGTCATGTTTGGAAGGAGTAAGTTCTGTTTCTGTGAATCTGTTGACGAATTCCATGATAGTGGAGGGGACGTTTGATGCCGACAATGTTATGGAAGCGGTAAAAAAAGCGGGGTATCAGGCTGTCTTACAAACGCAGAATCCGAATTCTGCCAATGAACAGTCAACAAAAGCAGATGCTCTTAGAGATACGCAGACACCGGAGATGTTAAAACGACTTGTGGCTTCTCTTATTTTTTTATTCCTGTTAATGTATTTATCCATGGGACATACGATGTTTGGCTGGCCGGTACCGGGGATTTTGGCAGAAAACAGTCTGGTAAACGGTTTCACGCAAATGCTTTTATCGGCAATTATTTTGGTTATTAACCAAAAATTTTTTGTGAACGGATTTCGTGGAGTGCTCCACCGCGCGCCGAATATGGACACCTTGGTAGGACTTGGCTCAGCAGCAGCGTTTGGATATAGTGTATTTGTTTTGTATAAGATGTCTGCACTTGTATGGGAGGGCGGACAAGGAGAGGCTGCACATCTCCTGCATGATTTATATTTTGAGTCGGCAGCTATGATTTTGACATTGATTACAGTCGGTAAACTGTTGGAGGCACGTTCCAAAGGAAAAACAACGGATGCCATTCGCGCTTTGATGAATCTTTCACCGCAAACAGCAGTTGTGAGAAGAGAGGGTGTGGAAATGCAACTGCCGCTTGCTGACGTGAGAGTAGGCGATACTTTTTTGGTATATGCCGGTGCAGTTGTGCCGGTGGACGGTATTGTTGTGAAAGGACATGCTGCACTGGATGAGTCTGCGCTTACGGGAGAGAGCGTTCCTGTTGATAAAAAAGAAGGGGATGCGGTTTCGCAGGCAACGATTAACCGCTCCGGATATTTGGAATGTGAGGCAAAGCGGATTGGTGAAGATACTACGCTTTCGCGTATTATACAGACGGTGAGGGAAACCTCCGCCTCGAAAGCTCCGATAGCCAAACTTGCAGACAAAGTTTCCGGTGTGTTTGTACCGGTTGTGCTCGCGCTTGCCTTTTTAACCATGGTGATTTGGCTGTTACTTGGTGAGGATATCGGGTTTGCGATAGCAAGAGGCATTTCTGTGCTTGTTATCAGCTGTCCGTGTGCATTGGGGTTGGCGACACCGGTTGCAATTATGGTAGGAAGCGGTGTGGGTGCACGTGCCGGCATTTTGTTCAAAAGTGCTGTTTCTCTGGAAGAAATGGGTCGGGTTAAGATTTTGGCCCTGGATAAAACGGGAACAATTACGAAAGGTGAACCGGAGGTTACGGATGTTGTTCCGTTTGAAAAAACCACCCCGAATGAACTTTTACTTTATGCGTATGCATTAGAAGCTTGCAGTGAACATCCGCTTGGGAAGGCGGTTGTAACGTATGCGGAAATGCAAAAAATAGAAAAAAAAGAAATTTCCGGTTATGAAACATTGCCGGGAAATGGTCTGATGGGGCATTGTGACGGGCAGATAATCCGGGGGGGAAGTCTGTCGTATATGAATTCCGTTGTAAAAATCAGTGAAACGTTTGAGGCATTGGTTACGACTTATTCGAAGCAGGGAAAAACTCCGTTGCTGTTTTCCAAAGGAAATCAGGTTTTAGGAATGATTGCGGTTGCGGATGTTATCAAAGAAGACAGCGCCGCTGCAATTAAGGAGGCACAAAAAAAGGGAATTAAGACTGTAATGCTGACCGGCGATAATTCCATAACTGCTTCTGCAATTGCACAGCTTGCAGGTGTGGATGAGGTAATGGCTGATTTGCTTCCACAGGAAAAAGCAAGTGCAATTCGGCAATTAAAGCATGAGGGTAAAGTTGCAATGGTGGGGGACGGCATTAATGATGCCCCCGCACTGGTAGAAGCAGATGTCGGTATTGCAATAGGTGCAGGAACGGATATTGCAATTGATGCGGCGGATGTTGTTTTGATGAAGAATTCTTTGGCGGATGCAATAACAGCTCTGAAGATCGGACGTAAAACACTCGGAACCGTTAAGATGAATTTGTTCTGGGCATTTTTTTACAATTGCATCGGAATTCCGGTGGCAGCAGGTATATTGGTAAAACCTTTTGGGATTACGCTGAATCCGATGATAGCGGCAGCAGCGATGAGCTTGTCGAGTTTTTGTGTTGTGATGAATGCTCTGAAATTGAATATGATGCGCAAACATCTTTCGGTTGCAAAAAAAATGACAGAGTCGGAAGTTTGCGCAGAATGTGAAAATGTTGATAATGAAAAAATAAAGGAGAATGTAATGATGGTAAAGACAATGGAAATCAAAGGAATGATGTGCGGACATTGTTCCGGAAGAGTTAAAAATGTACTTGAAGAGTTGGAACAGGTGGATTTGGCAGAAGTCAGCCATGAAACGGGAATTGCACATATTACGTTAAATGCAGAAATTGATGATGCAATTTTAAGTGAAACCGTAACGAAGCAGGGCTATGAGGTAGTGTCACTTTCGCGATGAGAAAGGGGAAGGCATGTTAAATAAATTATTGAAGTATAATCCCATAATAATTCAGTGTCATGATAATCCGGATGCGGATGCTTTGGCATCGGGGTTTGCATTATATCGCTTTTTTGAGAAACACGGCAAGGATGTTTCTTTCATTTACAGTGGTTACAATAAAATACAAAAATCGAATCTCGTACTGATGCAACAGGAGTTAAAGATTCCGATTAAGTACTATGAAAAAGAACAACAGGGACTTCATTTCCCGGGTCTTTTGCTGACTGTGGACTGTCAGTATGGAGCAGGAAATGTAACACATTTTTCGGCAGATGAAGTGGCGATTATTGACCATCATCAAATAGAATGTGATGATATAGAGTTGAGCCTGATCCAGCCTTCTTTGGGAAGTTGTTCCACGCTGGTCTGGGATTTGTTGCGCAGACACGGCTGGAATGTGAATAAGGATCAGGATGTGGGCACAGCACTATATTATGGTTTGTACACCGATACTAATCAGTTTTCGGAATTGCATAATCCGCTGGATAGAGATGCAATGGATATATTGCCTCATAATAAGAGTCAAATCACATTATTCAAAAATTCCAATATATCTTTCAATGAACTTGAGGTTGCCAGTGCTGCGATGCAAGGGTATCGTTATGAAACAACGCATAAATACGCCGTAATTCGCTCACAGCCCTGTGATCCCAATATTCTTGGTTTGATCAGCGATTTCTTTTTACAGGTTGATGGTGTGGACAGTTGTATTGTGTTTAACGAAAATGGTGACGGATATAAATTGTCGGTGAGAAGCTGTATCAAAGAAATCAATGCAAGTGACTTGGTAGCATTTTTGTGTGATAAAGTAGGATCCGGTGGTGGGCATTATGAGAAGGCAGGCGGTTTTGTCAGTAAAAAGCTGTTACAGGAAAAGTTTGCAAATATCATGATTGAAGATTATATTATGAGCCGGATGGAGCAGTATTTTGAAAGTTTTGAAATCATCTATGCATCGTCTTATCATGCAGATATTGCCTCCATGAAGATGTATCAAAAGAAGCAGATTCCCATCGGTTATGTGAAGGCGGATGAGATATTGCCGTTGGGAACTCCGATTACCGTACGTACACTGGAAGGGGATTTTGACCTTTTGGTGGAAGAAGATTTGTATATTTTAATCGGTGTAAAGGGTGAAGTTTATACAAACAAAAAGGCCAAATTCGAAAACGCATATATTCCCGAAGAGATTCCGTATGTATTTGAGGAGTGTGTTATTTCACCGGATTATGTTCCGCAGATAAAGAACCGTATCGACGGAACCACTCTTTTGCTGACGGATTATGCAAAGAGATGCAGACCTGCAGGTGTTGTTAAAGTTTTTGCAAAACCCTTAACAAAAGGTGTCAAAATATTTCCTATTTGGGATAATGAACACTATTTGACAGGAAAAGTAGGTGATTATATCACTGTAAGAAATGATGATATGCACGATGTTTATATTGTTGAAAAGGTGATATTCTCTAAGAGTTACGAAGAATGGGAATCATAAAATTGTTTGGATTTCAGGTATTCCCTGGGCGTAGAACCGGTATGTTTTTTGAAGGCTTTCAAAAAAGTGGAATATTCATGATAACCACAACGTGTGAGGCATTTTGAAACGGAGTATCCTTTGGCAAGATAAGCTTTGCTCAGACTGATTCGGCATGCGTTTATGTAATGGTTCAAGGTGAAACCGGTATAAGACTTGAATATGCGGCACAGATAGGTATCACTGATATAGAAATTCTCAGTAATCATCTCGCGTGTCAGAGGTTGCGTGATATGCCGATTCAGAAACGAAAGAAGCAGGTGGAACGGCTGGCCTGAAATTTGATGTTGCGTAAAGAAACGTTCCGGTGCATTTTCTGTGTGATGTGGTGTACTGTAGCAGTTGTAAAGAAGCAGCAGTAATTCAATACAGGCGTGTTTTTGATAAAGTGTTGTACCAAAATCCATATCCTTTTGCATGCGTTGTAATAACTTTATCAGTGCTTTGTGTTGTTCCGGCATTGGGAAACACAGATGAATAAAAGTATCATCGGCAGCAGCAAACAACTTTTCCCACTCGTTTCGATACTGCATTAAATTGTGCAGAAATTCCGGATGAACTGTAAGGAGATAGCCGTCAGCAGGTAACGTACTTGAGGGCATAAAGGCGGCAAATTCAAAAGGTTTGATAATCACAACGGAGTCCGGAGTCATACGATAAGTGTGATTATAAACCAAAACATCAAGGGAAACAGAAGAAAAAAAGATTGAATAGACATCTGAAGATAAGGTAATTTCAGATAAGGGATGCTCTTTGAGGCAGACCAAAGAAAAGGTTTTAGATGAGAGACAGTTCTCAAAGGCATCCTGAACGGATGCGCAGACATGCATAAGAAAATCCTCCTTTAGTGGGAGTATAATTAAAATTTTCAAAAAGTGCAAGCATGAAATAAGATGACAGGATCTTATTTTAGTGCAGAAAGGTTTATAAAATGTATAATGATTGGCTTACAATTGGAAAATTTACAATTCATGGGTACGGAGTGATGATTGCGCTCGGATTTATAGCAGCACTTTTACTGTCTTATTACAGAGCACAAAAGAATAATCTCAAACCGGATGCTATTTTAGATTTGGCATTATGGTGTGTGATTGGCGGTTTTCTGGGAGCAAAGATTTTATATCTTATTGTGGAATGGAAAACTTTTATAGCTAATCCGCTCTCTGCAATCAGCGGTTCCGGGTTCGTTGTATACGGAGGTATCATTACCGGGATTTTGATAGGTCTTGGATATTGTAAATGGAAAAAAATTAATTTTTTTGAATATCTGAATTTGATTGTTCCCCAGATTGCACTTGCGCAGGGAATCGGACGTTTTGGATGTTTCTTTGCAGGCTGCTGTTATGGTGCGCCGACGGATTCCTTTTTGGGAATTGAATTTCCTGCAGGCAGTATTGCTCCCGCAGGCGTGAAGCTTTGGCCGACACAGATTTTTATGGCAGTAGGTGATCTTGCAATTGCAGGGATTTTGTTCCTGATATGGAAAAATGAAAAAGTGCGTAAGTACACCGGCGAAATCTATATGATATTATATGGTGTCGGACGGTTTTTGATTGAATTTTTGAGAAATGACAACAGAGGAAGTGTCGGTGCTCTTTCGACTTCCCAGTTTATTTCTGTTTTTATTGTAATAGGAGGCATTGCTTTGGTGGCTGTCCGTGTTTTTGTCGAAAAAAAAGAAAGCCTAAACAAGGTTCCAAAATAGTGTTGTTGAAATATCATAGTAGAGAAAGCCGAACATATCGGAGGAAAAAATGAGAATGATTCGCTATTATGGTATGGAGCAGGAACGTCAGGTGCCGGTAATTCCTTTGCCAAATCCCGGAGAAGGTGGTCCTGTTTATGAAGGAATGGAGGAAATGCCTGAAAACAATGATGCGGGGATGCCGCCGGCAGAAGCACCACAGATGCCGCAAATCCCGGTAATTCCTTTGCCGAATCCCGGAGAAGGAACGCCCGCATTTCCCGGACCTTCATGGAAACCGACCCCTTCCTATTCGCCTAATATCCAGGTGCGTTTTGTGAATGCGGCAAATGGTTTTGAGGCGTTTTCCATTTACTTAAATAACAGGATGTTCGTGAATGGGTTGGCCTATAAAGAAACAACGGAGTACGAGACCGTGGCTAAGGGAGACAGTATTGTTTCGCTGGTTGGTCCGGATGGATACGTGTATTATCAAAAACCGTATCGGTTTACAGGCTGCAGAAATATTACGATTGTGATCCTGAATACAGGAAGTAACCTGGAATTATTGGAATTGCCTGAACATAATTGTAAGTAAAGTGTGATGTGAAAATATTGACAAGATGAGAAAAGTGAGTATACTAATATGAGAATTATTCTCATATTGTGTACTCGCTTTTTTGCGGTCTTACCAATATGAAAAACAGATTTCTGGCGGAAAGCAGAGGAAAACAGATGAAAATTAACCGAATAGTTACTTTTTTATGGCTTATTCTATTATTGGCGATGACTGCCTGCACACCCCAAAACGAACAAACACCTGCCGGTGCCTGCTCAGTAGTATGTACCGTATTTCCTGCATATGACTGGACGTGTGCGCTTCTTGCAAACGGACCTGAGGAGGTAAAGATTGAGTATTTGTTGGATGATGGTGCAGATGTGCATAGTTTTCAGCCCGGAGCAGAGGATTATGTTAAGATTGCTGAAAGCGATATCTTTATTTACATCGGAGGCAGTGGTTCGGAATGGATACAGGAGGCACTTGATAATCAACCGAATCCGGATCGTATTGTTATCGATTTAAGTTGTGTTGAGGGAATGACGTTGCTGGAATCTTCTGTACAGACACATCATCATGATTTGCAGGAGGAACATTGTGAGGAGGAGCATCTTCACGATGGAGAGACTGTCTATGATGAACATATCTGGATGTCTTTGAAGAATGCGGGGGCCGGTGTAAATGCTATTGCTGAGGCACTTTGTCAAAAGTTGCCGGAATCCGGGGCATTGATTCATAATAATTTGGCTGCCTATCGGGCCTGTCTTGAGAATCTGGATGCCAATTATTATAAAGCGGTTTCAGATTGCGAGAAGCCATATTTGTTAATTGCTGACCGATTTCCCTTTTTATATATGACAAATGCGTACGGCATTTCTTATGATGCTGCGTTTGCAGGTTGTCAGACGGAATCGGAAGCTGATTTTGATATGATTATCCGGCTGGCTTCTCTTGCAGATCAGAATGCTGTTCCGGTACTGGTGATTTCGGAAGTATCAGATACCAAACTTGCAGAGACCGTATTGGAAAATTCCGAGGATGCAGGAAGGGAGATTTTGGTTCTTGATTCCATGCAAGCTGTGACGGCAGGGATGGTTCAAGATGGTAAAACGTATTTAGCGGTTATGGAAAATAATCTGGAAGTGTTGAAAACCGCTCTTGCGGTTGAATAAGAGAAATCAGATAAGGCGGAGGTCTTTATGGCACAGATTGTATGTGAAAATCTGATATTGGGTTACGAAAGAAGAGCGGTTGCTGCTCCGATCAATTTTCAGGTCAATGAAGGAGATTATCTTTATATTGTAGGCGATAACGGCTCAGGCAAGTCTACCCTTGTTAAAACCCTGTTAGGGTTGTGTAAACCTTTGGGCGGGACTATAACATATGCAGAAGAATTGCGTCAAAATGAAATAGGGTATATGCCGCAGCAGACAATGGTACAAAGGGATTTTCCCGCGTGTGTTGAGGAAATTGTTCTTTCCGGCTGTTTGAATCGTATGGGGATAAGACCGTTTTATTGCGCCAAAGAAAAAGAACTTGCAACACAAATGCTGGAAAAGATGGAGATTATAAATTTGCGCAAAAGAAGCTACAAAGAATTATCCGGAGGGCAACAGCAGAGGGTGTTGCTTGCGAGAGCACTGTGCGCAACCCGCAAAATGCTGTTGTTGGATGAACCTGTAGCAGGACTTGATCCGATGGCGACACAGGAATTTTATGAGGTTATTCATAAATTGAACCAAAAAGACAACATCACGGTTCTGACGGTATCCCATGATATTGCTTCGGCAATGAAATATGCGACACATATTTTACAGATTGGTGAAAAAACGCCATTCTTCGGGACGCCGGAAGAATATCAGAAGTTTCAGGCCGGTTCTAAATATGCTGTATTATCTGATGAGGAATAAAAGTATGGAAATGATTATGAAAGTTATGGATTATTTGCAATATCCTTTTGTACAGCACGCAGTGATTGTAAGTGTTCTGATTGCATTATGTGCATCTTTACTGGGAGTTATTCTTGTGCTGAAACGTCTTTCTTTTATTGGAGACGGTTTGTCACATGTGGCATTCGGAACCATGGCAGTTGCTATGGTGCTGGGTTTTACCAATGAAATGGTAATTGTATTGCCCGGTACAATGCTGGTGGCAATTTTTCTTTTGTGCGGTGGTAAAAAAGCCAAAATCAAAGGAGATGCAGCGATTGCTATGCTGTCAGTCGGAGCCTTGGCAGTGGGGTATCTGATTATGAATGTTTTCCCGAACCGGGCTTCGGGAGGTAATATAGCGGGAGATGTTTGCAGTACTTTATTTGGAAGTACTTCGTTATTATCTGTTTCAAAAGGTGACGTCTGGATTTGTATCGCCTTGTCGGTTTTGGTTCTGGTGCTATATATTCTTTTTTATCATCGTATTTTTGCAAATACGTTTGATGAGAATTTTACCGAAGCGACAGGCGGGAAGGTGCGATTTTACAATTTGCTGATTGCGGTGATTACGGCAATTGTAATTGTTCTTGCCATGAATCTTGTTGGCTCTTTGTTGATTTCTGCATTGATTGTTTTTCCGACAGTTTCGGCCATGCGTCTTTTCAAAAGCTTTAGAGGCGTGGTAATTGCGTCCTCCGTGATATCGGTTTTTTGCGCAATAGCGGGGATTTTGTGTTCCATTCTGTTTTCTACGCCTGTTGGAGCGACCATCGTTGTTGCAGATATCGTGGTTTTTGCTGTTTTCGCAGCCGTGGGTGCCTGCAAGGGTGCATAAACGTGTAGAAACGTTGGCGAAAGGAGAAACGAAAGATGCGTGCTATTTATCAGACACAACAGAGAAAAGTTTTGGTTGATTATCTGCAACAGCATAAGGAACGCCAGTTTACGATAGAAGAGCTTATGATTGAAACGCAGGAGGCGGTGCCGCTTAGTTCCATGTATCGATTGATGAAGAAGCTGACAGAAGAAGGGGTTGTAAGAAAGAGTATACGCCCCGGTGAGCGTCAATATGCTTATCAGATTGCAGAAGGAGATGCCTGTCATCATCATCTGCATTTACAATGTACCGGATGCGGCAAAGTGATGCATTTGAGCAATGAAACAACAAAGCAGGCGCAGAAGCTGATGCATGGAGTGGACGGATTTGAACTGGATTATGAAAAAACGTTGCTTTACGGAACGTGCACAGATTGTAAAAGGAATAAAGAAGCGCAATTGTAAAGCAGGCGGTGGGATTTCCTTATAAATCCACCTATGAATAGGGTTTCCTGATGGTCAGGATAGTTCTCTTTGACTGGACAAAAACTATGTGTCTGTGTTAGACTGGAAAAGTAACATTTTTAATACTAAGAGAATAGAAGAGAGGGTACTTATGAACAATTTAGCAACGTATATTATTATTTTTGTTCTCTATCTTGCACTTATGGTTGGAATCGGCTTGTATTTCTTTTTCAAGAACAAGAATGTTTCTGACTATGTGTTGGGTGGAAGAAGTCTTAATCCGTGGGTTGCGGCTATGTCAGCACAGGCATCGGATATGTCCGGTTGGCTGTTGCTTGGACTTCCGGGAACTGCATATGCTTTGTTTGCAGGAACAACGGAAGCCATCTGGACTGCAGTCGGATTAGCAGTAGGTACATATTTAAACTGGCTGATTGTTGGTAAGCGTTTACGCCAGTATACAAAGGTTTCAGGGGATGCGATTACGCTACCTGAATTTTTCCAGAATCGATTCCGCGATCAGAGTGGTATGCTGAAAGCTATTTCTGCAATTTTCATTGTTGTATTTTTCCTGTTTTATACAGCTTCCATGTTTTCTGCAAGTGCGAAGCTTTTTAATACGGTATTTGGCCTTCCTTATACATGGGCATTGCTGATTGGTGTTGTAATCATTATTGCCTATACCTTTTTGGGAGGATTTCTTGCGGTCTGCTGGACAGATATGATTCAGGGTATTTTGATGTTTATTGCATTGATTGTAACTCCGTTTGTATGTATTGCACGTCTGGGCGGTCTGGATGCTGTTTCAGAAATGCTTAATAAGGTGCAGGGAACATTTTCTCTGTTACCTTATACGGATGACGGTGCAGTTGATATTGCACTTCTTGTTTCTTCGCTGGCTTGGGGAATCGGTTACTTTGGTCAACCGCATATTCTTCCCCGATTCATGGCAATCCGCAGTTCGAAGGAAATCAGACCGGCACGTGTTATCGCAACCGTTTGGGTTTTGATTACATTGGGTGCTGCTGTTGTTATCGGCGTACTTGGTAAACTCTTGTTGCCTGAATTGGCAGATCCGGAATCTGTATTTATGACAATGACAACTACATTATATCCTGCTATTTTGGCCGGAATTATGCTGACAGCAGTATTGGCAGCTATCATGAGTACAGCAGACAGTCAGCTTCTTGTTACATCATCTTCCATTACCACAGATATTTATCGTGGTTTGATTAATAAGAAGGCAAGCGAGAAGTCCGTGTTGTGGGTAAGTCGTATTTCAGTAATGGTTGTATCTGTTATTGCGGCACTTATTGTTTGCGTAGAGAATCCTGCAGAAGGATCCTTCCTGGCCAAAATTAATGAATCCGTGTTTAATCTCGTTGCTTTTGCATGGGCCGGTTTCGGCGCAGCTTTCGGTCCTACCGTATTGTTTTCACTGTTTTGGAAACGTATGACAAAGTGGGGTGCTCTTGTAGGTATTCTCGTTGGTGGCATTACCGCATGTGTATGGTGGCTTCTTGAAGGAGGTATTTTCGATTTATATGAGATTATCCCCGGGTTTGTATTCTCAGCGGTTGCAATTGTTGTAGTGAGTTTATACACCGAAGTAGAGAAAGACATCGTAGATGAGTTTGAATCTGTAAAGAACTGCGAAATATAAAAACAGGTTGCATATTCATGAACCGAAAGGTTGAATAGAACGTGTATGTTAAAAAGGAAAATTCCGATAGTGAATTTTCCTTTTTTGGTCTTATTTCTCCTGTATGTTTCTTGAGAAGCGAATGAATGAAAATTCTGAAAAAGGAATTTTGTTCAAAAAAAATTAATATTTCAGTGTTATGATTAGCACATAAGAATGATTCTGATGAGTAATCTAAATAATAAACAAATGAAGGTGGTGAGACATATGAAAAGAGAGAGCACTCGTGTGGTTAAGAGAGCTCGCAGTTATACCAAAACAATAATCAGATACAGTATTATTGCATCACTTTTGCTGATCGAACTTATTTTGATTTTTTTTGCGGCATATTATTTGAATCGGTTTGCTGTTGTTGTTTATTTGGTATTTGATATTCTGAGTTTTTTAATTGCGATTCCTTTGGTGGCGCAGGAACGAAATGCGGCCTATAAATTATACTGGATGTGCGTGTTGCTACTCTTTCCCGTCATTGGTCATTTTATGTATTTGTTGTGGGGCGGCATGTTCATTAATAAGCGCATGCATGAAAAAATACAGCGTTCTATTGATCGGGCAAATGAATATCAGGTTCACCGGACAGATGTCTTACAAGAATTAAAAAAGAAAAATCAAGACAGTGGAAAAATGGCAGAATATTTGGAAAAACAGGGATTTCCGTTATATAAAAACACGCAGATTCAGTATTTTGAAATCGGTGAAAAGTATTTAGAAGATATGATTGAAGCATTGAAAAGAGCCAAATCGCATATCTTTATGAGTTTTTTTATTATTGCTGACGGTGAGATATGGGATCGGATGAGTGAAATCCTGGAAGAAAAAAAGAAGGCCGGTGTCAGAATCTGTATTATGTATGATGATGCGGGAAGTGTTTTGCAATTATCGGATACAACAGTATTGCGATTGAAAGGTATCGGTATCGAAATACGGAATTTTAATCCGATAGAGCGTAATTATCAAAGACTGTTTTTGAATTTCAGAAATCATCAGAAGATGCTGATTGTTGACGGAAAATATGCGTATACCGGCGGCATTAATATCGGCGATAAATATGCAAATATTGTTTCTCCTTTCGGACACTGGAAAGATACCGGGATTCGTATGATGGGGGATGCTGTTTATAGCATGCAATTGTTGTTTATCGGCATGTGGAATGCCTCCGGAGGTAAGATGGAGCCTAAAGACTACCCATATCAGGAATGCAAAGTTGAAGAGGCAACTTTTTGTCAGCCTTTTGCAGATGGACCGTCTAATAATCCGATGAATCCTGCGATGGATATGTTTATTCATATCATTATGAGTGCAAAAGAACGGGTGGATATTATGACCCCGTATCTGATTATTGATGATGTTATGTGTGAGATGCTTATGCTTGCAGCAAAAACCGGAATCTCGGTGCGCATCATTACCCCCGGGATTCCGGATAAAAAGACAGTACGTATGATGACACAGCGCCACTATGGTCCGCTTTTGGCAGCAGGTGTGCGTATTTATGAATATGAGCCGGGCTTTTTGCATGCAAAACTCTGCTCAAATGAGTTTTCTGCGGTAATCGGAACGATTAACATGGATTTCAGAAGCTTTTTTCTGCATTATGAGAATGGTGTATATCTTCCGGAAGGGAAGATCCTTAAGGACATTTCTTCTGATTTTGAAACGACACTTGCTCTGTGTAAGGAGATAGAGTATGATACTTGGAAAAAACGTTCGCTGCTGATAAAAATCTTGCAGGAAGTATTGTATTTTATCAAATGCCAATTTTAGGTTGCAAAGACAAAAATACTTCAAATTTAAGTAAAAAAACCATCAAAATGCATAAATTTTAATGGCAAAAAGTTAGATTATCTAGTATAATAATATGGGGTAGTTATTGGAAGGCCAATGACTCCGATAATGATAAAAAGGGAATGGAGAAATCGTATTAATGATAGCATCAGAAATCAAGAAAATGTGCTTGTGCTGTATGCATATGAGTAAAGAAGATTTGTTTTGCCCGGTTTGCGGAAAAGACAAGCGGGGTGGAAAAAGCTACGGACGTGCATTAGAGCCGGGAACGATTCTCAACGGAAAAATATTGGTTGGTAACATATTGGGGATGGGTAATTTCGGGATTACCTATATAGGATTTGATATGTTATTGGAATATCGTGTTGCAGTGAAAGAATTTTTTCCGGATGAAATGGTGGAAAGAGAAGCCGACGGCAGTCTGAGAGTGGCAAGCGGAACAACAGAGGAAGAATATAGGGAAGAGTTGGCCGCTTATCAGCGAGAAGCAAGAATTCTTGCACAGTTCTCTAAGCATCCCGGTATTGTTTCCATTAAGGAACTTTTTTACGAGAACAATACGGCATATATGGTAATGGAGTATCTTGAGGGAGGAACTCTGAGAAGATATATTGATAATCATGGAGGGCGCCTGTCGGTTGAACATACCCTTTCGTTGATGGAACCTGTTATTTCGTCAATGGAAGAGATTCATAAGATGGGACTGATTCATCGTGATATTAGTCCGGAGAATATTATGCTGGATGACGATGGCAGTATTAAGGTAATTGACTTTGGTGCGACTAAGAAATTAAGCAACAAAACCGCACAGATTTATTTTGGTAAATTTGGCTATGCACCATTGGAGCAGATGATGGGAGAAGGACAGGGAGCATGGACAGATGTCTATGGAATCTGTGCGACCATGTATTGTATGATTACCGGTGATATTCCTACGGATGCATACCAACGAAGTCTGAATGAACCGTTAATCCCGATTACAGATTACGGAATTCCGATTGAGAAGAGAGTTGCAGATGCCATTACTAAGGGTCTTTCGATGGAATGTAATGACAGACAGCAGGACATGGGACAACTGAAGCGAAATTTATATGGCGTTAAGGTGGATGCGGATGCGCAGAGTTATGCGATTGAAAATCCGCATAATGAAAATCTGATGCTGTATGATAAGAAGCACCGTCGTGTGTGGTTTGGTCATTATCCTATGAATGAAGTCACCGGACCGGATTTGACAACGGATATTATCTATGCAAATTATGACGGTTATGATCGCGCAGAGGTTGCAGGTCGTAAATATAAACGTTTTTCTGTGCAGAATGCTTTGGTATCAAAGGAATTCAGAATTGCCAATAAGCAAAAAATGAAAGATGCCAGTCGCATGGATCGTATTTTTGAATTTACGGATATTCCGTGGGTGATTTTGTATCAGAACGGAAATAAGATGATTTTACAGACGGAGTATATCATCGATTTTGAATTGTTTAATGAAAAAAATTATATTGATTTTTCCGAACGTGAAATTTCCAAAATACGAACCGGAGTAAATTGGGAGACCAGTAAAATCAGAGAATGGCTAAACCGTGACTTTTTCCGTGAAGCTTTTACGAAAGAAGAGCAGAAAAAAATTCTTATTTCTGAGGTTGTAACGCCGATTTCGACTTTTTCGGATCAGGTAACATATGACAGAGTATTTTTACCTTCTGTAGAAGAAGTGATTTCGGGATATGATTTCAAAACAGTAAGATGTGGTAATACCATTAAGACTCCTGCAAATCAGAGTCAGGTATTTTATTCGCAGTATGCGGCAGTAAAACGTTTTGATGAAAGCATGGCTATGGGTTCAGCATTAAGAACCCGTGGAACGATCAATCAGGCAAACGGTACACTGACTTATGGTGAGAGCTGTGAAGGACATTCTATTCAGGATGGGGTACTGGTTTGCTGGAAATTAAATATGCCGATGGGCATTCGTCCTGTAATTCAGGTGGACGTAACAGATATTGTGGAAGTGTAGAGGGATAATGCGATGAGTAATTATGTAATCAGCGATATCCACGGTCAGTATAAAACCTACAAGAGAATGTTACGTGCAATAAATTTACAGCCGGATGACACATTGTATGTTTTAGGAGATGTAATTGATAGGGGACCGGATGGAATCAAAATATTATGTGATATGATGAAGCGGGATAATGTCAGGATGTTTATGGGAAATCATGAACTACTGATGTTGGATGCGTTGAAAAACCTGCAGGAATATCGGGCGCATGACAGAGAAGATACAGATGACTTAGATCTCTGGCTGGATCCGTGCAATGGCGGAAAACGTACTTTTGAAGCATTTCAAGAGCTTTCGCCAAATAAGAAAAAAGAGGTTATTCAATATTTAGAGAATTCTTACCTCGTTTGTAGAGTGACAATTAACAAGAAAAAATATCATCTTTCACATGCATATATTTGCGATAAAAAAGGAGATTGTATTAAGTATTCTGATGTACGGCATCGTCAGGTGTGGGATACGGTTTGGATTAATATCTATGACAGAGCTTTTTTGAGTAAGAATGCAGCACATATTTTTCCGAACAAAAAAACCATATACATAGCAGGGCACACGTTTACACAACGTTTGGATTGTATGGACGAGCTTGGAAGAGGTGTTATATACCACAATAAAAATTATTATGGGTATCAGGTTTATAATATTGATTGTGGAATGGCGCTTAAGAATAAGTCGAGTCAGCTGGGATGTCTAAGAATTGAGGATGGAATGGAGTTTTATGTTCCGTTAGAAGAAATTTAATAAGTTTTATATGTATAGAAGCCTTCTTTTCGATAACAATATTACTATTGATGAAAAGGAGGCTTGTTTTATGCGTGTAAAGTTTTGGACAGTATTTTTTGTGATATTGGCAATTATTTGTTTATATGGTTGTGACCGCACAGAGCTAAAACAGGAAGATATGGTTTTAAATCCAAGCGCCGTCAAGAGTGACAATCTGTCCTGTGAAATAGATTGGCATTGTTAAAATATGGAGCACAGCGTCTGCGACTTCTGATGGTGTAGCAGGACGTCCGAGAGGGATTTCTGCACATAATGAATCCATGTCTTCCTGGGTTAGGGAAGCGTTCATTTGGGTATCAATCAGTCCGCAGGCGAGTGCATTGACTGCGATGCCGCTTGGCGCAACTTCTTTGGCGAGTGCTTTTGTAAATGCGTTTAAGCCGCCTTTTGAAGCAGAATATGCAACTTCCATGGATGCTCCGGAATTACCCCACACGGAAGAGATGTTAAGAATTCGTCCATGACCATGCCGGATCATATGGGTAAGGCCGTATTTTGCCGTATAGAAAGCTGATGAGAGGTTAACGGAAAGCACTTCATTCCAGTCCTCAATTTTCATATCCTGAAGTAAGCCGACATAGGAAATACCGGCATTATTAATAATGATATCAGGATTGGGAATGCGATCAAAAAGTTCTTTTACACAAATAGGATCTCCCATATTGCAACATTCGCAAATGACGTGAATATGATAGGAGTCAGAGAGCGTCTTTCCTAAAGCATGCAAGTCTTCGAAAGAATTCCTGCATGTCAGAATAAGATTAAAGTGTTTTTGTGCGAGGGCTTTGGCAATACATGCGCCAATGCCGCGTGATGCGCCGGTAATCAATACATAGGATTCCATAGTTTGCTCCATTTCTTTCTTGAAATAACTTATAACGTAAGTATAGTGGAAGAGAGAAAACTTTTCAATTCATTTATTATTGCGGAATAGGTGGAGAAAAACAGAAAGGTATGATAAAATGAGAGCACGATGGAGTCATAATATGTAAGAAAAAGATAAAAGGAGAGTAGTTATGCTTGATTTGGTTATTATCGGATCCGGTCCGGCGGGAATGGCAGCTGCCATTTATGCTGCCCGTGCAAGGTTAGATGCAGTTATTCTTGAGAGAGCCGGATTTGGTGGCGGTGCAGTTTTAAATACGTATGAGGTGGATAACTATCCCGGTTTACCGGGCGAGAGCGGATTTTCCCTTGCTGAAAAATTGGAAGAGCATGCAAAGCGTATGGGCGCTGAGATAATTGCGGAAGATGTTACAGAAATTAAGGAAGAAAATGGAAATTATTGTGTTGTCGGTGAAAATAACTCGTATGTTACAAAAAGTGTGATGATTGCAACCGGTGCTAAGCATGCCGGGTTAGGCGTTCCGGGAGAAGAGGAACTGGCGGGAATGGGTGTTTCGTATTGCGCAACCTGCGATGGCGCCTTTTTTGCAGACCGTGAAGTTGCTGTTGTCGGAGGCGGTGATGTGGCTGTGGAAGATGCTATTTTTTTGGCACGCACCTGCAAAAAAGTTTATTTGATTCATAGAAGAGATTCTCTTCGCGCTGCACAGGTATTGCAGGATGCATTATTCGCATGTGAAAATGTAGAGATAATATGGGATACGGTGGTAGAATCCATCCGGGGCCGGGACAATGTAGAACAGCTTATTCTGCAAAATGTAAAAACCGGAGCGCAAAAAGAATTGTCTGTGCAAGGCGTTTTCATTGCAGTTGGCATGATACCGAATTCGGAGCTGTTTAAGATGTTTGTAAATTGCGATGAAAAGGGGTATATTGTTGCAGGAGAAGATGGCAGGACATCACGTCCGAGAGTGTATGCAGTGGGGGATGTCAGAACCAAAGAATTGCGACAGATTGTAACGGCAGTATCTGATGGTGCAAATGCAGTTACTTCATTGCAAAAGGATTTGCTATAATTATTTAAAAAAGGGTTTGCTATAATTGTTACAAAAAGATTTCGGATATATTGTTCGAAATCTTTTTCTTTTGAAAGGAAAAAACGTAATTTTTTGATATAAATAGCTATACAATGATGCACATGTGCGAGAGAATCCTTTATTTGGAAAATGTAAAGCATGGTTAAATGATTGACAAAATACTAAAATAATGCTATATTGTTAATCAGATGTAATAAATTCGTAACAAATTGAAACGAAAAAATAACATCTTACCAGAAAGGATTTTTTATGAGACGTAAAAAGCTAGTATGTGGTGTATGCGCTTCTGTGATTGCAATGGCAATGGTTAGTATTGCGAGCCCTGCCGGTGCAATTGATTTTACGGAACTTCCCGGTGCCGGTGCTGCGGTTGCCCTTGGGGAAGCCACATCTTATGAAGAGGTGCATGGAACTATTGAGGCATATGTTGCTGCAACCAAAGATACTACAGATAATAAAGAAATTTTTCAGATGGATTTAGAGAATAAAGTGGATGTAATTCGTGCCCGGGAGCAGGAGACAAAAGAAGTGAATGCTCCGGCAACGTTGCCTGAAGTTATTACGGCACAGACGGAAGATGAACTGATTTTGCCTGAACCATCGGAGTGGTCTTCCGAATCTGAGGTAGCGGTTTTGATTAAGGATGAGGCAGAACTGACACCTGTTGAATTGTTAGAGATTCCCGGTGCAGATGTGTCTGTAGAAAATCCGGATGCTGAATTTGCCAATCTTGTAATTGCGCAGGTAGACCGATACGTAAATGTACGTGCAGATGCTAATATTGATTCTGAAGTGGTTGGTAAGCTGTATGATGATTCCGTAGGTACATTGATAGAAGAAAAAGATGGCTGGTATCAAATCGAATCCGGAAATGTAGTCGGTTATGTTAAGGCTGAGTATTGTGTGACCGGTGATGAAGCAATTGCACTTGTTGAAGAAGTAGGAACCAGAGTTGCAACTGTTAAGACAGATGCTTTGAAGGTTCGTAAGGAAGCCAGTGTAGATGCGCCGGTTCTTGGTCTTGTTCCGAACGAAGAGGACTTAACTGTTTTGGAAGAGACTGATGGATGGGTTAAGGTTTCGGTTGAAGAAGGCGATGGATTTGTTTCTGCAGAATATGTAGAGCTTCGTACAGATTTTGTACGGGCTGAATCTAAGGAAGAAGAAGAAAAAAGACTTGCCAAAGAGGCGGAAGCAAGACGTGCTGCATTGCGTGCGGCCCAGACTACAACGACAACTACTTTTCAGAAAACAACAGTTGTTCCTGAAATTACCGGTGGAAGTGAAATGGGTAGAGCGGTAGCAGAATATGCTTGTCAATTTGTTGGTAATCCGTATGTATATGGCGGAACCAGCTTGACAAACGGAGCAGATTGTTCCGGTTTCGTAATGAGTGTATATGCGAATTTTGGTGTTTCTCTTCCACATTCCTCTAAGGCAGATCGTACGCAGGGATATGCTGTGGATGGGCTTGCAAATGCTCAACCGGGTGATTTGATTTGTTATTCCGGACATGTTGCATTGTATATTGGAAATAATCAAATTGTACATGCTAGTTCAAGTAAAACGGGTATTATTATTTCCAATGCTGATTATAAAACTATTTTGGCGGTAAGACGTATCTTCTAGGGATGGCTTAAGAAAACAGATAATGAATTAATATGAAATGGGATTTTGCAGCCGAATGGTTTTGCAAAATCCCTTTTTTAGTGCTATATACTTTTATGACATTCAAAAAAGGACTGCTTGGCGTCAAAGGTTTTATTCCTGAGAATGCCGATAAAAAATGTCAAGGTGCAAACATACTTTTTGTACATTATGCTTAAATTGATACCGTGAAAATTGTGTCTCGTCATTTTTACTAAAAAAGGAAAAATCAAGTGTATTTTGTAAGAAATTGTCGAAAAAAGATAAAATGAGTTATCCACATAAAAAATCGCAAATAATCCTATAAAATCACTTTATACACTAAGTTATACACATTATCCACAGAAGTATTGACTAAAAAGGTCGCATTTTTACGTAAACTAAATGAACAAGTGTTTTGTACACAAAGTAGAAAATGAATAAAATGTCGAAAAAACGGGAAAAAGTATTGACTTTCTAAGTGTCAAAAAAGTAATGAACAATTTGTTAAATTCTATCTACAATTAAGGAAAATATTGCAAAAACGTATACAATATGATATAATAAACCTAAGCAAACGCAGAGGGATGAAAGGTGCGATTTGCATGGAATTCAAATCTGTCAGAAGGGTTCCTGATTATAGTATGAAAGGAATGATTTAAATGAAATTTAATATTGTAGGAAAAAATATTGATGTTACCCCCGGCTTAAGAGCTGCAGTAGAAGATAAGATTGGTAAACTTGAAAAGTATTTTACAAAGGAGACTGAGATTCATGTAACGCTCAGTGTTGAAAAAGACCGTCAGAAAATTGAAGTGACAATTCCTGTGAAAGGAAATATTATTCGTTCTGAACAGGTAAGCAATGATATGTATGTATCAATTGATCTTGTGGAAGAGATTATCGAACGACAGCTCAAGAAGTATAAGAACAAGTTGGTTGATCGCAAGCAGAACAATGATTTCTTTAACCAGGATTATATTGAAAAAGATTTCTTGGATGAGGAAGAAGTACAAATTACCCGTTCTAAGAGATTTGATATTAAGCCTATGTATCCTGAGGATGCATGTGTGCAAATGGAACTGCTTGGACATAATTTCTTTGTATTCAACAACGCAGAGACCGACCGGATTAGTGTTGTCTACAAAAGAAAAGGAAACACATATGGTTTGATTGAACCGGATGTATAGAAAATCATAATTGAAAAGGCACCGATAAGGTGCCTTTTTTGTGTATACTTTTTTGTGTATATCAATAGTGTGAGTTTACTTAAAAATTTGTCATGCTGTTAATGCAAAGACTTTGCTTAGATAATATCCTGAATAATCTCAGAAAGACCGAAGCAACCAAAAAGAATCAACAGAACGACGATGATTGCAAGGACTGTAAAGAATACTTTCCAGAAAGAGATTGGTGTTTTACCCGTAACTTTACCTGTCTGACCATTTACCATGAATTGATATACTTTTCCGTTGTATTTGAAAGAAGATATCCAGATAGGGAGCATCAGGTATTTATAAGTGATGTTGGTATAAGACGTACTAAGCTGTAATCCTCTTACGTGATCCGCATTCTTTTCATGTCTGATTTTCTTTGTAATAGCACTGCTTAAGCGGCTGTGAATTGATTTTTTGGCCAGTTCCCAACCATCTTTTAATCCAATTGAGTAACGTTCTGCAAGGAAACCGGCAACAAACTCGGGTTTGTATGTTTTATTGTCTGCAGTGTTAAAGGGCTCAACGCCTTTCAGCATGTTCGTATTGTGACGGGTAGATGCAAGTACAAGTTGATCGTCAATGAACTCGCTGTAGGTGCCTTTTGTACGGTACCAGTCGGTCTCGATTTTGGTGTTTCCTTCGCGGTCTTTGACGCGACGATCCTTGCCGTAAGAAGCACTGTAGTGTGTTTTGGTCTGCGCATCAAAAGTCCAATACGGTAAATAAATTCCTTTGAAAGAATCAGGTCTTGCTGATTCTTTGGCGAGTTTGGGGCAGAAAAATTTCTTGCCAATCCATTTTTTGAAATTAGCAGAAGCTACGTCAGATGAAATCTGGAAAGGAACGACGCCGTTAGGAGCTAAAGTATCCTTTGCCTGCGCTTCCATAACCTGATTGGAACCGCAATAAGGACATTCGTTTGCAACATCCAATGCGTCGTAGATTGTTTCCGCGCTACAGCTTTTACAAATTACTGTTTTCTTTTCAGCACCCCAATTGCAGTTGGCAGTTTGTTCTGCTGTTGCGAAATCCAATTCTTCTGCGCTGGGGGGTAATTCTTCATTTTCCGGAATGTCTTCTTCATATCCGCAGTACGGGCAGAGGGTTTTTCCGGTTTCGGGATCGTAATTCATCGTTCCGTCGCATTGAGGACATTTGCGATCGGTTTCTGCCAGTGTATCGGTAATATTAGGCTCTGATTGATCGAACTGTTCGAAATCGCTCATTTTCGTTTTTCCTTTCTGTTAAAAAACAGCGGTCTATGCATAGGCATGAACCGCTGTTTACTTAATAATGCTATTTAAGTAGTAATGATGGGAAAAATGCCATCATTCTTGCGGTATAAAAATGATTACTGAACATCGTTCTCGTCAAATCCATCGCCGCACTCGGGACAGAACTTGGGCGGTTTGTGGGGATCTTCCGGTTCCCAACCGCACTTGTCACATTTATAAAGTGGTGCACCGGCAGGTTTTTTGCTGCCGCATTCCTGACAGAATTTACCTTTGTTTACAGTGCCGCAGGAGCAGGTCCAGCCTGCTGCATCAGCGGGTTTTGCACAACCGCATTCACGACAGAATTTTCCGGTATTACCTGATGTACCGCAGGAACAGGTCCAGCCATCAGAAACGGGAGCGGCAACGGGAGCTGCTGATGGAGCTGCAGCCTGCTGTTGCTGACCCATTGCAAAAAGATTTCCGGCGTTAACGCCGCCGCCCATCATTTGCGCCATGTTCATTCCGGCAAAGGCCATTACAGGTCCTGTTGATTCATTCTTAGCAGCTGCTTCCATAGCGTTTGCCTGAGCGGTAGCCATACGTGCAGCGGCCATATTTACATTAGTGTATACGGCTGTATCCTGGAAGGACTTGATTCTGTCTTCATCTTCCTTGGTTGCTTTCAAAGTATTGAAAGTGACGGAAACAACCTTCAAACCTCTAAGCTCACCCCATTTTTTGGAGAGCTGTTCGTTTAACTTATCAGTCAAATCATCGGTAAGATTTGTAATCTGGCTATAACGAAGTCCTACTTCAGAGAAGGAACCGAGAGCCGGCTGGAGCGCTGTCATAAACTCAGAGCGAAGAATGCTGTGGATTTCCTTCTTGTTAAATTCGTTTGTAAAGTTTGTACATACAAAGGTATAGAAACGAATCGGGTCGCTAATCATATAAGAGAATTCACCGTTACACATAAGGCTGATATCACCCTGAAAACCGGTTACTTTATCATGAATAAAGAACGGAATCGGGCTGGATGTGCCCCAGAGATTGTTACGAATTTCTTTGATGTTGATGTAGTAAACTCTCTGGTCTTTGGGGATTTCTCCGCCAAAAGAAATACGCTTGCCCAATGCGATGAATGAATTTTTGATGTTTTCACCGAGGTTTCCGTAAAAGATGGAAGGCTCTGTTGAAGCATCATAGATAAACTCACCCGGGGTTGCACAAATCTCGGTAACTTTACCCTGATCAACAAGAATCATACACTGACCTTCGTTGATTGTAATAAGGGAACCGTTGGAAATAATATTATCATTTCCCTTGTTCATACCTTTCTGATTTTTATTCTTTCCTTTTACCGCAAGAACTCCTTCCGGAAATGCATCGCAGTAAAAATATTCACGATACTGATCGCTGACTACAGAACTAAGTGAAGAAACGGCATTGCCAAGCAAATTTGCGCCGGCTGATTTTGCCATGCTTCCGAGTGTTTCAGCTGTTGCTTTAATTAATCCCATTTGTTTTCCTCCCTAATGTTTAAATGAATTAATATGTATGTAAGAGGAACGCAAAATATAAACCGCGCTCATGGTTATTATATATTTTATTCGACAAAAAGTCTATTGCTTTTTGTTAATTTACACTATTTGCAGAATAGGAGTCTTTAAACCGCAAAATAGTAGAAAATTGTGATAAAAATGTCAAAAAATAGTAGAAAAAAATCAAATATAGACATATAATGTAAAGTAAGGACAGTAAGAGGAAAAATCATTTTATACAGAAGAAAGATTCGCTGTTTTAGACAAACAACGGAAAGGAGTGTGTTGTATGGAACTGCTGTTGAATGACATAACGGATGCGCTTGAAAAGAAAGAGTTTAAAGTATTTTTTCAACCGCAGTATGATGCGATTTCCGGCCAGATGAAAGGCGCGGAAGCTCTTGCGCGTTGGATTAAAAGTGACGGAACGATGATAATGCCGAAAGATTTTATTCCTGTTATGGAATCGAACGGGGTTATTGTTGATCTGGACTGGTATATTCTTGATGGTGTCTGCAGTTTTATCAAAGAGCAAAAAGAAGACGGAATCAAAATGGTGCCGGTAAGCATTAATTTTTCGCGAATCCACCTGAAGGAAGAAGATTTTATTAACAGGTTGAACGCGATTGTGGATTTTTATGAGATTTCTCATGATGCGATTGTGGTAGAAATTACGGAGACAACTTTTGCGGAAGATACTGCCAAAGTAAGAGAGTTTTGCGATCGTGTACGTGAAAATGGATATAAGATTGCCATGGATGATTTCGGAAGCGGTTTTTCGTCACTTAGTTTTCTGAAGGAAATGAATATTGATATATTAAAAATTGACCGTTCACTTTTGAAGGGTAATTTCGAGGATGATAAGGAGCGTATCGTACTGGAAACGATTATCATGCTCGCAAACCGCTTGAAATTGTGTACCGTTGCGGAAGGTGTGGAAACCAAAGAACAGCTTGGATTTTTGAGAACTTGTGATTGCATGGAAATTCAAGGATTTTTATTCGCAAGACCTATGCCGCAGGAAGATTTTGGAAACTTATGCAAAGAAGAACCAAGTGTTGTAGAGGAAGACATTTTGTCTGTGCAGAATCGTAACAGTGCCATGCAGCTTTTGCTTGAGGCAGTGTTTGATAAGTTTCCGCTTGTTATTTTTGCGAATTTAACGCGCAACAGTTATTATATGATGGCATATGATAATTTTACAACAACCCGATGCAGCGGTGCAGGAACGTTTGACGAGCTGATTGAGGGTGGAACGGCGACGATGCATCCGGATGACAGAGAGCTGTTTTCTGATGTTTTTAGACGTGAAAAGCAGATTAAGGCATATGAAAGCGGAGAAAAACGTTTACGCCTTGTAACAAGACAACTTGGTGACGATGGTGTATACCGTAGGGTTGAAACCACGAATTTCTTTGTTAAAAATCCTGCAAGTGATGATTTACTGATTATTACGTTGTGCAGCAATTTGGATTAAAATGAAACAGGTAGGCGGATAACGGTGGGAAGAAGTTATGTCTGTATAGATTTGAAATCATTCTATGCTTCGGTAGAGTGTGTTGAACGTGGGTTGGATCCTATGACAACACGTTTGGTTGTGGCAGATCCCGAAAGAACGGACAAGACCATTTGTCTGGCAGTTTCGCCGGCAATGAAAGAGCTGGGGGTCAAAAACCGTTGCCGGCTTTTTGAAATTCCAAAGAACATTGATTATATTACCGCGTCGCCGAGAATGCAGCTCTATATTGACTATTCGGCGGCGATATATGCAATTTATCTGAAATATATATCAAAAGAAGATATTCATGTATATTCGATTGATGAGGTTTTTCTGGATGTCACGGATTATATGGAAATGTATGATATGACGCCGCGAATGCTCGGAGAGACCATTATGCAAGATGTTCAGAATACAATGGGTATTCCGGCGACCTGTGGTATCGGAACAAATCTTTATCTTGCCAAAGTGGCACTGGATATTACTGCGAAACATGCCGACGATCGTATTGGTGAGTTGGATGAGGAAACATACCGGAAGACATTATGGAATCATAGACCGCTTACTGATTTTTGGAGAATCGGTCCGGGAATTGCCAAAAAGTTGGAAAGTCGTGGTATTTATACTATGCGCGAAATTGCAGATGCGGATGAAGACAGTCTATACCGGCTTTTTGGTGTGGATGCAGAGCTTATGATTGATCATGCATACGGCCGGGAAACTGTAACAATGTCGGATATAAAGGAATACAAGGCTCAAAATAATTGTCTGAGCAGCGGACAAGTGCTTGCGTGCGCTTATTCTTATGAGAAGGCTGCTTTGATTGTTAAAGAGATGGCGGATTTGTTATGCCTCGAACTGGTTGATAAAAAGTTGCTTACAGAATCGGCGACAGTGCACATTTCCTATGAAAACGGATTGTTGAGGGAACCGGCACACGGAACAGTTTCGTTTGTTATGCCCACTTCGTCGGCTCGTATCATTTTGCCGGAAATAGCCGGACTGTACGAAAAAATAGTGGACAAACGTGGCGGTATTAAACGCATTAATCTTACTTTTAACAGGCTTTCTGATGAGGTGTATCTGCAATACAATTTGTTTGTGGACACAGAGGAGCTGGAACGTGAGAAAAAAATGCAGCAGGCAATGTTGAAAATTAAGAAAAAATATGGTAAGAATGCTATATTAAAAGGAATGAATCTGGAAGAAGGAGCGACCACAATAGAACGTAATCAGCAGATTGGAGGACATAAAAGTGGCTAAGCGGCAGAAGATGAGTGTTGCACAAAGGGCCAAACAGTTTATGCCGTTTGCGGCACTGAAAGGATATGAGGAAGCACTTGCCGCAGCAGAAAAACAGCCGGCAGATAAAATTATTCTGACACAAGAGCGCAAAGAAGAACTGGATCGTGTTCTGCATTTTATTAACAGAAATGACATTGTGGAAGTTGTATATTATAAAGGCGGAGAATATTTAAAAAAACAGGGAATGGTGGCACGTTTGGATAAAGATGCCGGAATTCTTAAAGTTGTTAATGAAAAGATTCCTTTTGAAGAGATTTATCAGCTTGAAGTAAAACAGTTTTATGAAGGAGAACTGAAAAGGAAAACGGGGGATAAATGATGTTTCGCAAAAAAAAGAAACGAACTTTTTGGCAAAAATGTGAAGCGGATATCAAAAAGCTGCAAAAGAAAGGGCGCAAGAAACTTCGCAAATATTTTAAAAGTGTCGGAAAAAGCGAACGCAGGTTTCGTAAATTGATGAAGAATGGTTTTCGATATATGGAGCTTACGCTTGATTTTGTTTTTGTTGTAGTTGTCTTGTTTCTTTTTTGGAGAAAGGCCAAAGATCCTGATTTTTTGAATGATTTCGGAGCTACAAAGCTGTAAACAATTTGTGAATAACTGAATTAATATAATGTAAAATAAAGAAGCATTTTATTTGGAAAAGTCTGCAAAGTCCCATATATTGGTACTTTTGCCGGCTTTTTTTATTACATATAGGTTTAACACTTTGTTTACAGTTCGGTGGTTGAATAGTTGGAAAAAATCTGCTAAAATAGTCAAGATGTACTGTAAAAAGTAATCGATTTTTTAGTTTATGATTGGAGTAGTTAAAATGAAATTGGTTGACAAGGTTTTCGGAACGCATAGTGAGCGTGAATTAAAGCGTAATGCGAAGATAATTGATCGTATTGAGGCACTCCGCCCGACAATGCAGGCGCTTTCCGATGAACAACTGAAGGCTAAGACAGAAGAGTTTAAGAAAAGACTTGAAGAGGGAGAAACACTGGACGATATTTTGCCGGAAGCATTTGCGGTTGTGCGAGAAGCCGGTAAAAGAGTTTTAAATATGGAACACTACCGGGTGCAGTTGATTGGTGGTCTTGTTTTACATCAGGGGCGTATTGCTGAAATGAAGACGGGTGAAGGTAAAACACTTGTTTCAACATTGCCGGCATATCTGAATGCACTTACGGGGAAAGGTGTATTAATTGTTACCGTGAATGATTATCTGGCTCACCGTGATGCAAACTGGATGGGACAGATTCATGAATTTTTAGGGCTTAAGGTAGGTGTTATTCTTAACTCCAAGAAAGCTGAAGAGAGACGTGAAGCATATAATTGTGATATTACTTATGTAACCAATAACGAGCTCGGATTTGATTATCTGCGCGATAATATGGTTATATATAAGGAAGAGAGAGTTTTACGTCCGTTGCATTATGCAATTATTGATGAGGTTGACTCTGTATTGATTGATGAGGCAAGAACACCGCTTATTATTTCGGGTCAGAGCGGCAAATCTACCCGTTTGTATGAAGTGTGTGATATTCTTGCAAGACAGATGAAACGTGGCGCGGATATGGAAGATATGTCTAAGCTTGATATCATTATGAAAGTTGAACAGGAAGAAAGCGGTGATTTTGTTGTTAACGAAAAGGACAAAATTATCAATCTTACAGCAGCCGGTGTTGCGGTAGTTGAGAAGTTTTTCCGCATTGAAAATCTTGCTGATCCGGAAAATATTGATATTCAGCATAACATTATTCTTGCGTTGCGTGCGCATAACTTAATGTTCCGTGATCAGGATTATGTAGTAAAAGATAATGAGGTTTTGATTGTAGATGAATTTACCGGACGTATCATGCCGGGACGTCGTTATTCTGACGGTCTTCATCAGGCAATTGAAGCCAAAGAGCATGTAAAGGTTAAGAGAGAAAGTAAGACACTGGCAACGATCACGTTCCAGAACTTCTTTAATAAATTTGAGAAAAAAGCAGGTATGACCGGTACTGCATTAACGGAAGAAAAGGAATTCCGTGATATTTACGGAATGGACGTTATTGAGATTCCGACAAACAGACCGATTGCAAGACAGGATTTGCATGATGTTGTATATAAGACCAAAAAGGGTAAACTGCATGCAATCGTAGAAGCGGTAGAAGAAGCTCACGCA
>JAZSCW010000056.1:0-2006 GCA_045530835.1 Lachnospiraceae bacterium | reverse complement strand
AGGATACAGTTAGACAAAACAGATGGAATTCGTTTATCAAGAAAAAGAAAGCAATGGTAAAAATAGGATTTGCAGAAGCAATAGAGCAGTCACAAAAATTGTTGATGCCAATTGTAGAGGCAATTTCAAAAGATGATATATTCCAAATGCAATGGGATAAGAATAGTAGAGAATGGAATTAACTACATAATACCTGAATCCGTGAAACTCAACGCAGGACAATCTGTCAAAAACCTGTCTTTTACAGTATTCCAGGGTTTTTCTCAAATCCTTTTCATTTCACCTATTAGGTGAATACTTTTTATGGTATACTTTCTATATCAATCACTAATGAAGGAGTGTTTTACCATGAACAACAATCGAAGATTCACTTTGAATACGAACCAAAATATTATTGTCGAATTTACAGACGAGCGCATCATTCCTGCCGGTGGCCTCGCTGTTGTCGGTGCACTTCTTGGAAAAAGTGATTTTGTCAAAAAGCTTAACCGTATGGATGTTACCTCTAAACGTTCCCAGCATCAAATCAAAAACGGAGACCTCCTTCTTACCTATATTGGAATGCTTTGTATGGGAAAACCTTACTTTGAGGCTGTTCACGAAATGGATGATGATAAAGCCTTTTATCAGGCGGCACTCGGCATTACCCGGAGCATTCCATCCGAAGAAACTCTACGTCAGCGCATGGATGATATTGGTGACAGCCTTCGTGAAACCATTTTAAATGAGAACATCGAACTGTTAATCTCCAATAAAATTCAACCAACCGCACTGGCGAATGGACTTGTACCAGTGGATATTGATGTTACACCGATGGATAATTCAAAGTCTCACAAAGAAGGGGTTTCCCGCACATATAAAGGTTATGACGGATATGCACCTATGATGGCTTACATCGGAACAGAAGGGTATGCCATTAACTTTGAACTGCGTGAAGGAAAGCAACATTGTCAGAAGGGGACAGTGGAATTCCTACAGGAAACAATTCGCCTTTGTAAAAAACTTACTGATAAGCCATTGCTGGTTCGCCTTGATTCCGGGAATGATTCCATTGACAATGTTGCGGTCCTGATGGATGCAGGCTGCTATTTTATCATAAAACGTAACCTTCGACGTGAAAGTAAAGAAGGATGGTTTGATATGGTCAAACAATACTGCAAAAACATCACGACACCCAGAGACGGCAAAACCGTATATGTCGGAAGTGACTGGAAAGATGTTTGCTGTCAGCAATTTGAAAAAGAGTTTACACTCCGAGCCGGATATGAAATCACGGAACGTACAGTAGACAAACATGGTCAGATTCTTCTGCTCCCCGAGATAGAAGTGGAAACCTGGTGGACAAATCTTGGAGAAACAGACCAGGAGATTATTCAATTGTATCATGCCCATGGTGAATGCGAACAGTTCCATAGTGAGATTAAAACAGATATGGACCTGGAGCGTCTTCCATCCGGTAAATTTGCAACAAATGCACTGGTACTGGAATTAGGGATGATTGCCTACAACATTCTTAGAATGATTGGGCAGGGAACCATCGGTGGCCGGGCACCCCGACAAAAGCGGGATGTAAAACGTCGAAGACTTCATACAGTAATCAGCAATCTGATCATGATGGCTAGCCATGTCACAACACATGCACGTCAATTACTTATGAGTCTTGGGAAAAGCAATGTATGGCGCCATATCTTTGCAGATTTCTGTACAGAACATGTTGCAGTATACTGAAATAAACGACAAGTTCATATAGGAGCTTTATTTCGTATACCCATTTTTGCAGAAAATCATGTCAAAAACCGCACTAACAATAAAAAAACTGCTAACCCATGCACTTGTAACCAACATAAGTCATCTGCAACCAGTTCATTTTAGAGGCTGGTTATAAAAAAAGATAAACTTCACGGATTCAGGTTTTATAATAATCCAGAAGAATCTTCTCGTTCTTATTTTTCCTCTATCTACCTATTATCCTTTGTCATTTTTCAGTATACCCTTTTTATTCAAAG
>JAZSCW010000013.1:0-16586 GCA_045530835.1 Lachnospiraceae bacterium | reverse complement strand
CGGGTTAAAAGAAATACCTGTAATGTTCATATCATCATCATAAAGCATTACCATTTCTACGGTTCTTTCCGCCGTTACCAATGTAGCGGTTACGGTAAGATTATCATCTACGATAGCATATTCCAGTGTTTCCTTAACCGAGGTTGCTTCTCCGCTCTCACCAACAGCATAAAGATAAGAGTTAATTGCACCTTCGTAAACACCCTTGCTATCAAATTTCAAATTGTTGATTTCTTTCCAGCTTGCCTGTTTCTCAGCCCATGCTTCATCGTCAAGATTCAACTGCACTTCTCTGTCAGCCTCACTGTACGCTGTCCATGTTCCATCCTGAGAAATCTGAGCAACCACAATGTTAATTATGCCTGTCACATTGCTGTTAACCTGTGCATTCTGTTCATCCGTTAAGTTAACAGCGGGTGTACAACCTGCCAAAAGAATCATTGCGGAAAGTGCACAACAAATGAGTGTAATCACTTTTTTCATGATTGCGCCATCCTTTCTTCAATTAAACTGTGCCGTGCTTCTTCGCAGGACGTTCCTCTCTTTTGCTGTAAAGCATTTCAAAAGCACCAATGATATATTTTCTGGAATCAGCAGGAGCAATAATATAATCAACATATCCTCTCTTGGCTGCGCTCAATGCATTGTTCTGTAATGCAGCATATTCTTTTGCTTTCTCATCAATCACATCTGCACCTTCACCGTCGAACATAATCTTGGAAGCAAGCTTCGCATCCATGGTTCCGATTTCAGCTGCCTCCCATGCAAAAGTCACATCTGCACCGAGGGCTTTAGAATTCATTGCAACGTAAGCGCTGCCGAATGCCTTCTGTGTAATCAGGTTCACCTTGGGAACGGTTGCATTTGCGAATGCATATGTAAGACGAGCAACGGCTTTCGCCATGCCTTTCTCTGCACAAGTTGTAGCCTTGAATCCTTTTACATTGGTAAGGGTTAATACCGGAATAGAGAATGCATCACAGAACTGAACAAACTCAGCTGCCTTATTACATCCCTGTACGGAAAGAACCTCATCAAACTTCTCAGCCACTTTACCGTCTTCACCATAAATCTCGCTGCGGTTTGCAACAGCACCAACAGTCATTCCGTTCAATTTAAGGAAGCCTACTACCATATCTTTAGCGTATGCTTTCTTTACTTCAACAAATACACCGTCGTCAGCAATGTCAGCAAGTGCAATCACTGCATCCTTAGCACCTGCAGCTGCCTGTACACAGGCACGATTCAAATCATCATCACATGCTGCATAATCAGCTTCTTCTTCATTGTTTGCAGGCAAGTAAGAAACAAGTTCACGAATCTGACCGAACAATTCAGCTTCCGCACCAACGAAATCAACAATTCCTGCTTCTTCGCTCTGGAATTTCGCGGATGCCGTATCACATTTCGCAGTTGAATTACCATCCAAAGTATTCGGAGCGTTTACAAAAAGCTTCGCATCCTTTTCTTCCATAAAAGTAAAATCTGTAAGTGTCGGAATCACAGCAAGTCCGCCGCCGCATGTTCCGAAAATAGCTGTAATCTGAGGAATTACTCCTGAAGCCATAGACTGCTTCATATAAATTTCACCAAATGCATTTAACGCATCGGTTGCTTCCTGAAGTCTTAAACCTGCAGAATCAATCAATCCGATTACGGGTGCGCCCATTTTAAGCGCCATGTCATAAAGATTTGCAATCTTCTTTGCATGCATTTCACCGATTGTTCCGTTCATTACGGAAGCATCCTGGCTGTACACATACACCAGATTGTCATTGATTACACCATAGCCGGTGATAACACCGTCTGAAGGAGTATCAAGCTGTTTCAAATTGAAATCCGTAGCTCTCGCACTTACGAGTGCTCCGATTTCAACGAAACTGTTTTCGTCGAGCAAAGCTTCAATTCTCTGTCTTGCTTTACTTGCTGAAGTAGTACTCATTTCACTGTCCTCCATTTATAATTTTTTGATATAAAAATGTACCTCTTTTTGTGGATAAAACAAAATCCACGTACTGTATCAGTATAACATAGAAAGTCACCAAAAAACTAGCGTTTTTTAACATTTTTTTAACAGTTTTGGATAATTTTTATGTTCAAATGTAAAATCTATGTAATATCTCATGTAAATAATCACAAAATTTCTTTTCCCTACATCCGTCTCTTGTGCTGATTGACATTTCCATGACACATTCGTCGTTGACATAGATTCTTTTCCACCCTATTTTCTCACCTTTTCTTATCGGCGCATCCATGAAATTCAGACGAAATAACACAACTTTGACCACATCATCCTCAGAAAGCGGATATGCTATCTGACCGCCTTTTCCGAAAATCGGTATTTCCTCTACTGTCGCATTCCCAACCCCAATATACCCCTGATAATCTTGCAGTTTCAAAACCTCCCGCTTATACCTGTTACTTCCATATTCCATCAGTACCTTTGTGTCTTTCCACTTCTGCGTCTGATGCGGTGGCCAGTCACTTCCCAAAACAACAGATATTATCCTTCCGCATGCTGTATCAGCAGCCCCCACAAAGCAGTATCCTGCCAGATTGGTAAATCCGGTTTTTACTCCCAATGCACCCTCATACATCTGTAAAAAACGATTTGCATTATTTACACTTTCATGACGTTTTCCTGATTCATCAGTAAAAGAATGAGATTTTGTTGCAATCAGTTGTAGAAATCTTTCATTCTTAAGAGCATATGCAGTTATCAATGCCATATCATATGCACTGGCTTGATTTGCCCGACCTTGGACTTGGGCGTCCAGTCCGTTCGGAGTGATAAAATATGCATTTTCGCACCCGATTTCTTCTGCCTTTTTATTCATAAGTTTTGCGAACGCTTCGGTACTGCCGGAAATATGTTCCGCAAGAACTACCGCCGTATCATTATGCGATTCAAGCAAAAGAGAATATAAAAGATCTTTTACTTTATATCTCTCCCCCTTCTTAACATATAATTTGACTTTTGGCTGGGCTGCAGCATTTGCACTTACCGTAGCAAACTCCTCTTCCACTCCTGCTTCAAGCACAAGCACTGCAGTTAAGATTTTGGTCGTACTTGCGACCGCATAAGGTGTATACCCGTCCTTTTCATACAAAACACGCCCTGTGTCGGCATCCATAAGCAATGCCGCACGGGCGTGTACATCAGGTTCTTCGGGCTGTTCCTCTTTGGCGTATACCAAACCAGTTGCGTATAACAAAACCAAAGCCACAGCAGACAAAACACATACTATTTTTTTCATACTTGCACACTCTTGTTTTTACTCTATACAAGGTATGCTGATTCTTTCTTAAATATCCAACTTTAATTGAATTTCCTGTTCGGCCTGCACACGGAAATCCGCAAGCAAATCACTGTTCATTTCCGGCAAATCATCTATGGAAGTCACGCCAAAACTACGCAAGAACTGCTCCGTTGTTCCAAACAAAAGCGGTCGTCCCGGCGCATCAAGACGTCCCAATTCCTTGATTAATCCAAGTTCAACGAGACGGCTGATTCCGTGGTCACTGTTTACTCCACGAATTTTTTCAACATCCAGTCTGGTAACCGGTTGTTTATATGCAACAATCGATAACGTCTCCAAAAGACTCTCCGTTAAAATCTGTTTCTTAGGAGCGTTTGCAATTTTGATCAGGGCATCAAAATGTTCATCTTTCGTCCGAAGTTGTACAGAATCCTCAAGTTCAACAATCTGGATTCCTCTTTTCGCAGATGCATAATTCACCTTCATTTCATCCAAAAGCTCACGCACGAAAGCTTCGCTCTCTTCCAAAACCATCGACAATGATGAAATTTCTACCGAATCACCCATTGTAAATAAGACTGCTTCTATTATGGCCTGTGCCTGTTCTCTTTCCACTTGTTCTTACTCCTGTTTCTCTGATAAATCTATAACCGCTGTCATTGGTGCCTTATATGTAATATTTATATCACCAAACACTTCTTCCTGCTCAATATCAACACTTCCAACCTTAATCATCTCAAGAAGAATCAGAAATGTTACAATGATTTCCATCTTACTCTTCTGTTTTTCAAGCAACTCGCGAAAACTGCATTTCTTATTTCGTGCAATGTAATCACATACATATGCCTGTTTCACTTCCAAATTAATCTCTTCTTTTTGAATTTTGCCAAATGTACTTCTGACAGGATCAATTTTGTCCTCCTGGCGCTTCATAATCGTTTCAAAGATTTCATGCAACACCCCAAGGTTGGATTCGCCCAAAAGTTCTTCATAGTCAATCGGATGCTGAAATGCAAGCACTTCTCCCGGAATGGTCGGTTTCTTATACAGATAACGTTGCGCTCCCATATGCATATCTTTCAGTTCGTAAGACATATATTTGTACATCTTGTACTCTAACAACTTCTGCACCAGTTCCGCTCTCGGATCCTCTTGCTCCCCCTCTTCATTCTCTTCCGGCGGAAGAAGCATCTTACACTTAATATCAAGAAGAGTTGCAGCCATAACAAGAAATTCACTGACAATATTCATGTCTTCTTCCTGCATCTGCTCTATATACTCCATATATTGCTTAGTAATCTCAACAATCGGAATATCATAAATGTCTATTTTATTTTTTTCAATCAAATGCAGAAGCAAATCCAAGGGACCTTCAAATGCCTCCAGCTTTACTGCAATAGCCATAGTTTCCTCCGTGCGCCGTTCGAATATGCGCAGTTTATCTCAACACTATCTATTATTGTAGCCGTTTTTAGAGATTTTGGCAAGAATCCGATTCAGGCTTCAGAGAAACAACCGTAAGTTCTCCGGGGTTAAAAATCCGCAACGGAATTGTATGACTTCCCAATCCACAGCTAACAATCATTTTTTTATTTCCTGATAGATACATCCCATCACTATACTTCGGAAAAAGACGAATCGCCGGCGAAGCACATCCTCCAACAAACGGCAGGCGGACAATCCCTCCATGTAAATGTCCTGACAAAACCAAATCCGCCCCATATTGAGCATAGTTATCAAAATATTCCGGATTATGGGCAAGAAGAATATGAAACTGATCTGCTTCACAGGCACCAATCTTACCGGCAATATAATCTTCCTCCATCGGATACGTCTTAAATCTCTTATAATATTCCCTATCAATTTCCAGACCTGTTATTTTCAGATTGCTTTCCAACTCACATTTCGAATCATTTCTCAACAATTTCACACCACTGTCTAAAATATGAGTTGCATAATCCTCATACATCGACCCATACTTTTCCGGATAGATATCCGCACGATATTCATGATTTCCCAATGCATAGTATAATGAATATTTTCCTGCAAGCTGTGCAATCAGTGATTTGGCATTTTCATTTTTCCTACCGGGTGAAGCAACAATCATATCTCCACCGCATAATATCAAATCCGGCCCGATTTCATCAATTTCACGTATCAATTTAGAATTGTCGGCACCATATTTTTTGTTATGCAAATCAGATAAAAATATGATAGTAACAGGTGCTTTTATCTTATTTGATACCACGCGATACTTTCTTACCACAAATCGGTTCATATCAGCAATATTTATAAGAAGAAAAAAAAGCAAAACAATTGCACATGAAACCACAAACCAAATCATATCAAGCCTCCGCATTCCCAAAAGTAATTTCCGCTTTCATTCCTGTGCATTATATCATAAAAGCAACTCCCTGAAAAGCCAAAGGAAAAAATCCGGATACGTAGCTTTTGCAATCTCCTGTGTTGCCAGGATTTTAACACTTCCCAGTTCTTTTCCTTCGCAGCTGTAACGTACCTCTCCTACCGCAGAACCTAATGCTATCGGAGCAGTAAGGTTCTCGCTGTAACTTTCCGTTTTTTCTATTTTAGAAAAATCAATCCCCATAGTATCTAAGTAACGAAAAGAGGACTCCGGTTCTATAGAAACCGTTTTTTGAATCGCTCCCGAAACAGGAAGTTCCTTTTTTTCTATATTAGCATCATCATCATAAAAACGGGAAACACTGAAGCCATAATGCAATAATTCTTTCGCATCACCAAACCTTGTTGTCGGGTCAGGCGCTCCCAGCACAACTGCAATCAAAGAAAGATCCCCGTTTTTTGCCGTAGCGCTGATACAATATTTCGCTTTATCCGTAGAACCGGTTTTCAGCCCTGTGGTATAAGGATATTGTTTCAGAAGTTTATTTGTACTCGAAAGAGTGAAAACGCTTTCTCCTTTTATTGTTTTATGTACAATATCCTCCATCCATATTCCTGTATAGTCATATACCTGAGGATATGTGTTAATCAAATACCTTGACATAAAGGCAACATCCATTGCTGAGGTATAATGATTCGGCGAATCTGTCAATCCCGTACAATCTTCAAAAGAAGTATTTGAAAGTCCTAATTGGGACGCTTTTTCATTCATTTTTGCGACAAAAGCTTCTTCGCTGCCTGCAATATGTTCCGCAATCGCAACGCTGGCATCATTCCCGCTGGCAACAGCAATACATTTCAACAATGTATCTACCGTTTGAAGTTCCCCTTCTTCCAAAAATACCTGCGAGCCACCCATGGATTTGGCATATGCACTGGTCATTACTTCGTCCTCCAAAGAAATCTTACCATTTTCCAATGCGTCAAATGCAAGGATTAATGTCATGATTTTGGTAATACTCGCAGGACTTCTTCTCTCATCCGCAGCTTTTGAACAAATCACTTTCCCGGTTGTCTCTTCCATCAAAACATAGGAAGGGGTTGTAAGCTCCGGCTCCGGATTCACGGCATACGCAATCAAACCGTTTTTCATTACTGTGAACAACATAACCCAAAAACATAAAAACAATGTCACTTTTCTTCTCATATTCGTGTCCCTAATCTTAAAAAGTTAACACATTTTATGAGCATTTCAATGTTTTTAGAACACGAATATGAGATGTTACATCTTGAGTTTTCTACTCTGCCAAAAAAAAGAGATTTTCGCGATACACGAAAATCTCTTCTCTTGTCATAATTAGTTATATTTGCGCTTTCTAGCAGCTTCAGATTTTTTCTTACGCTTTACGCTAGGTTTCTCGTAGTGCTCTCTCTTACGGATTTCCTGCTGGATTCCTGCTTTAGCACAACTTCTCTTGAAACGACGCAATGCGCTATCCAAAGATTCGTTTTCTTTAACTTCTACTCTTGACATCTACACTCACCCTCCTCCTAGTCTTAAATTGTGCACTGACTATTCGGGTATTTCTAAATTGCACAAATAGAATTATAACACAAAATCTCTATTCGTCAACCTTATTTTGTATATTATCAATCAGACTATTTTTGAAGCTGACTTGTCAGAACATCTCTCACTGCTGAAATTGCATCATCCATACCTGCGGGATTCTTTCCTCCGGCCTGCGCCATGTTCGGTCTTCCGCCGCCGCCACCGCCAACAAATCCTGCGATGCCTTTGATTAGGTTACCGGCATGTGCACCCTTATCCATCGCTGCCTGTGTAGCCATAGCAATCATATTTACCTTGCCATCTTTGTCAGAGAGCAATACAACAACACCTTCACCAAGTTTTTCCTTCAGCTGATCTCCTAAATCACGCAAGCCGTTCATTTCAACATTTGCCACTTTGGTAGCAAGTACTTTAACGCCGGAAATCTCCATCACCTGATCCATAACATTTCCGAGTGCATCCTTTGCAGCCTTGCTCTTTAAGGATTCATTCTCTGAAGAAAGTGTTTTATTTTCTGCAAGCAAATGAACAATTCTATCTTCCACTTTATCCGGTGTAGTCTTCAAAAGTTCAGCCGCTTTTGCAAGTTTTTTCTCCAAGTCTGCATAATAAGCAAGCACACCTTCGCCTGTCAACGCCTCAATTCTTCTGACACCGGCAGCAACACCTGACTCAGATAAAAGTTTGAATGACTGAATGGTAGAAGTGTTTGACACATGTGTACCACCGCAAAGTTCTACCGAGAACGCATCTTTGAATGCTTCTTCAATCTCCTGTGCGTCTGTCTTACCCATGCTGACTACTCGAACCTTTTCACCATATTTTTCACCAAACAGAGCCATAGCACCGGTCTTTCTTGCATCCGAGATGCTCATTTCATCTGTAACAACAGGTAATGCAAGCGATATTTCTTTATTAACAAGCGCCTCTACTTCAGCAATCTGTTCTGCTGTCATAGCCTCAAAATGAGAGAAATCAAATCGGAGACGCTCAGGCGTTACAAGGGAACCCTTCTGTTCTACATGATTTCCAAGCACTGTTTTTAACGCTTTTTGTAAAAGATGCGTTGCAGAGTGATTCTTGCAGATACTTGCATGTTTTACCTCATCAACTGCAACAAGCGCTTCTTCACCAACCTTAATCTCACCGCGTGAAACATAACCGACATGACCAATCTTCGTTCCCGGAAGATGAATCGTTTCCGTAACAACAAACTCACCGTCTTTGGTCGTAATAACTCCACTGTCTCCAAGCTGACCACCCATTGTTCCATACATACAGGTAGTATCAAGAACAACCGTACCTTTCAATCCTTCTGTAAGTACGTCTGTAACCTTCGCATCTTCAGCCGAAGCATCTGTGGTTAATGCAGTAATTTTTCCTCCGCAGGATGTCTCTGTATATCCAACAAATGTGGTTTCAAGATTTAAATCTAAATCATCATAAACATTTCTTGCTCGTCCGGCCATATGTTCTGCACCCACATAGGTACCTTTGGACTGAGCTTTTGCTTCAGCTTTGGCTTTTTCAAAGCCTTCTTCATCATAACGAAATCCTTTTTCTTCAAGAATTTCAATCGTCAGATCAATCGGAAATCCGAACGTATCATACAGTTTAAAAGCATCTTCACCCGAAAGCACTTTTGTTCCTGCCTTCTCCATTTCTTCTTCCATTTTGGCAAGAATTGCAAGACCCTGATCAATGGTTTTGTTAAACTGTTCTTCTTCTTTCGCAATATTCTTAAGAATAAATTCCTTCTTCTCTTCCAATTCAGGATAACCATCTTTGGAGCCTTCGATTACCGTAACTGCAAGTTCAGCCAAAAAAGCCCCCTGAATACCAAGAATTCTACCATGACGGCATGCACGACGAAGCAAACGTCTCATAACATAGCCGCATCCGCTGTTTTCAGGCATAATTCCATCCGAAACCATAAACGTAACAGAACGGATATGATCCGTTACAACGCGCAAAGAAACATCCGTCTGGTAATCCTCTCCGTATTGTTTTCCTGCAAGACGACATACATGGTCACGTAAAGATTTCATTGTATCCACATCAAACATGGAGTCAACATCCTGAACAGCACATGCAAGACGTTCAAGTCCCATACCTGTATCAATATTCTTCTTTTCAAGCTCGGAATAGTTGCCTTTTCCGTCATTGTAAAACTGTGAAAATACATCATTCCAGATTTCCATATATCTGTCACACTCACAGCCTACTTTACAATCCGGTTTTCCGCATCCGTACTTTTCACCACGGTCATAATAAACTTCCGAACAAGGGCCGCATGCGCCTTCGCCATGCTCCCAGAAATTATCTGCTCTGCCAAAACGAAAAATTCTTTCCGGTGCAATACCGATTTTTTTATTCCAGATTTCAAATGCTTCGTCATCTTCTTCGAAAACAGAGGGATATAAACGATTTTTATCAAGACCTACAACTTCTGTCAGGAATTCCCATGTATAAGAAATTGCTTCTTCTTTAAAATAATCTCCAAAAGAAAAATTACCAAGCATTTCAAAAAACGTACCGTGACGTGCTGTTTTACCTACATTCTCAATATCACCTGTACGAATACATTTCTGGCAAGTTGTAATTCTGCTTCTGGGCGGAATTTCCGCACCTGTAAAATATGGTTTCAACGGTGCCATACCGGAATTAATCAATAACAAACTCTTATCATTCTGCGGAACAAGAGAAAAACTCTTCAAACGCAAATGATCCTTCTGTTCAAAATAATCAAGAAACATTTTTCTTAATTCGTTTACTCCATACGCTTTCACAATACGTACCTCCAAAAACATAAATTTATATCTTAGGCATAAGCAATATCACACATGCTTTGCTTTGATTTCACAGTAAAAATAATTATATTTATTTCAGACAAATCTGTCAATTTGTAAAAATCTGAACCCAGTAAAAGCCACTACCATCCTCAGCAGCATACACACCAACGCCTACCTGTCCGAATGCAGCATTCAAAATATTCGCACGATGTCCCTCTGAATTCATCCAGCCATTCATCACCTCATCAGCACCGACATATCCCATCGCAATATTTTCACCCGCCGTCTGATATGCAATGCCATTCTCAGTCAACACCGTAAAACAAGACAATCCGCTTGGTCTTGTATGCGAAAAATTCTGAGCAATTTCAATCACTCTGATTTGAGCCAGATTATTCAATGAATCTGACTGAACAAGCTCTCCAATACCATTCTCAACTCGTTGTGCATTCATCAATGTTACAACCTGATTACGAATCTCCGCATAATTTTGATCTGAAACACTCTCTTGCTGTTTCGTGTCCGAATCAGCAGTTTCATTTGCAGAAAGAACCGCAGCTTCATTCTGTTTTTGGTAAGACATTTCATCAATCAGGTAATTTTGTGCTACAAAAGCCAAATCTCCATCATAACGAATCTGATACCAACCCTCAGACACTTTTCCAATCACTTCCACAGTGGCACCTCTTTCAAGAACTCCCACCTTATCATATCCCGTAGAAGGCCCTTTCCGGACATTCACGGTTTTATTGGCACAAAGTTTCGCTTCGTAAACCTCAATTTCAAAAGCATCTGAATCAGAAACCGCCTCCGCGTCAGATGATGCCTCTTCCTCGCCCTGCATTTCAACAACCGGCTGAGATCTTTCCAAAGACACCTGAACAACTTCATTCTCTGATGTTTCCGTTGCATCCTCAGAAACTGCCTGTTGCGTATTTTCCGAATAATTCGACTCTTCTTCCCGGTTGCTTGTATTACATGCACAAAACAACACCAAAAAGGCAACCCCAATCAACGCAAAGAAAAAACCCTTTGTTTTCATTATATTACACCCCATTATCAACCTTATCAAAGAAATCCCCCAAATTCTAATTCAATAAAGTTTCACAAAAATCCCAACAATACGTTTTCTATTTTATTCTATTTATGCAATAAAATCAATTGCTACATATCAAAAAAACACCTCAATTCCGTTTTTCATGCATTTTTAACGAAATCAAGGTGTTTTTCTTATCATACAGACCTTAGTCTGTTCAAAAACAACAATATCTTTGCTGCTAAAATATTAGATTTCATGAATTTTTCTCTTCACATAAGTTGTATGAAGTAATTCATGTGCCTTATGTCCGTTCGGCTCGCCAAGATACTCATCATAAAGTGCCTTAACAGAAGCATTTTCATGAGACTTTCTTACAGGCATTGACTCGTCATAGTTGTAAAGTGCGCTTGCGCGAAGTGCTCTGTAATCTGTGAAGTTACGTACGCGAGCAGGTACCTGAGGCTGTCCGCCACCATTGATACATCCGCCGGGGCATCCCATAACTTCGATGAAGGTATAATCTGCTTCGCCTGCTTTTACCTTATCCATAATAATCTTTGCATTAGAAAGACCGGATACGATTGCAACCTTAACACTCATACCTGCAACTTCGTAAGTTGCTTCTTTGATACCTTCTAAGCCACGAACTTCTTTGAATTCGATCGGGCTGTCATTGGTTTCACCTGTAAGTTTCCATACAGCTGTACGAAGAGCAGCTTCCATAACACCACCGGTAACACCGAAGATTACTGCAGCACCTGTACTCTCGCCCATCGGGTCATCAAACTTCTCATCCGGAAGGATTTCAAAGTCAATGCCGCAACGTTCAATCATACGTCCGAGTTCTCTTGTTGTCATGGTATAATCCAAGTCAGGAACGCCTGCAGCATTCTGATCATCACGTCCGATTTCGAACTTCTTAGCTGTACAAGGCATTACACTGACAGAAACGATATCCTTAGGATCCCATCCCATCTTTTCAGCATAGAATGTTTTAAGAAGTGCACCAAACATCTGCTGAGGAGATTTGCAGGATGACAAGTGTCCTAACTGCTCCGGATAGTAATGTTCACAATACTTAATCCATCCCGGTGAACAGGATGTAATCATAGGAAGTACGCCTCCGTTTGTTACTCTTCCAAGTAACTCAGTTGCTTCTTCCATAATTGTAACGTCAGCTGCGAAATCTGTATCAAAAACTCTTTCGAAACCGATTCTTCTGAGTGCTGCAACCATCTTACCTTCTACGCCGGTACCGATAGGCATATCAAACATTTCACCCAAAGCTGCACGAACAGCAGGAGCTGTCTGAACAACAACGTGTTTGGAAGGATCTGCGATTGCTTCAAGAATCTTATCAATATCAGATTTTTCATAGATAGCACCTGTAGGACATACAGCAATACACTGTCCACAAGCTACACAGCTGGTCTCACCAAGCCCCATGCCGAAAGGACTTGCAATCTCTGTAACAAATCCACGGTTGTTAGCACCGATAACACCAATACCCTGTGTTACTTCACAAGCAGCCACACAACGACGACAGTTGATACATTTGTTATTATCACGTACCATATGAGCTGCAGAATCATCGATTTCGTAATCGTTAGTAACACCTGCATATTTGTTCTCATCTTCTACGCCGTAGTCTTTACATAATTTCTGTAATTCACACTTTCCGCTACGAACGCAAGAGAGACATTTCTTATCATGATCTGATAAAATAAGCTCTAATGTTTTCTTTCTGTACTCCAATACCTTCGGAGTATTTGTATAAACCTGCATACCTTCGGTAACAGGATATACACATGCTGCAACCAATCTTGCGCCTCTTCCTTCATCTGCTTCTACCATACAGATACGGCATGCACCGATTTCATTGATTTCTTTCAGGTAGCAAAGAGTAGGGATATCAATTCCTGCCAATTTAGCAGCTGCAAGAATGGAAGAACCTTTGGGTGCCTCTACAGCAAACCCATTTATTTTTAAATTAATGGTTTCCATTATTTTACCTCCTAAAAATGTTTACGTATGCTCAACAAACCTTATTTCTTATAGATTGCATTGAATTTACACTTTTCAATACATGCGCCACACTTCAAGCACTTCTCTTTGTTAATCACATGTGCTTCTTTTAAGTTACCGGAGATTGCACCTGCAGGACAAATTCTTGCACACATTGTACATCCCTTACACTTCTCAGCATCGATTTCGAAGGATACAAGGCCTTTACATACGCCTGCAGGACACTTCTTATCAACTACGTGAGCAATGTATTCATCTCTAAAGTAACGAAGTGTTGAAAGAACCGGGTTCGGAGCTGTCTGTCCAAGACCGCAGAGAGAATTTGCTTTAATGTAGTAGCAAAGTTCTTCCATCTTATCAATGTCTTCCAATGTTCCCTGGCCTTTGGTAATCTTATCAAGAATTTCATATAATCTCTTAGTACCGATACGGCAAGGTGTACATTTACCACAAGACTCATCAACCGTAAACTCAAGGAAGAATTTAGCGATATCAACCATACAGTTATCTTCGTCCATAACAATCAAACCACCGGATCCCATCATGGAACCGATACCGAGTAAGTTGTCATAGTCGATAGGAATATCAAAGTGTTCAATGGGGATACATCCGCCGGACGGTCCACCTGTCTGAGCAGCTTTGAACTTCTTGCCGTTAGGGATACCACCACCGATATCTTCGATAACTTCACGTAATGTTGTACCCATAGGAACTTCCACAAGACCGGTATTGTTGATCTTACCACCAAGAGCAAATACCTTAGTACCTTTGGACTTCTCTGTTCCGATAGAATTAAACCATTCTGCACCATTCAAGATAATCTGAGGAATGTTTGCATAGGTTTCTACGTTATTTAATACTGTAGGTTTTCTGAAAAGACCTTTCTCTGCAGGGAAAGGAGGACGGGGACGAGGTTCACCACGCTTACCTTCGATTGAAGTCATAAGAGCAGTCTCTTCACCACATACGAATGCACCTGCACCAAGTCTTAAGTCAATATCGAAATCAAAACCTGTACCGAAAATATCCTTACCTAAAAGTCCATATTCTCTGGCCTGTTCAATTGCGATACGAAGTCTTTCAATAGCGATAGGATACTCAGCACGTACATAGATATAACCCTGGTTAGCACCAATTGTATATCCGGCAATTGCCATAGCTTCCAATACTACATGAGGATCACCTTCCAACACGGAACGATCCATGAACGCACCGGGGTCACCCTCGTCTGCATTACAGCATACATATTTTTGATCTGCATCAGGAACAAGATTCTTAGCGAGCTTCCACTTCATACCTGTAGGGAAACCTGCGCCACCACGACCACGTAATCCTGCATCCAACAATGTCTGGATTACATCATCCGGAGTCATTTCGGTAAGAACTTTACCAAGTGCCTGATATCCGTCTACTGCGATATACTCATCAATCACTTCAGGATTAATAACACCACAGTTTCTCAAAGCAACACGCTTCTGCTTCTTGTAAAAACCGGTTTCTGCCAAAGGAATCACTTCATCCTCCTTAACAGTCTCCTGGTATAACAATCTGGTTACAACACGACCCTTTAAAAGATGTTCGCTAACAATTTCAGCAACATCTTCTGTCTTAACCATTGAATAGAAAGATCCTTCCGGATATACCAAAACAATGGGGCCTAATGCACAAAGACCATGACATCCGGTACGAACCACAGAAACTTCTTCTTCTAATCCGTTTTTCTTGATCTCTGCTTCAAAAGTATCAATAATCTGTTGACTTCCTGAGGAAGTACAACCGGTTCCACCACAAACCAATACGTGTGAACGATACATTTAACTTGTCCTCCTCAATTCTTATTTCAATGTGTTTCCAATAGTATATTCTGTAACAACCTGTCCGCGGATCAAGTGCTGCTCAACAACTTCAAGCGCTTTCTTTGCGTCCATTTTTACATATGTAACTTTTTCCTTGCCGGGCTGAATCACTTCAACAATCGGCTCATACTGACACAATCCGATACATCCGGTCTGTGTTACAGCAACATCCTCGATTTTCTTCTCTGCAACTGCATCAGCAAGTGCAACAAGAACCGGTCTTGCACCACTTGCGATACCACAGGTTGCCATACCAACAACAACACGAGTTGATGCTTCACTCTCAGTACGTAAGCCAACCTGCCCCTGCATTCTTTCTCTGATTGCTTTTAATTCTTCAAGAGATTTCATATGCTTCCTCCTATTATTAATATACTTTGCCGCCATCCGTTTCTTTGTGATTTTCTACCAGAAACTCCATGATATATTCGGAAACTTCATGTTCCGCAAAAGATATATCTCCGAGAATAGCTTTGAATTCTCTCGTATCCATCACAAATTCTTTGTCATTAAATGAATAGCGGTATCTGAAATCCACGTCCTGATGATACACGACTAACGTATGTATTGTTGCCGAAATATCGCCAATCGGCATCCGGTCAAGATGACCAAGCGTAAACTCTGCAATTACAGTCGTTCCTACTCCCGGTTCTGAATCGATTGAAAAACAGCCTTCCGTCTGCAATGCAGCAGCCTTAAAAAAGGGGACGCCCAGACCAACCTTCCGTGTCTTACGGCTTGTATAAAAAGGATCTGTCACACTTTGGAGAACCTCTTTGGTCATGCCTACGCCATCATCCCTAATCAGAACGCGCAATAAATCCTTCGCTTCTTCAATCTCAATTTCTATTTCAACAAGCTTTGCCTTAGCTTTCACTGAGTTCTCAGCTATATCCAATACATGCAGTGATATTTCCGTTAACATCTCTCATCACTCCGTTTGTCTGATGTCTCCGGCGTTTTCTGCCTTTGACTGTCATTTGGAAAATTAGTTATATTTTGCTAAAATTCCGGGAAGTTCATCTGTACCGATTCGGCCATAAACTTCATCATTTACCAAGAATACAGGTGCAAGTCCGCAGGCACCTACGCAACGACATGCGTCCAGCGAAAACTTACCGTCAGCTGTACACTCGCCACCTTTGATACCCAATAACTCTTCCAATTTGTTGTAAATATCTCCGGAACCCTTAACATAGCATGCAGTACCCAGGCATACGGAAATCTGGTATTTGCCCTTCGGGTTAAGAGAAAACTGTGAATAGAAAGTTGCTACACCGTAAACTTTCTCAAGAGGGATACCCATACCATCAGCAATCATGGTCTGAACCTCGATTGGAAGATAGCCGTAAATATCCTGTGCTTTCTGCATTACAGGCATTAACGCTCCCTGCTCGTCTTTGTTTTCAGCGATGACTTTCATAAGCGCTTCCTCTTGCTCTTTTGTTCCGGCAAAAGGTACTGTTGTTTTCTTAGAACTCATCCTAAAAAACCTCCTTGATTATTTTTTAAAGAGCTTTCTAAATCCATTTTATATTCTGCAAACAGATTTAATTTATCCAATATAGTTTATCATATACTGCATGGAATTACTAGTATTACTATATCTTTTTTTACATAACAATATATACAAAAAGCGTATGCGTTTTCTGTGCATTTTTGTTAATTTAGCTTGTTTAT
>JAZSCW010000036.1:0-21569 GCA_045530835.1 Lachnospiraceae bacterium | reverse complement strand
CCAAATGAAGATAAACTAATAATTGCATAAAAAGTCATAAAAAGCCCCTTGTGCGGCGCGTTCCTTTCGAGTTTTTTGTGGACAGTGTTTATGGGGCAAACCATACAGACTTTAGACGTTCTCGCATTCGATAACTTGTTTGTGGAAACACCCTGCATGGCGGACAGACGGGTAAGACTGCTGATACCGAAAACTCTTAACTAAATGACATTGGTATGGCAGCCCCCTTTTGATTCTGGGAATTTTGATAGAATTTAAGGTTTTTTTGTAAAAATAGGTTGAAAAATTTAGCAAATAATGTTAAATTTAAAAGTGGCTTAAATTATTTATTAAAAAGGAGGAAAAACAATGAAAAAATGGTCAGCCAGATTGCTTGCACTTGTACTTTGCTGTGCGCTTGTATTGGGCGAAGGCAGTATTGTTAGTGCGGCAGAATCAGTTGGGGACTCTTCAGAGGTTTCTACTGAAGTAGTAGAAGAAACCACCGAAGAAGATACTGATTCAGAAGATGTTTCTGAAGAAGCGACAGAAGCTTCAGAAGAAGTAAGCGAGGCTGCTTCAGAAGAAGCAACCGAAGAAGTGTCCGAAGAAGCTTCAGAAGAAGCAACGGAGGAAGTAAGTGAAGAAGTTTCAGAGGAAACAACCGAAGAAGTAAGTGAGGAAGTTTCAGAAGAAACAACCGAAGAAGTGTCCGAAGAAGCTTCAGAAGAAGCAACCGAAGAAGTAAGTGAAGAGATTTCAGAGGAAGCATCGGAAGAAGCTTCTGAAGAAGCAAAATTGTTCCCGGGTCTTCCGGAAACTTATGCAGTAGGAGCAGAGATTCTTTCTCAGAGAACCGAATTACAGCAGAACATCAGTGTTGCATTCGGTGGTGAAGAAGGTAAGGCTTATTTGTCAAACCAGATTTTGCTTCTTGCAGACGATGCAGCAGAAGCAGAAATCTTTGCAGCTGCATTCGCAGGTGAATTACGTTCCTATAATGCAGGTGTTGCAGTAGTTGAATTGAATCAGGAAGATGATGAAGTGAAGGTATCCGTTAAGGATGCTGTTATGGCTTCTTTAGATCCTGCTAACAACCTTCCTGTTGCATGGCCGAATACAATCTATAAGTTATTCGAGGCAGATCCGGCAATGAATCCCAAAAATTGGGAATATCAGTGGCAGCATGATGTGGCTGATACTACATATGCGTGGGATGAAGGCTATGATGGAGATGGTGTTACGGTAGCGGTTCTTGATACAGGTATCCGTCTTGGTCATGAGGATTTGAATCCTGCAATGGTACATTGTACATCAGAAGATAAAGAAGAAATGCTTGCAGAGTATGGTTTGATATATGATATCAGTCCTGATGATATTTATGTAGGTCACGGTACTCATGTAAGTGGTATTATCGCTTCTGTTGCAGGCAATGGTAACGGTGGTGCAGGTATTGCGCCCGGCGTAGATTTGTTATCCTGTAATGTATTCATTGGAGATATGGGTGCAGCAACAGATGACATTATTGAAGGTATTGAATGGGCACAGGAGAATGGTGCTGATATTATCAATATGTCTCTTGGCGGAATTGTATACAATGGTGTATTTGCACAGGCTGTTAAAAATGCTCACAACAGTGGTGTAGCAGTATTCTGTGCAGCCGGTAATGATAATACTTCTTCTTATCAGTACCCTGCATCTTATGATTGTGCAATCAGCATTGCAGCTTTAGACAAAGGTTTGCAGAAATCATATTTCTCATGCTATGGTGACAAAATCCGTTATGCATTCCCCGGTGTAGATATTTACTCTACCGTTTGCGGTAATGATACTGATTATGATGGTGTATTCGATGAGATTACAACTGATTCTTATTGCATGATGAGCGGTACATCCATGGCTTGCCCTGTAGGTGTAGGTGTTGCAGCAGTAGCATTAAATTACGCACAGAAAAATGGTATGATGGATAATCTTACCGGTGCTGCTAAGGTTGAAAAATTATTGTCTGTTATGGATTCAGCAGCAATCCCTGTTAAAACAAAAGGTCTTGGAAAAGGAACAGTAAGCCTTTCTAAACTTGTTGGAGCAACTGTATTCGAAGCAACTCCGGATACTCCTGTTATTATTACAAACAAAGCAGGTAAATATGAGCTTACTTCTGTTGAAGTAGCTTTTGAAGAGCAGAAGAATGTAATTATCTGTTATACAACAGATGGTAAAGCACCTCAGTATAAAAACGGTAAACCGGTTGGTACAACAAGAATTGCAGATCCGTATGCATATGTTGGCGGCAAGAAGAGCGTTACTTTGAAAGCAATGGCAGTTAATCCTAAGACAGGTCTTTGCAGTAAAGTTGTAACAGCAAAATATACATTTGCTCCGTTGCCTACAGGTATTTATCTTGACGGATATATGTACTCAGCTGTAATTACACAGGGAGGAAGCTATACAATTAAGGCAAATGTAACTCCTTCCTATGCAGTTAAGAAAACTCTTAAATGGAGCATTGATTCCGCACCCGAAGGAGCAACAGGTGTTACTGTAAGCAGCAAGGGTGTTGTGAAAGCAACAAAGAATGCTACCCCCGGAACTTACAGAGTGAAAGTGGCAGTTGCGGCAAAAGAATCAGTTTATGCTTATTTTACAATTAAAGTAGAAGCTTCAAAGAAAAATATTGTTTCCATTACAAGTAATAAGACTACGTATGAAACTGCTGTTTACTATGCAGTTCCCATTCAGGATATCAAGATTGAAACGAAAGATGGTTCTGTATTAGGTGTAGATGACCTTTCCTGGACTTCATCCAATAAGAAAGTTGCAGTATTGGTTGATCTTGATGAATTATGTATTGGCGGTTTGAAACCCGGTAAAGCCAAAATTACCGGTACTGCAAAAGATGGTTCTAAGAAAAAAATCACACTGAATGTAACAGTTGTGGATCCTGTAGAAAGAGTAAATCTTAGCGGTTCAGATATTGTTGCCGCAGGAAAGTCAATTACATTGAATGTAAGCGGCTATACATCAAGTTATACTACTCCGAAAGCAAATGCTTTCAATTGGAGTGTAGAACCTGCTAATTCCGGCGTGACAGTTAAGAATGGTAAAATTACAGCGTCAAAGAATGCAACAGAAGGCTGGTATACAATCAAAGCTGTTGCCAAAGATGGTTATGGAGCAGAGACAGGCTGTTGTGTAAAGGTAACAAATGATGCTGTAAAATCAGTTAAAGTCGACAAAAAGAATGCAAGCGTAGCTTTAAACAGATATTCGGACACTGCTTATGCAAACTGGGTTACAGAAATTCCTGTTCAAGTGAATGGCGGAAACCTCGACAGTTTCGAAACAATTGTTGCAGATGCAGGCGTTGTTAGGAAGGCAAAACTTACATATTACGAAAACGGAGACAGATATGCGCTTTATATTGAAGCAGGAAATTCTGTCGGAACAACAACTGTTACCCTGAAATCAATTGACGGAACCAATAAGTCTGTCAAAGTGAAGGTAACTGTTACAAATCCGATTTCCAATCTGGCAATTACATTCCCGGATGGAAGCAGCCCTGATTTGGCATATACAAAGAGTATGAAGCTTGTTCCTGTATTCTCAACAGAAAATGGTGTTGTGAAGAATGCAGTTAAGACTTTAACATGGACATCCTCTAACCCCTCAGTAATCTCTGTTGATAAGAATGGTAAGGTAACCGCAAAGAAGAGCGAAGGTGGAGCAGAAATTACTGCATATTCAGAAGAATACAACCTTTCTGCAAGTATGGTTGTTTATGCATGTGACCTTATTACAAAGTGTGAAGTTGTAGAACTTGATAAATATACAGAGGTCGGAGTGAATGAAGATGGCCAGACGATTAAGACCGGTGTTGTGGCATTCAAAATAAAGACGAAACAGAATGGTGAGAGATTCCTGACCTGGAATCACATGGAAGCACTTGATTCACAGGTTGATAAAGAAGGTCTTACGTTCACACATACCCCGGCGATGATCGAAGGTTGTGATGATATTATTATGGTTGCACAGTATGCAATTAATAAGCCCGGTACATATACTGCTACCTTCTCTTTGAGAGATGGTAATAAGATTAAAGTAAAACATAAATTTACGTTAGAAGACAAATAGGAATAAGAATCAGAACGTATCAACGTAAATTGACTGTGGCAATACCTGATGGTGTTGCCACAGTTTTTTTATTCTGATTGTTTTTTTTAAAAATCCATGGACGTAATTTTTTATTCTGATTGCATGTGGGAAAAAAGCATGTTATCTTGAATTCGATAAAAAGATTACAAAAGGGAGAAGGCGTAAAATGAAAAAAATATCGATGCGTATTTTGGCTGCAGTGATTTGCTTGGTTATGCTTCTTGGAGACGGAAGTTTAGCTTATGCAACAAGTGACTTGGCAGACTCTTCGGAGAATGTTTCTGAAACGGTATCGGAAGAAGATTCAGAAGAAGCAAGTGAAGAATCTACAGACGAAATTTCAGGAGAAGCAAGTGAAGAAGCTACAGAAGAAGTTTCAGAAGAAGTAAGTGAAAAAACTACAGAAGAAGTTTCGGAAGATTTGAGTGAGGATTCCAGTGAAGCGAATGCAGAAGAAACGGGTGAAGAGACATCAGAGGAAACTTCAGAGGCAGACGTAGAGGGGGCAGCAGAGGAAGTAGGAGAAGAAACTTCGTCAGAGCCCGATTCTGAGAGCGCGGAAGAGAAGATGTTTCCCGGAGTAACAGCTTCTTATGTGTTTAGAGAGGAAACAAAAGAAGAACGTGTTATTCTTCAAAACAATATTAACAGAACATTAGGCGGTGTGGAAGGCAGGGATTATGCGGCAAATCAGATTCTTGTAGCCGCTGTTAATGAGACAGAAGCAGAGACTTTTGCGGCTGCATTTGGTGGGACTCTTACTAATTATGTAGTAGGTGTTGCAGTTATTGAATTGAATGCGAAGGGCGGCAAAGAGGTTACTGTTGAACAGGCAGTTAAGGCGTCTGCAGACCCGGCAAATTGTCTTCCGGCAGCATGGCCGAATACCATTCATTATACACTTGAAAATAACGATCCTGCATTGAATCCTTCTAACGAAAATTATCAGTGGCAACAGGATGCAACTGATGCAGAGTATGCATGGGATAAAGGATATACCGGTAAAGGGATTAAAGTAGTCGTATTGGATACCGGAGTCAGAAGAAATCATGAAGACATTAAAGTTGAATTGGCTCATGTGACCTCGGATGATAAAGATAGAGATAAATGGGGAAGCGTATATAATAATACTGACGATGATTCATATGTCGGACATGGAACACATGTATGCGGTATTATCGGCGCAACCGCCGGAAACGGTAAGGGTGGTGCGGGTATTGCACCGGATGTTTCACTTTATAGCTGTAATGTTTTTATGGGCGGAGATACTGCATATATGGAGGATGTTTTAGAAGGTCTTCAGTGGGCAATTGATCAAAACGCTGATGTGGTAAATCTGTCCATGGGCAGTGTCTATTATAATTATTTTTATGATGAAATGATAACCGAGGTATACGAAGAGGGTATTGCAGTATTTTGTGCAGCCGGAAATGATAGTAATAACGGTGTGCAGTATCCGGCGGGGTATGAGCATGCGATTAGTATTGCTGCACTTGATGTGGGCATGCAGAAATCATATTTTTCTACATATGGAGACAAAGTACGTTATGCATTTCCCGGTGTAGATATTTATTCTACTGCAGCAGGTGTTGATCTGAACGGAGATCAATATTTAGATGAGTTGCATACAGATAAATATTGCAAAATGAGTGGTACATCAATGGCAACACCGGTAGCGTCCGGCGTTGCTGCGGTTACTTTGCAATATGCAAAGGAAAACGGATTGCTGAAAGGGTATTCCGGTAGTGCAAAAGTGGATAGGCTTTTGGAAATTATGGACAGCAATTGTATTCCGCTTAAGGATGACGGACTTGGGAAAGGAATGGTGAGTCTCTCTAAACTTGTCGGAGTGGCTACCATGGACATGACACCCAATAAACCTGAGATTGTGAGCAATCCGGGCGGTACCTATTCAAGCAGAATGGTTTATGTTGAGATTGCAAAACAAAAGAATATGCAGCTTTGCTACACTTTGGATGGTTCCAATCCTGTTTATAAGAATGGAGATGTGAATGCCAAAACATACATTAATTCCCAATATGGAGAAGAAAATGTTGAGATTTTTGTGGGTGATAAAGACAAAATCACATTGAAATTGATGGCAGTAAATACTCAAACAGGTTTGTGCAGTAAAGTTGTGACGCAGAAATATGTTTTGAAACCGGAAGTTACATCAATTAAGATTAAAAATTTAAGTGGAAAAGACAGATTAACTCCGGGAGAAAGCACAACTCTCAGCGTTGATTGCTTTCCGGCAAATGCTTATAACAAAGCGGTAAAGTGGGTGGTGGCAGATGAAGAAACTGATATCACTGTTAATTCCAAAGGTGTTGTAAAAGTTAAGAAAAACGCAAAACCGGGCGAATATTATGTCGTTGCTATGACAAAAAGCGGTCCGCAGGTAGGCGCGAGCTATCGAATTTTAGTAGAACAACCTACGAAAAATATCAGTGCGATTACAAGCGATAAGAAGAGCTATACCATTTTTCTGAATGAAGACAAAATGATTAGCGCGATTAATATAGTAACCAAAGACGGCAGTAAAGTAGGATTGAATGAATTAAACTGGAAGGTTTCCGATTCGGAAATCGTTCATGTGTATCCGGAGAGTGATAGGCTGTGTATTTACGGAAACAGGCCCGGCAAAGTAACCCTTACGGGAACTGCAACAGACGGTTCTAAGAAAAAAATTACATTAACCATCACCGTTGCTGATTACAACATATTTATTAGAGGAAGCCAATACGGTGTTTTGAAGGGCACGTCTTCAACTTACAATGTATGCAGTATGGATAATAAAAAGATGAGTTCTTCGTTATATCATTGGAGCGTTGAACCCGCCGGAAAAGGCGTGACTGTTAATAACGGTAAGGTGAAAGTTTCTAAGGATACATCGCTTGAATATTTTACATTAAAAGCAGTGAATAAAGAGCTTGAAGAAAACATGGCTTCAATAACGATAGCGGTATGCGATACAAAAGTAAAATCCGTTTCTGTGGACAAAGAATACCGCAATATTACATTAACAAGAAATAACGGAGAACAGACAGGAACCAATAGGATTGAGATTCCTTACCGGATAAAAGGCGGGGATGAACTTGATGTGATGGTTGAGTCGGCGAACCGGCTGGTAAGTGTATCCTGGGATGCAAAGTCAATTAATCTAAGTACGGGAAATAAGTGCGGAACAGATACGATTTATGTTAAATCCGTGGCAGGAAATAAAACCTTATGTAAGATTGCCGTTAAGGTTGTAAACCCTGTATCTAATTTCAACATTACGTTCCCGGAAGGCAGAAGTCCCGTGCTTACCTACAAGAAGAGTATGAAGCTGGTTCCCTGCTTCGGAACGGTATACGGTACGCATTCGAAACCGGAGAAAACGCTTACCTGGTATTCTGAGAATCCTGACGTAATTAAGGTTGACAAAAACGGAAAGATAACTGCGGTTGATTACGAGGGCACTGCCGTGATTGTTGCAGAATCCAAGCTGTATGGCGTCCGAGCGGAAATAAAGATTACGGCAACTGATGTCGTGAAAAAAATATGGATTGAGGACCAGGAAGGGAATTCTGTTTCGACGAATAGTCCGAGTGATTTTATTTACATATGTGCTGATTTACAGCATAGGGAGGAGAATATGAATGATGTAAATACATATATTCTTCCGGTAGATTATTTTGATGCGGTGGATATGGTTGGTGACAGTGATGCCATGGCGTTTACATACTGGGTGGTTCCGGATGATATTCAGAAAAAAATGTTTATTGTTTTACAGTATGAAGTGAACAGACCGGGTAAATATAAAGCGGTGATTAAACTTCGTGACGGTAATAAAGCAAAGGGTAAATTTGTTTTTGACTGCAAGTAAATCTATATGAATGAAACTCTGCATAATCCTTATGTTTATGCAGAGTTTTCATATTTGCTTTTATACTTTATTATGAAAAAGTCATATTTTTATTAGGAAAAGTTGTTGAAAATGCGAAAAGTTAAAAAAAACGCAATTTTTTCATTGAAAAAACAAGTATCTAGTGATAATGTTGAAACTGGCAGATTGCCAGAATTCAATTAGGAGGGAAAATGATGAAAAAGTGGTCAGCACGATTGCTTGCACTTGTACTTTGCTGTGCACTCGTATTAGGGGAAGGCAGTATTGTAAGTGCGGCAGAAGCTGTGGAAGAATCCACAGAGACAGCTACTGAAGAAGTGGTTGAAACAACAGAAAACGCTGATTCTGAAGAAGCAAGCGAAGAAGTTTCCGAAGAAGCAAGCGAAGAAGTTTCCGAAGAAGCAAGTGAAGAAGTTTCCGAAGAAGCAAGCGAAGAAGTTTCCGAAGAAGCAAGTGAAGAAGTTTCTGAAGAAGCAAGTGAAGAAGTTTCCGAAGAAGCAAGCGAAGAAGTTTCCGAGGAAGCAAGTGAAGAAGTTTCCGAAGAAGCAAGTGAGGAAGTTTCTGAAGAAGTAAGTGAAGAAGTTTCTGAAGAAGTAAGTGAAGAAGCTTCTGAAGAAGTAAGTGAAGAAGCTGCAACATATGCAGATATGTTCCCCGGACTTTCTTCTCGTTCTGTGGTAGAGAAGGTAAATGAGGAACAGCGTACAGACCTTCTGAATAACATCATGAGTCTGGAAGACCAGCAGGCCGGTGCAGATTATGTTGAAAATGAAATTCTCGTTACTGTATACAGCGAAGAGTTGGCACAGGAATATGCTGCTGCATTTGGCGGAGAACTTAAATTGTTTGATGAGAACTTTGCAGTTATTACATTGAATGCAAATCCTGAGCTTGCACATGCAACAGTTATGGATGCGGTTGTAGCTTCAGCAGATCCTGCAAACAATCTTCCTGTAGTATGGCCGAACGGTTTTTACTATTTTGATGATATTGATGCAGAAGACGCAACAGAAGAATTCGATGCAGAAGAATTCTTGGAGGAAATTGCCGATGAAGCATCTGAAGCTACAGAGGAAGACTGGGAAATTCTTGCATACAATGACCCGTATTTGAAGTCTACAAATGCAAATTATCAGTGGTTCCATACCGCTATCGGTTCTTCCTATGCTTGGGAAGCCGGTTACAACGGTGCCGGCGTTAAAGTCGGTGTGCTTGATACCGGTGTATTAAGCGGTCATGAAGATTTGAACATCGCGAAAGCAAATGTTGTATCCGGCGTAGGCGGCGGTACAACTGATACCGTGGGACATGGTACACATGTTGCCGGTATTATTGCGGCAAAGGCAAATAACGGCAAGGGTGGCGTAGGTGTTGCACCCGGAGCCTCCGTTTATACATATAAGGTTTCTGATGGAAGAAGCATTAATATGGCAAATGTTATTACTGCAATGAACACGGCAAGAAATGATGGTATGGATATCTTAAACCTCTCTCTTGGTGGTCCTGCATATAACGGAACTGTTGCAAATGCAGTGATGTCTATTTATGATTCCGGTATTGCAGTATTCTGTTCTTCAGGTAATGATGATACCAATGCTTTAAATTACCCTGCATCTTACAAGGGTGCAATCAGTATTGCAGCACTTGATAAGGGATTGCAGAAATCAAGCTTCTCTTCATACGGAAGCAAGGTTCGTTATTCTGCACCCGGTGTTGATATTATTTCAACCTATTGCGAAAGTACAACAAGCTATGTTTCTATGGATGGTACATCCATGGCTTGTCCTGCTGCAGTAGGTACAGCAGCTGTCGTATTACAGTATGCAAGAAAGAACAATCTTATTACAGATACTAATACAGCAAAAGATGTTACAGCTCTTCTTAAGTATATGGACAAGGGTGCTGTTAAGGCTAAGGGTTCAGGTCTTGGAAAAGGTTATGTAAATCTTCCCAAGGCACTTGGATTGTCTGATGCTTTGAAAGCTCCTAAGGCGCCTACTGTAACCGTAAAGGCAGGAACTTATACGGAGGCAAGCATTGCTGTAGGCTTCAATGCAATACCCGGATGTACAATTTATTATTCCGTAGATGGTAAGACTCCGACATACAAAAATGGTAAATTAGAGAACGGTGTACAGTATACAAAGGCATTTACGGTATCCGGTGCTAAGACTGTTACAGTAAAAGCGATTGCCGTAAATAATATGTCAAAGCTTGTAAGTAAGGTTTCAACTGCGAAATATACTTTAAAGCCGTTGATTTCTTCTTTCACATTAAGTGGTGAAGGTGGCGCTACAACAATTGCAAAGGGTACCAAGTTGAAAGTAGTTCCCAATATTATTCCTTCTTATGCGGCAAATCAGAAGATGACCTGGTCTGTAGAAGGAGCACCCACAGGTATCAGCGTTAATTCCAGCGGTGTTGTTGCCGTGAAAGCAACTGCAACCGTTACTTCCTGTACGATTGTTGCTGTTGCAAAAGATGGTAGCGGAAAGACAAATAAAGTCAGATTTGCTATTACTGAAAATACAAATCCGGTTACTTCAATTAAGGCTGCTAAGTCTTCTGTATCCGTTGCAAACGGAACATACGTTGATTTGGAAGTTAAGGTAACCAAGAAAGATAAAACTGTCGGAAATGCTTCTCTTGTAAACTGGGCAAGCAATGATAATACAATTGCAACTGTTGCAAGATTATCTGATGGTAAGATTCGTATTACAGGTCTTAAACAGGGTAAGACAAAGATTGTTGGTCTTGCAGCTGATGGTAGTGGTAAGAAGGTTACTATTTCAGTAACCGTAGGTATTGCAGTAGCTTCCGTATTAGCTGATCCTGTATCTGTACTTGCAGCAGGTTCCAGTGTAACTGTTGCAACTAAGATTGCACCTGCAAATGCAACCAACAAGAAACTTGCATGGGCAGTTTCACCGGAAGGAAACGGCGTAACAGTTAAGAATGGTAAGATTACTGCATCAAAAAATGCTACACTCGGTAAATATACGATTACGGCTACTACTACAGACGGAACCAATAAGAAGGTAACGTTAACTGTAACAGTAACAACTGCTAAGATGACCAGTCTTACTATTGATAAGAAGAGTGCTGAAATCTTCCGTATCGGTGGTAACCACGGAGTTGCTACAAGTACAGCGATTAATGTAACTGCTGTAGGCGGAAATACCGCAGCTTGGATTGCAACCAGCAGTAATGAGGGAATTGCCACTGTATCTAAGAATGGATCCCAGGTGATTGTTACAGCAACCGGAAGAGCGACCGGTACGACAACAATTACAGTGAAGTCAACAGATGGATCCAATAAGAAGGCAACCTGTAAGATTACGGTGTCTAATCCTGCAAGTGGTCTGACTCTTTCTGTACCTAACGGAAGATCTTTTGCCGTAGCACAGGGTAAGACCATGAAACTTGTGGCAAATATTGAACAGGAATTTGGTAAGATTAGTGCTTCCAGCAAGAAACTTGTATGGTCCAGCAGTGACACCAGTGCATTTACCGTAAGCAGCAACGGTACTGTTAAGGCATTGAAGGATGATGGTACGTTTGTAACGATTACTGCTTCGACTCCTGACGGTAAGGTGAAAGCTACTTATAAGGTTGCATGTGTATGTAAGATTAGTGCAGTTGCGATTGGTCAGTGGAACACAACCAATATGTATTGGAAACTTGCTCAGGGTAAATCCGGAGCGTTGGAGATTCTTATGAGAACCAGTGGTTCAGGTTTATATTCAACTGATCAGTTTAACTATACTGTAACCGGCGATGGACTTGGCATTCAGTTGCAGACTGATGGATATGGATCTTCATATCTTGTGTTTGTTGGAAATAAGAAGGGTATGTACAATGTTACCCTTAAGACCAAAGAAGGTTGCGGTGCTAAGTGTATGACAACTATACAGGTATATTAATTCCTATAGTGAATAAGAGATAAAAATATGTTGTGCTGTCGTTTCTCATTGTGAGAAACGGCGGCACTTTTTTTGTTCAATTTCTTTTATTAGATGGACAAAGACGTGGGGAACTATTATAATTTTATTATACTTTTTTTATGAAACCACACCAAAGGAGGAGCGTATGAAAAAGCGGGGAATCAGAATACTGGCAGTGATGCTTGCAATGGTGTTAATGTTAGGAGAGGGAAATGTTCTCCATGCGATGGAAGGGGACTATAAAGAAGAGAATACAGAACTTGGTTCTGAGGAATGCGGAGAAGAAACCGTATCTGAATCTGAGACAGGTATAGAGGAGTCTGAGATTGATATTTCAGAGAAAACAGAGGAGGAATCCGAAGAATTCTCCGAGGAGGAAACGGAAGAAGTATCTGAATATACTTCCGAAAAAACGATTTTTCCCGGCGTACCGTCTGAGTGGGAATTTAGTGAAGCTGAGAATGAAGCAAGAAAGTTACTTGCAGATAACATAGATGAAGCCGGCTCATTTGAGGAGGGCGTTGATTGTGTTGCGAATGAAATTCTTGTGGCAGCAGAGGGACAAGAGGAAGCCATGCTTTACGCAGAGGCATTCGGAGGAACTTTGTTGCGTTATGTTGCGGGCGTGGCTGTTGTGCAATTACGGGATACTGAAGATGGTACTCCGGTTACCGTGAAAGATGCTGTCCGTGCATCCATGGATGCATCGAACCGTTTGCCCGTGGCATGGCCGAATACATATTATTATCTTATGCCTGCAGCGCAAGAAGGTGTGATAGAAGAGAACGGACGAAATACAGAAGAAGAGGCGGGAGAGGTCTGTTCCGTTTATGACGATAAGTATCTCAATCCCGGTTATTCTTTTTATCAATGGTATCATCATGTAATAGGTTCAGCGCAGGCATGGAGAGCCGGTTATACCGGTGCGGGAATTAAGGTTGCTGTACTTGACAGTGGTGTCAGATTTAACCATGAAGATTTGCAGATAACAGGAACAACGGTTTTAGAAGATTCTGCTGAAGATAATCTTGGTCATGGAACACATGTATGCGGTATAATCGGAGCGACACTTAATAACGAAGTTGGTGGCGCAGGTATTGCACCTGATGCAACAGTATATTCTATAAAGGTGACGGATCAAAACAATGTTACAACCGATGATATGTTGGCAGGTATGCAGGCTGCAAAAAACTATGGCGCCGACATTCTCAATATCAGCATTTCAGGTCCGTATTATAATGCGTTATTGGAAGAACAGATTAAGATTTTATATAACTCCGGTATTGCGGTTTTTTGTGCTGCGGGAAATGAGGGTGTGAATGCGTATGCCTATCCGGCTTCCTATGAGGGAGCTATTTCAGTCGGAGCTATTGATGAGAGTTTACAAACCGCCGAATTTTCCAATTATGGAATAATGATTGATTACGCAGCACCGGGAAATGCTATTCTTTCTACGCTTAATACTTCGGAAACAGAATACGGACTCAAAAGCGGTACATCCTCCGCTTGCTCCGTTGCAGCAGGTAGTGCAGCGGTGGTTTTACAGTATGCCAGACAAAAAGGGTTGTTGCACAAAGAAGGAACAGCGGCAGATGTTGAGCGCCTGATGGCATTTCTGGATCAAGGCGCGGTAAATGTGAAATCAGCCAAGCTTGGACGAGGATATATATCTTTACCGAAAGCATTGGGATTAAGTCAAACAGTTGATGCACCGGCTGTCACAGTAATTCCGGGTACATATGAGGAGGAAAGTATTACCGTTGGCTTTTATCAGATTCCGGGAACGGAAATATATTATTCCGTGAATGGTAAAAAACCTGTGGTAGAAGGCGGACAGATTTTATATGCAGAGAAATACACGGAACCGTTTACCGTTTCAGACTCAACAGTAACGGTTAAGGCAATTGCAATTGATTTAGAAACCAGAGAGGTTAGTAAAGTACTTACGGCAACCTATATTTTGAAACCGAAAGTAACAGGGATTTCTTTGTCTGCACAGGGCTCTGATGTTCTTTCGCCGGGACAAACAGTAACCTTGAAAGCGACGATTGAACCGATACATGCTGCAAATAAGAAACTTAGCTGGACCATTTCACCGGCCGGTGAAGGTGTTACCGTCCAAAATGGTGTGGTGAAGGTATCCAAACGGGCGTCGGAAGGAGTATATACCATTCGTGCAACGGCAAAGGATGGTACGTATGTCAAAGGTTTTTATAAGATAACGGTGACGCAAACGTGTGAGAATCCGATTACATCCATTAAACAAACTGTTCCGGGTACGGTTTATGTGAACAAAACCACATTCGCCAAAGTTGAAATCACTGTGACAAAGAAGGATAAGACAACTGCCTCACCGGATGAGTTGCGTTGGTATAGTGCTAACAGTAAAGTGGCAGATGTTATATGCTCTGATGGTGAAGTGAAGATTCTGGGACTGCAGAAAGGCGCAACAAAAATTATTGGTATAGCAGAGGATGGTAGTGGCAAAAAAATCACCATTCCTGTTGAAGTGGTAATAAAAGCGACTTCTCTCACCACGGATACGGCGCGTGAATTGGCAAGAGGGAAAACCATTACAATTCAGTCAGAAGTATTACCGGTAGAGACTACAAATAAAAAGCTTACATGGAGTGTCACACCTGCCAACAAGGGAGTGACGGTCAAAAATGGTAAGGTGAGTGCAACTTCTAAGGCAGTACTTGGGGAATATACGATTGAAGCAAAAACCAAAGACGGAAGTGCACTTGTATCAAATACTACAGTTACGGTTGTTTCCTCAAAGATAACCAAAATAGTTTTTAAGGAAACTAAGGTCAATGTTTTTCGTGTGAAGAATAATTATGGTGCAAAGACACACCGTTATGTGTATCTTAGTATTTCAGGAAGCGGAACGGATAATTGGGAAGTGACAAGCAGTGATCCTGAACTTTTGGAAGTAACTAAGACAGGAAACAATGAGATTTATATGAAGGCGACCGGCAAGGGATGCGGAACTGTTAAAGTCACGGTCAAAACCACAGACGGAACCGCGAAGAAGACAATCTGCAAGGTAAAGGTCATTAATCCGCCTTCAAATATGTGGGTGTCCGTGCCAAAAGACCGCTCAGAAAATCTGGCAAAAGGAAAGAGTATGCAGTTAAAGGTTACCTTTGAAGATGGATACGGCCCGCTTTCTGCAGAATCCAAAAAAATCGAGTGGTCTTCGACCAGACCTGAGAATATCTCGGTTAATGCCAAAGGAAAAGTAACGGCAAAATCAAGTTCCGGTACCTCCTCTGTTTATGCGAAGACGATGGATGGAAGTGGTGTTTTTGCCACGATATATCTTTATGCCACATGTGTGCCCAAGGAGATTACGCTAGGTGGTAAGAATACAATCAAAGAAGGAGAATCTTCACTTTATTATATTGAGTGTTTTGCGTCCGGTGAAGGGGATGTTTATCATGATTCCGTTCGTGTGATGATTAATAAAGAGGGACTCGGATTTTCACCTATCCATGATTCCAAATTTTATCTCATCGGAAACAAAAAAGGTGTCTACAAAGTTACGATATATACGACGGATGGAACAAACCGTAAAAGAACATATAGAATATGCGTAGAGTAGTTTTGCGTATATCGGGGAGAAAGGAGTCGCAAATGAGTTGGGGATTCCCAGGTCACGCGGACAGTTTATGAGACAAAAAGGAAAGTCAGTTTTGGTTATGCTGGCAGGGGCTTTTCTGCTGGTGCATGTAATGTTGTTAACAGGTTGTGAGAAAGAAGTGATTTCAATACAATCAGAACTTAAAGCGTCTGTTGAAGTTTTGGTAGGGGAAGTGCCATTAAGTGAGTACGTAATAGTTAGTAACTCTTCTGCTAAGGAGCAGGCGATGCTTTTACAACGCTATATTCAGAATATTTGTGGTGCAGCATTACAGGTCTCTCAGAAGGTGCCTGACGGAAAATATATTGAACTTTCCGTTAATGACAATCTGACAGCGATTCAAATCGAAATTACCGATGGAAATATTACTATCTGCTCGCCCCAAAAGAATGAGTTGTCAAGTGCAGTGTATGTATTTGCAAACACCTATCTCGGATATGCTTTTGCGGGTGAAGAGAGAGAATATCTTTTACAAACAACCGGCACCATTTGTATTCCTGATGAAGTTATGACAGTAGAGGAGCCATGGATGCCGGAGCGTGAACCAATTGTGTGTTTATGGAAAACAGATGATGCAAGAGGGATTTTTTCTGATGATAATGTATCTTTGAAATGTGATATTTTATCCTATTCTGATGAACAGTTATATAAATATGTCAAGATGATGAAACAGTGTGGGTTCACCGGAATTCAGGTGACTGATATGTGCTCGGCCTGGGCAGGATACAGCGGTTATGAGTTTGTGCATCAACGCTTGCGATTTATGGCAGATGCGGCGCATTCGCTGGGAATGAAATTTACTCTTTGGGTCTGGGGCGCGGAATTTAACGGATACGGCTGGGTAGATGATACTGTTGTGTATCATGACTATTATGCGGCAGCCTATTCCAGAGAGTGTCCTGAGGCTGTTGCAACCTTTGAAAAGTATTACACAATTTATGCGGAGCTGGCGGATTGCAGTGACAGGGTGATTATGCATTTCAACGACCCGGGCTGTGTTCCTGACAGCGGAGATATTGGATTTTATGCAAATATGTTCCGGGAAATGTGTCGTGAAAAAAATCCCGATATCGATTTTGGCGTGAATTGTTATACGCAGCAGATTGATTTAGAGGCCATGAAGGCATTTACGGGTGAAGATGTGACGGTGTATTCTACCATTCCGCATAACGAGGAAGAATTGCAGGAAATGAGAAATTTCAGGCAGTATGCCCGTGATTTAGGGCTAAAAGTAGGCGTTTGGTCATGGAATCTGTGTGAAATGGAGATTGACCAGATTGCAGAAATGAATGTGAATGCGAATTTGATTTCTCAAAGTTATGGATACGCAAGAACGCTTGATGATATGGTAAAACCCATGTATTGGAGTGAGATGGATTCGTATCATATGTTGAATCTTTTTTCTCTGTATGTATCAGGACATCTTTTGCAGAATCCCGATTTGGATGAGCAGATGGTTTTGGAAGAGTGTGCGGTTCGTGTGGTTGGTAAGGAATATGCCAAAGATTTGCTTGAAGTGTTAAATATTATTCAGGATGCAAGAACCGGTGACAGCTGGAACGAGTTCAAATATGGTTATCCGGAGTATTTGCGCACCGGCGATAAGTATCCTGCACAGGACTTGTTAACGCGATGCGATACAGCAATTCCAAAGCTTGAAAAAATGATAGAGGCTCCTTTGGAAGAAGGTAGCATTCCGCTTGCAATTTCTACATCGGATTTGCTTTCCTTAATTCTTCCGCATCTGGTTCAGATTCGTGATTTTGCGCAGTTTCGCGTGGATTTGGATGCATTGAAAAGCAAGGCAGAAAGTGGTGTGTCTGCGCAGGAGCTTACAGTGGCATTGGAAGAAATCTATACGCCAATCAGTGAGTATAATGTGATTATCGGTGCATGGGGGCAGCCGGAGGCAAATGCACAATATCAGCTGCTTTGCAAATTCTGTGCAGAGTATAATTTGGAAGTACCGCATGATCCGGTATTTGATTATTACAGAAAACAGAGGGTATATGGTGAAATGATTGCATTTCAGAAGAAAACCCGGGGCTGTTACAAGGCACCAAAGGAAACGGTTTTTCAAGGCGGAAATGCCTATGGTTTGGAGGAAACAGCCAGATTGGTGAATGCTTTGATAGCAGACGGACTGGTTATTGAAGATGAAGACGGATTGGTATTCCTTGCCAATTGGGAAAGTTACCGTTATCGATAATGAGGCGAATATACAATGAATAAGAAGTGAGAAAAAGATGCTGTTTAATTCCTTTGATTTTTTAATTTTTTTTCCTGTTGTAGTATTAATATATTTTATCATTCCTAAAAAAGTTCGATATATCTGGCTGTTGATTTCGAGTTACTATTTTTACATGTGCTGGAATGCCAAATATGCTCTTTTGATTGCCATATCGACTTTGATAACCTGGATAAGCGGTTTGCTTCTGAGTAAATGCAAGGCTAAGTGGGTCAAACATGCCACGGTGGCAGCGAGTTTTGTCAGCAATCTGGGGATTTTGTTTTTCTTTAAATATTTTGACTTTGCGCTGGATAATGTGAATCGGATACTGACACATATTAATGTTGAGGTGATTAACAATCCGTTTGATATTTTGCTGCCGGTGGGAATTTCTTTTTATACGTTCCAGGCATTAAGTTATACGGTTGATGTTTACAGAGGCGATGTTGAAGCTGAAAAAAATCCGCTCCGCTATGCTTTGTTTGTTTCGTTTTTTCCGCAGCTGGTGGCCGGACCGATTGAACGTTCCAAGAATTTGCTTTCACAGGTCAAAAATATGCCGGATATTAAAGTATGGAATTATGACAGAATTGTATCCGGGCTTATTTTGATGGTCTGGGGTTTGTTTCAAAAAATGGTTATTGCTGACCGTCTGTCTATTCTGGTAGACAATGTTTTTGATAAATGCAATATGTATGGAACGGTTGAGTTGATTCTGGGTGCAGTTGCTTTTGCATTTCAGATTTATTGTGATTTTGGCGGCTATTCCACTATTGCAATCGGTGCTGCCGGGGTTATGGGATTTGATTTGATGGAGAATTTCAATGTGCCTTATTTTGCGACAAGCATTCAGGATTTCTGGCGCAGATGGCATATTTCTTTAAGCACCTGGTTTCGCGATTATCTATATATTCCGCTGGGTGGAAGCAGATGCTCTAAGTTCAGAAAATACGTCAATCTTATGATTACATTTCTTGTCAGCGGATTATGGCATGGTGCTGCATGGAGTTATATTGTGTGGGGAGGACTTCATGGTCTGTACCAGATTTTGGGAGATTTGTTAAAGCCTGTCCGGGAGAAGCTTGTGAAAATGCTTCATATCGATACAGAGGTTTTCAGCTTTAAATTCGGACAGATTATGATTACATTTGCCCTGACTGTATTTGCATGGATTTTTTTCCGGGCTGAAAGCCTGACAGGCGCGGTTTCCTATATCAAAAGAATGTTTACGAGGTGGAATCCGTGGGTAATTTTTGATGAGAGTCTGTTAACACTCGGATTGGAAAGCATGGAGCTGAATATTCTGGTGCTTGCATTGGTTTCTCTTTTGCTGGTTGATGTGATCAAATACCGACAAAATTTAACGGTTGCAGAATTCCTTATGAAGCAGAATTTATGGTTTCGTTGGATTGTTCTCGTAGGTATGATTCTTGCTGTTTTGGTATTTGGTGAATATGGCGTGAATTTTGACTCCACGCAATTTATCTATTTTGACTTTTAATCTGTAGGTGTTACATATGAAAAAAGTAATTCGTATTATATCTTTTATCTTAATATTGGTGATAGCTGTGATGGGAACCTACAGGATTCTTTCCTGGAAGGATACTTCCGGCGATTATTTATCGTCTACGCAGCAGCTTTATGCTACAGAAGAGAACTTGATGGATGTGGTCTTTCTGGGCAGCAGTCATGTATACTGTGGCATTAATCCTGCGCTTTTATGGGATGAATATGGTATCAGCGCTTTTGATATGGCAGTTTCCGGTCAGGACCGTGATTCGACTTTTCATACGCTGAAAGAAGTGTTAAAGACCCAGTCTCCGAAAGTGGTTTGTGTGGACCTTTACGGGCTGTTATATGAGAAACAGGATGTGCTTGGCAATGTGTATCGTAATATGCTTTCCATGAAGACGTCCATGAATTCGGTGGAACTCGTGTGTGACTATATAGACAAAGAGGAACGGATGGATTATATTCTGCGCTGGCCTATTATTCATACACGCTATAAGGAGCTGACGAAGCATGATTTCCTGCAATATGAACCAAGTATCTATGGCCGTGGGTTCCTTCCGACGTATGAGGTTTGTGAGAGTTATTATCCGCAGGATGCGCTTGCCTGCACGGAGAGTGTTCCTTTGTCGGAAAGCGGCAAAGCCTGGCTGGATGGTTTCATTCAGCTTTCAGAACAGGAAGATTTCAAACTGGTGGCTTTTTTGGCGCCAATGTATCTGGATGCCGGTGAGCAAAAGATTCTAAACGGTGCGTATGAATATTTGACGGATTATGGGGTGGAAATTTTGGATTTTAACATGTTATCCGCACAAATCAAGTTGGATTATGCCAATGATTTTTGTGATCATTCCCATATGAACAGATTCGGCGCAGATAAGGTGACAGCTTATTTCGGAGAATATCTGGTGAACAATAATCAGCTGACCGACCATCGCGGTGATGCGGCATATTACTTATGGGATGAGAATTCTAAGTGGCTGGAGCATATGGACTATGCGTATGACTTAAAGAAAGCCAAAGACTGGAAAGAGTACGTGAATAAGGTTGCCGCATTTGATGAGGACATGACCGTAATCCTGTCTTTAGACGGTATCTATAAGGAGTCTACACTGGGGTTGCAGGCGGTAGCGGAAGCGTTCGGAATTCCATGGGACGAATATGAGATGGGCGGTAAATGGATTTACGAGAACGGAACCTGTGTTTATTACATGGATAGTACGAAAACCGGTTCCTATATGAGGGAATTAAGTGAATTCAACGTATTGTGGATGGAAAATAATTCAAGCAGTTTAGACCAGATTCAGATAAACGGCGAAGCGCAGGGTTGCGCTTATAACGGATTAACGGTTGTGGTATATGACAATGTGACACATCAGGTTATTGATAAAAGAGGCTTTTTCTAAATGTTATATTACCGGAATATATACTTACGGAGATTAGGTATAAAATTCCTCTGTTTACAAATACTAGTTTTACCACTAGAAATGTGAATGGAGGAGTTTTTTATATGAAAGCAACAGGTATTGTGCGTCGTATCGACGATCTCGGCAGAGTGGTTGTGCCGAAGGAAATCAGAAGAACGCTGCGAATCAGAGAGGGAGACCCTTTGGAAATATATACTGACCGTGAAGGCGAAATCATTCTGAAAAAGTATTCTCCGATGGGAGAGCTTAAGGAATTTGCCAAGCAGTTTGCAGATGCCATGGCGCAGTCGACGGGACAGATTGCAGCAATCTCAGACAGAGACAGTTTCATTGCTATTGCAGGAGCCGGCAAAAGGGATTTAATCGGTAAAAGTGTTAGCCGAGAGATGGAAAAACTGATGGAAGACAGAGACAGCCGCGTGGCAGCACGTGGTGAGAAAGGATTCGTGCCGCTTTCAGCAGAAGAAGATGACTTTGAACAGCAGGTAATTGCCCCCATTATCAGTGAAGGTGATGTAATTGGTTCCGTGGCACTTCTTGCAAAAGACAGGAAGGAAAAATTTGGTCCCTCGGAATTGAAAATTGCACATACTGCAGCCGGGTTTCTCGGAAGACATATGGAGCAATAGTGAGGTTTTGGGGGCCGCGATGCACAGGGGGGCTTTTTATTCCGGTTATACAATGAAAGAATATCTAACATTGGAAAAGGTTCCATTTTTGCCGCTTCCGGTAAACTCGCTCCACCTAGGAAAAAAGGAGAACATGATGCAACATGTTCTCCTTTTTTACG
>JAZSCW010000012.1:0-53327 GCA_045530835.1 Lachnospiraceae bacterium | reverse complement strand
TACAGTTAAATGGTTTAACAATCAGAAGGGTTACGGATTCATTTCTGACGAATCAGGAAATGATGTATTCGTACACTACTCAGGACTCAACATGGAAGGTTTCAAGTCTTTGGAAGAAGGCGCAGCTGTTGAATTCGAAGTAGTTAACGGCGAAAAAGGACCCCAGGCTGTAAACGTAACCAAGTTATAATTAATCAGTTTTATCGATGTGCCTTTTTCTTAAATATATTTATTTAAAGAGAAGCAGTATTGTATTAACAGATTAACGAACATTACGTTCATACGCATGATGATTCAAAAGGAGTATTGCCTATAATAAGCAATACTCCTTTTTCATTGTCAGTATCTTACTTCTTAATATTTTTCGCTCTAACGCTTTTATTTTCTATTAAAATATTCAACCAGTTCCTCAAAGGAAAGCGGTCCTCCAAACAAATCCAGGGCGCTTCCTATTGTTGCGTGAATTCGGCCTTTTCCCGTACGATACAAATCTTCCAAATCTTCATACGCATGAATTCCACCCGCATAAGTTATCGCATTGCCATCATATTCACCAAGCATAGCAACCAAATCCTTTTCAATACCCTCAGACTTGCCCTCCACGTTTACTGCATGAATCAGATATTCATCACAATATTCTTCCAGTTCGCGCAAAAGCTCCAACGTCAGATAAGTTCCCGTATACGTCTGCCACCTGTCAGTCATAATACAATAACCTTCTTCGGTTCGCTTACAGCTTAAGTCAAAAACAACATGTTCCTTACCCACCGCATCCGCAAGCTTTCGCATTTTATCACGTGACAATTTGCCCTGTTCAAACAAATAAGATGTAACAATTACATGTGACGCGCCAGCCTCAATGTATTCACGCGCATTTCCGTCATGCACGCCACCACCAATCTGCATCCCCTTAGGATATGCTTGTAAGGCATCCGTTGCAAGTTTCTTTGTATCTGCATAATACGGACTGTCTTTACCGTTTAACAGAATGATATGTCCGCCTTTCAATCCGTATTTCTGATATAACTTGGCATAATATGCGGAGTCCTTATCCGATACAAAATTCTCAATTGCCTGATCGTTGGTATCACGCAAGCTGCTTCCCACAATTTGTTTCACTTTTCCGTTATGAATATCTATACATGGTCTGAATTCCATTTCGGCCCCCTATATACACTATTTATCACATTGTTATATCCTATGCCTCAATCACATCCTGCATATTATAAAGACCGGCACCTTTTCCTTTCAGGAATTTCGCTGCCTGAACGGCACCTTTTCCAAAAATCGCCTTGGAATATGCTGTATGTGTAAAAGTAATTACCTCATCTTCTCCCGCAAAAATAACATCATGTTCTCCAACAATCGTACCACCGCGTACTGCTGAAATACCGATTTCATTTTCACTTCTTGCTTCTCTTCTCCGGCTACGGTCATACACGTATTCATAGCGATTGTCCAACTCTTCATTGATAGCATCTGCAAGTGCCAAAGCCGTTCCGCTCGGGGCATCTTTTTTCAAATTATGATGTTTCTCAACCACTTCAATATCAAAACCTGCCGGTGCAAGTGTTCCGGCTGCCTCTTTCAAAAGTTTAAATAAAAGATTCACGCCCAAGGACATATTGGCAGACTTAAGAATCGCAACTTTTTTAGATGCTTCCTCTACCTTAACGATTTGATCCTCACTCAGACCTGTTGTGCAAAGTACCACCGGCACTTTACGCTCCACGCAATAATCCAACAATGCATCTACAGCTACTGAGGATGCAAAATCGATAATAACATCTGCTTCTACATTACAATCCTTAACGGATTTGAATACAGGATATGAATTTGTAATCCCATCATACAAATCTATACCTGCTACAATTTCAACCTCTTTATCCTGCTCGATCAAACGGGTAATAACCTGCCCCATTTTACCGTTACATCCGTGCATTATCACTTTAACCATTTCCTGTACCTCCATACGTTCTTCTTATTTACAAGCAATTTCAGAAAAAGGCAGAGTAACACTCTGCCTTTGATTCTATATCAGCTCTCAAATCCTACAGCAAACCATACTTCTTCATTTCTGCTTCGAGTACAGCTGCATTTGCTTCATCCATTTCAGTAAGCGGACGTCTGTAATAACCACCGTTATCGCCCATAAGATTCATGGCTTTCTTAACCGGAATCGGATTAACTTCAATGAACAATGCATCAATCAAAGGAACCGCCTCCAACTGCATCTTGCGAGCTTTTTCAAGGTTGCCGTCAAGATAATTCTGACACAACTCATGCGTCTGCTCAGGTGCAATATTGGATAATACTGAAATAACACCTTTAGCACCTAATGACATAAAGGGAAGAATCTGAATATCATCACCACAGTAAACATCAACACAACCATCCGCCATTTGGAGAAGTCTGGCTGTCTGAGACAAATCTCCTGTTGCTTCCTTCACGCCGACAATATTCGGAACCTCTTTACAGAGCTTAACTGTTGTAGCCGGCAATACATTCACGCCGGTTCTTCCCGGAATATTGTAAAGAATAACGGGAATCTTAACGGAATCCGCAACAGCCTTAAAATGTTCAAAGAGACCTTTCTGGGTTGCCTTGTTATAATATGGAGCAACAACAAGAACTGCATCCGCACCACGTTTCTCAGCTTCCTGTGTAAGATAAATTGCAGTTTCGGTACAGTTTGAACCTGTTCCTGCAATAACCGGAATTCTTCCGGCAACCTGCTTGACACAGAACTCTATAACATCCAAATGTTCTTCATGGGTTAATGTAGATGCTTCACCGGTTGTACCGCATACAATAATGGCATCTGTCTTACCCGCTACCTGAACTTCGATATTTTTGGCAAATTTCTCGTAATCAACCTCACCGTTTGCCTTAAACGGGGTAACAATCGCAACACCTGCGCCTGTAAAAACTGACATAAAAGTCCCTCCTAATCCGTCTATCTTTCATATGTAAAAGACAAATTTCTGCGTATAATCATAACACCGTGCATTGAGAATGTCAACGCACAGTGTTATAAAAAAACTATTCTTCTATTCTTTCCAGCTTACTTACGGACACTTCATAAGCAATTCTCTTTTCTGCATCCGTTTCTGAAATTTTTTTCATATACTCACGACTTTGAATTCTTCCCCAGACTGTACATCTTGTTCCGACTTCAAATTCAGAGGAATAGTGGGCATTTCTTCCCCAGCAGATACACGGAATATAATCCGACTTACCATACGGACGATTCACAGCAAGCAAAACATCTGCAATCTCGCGTCCGAGAGGTGTTTTTCTATAAACCGGTGCTTTACATATGTATCCATCCAAAAAAATTTGATTCGTTTTACTGCTTTCACCGATTTCATCAATAAAATCAATTTCTCTTACAAACACTGATAAGACAAGCTTATTTTTCATCTCATCATGTCTGTTGTAAGAACGAAACTGTCCGGCAACGGAAATTTTTTGTCCGATGTAATCCTGTTTCACATCCAATAGACGCTCCGAAACCATAAGAGGAATTACATCTGATGCTTCACTCAATCGCGGAACAAGCACATCCACCAAATAAAATCCCTCTCCGTAAATCTCATGGCTGAAAGTAAATTCGCTGATGATTTCTCCCATAATTACCACTTGATTGTTCTCAATTACCTTATCTGTCATTTTTAAGTTCTCCCTTCTTTGCTCTACTATCGCAAAAGAATTTTTTCTATCACGTAATAATATTATATTCTCCGATTACTTGTGATATTCCGGTTTTTACGCTCAAATTTTCGAGCCTCTTTTGCAATTTTTTTAATAATACAAATTTGTATGCGCCTGTCATACTTCCTGTTTCATAAGCAAATTCAATAGATGAACCTATCGTTTTTGGCTGCCCTCTCACCAATTATTGACATAATACTACATTTTTCGAATATATTCAACAAAAAAGATTGTGTGAAACAAATGCTTCACACAATCTACATAATTACTCTATTCCTAATTTAATATGAAAACTTTAGTCTACGACAACAACCCATCCTTCAGGACCTTCAATCTTACCAAGCTGGATTCCTGTTACGGTATCATAAAGCTTCTGGCTTAATTCGCCAATGCCGCCATCCTGAATCTGAACAACTTCATCACCTTTACGCAAATGACCAACCGGTGAAATAACAGCTGCAGTACCGGTTCCCCACACTTCCTCTAAGGTTCCGTTCTGTGCCGCTTCAAAAAGCTCATCTGCAGAAATCTTTCTTTCTTCTACAGGATAACCCCATGACTGACACAATTCGATACAGCTTCTTCTGGTTACACCGGGTAAAATACTTCCGTTTAATGCAGGAGTTACCACAGTTCCGTTAATCTTAAAGAAGATATTCATAGCGCCAACTTCTTCAATATACTTACGCTCTACGCCGTCTAACCACAATACCTGAGAATATCCCTCATCATGTGCCTTAACCTGAGCCTTTAAGCTTGCAACATAATTTGCACCTGCCTTGGCTTCTCCGAGTCCGCCGCGAACAGCACGAACATATTCATCCTCAATCCAGATCTTAACAGGATTCAATCCTTCCGGATAGTATGCACCAACAGGTGAAAGAATAATAATAAACTTATATGTTGAAGAAGGACGTACTCCAAGGAACGGATCTGTTGCAATAATAAACGGTCTGATATAAAGAGAGGTTCCGGGCTTGGTAGGAATCCAGTCACTATCTGTTTTAACAACCGCCTTAATTGCTTCAAGGAAGTCTTCTTCCGGAATTTTGGGAATACAAATTCTTTCATTTGTATTATTGGCTCTTTCAATATTCTTGTCCGGGCGGAATAAAAGGACTTTTCCCTCCTCAGACTTATATGCCTTCATACCTTCAAACATTTCCTGTCCATAATGAAATACCATTGCGGAAGGCTCTAAAGAAAGCGGTCCGTAAGGAACGACTCTTGCATCATGCCAGCCATCCGTCGGATTATAATCCATCACGAACATATGATCCGTAAAAATAGTTCCGAATGTTAAGGGATTGTCTGCTGACGGTTTTTGTTTTGGTGTTTTTGCTAATTCATATCTGATATTCATAGCGTTCTCCCTTCTTTCTTCTCATGCATAACAAAGTGCATTTTTTCTTCTTTATTATATGCTTATCCAAAAAAATGTCAACTCACAATCTATCCAACAGTTCTATTTTCTGATATATTTTCATTTTGTTTTTTTACAAATTTATGGAACTATCTGACAAACTATGGTAAAATATAAAAAAATCTGACGAAATCCAATTAAGGAGGTTATTGACTTGAAAGAACTGTTCCGAAAAACTAAATCTTTCCTTTTAAAAGACGTTACCAACGAACAGGAAACCAAAGAATTAGCCATCCTTCTTCGTTTTCTCTGTATATCATATATGGTTTATTATCTGATATCAGGCATTTTTCTTACTGTACTTTCTTATTACTCTTTAAGTGTATTTACATTGCTTTTTTGCGGTCTTTTGTGTATCGCTTTTATATATACATACGGTAATCTTACCCGAAAAGCCCTGTTACTGTTCCACGGAACCTTGTTTTTTTCGACGATATCACTCACATTGATATCCGGTTGGGAAACCAATTTTCAATGGAGTATGATTATTCCGATTACTGTCATTTTTTTTGATATCAATATCACAATGCGAAATAAACTGAGATTTTCCGGATTTCAGATTATTTCTTTTGCATGTCTTTCTGTTTTAACTCACCTTACCGAGAAAAATCAGGAATTCACTACTATTTTCTCATTTTTGTTTCAAACTTTTCAAACCTGCTTTTATTGTCTGATTTTCTTTGTAATTGCATACTGTTTTTGTACCAAATTTAATCAGGCCGAAAATAAACTGCGTAAAATCAATGCCAAACTGCTTACAATGGCATCACAGGATACGTTAACCGGACTACCGAACCGTCGTAACATGAACGAACATTTACAAACCCTGATTTATGAGTTCAACCGCAACGGAAAACCCTTCTGCATTGCAATTGCAGATGTTGATTTTTTCAAACATATTAACGACAGCTACGGACATGATGCCGGTGACTTTATTCTTACTTCTATTGCAGATATGTTCAAAACAACCATGCGCGGACGAGGACGTGCCGCACGCTGGGGGGGCGAAGAATTCCTCTTTTGTTTCGAGGGAATGAACGGAAAACAGGCTTATATCATTTTGGAATCTTTGCGTATGCAAATAGAAAAAAAGAAATTCCTCTACAAAGACCACAGCCTTAAAATCACCATGACCTTCGGATTAGAGGAATTTTCTCAGATTATCGGCGTAGAAGCAACCATTGCCAAGGCCGACAGCAAACTTTATCAAGGTAAAACATCAGGACGTAACAAGGTTGTTTTTTAACCCTGCTTTCTTTCATAGGTAAGGAAATGATACGTTGTATCAAAATAAATCTGTTCCTCACTCGTTTCTACAAGTTCCCATTCAGGATCTTCATCCAGATTCGGAAAGCACACATCCGCCTCATATTTTCGGTCTATCTTTGTTACATAAGCAGTTTTGCAATATGGTAAAAACTGCTTATAGATGCTCTCACCGCCTGCAACATAAATCTCTTTGTCGTTATACTTTTTCACTTCGGCCAACACGTCTTCAACGCTATGTAACAATATTTCATCTCCCTTTTTTTCGCGCTCCGATTTGGTAAGAACGATATTTACCCTATCTTTCAATGGCGCCCCGTTCGGAAAAGAATCGAGTGTCTTTCTGCCGATTATAATAACATTACCGGTTGTCATCTGACGGAACATTTTCTGATCTGCCGGAATTCGTATTAACAAATCATTGTTCTTTCCGATTCCCCAATTTTCATCCACTGCCACTAATATTTTCATTTTATCTCTCCTTTATCTTTCTTCAGATACTATCTGCTAAGAATTTCCACTAGACGTCTACTTCAACCGCCTTATAGTTTTCCTTTGCATAGCCAATCACATCTTCTATCGTATGAGTACCGGCTTTTAGATTCCCAATGATTGAAACTGCGGTCTTCTCTTTCACAAAATCTCTCCTTAAACACTAGATTGCAATCGGAATATTGGTAATCTGAGGTCCTGTTACATAATTTTCAACTTTTACGTCATCTCTCGTAAATTTATAAAAGTCCTTTATCTCCGGATTCAGCCAGAATGTGGGAGCATCATACACCGGTCTTTCAATCAGTTCTTTAATGACAGGCACGTGTCTGTCATAAATATGAGCGTCTGCAATCACATGAACCAATTCGCCCACATTCATATCACAAACCTGAGCCAGCATATGAAGTAAAACAGAATACTGCACCACATTCCAATTATTCGCAGCCAGAACATCCTGTGAACGTTGATTCAAAATAGCATTCAATGTCAAACGTTCTTCTCCGGATTTCTGGGTTACGTTAAACGTCATACTGTATGCACAGGGATAAAGATTCATTTCACTCAAATCCTGATGTACATAAATATTTGTCATAATACGTCTGCTGAATGGATTATTCTTCAGGTCATAAATCACACGATCAACCTGATCCATCATTCCTTCTTTATATTTGTGCTTTACACTCATCTGATAACCGTATGCTTTACCGATTGAGCCATTCTCATCTGCCCATTCATCCCAGATATGACTGTGCAAATCATTGATATTATTAGACTTTTGCTGCCAAATCCAAAGCATCTCATCGGTTGCGGATTTCAACGCCGTTTTACGTAACGTAATCAGCGGAAACTCCTTCGACAAATCATAACGGTTCACTACACCGAATTTTTTAATCGTATAGGCACTTGTTCCGTCCTCCCATTTCGGTCTGACTTTTTCTCCTTCCGTACTGGTTCCGTTCTCAAGAATATCCTTACACATATTAATAAAAATCTGATCAGCGTAACTCATTGTTTATTTCATCCTTCCTGATTCATCATACTACTTATTCTTTCAATAAATAAAAGCATTCCTGCCTGTCAGCCACTTCCAGTTTCCCGCAGGTTACGGTCACTAACTCATTTTCAATCGTGTCAACCAAATCCGTTCGCACGCGAATAGTTAACATAACATTTTCTTCATAAACGGTCTCCATAATCTCAATTCCGTTTTTAGCCAGAATATGCTGGATTTTTCCCAGTAAAGTATATTCCGTCTTTATGGTTAACATAACACCTTTTACTTCTTCTCCTATTTCACTGTTAGCCAATGCCTCTTTTACAGTCTGTCCATATGCCCGAATCAGTCCGCCGGTTCCAAGAAGTGTTCCTCCAAAATACCTTGTTACCACAACAACTATGTTACGCACTTCAGAATGCAAAAGTACCTCTAACATAGGAAGTCCTGCAGTCTGCGCCGGTTCGCCATCATCATTGCATCTGGTATATTCTCCGTCCTTCCCGATTACATAGGCACTACAATTATGTCTGGCATCCCAATATTTCTTTTTTACCGATTCTATAAATGCAATTGCCTCTTCCGGGGTTTCCACGCTGGCCATAGAAGCAATAAATCGGGATTTCTTTTCTACCACTTCGGCAGTTCCCGGTTTCATCAAAACTTTCATAAAATGTCTCCTTTGCATCCTTTTCATTGTAACACAGAATACTCAAAATGTGTGAAGAATATTGAATATTGTAAGGTAAAAATGTGAACAATAAAGAAAAACCTTTATTTACCATTTCATTTTTGGTATAATATTTGTGTTCGTGAGGAGGATGAAAAATGAACTATGGAATTAAAGGTGTCAAACGAAAACAGGCGGCACTCAATTCAAAAGACAAAAAAATCAAAAAAATGGGCAGTGTATTCTTTCTGAAAACAATTTTCCTTGCAGCAATCACAGGATTCATTCTGTTATGTTGCACCGGTCTTGGTATGTTCAAAGGAATTTTAAGTTCTGCACCCGATATATCAACACTGGATGTTGTACCTGTAGGATACGCAACGGTGGTTTACGACTGTGAAGGTCATGAAATGACCAAACTTGTAGCGCAGAATTCCAACCGCAGTTATGTATCCATGGATAAAATTCCCCAGGATCTTGCAGATGCATTCGTTGCATTGGAAGATGAACGTTTTTACACACATAACGGTATTGACATCAAAGGTATTATCCGTGCCGGTGTTGAAGGCATTACAAGCGGTCACTTCAGTCAGGGTGCAAGTACCATTACCCAGCAGTTATTAAAAAACAACGTTTTTGAAGGCTGGGTCACCGAAGAAGATGACATGGAAAAAGTGAAACGTAAGATTCAGGAACAGTACCTTGCAATCGAGTTAGAAAAGCAGTTATCCAAAGAAGAAATTTTGGAACTATATATGAATTCTATCAACTTAGGACAGAACACACTCGGTGTACAGGCAGCTTCCATGCGTTATTTTGGCAAACCCGTATATCAGTTAACTTTATCAGAATGTGCGGTTTTGGCCGGAATTACACAGAATCCGTCCCGATTGAATCCGATTTCTCACCCTGATAAAAATGCCGAACGTCGTGAAAAAGCTCTGAAAAATATGAAAGACCAGGGCTACATCACACAGGAAGAATTCGATATTGCAATGGCCGATGACGTATATTCCAGAATTCAGCTGGTAAACGAAGAAACCGATACCAATTCTGTCTATACATACTTTGTAGACGAATTAACGGATCAGGTTACAGAAGATTTACAAAACATCTGCGGATATGATTCCCAGACTGCTTATCGTCTGCTCTACTCCGGCGGCTTAAGTATTTTTACAACACAGGATCCTCAGATTCAGGCAATTTGTAATGAGGTATTTTCTAATGAAGAAAATTATCCCGAAGGAGCTGAATGGCTTTTAAATTACGCACTTACCATCGAAAAGAAAAATGGCGATTTAGAGAATCATAGTACTGAGATGTATCAGGCTTATTACAAAGAGCTTAACCCTTCCTTTAATCTCTTATATAAAACTCAGGAAGATGCTTATACAGCAATCGAAGCATATAAAGAGGCTCATATGGAAGAAGGCGATGATGTCCGCGCAGAGAATGTTAACCTGACTGTTCAGCCTCAGGTATCTCTGACCATTCAGGATCAAAGCACAGGATACATCGTTGCAATGATTGGAGGTCGTGGTACAAAAATTGCCAGCCGCACCCTAAACCGTGCTACCAATACCAAACGACAGCCCGGCTCCACGTTCAAAGTTATTTCCACGTTTGCACCTGCCCTCGATACTGCAGGAATGACGCTTGCTGACATTCAGGTTGACCAACCATTTAATTACTATAACGGAAGACCTGTTTCAAACTGGTATAACGCTTCCTCCTATAAAGGAATTTGTAGTATGCGTTATGCAATTGAGCAGTCACTAAATATTTGCACTGTCAAAACATTAACCGTTATCACACCACAGCTTGGTTTCGACTATCTGAAGAATTTCGGTATTACAACACTTGTTGATCGTGAAGTACGCTCGGACGGAACAGTACTGACGGATATCGGTCAGTCTCTCGCACTGGGAGGAATCACTTACGGCGTAACGAATATGGAACTGAATGCTGCTTATGCAGCCATTGCAAACAATGGTGTGTATATTAAACCGACTTTATATACCAAGATTGTAGATCACGAGGGAAATGTTCTGATTGACAAAACAGCTCAGGAAGGAAATCAGGTAATCCAGAATACCACTGCATTTCTTCTGACAGATGCCATGGTAGATGTTGTAACAAAAGGAACAGGTGGTTCAGTTAATTTCAATTCTCAAATGGCAATTGCCGGTAAAACCGGAACAACATCAGATTATAACGATGTATGGTTTGCAGGATATACACCATACTACACAGCTACTGTATGGACAGGTTATGATAATAACGAAAAACTCTCTTCTTCCGGCGAGAAAAATCTTTCCAAAACTCTTTGGAGAGCGGTTATGTCCAGAATCCATCAGGATTTACCGAACAAATCATTTGCAATGCCAAATGGCATCGTTTCAGCAACGGTTTGCTCACGCTCCGGCAAATTGCCGATTGCCGGATTATGCGACCATACACTTACAACAGAGTACTTTGCTCAAGGAACCGTTCCTACGGAAACCTGTAATGTACATTATGCCGGTCTGATTTGTGAATACAGCGGTCTTGTTGCATGTGAGAATTGTCCTTTTGCTGTAATGGGAAGTGCTGAATTACCGGTCGTAGAACATCCGGCTCTTCAGTACAGCACCGCACAGGCATCGACAACGAATATGTGCCCACACAATATTGAATTTTTCCTGCAACCCAATTTCCAGGAAATCATCAACCAGCAAATGTGGGAACTCGAACAAAGAAGAGCCGCTGCGCAACAAGCTGCACAACAACAGGCTGCACAGTAATTTATCACAAAAAATACCGCCGAACAATCCACTACGGATGTTCGGCGGCTTTTTAATTCTTCCCAAAATTAATTTGGTACATCAATATATTTGCCGTCCACATTCAAATACATTTCAACAATTTCTACATATTCTGAATAAATATATGCCTCTTTGCCATCATAAATTATTTTGGTCCACTCCTCGTTCGTCTCTTCCACAAACTCGAAATCATACCCACCATAAGCAGAACCCAATCGTTCGTACTCTGTCCCCGGTCCGCTTCTAACATTGATATTATCCTTCAGTATACGAACTCTGGTATACGTTTCCGGCTCCGTTGATTCCTCAGATATTACTTCCGGTATACTTTCCGGCTCAGATGTTTGTTCCGCAACCGGCACTTCTGATATCTCTTCCTCTTCCGGTCGTAAAATCAATTTAATAGAAACCACAATAATAGCAATTACCAAAACAATCATAACACCTTGCATGATTGCATTTAACGTACTTCTCTTCATCTGCTCTCCAATCTGTCGGTCGAAAATGATATTCGCCAATATTTATTTCCATTTATGCTTCGCTTTGTATCTAAAGCATACACGCATAAATCCTATATGATTTTATCATGAATAAAAGTAACATATCAATAGATAGCTCAATATTTCTGACATTTCTTTTCACGCAAGAATTTTCTATTACATTTTTTCATCTAATTGCAGATTTTCATTGACAAACCCATTTTGTTTATGGTATCATAGCTTTCGGTGACATGCTTAAGCATGAAACTTGCTGCTGTGGCTCAGTCGGTAGAGCGTCGCATTGGTAGTGCGGAGGTCACGGGTCCGATTCCCGTCAGCAGCTTTTCTTTTTAGACTGTTTTATAACAGTCTTTTTTTATGTTGAAAATTATGCTTCAAAAAATGCCCCGCAAGGATAACCCAATCACGGATAACATTAATTCATTTCAAACAGTTCTTCCATTCTTTGATATACATACGGGTATAATGATTTCATTTTTTCCGGGTAAACACAATAAAAATAAAAGGAATCTGCAAAAAATTCTTCCGTATAAATAACAGAATAATTACGATACCCTCCACTCATATACTCAGAGTAGTACGAATCATAATCACAACCTTCTTCTCTCCACTTCTGTACTTGTTCTTCTGTCAGCCCCATGTCTGCACGGACATCTGCCATGTACTCTTCCAGTTCTTCATCATCTCGCGGCAAAAACGCAAGTTTCCAGTCAGCAAAATGCCCCATCTCATGTACTATTGTTGCTCGAAAAGAATATGGTACGTCATAATATGACGTAATAACAATCTCATTATCAATATAATATGTAATACCGGCACATTCCATCTCGCCCAAATAAAGAATCTCATCCTTTAAAGAAACCTTCCAGTTATTTACAACATAAGAATCAAGAATCGAATCCGGTAACGAATCTATTCCCGCATAAAATTCCATCATTTCATATCCATACCAGTTTTTCCCTTCAATCTGAATATCTAAATCCTTTCTGATTGCTTTCTTATAACCGGATACTGCATCAGAAAGCATTTCCTCCAAATAATCCTCTCCGACATCCAAATACTCTTCTTTCAGTTCTTCAAGCTCCCCCATCCGAACCCGCTTCAACAAAGTCTCATCTTCCATATCCATGAAAAAACGATACCATTCCGGCAAATCTTCATTATCATAGACATGCAGATTTACGCAGCAAACTGTTCTATTTCCTTTTGCATCTTCCACAGTAAGGGGAATTTGTAACACACCATCCTGTACTGCTTTCTTATCGACAAGATATTTTTCTTCTCCATTTTGTAATGACACTTTAACCGGTAATGATACATCTTCAAAACAATTCTGCTCCAGCCACTTTGCCTCCACATAATCTCCTTCAAAAAAAATATATTCATTCTCACAGACAGTGGGTGCTAAAGTGTCCTGTACAACAACAGAAAAAGGGAGCTCCCTTCCGTTAATAACAAGTGTAGATTCATACACACCAATTTTATCAATGTAAACATCGGAATGTTTCCACTTGCATTTCATAAGTTCATACGGATGACCTTCCAAAACAGTTTCAATCCCAATATTCTCCGGCAACGCATCCGCCTCTAATATCAGTTTTTCTTCTCTAGTCGTAACAGGATGATAATTACCCGTAACAGAAAGAATGGTTTCCAGAGCTCTGTCATAGTTGTAAATTTCCTTATTTTCCATATAAAGAACTCTGTTGTGCATATGACTTTCCATATCATACTCCAATTTCATGAAGCCGGCTGCCTTTTCATTTGATACTTCAAAAACAACCTGATAGCCATACGTTGTCTCTTCCTGCAAAAAATAACCACCATCTTTGTACGGATAAGCTGGGTCAGCTTTCTTTACCCAGTCTTGCGGCTCACGCTTTTCTAATCCCGATACACTCGTAAAAAAATATGGTACACTTTTGATTGCCATTCTGTAAGAATGAAATTCATCCGAAAAATAACAAACAAATCCATTACGGTGAGCCAACTGTGTTAATCTGTTCACTCCTCGGAAAGAAAGCGACTGTTCCAGTATATGAAACCATTTCATTTTGACCAAGCAATCGCTCCTGGTATCCGCATCAGACAAAAAAGCCCGACCTGCCTGCATATCCATATAGGACGGAAATGTAAGTTCCTCAATGGCAGAATATCCTTCTACTTTGCTTTTATACTGCTCAACCGTAGTTAACGATGCTTCTTCCAAAGATGATAATTCATCCAGCCAAAAATAGCGAAAAGATACACCATAACCCGCAACAAAAATCAACAGACCTGACAAAAAAGCCAAAAGGCACGTACCTATCATACGTGCCATATTGGATACAATTTTAATTTTAGTATTCCTTTTCCCCATTTGTTCCCCTTATAAAAGATTCTTTCTAAGCTCCTCACCACTCAAAGGACTTAAATATGCAGGTGCAACATCAAATACAGTTTTGCAACCGGTTATACCATCCTGCTTCATGCGATATGCAGCTCTGGCATATGCAACAATAACAGACGCCGTAAATTCCGGATTTGAATCTAACTTCAAACTGTATTCAATCACATGATTATGCTCCTCATTCCAACCGGTTTTTCCTGTGCGAATCACAAATCCACCATGCGGAATACCGCTATGATCCCTTACAAGCTCTTCTTTACTAATAAAATGAACCGTTGTATCATAATCCGCAAAATAGTTAGGCATATTCTTAATCTCGGCCTCTATGCGAGCCAAATCAGCCCCTTCTTCAGCCACAACAAAACATTCTCTTACATGTTTCTGTCTCGTTGTAAGCTCAGGGTTGGAACAACTTCTTACAGCTTCTAAGGCTGCATCAACAGGAATTGTGTATTGTTTTCCATCCAAAACGCCCTGAATGCGTCTGATTGCATCCGAATGTCCCTGACTTACACCTTTTCCCCAGAAAGTATAATCTTTACCTGAAGGTAAAACTGCTCCGGCATATAAACGATTCAGTGAGAACATTCCCGGGTCCCAACCGCAGGAAATCATGGCAATATTACCAGACTCTTTTGCCACGGCATCCACATTCGCAAAATGCTCAGGAATCATCGCATGTGTATCAAAACTATCAATAACATTAAAATATTTTGCATATTCCTTCGTCTGCTTTGGTAAATCAGTCGCGCTGCCGCCGCAAAGAATAAGCACGTCAATTTCATCCTTTAACGCAAGTACATCTTCCACAGAATAAACTTTTACACCTTCCGTCAAAATTCTTACATCGTCCGGATTACGGCGTGTAAACACAGCAACAAGCTTCATATCATTATTTTGCTTTAAAGCACATTCAATTCCTCTCCCGAGATTTCCATATCCCATAATACCGATTTTTACCATTTTTCTCACTCCTCTTCCTTATCATATCTATTGATAAAAGTTCTGATTTTGAACCTTAATCAGGCATAATATATTTTCTTAGCTTACTCTTAATCCTTTGTAGCGCATTGTCCACAGATTTGCTGTCTCTTCCGAGAACCCGGGAAATTTCATCATATCCCATTCCGGTCATGCGAAGTTCTATCACCTGGCGTTCCAGACTGCTTAATTCTGTCTCTATCGCCTGCTCCACCTGTTCTAAGCGTTCCTTGCTGATCATAATATTCTCAGGATTATCTTTGATACTGCCTATTCCAAGTCCCGTATCATCCGTTGTTTCCTGCCCGTAAATGGACACATAATAATTCAACGGGGCATTCTTTTTTCGCCCGGACTTTTGAACCGCAGTAAAAATATTTCTGGACACACACAACTGTGCAAAGGTAAAAAAACAAGCATCTCGTCCTGCATCATAATCACGCACCGCTTTGAAAAGACCTATCATACCTTCCTGAATCAAGTCCTGCGTATCACCGCCTAAAATAAACATCGTTGATGCTTTACTACGAACAAGATTCTTATACTTTTCCATCAGATAGTCCGCCGCAGCTTCATCTCCCTCACGATAACGTTCAATCAGTTCCTCATCTGTATAGTCGTTGTAGTTCTGCATGTGAAACTTCCATCCTTTCTTGTTCCTGAAGTTACCCGGTCCGTGAAAACATGCTGAAGCTTTCGTTACACGTTTAAAACCCTGAATGCGATATACTAACGCTTATAGAGGCGCTGTCTAACAATTTCATATCCCAAAACACCTGCTGCAACAGATGCATTCAGGGAATCAATCTCACCATGCATCGGTATCGATGCCACAAAATCACATTTTTCTTTCACCAGACGTCCAACGCCTTCCCCTTCGCTACCAATCACAAGACCAATCGGACCGGTAAGGTTTAAATCATACATAACAGTGCCGTCCATATCCGCACAAACAAACCATAACCCTTCTTTCTTCAATTCTTCAATGGTCTTGGCAAGATTGGTAACCTTGGCAACCGGAAGATAATTCAATGCACCTGCAGAAGTTCTTGCTACGGTAGCCGTAAGTCCTACTGCTCTGTTTTTGGGGATAATCACACCGTGAGCTCCCGCCTGATGTGCAGTACGAATCATCGCACCTAAATTATGCGGATCTTCAATATTATCCAGCAACCAGATAAAAGGTTCTTCCTCTTTCTCCCGTGCCAATGCAAGAATTTCCTCCACCTCGGCATACTCATATGCTGCTGCATAAGCAATGACACCCTGATGCTTTCCCGTTTCAGAAAGCTGATCCAAACGCTCTTTATCTACATATCGAATTAGCGTATCCTGCTTTTTGGCCTCTCTTTTGATACTCAGCACAGGACCGTCCTGACAACCGTCTAAAACAAATAACTTATCAATACACTTTCCGGAACGGAATGCTTCCATAACAGCATTTCGTCCTTCAATGGTAAACTCACGATATCCCATAATCTCACTCTTTCTTTATCTCTGATAGTTCTCAATTGCATAAGCGACCAATTCAAGTAATCTGTCTTCTTTTCCCTGCAAATACAAATAACCAAGCAAAGCTTCAAACCCTGTCGCCTTATGATAGTCGCTAATATCTGCATTTTTGGCGGAAGAAGAAGTCTTGGCATTTCGCCCTCTGCGATACACTTCTTTTTCTTCCTCTGTCAGAATCTCCTGCATTTGCTCCGCCATAGCCGCCTGTGTTTGTGCTTTTACAAGATTGCTTTTATCTTTATGTAAACCATTGACACCACGATTCCCGTTTCCGACAAGAATACTTCTGACATAAAGATCAAAAACGCAGTCTCCCATAAAAGCAAGTGTGAGCGGCGAGTACGTTTTGATATCCACCGTCCTTAGCGCAAACTGTTCACGAATCTGCTCTATCATGCTCTTTTCCATTTAACACCCTCACGTGTATCTTCCAAAACAATACCCATCTCTAACAATTTATTACGGATTTCATCTGCTTTTGCAAAATCTTTCGCTTTTCTTGCATCCTGACGGGCTTGAATCATTGCTTCTACTTCTTCATCAAGTACTTCTTCTTTCTTTTCAAGAATGATACCGAGTACATCTGACATCAGGGTAAATACTGCATACACCTCTTTCACAAAAGCTGCACTGCTATTAGCATCTACGGAAGTATTTGCAAATTTAACAAGTTCAAATAAAGCTGAGATTGCATCAGCAGTATTAAAATCATCTTCCATTGCTGCTTCAAATTTCACAATGAAATTCTTTGCCTCTGCAAGCTTTGCACTCTCATCCTCACTCATGGCAACGTCATTGGCACTCTTCACAAAGCCCTGCATACGTTCTGCAGCCGTAAGCACACGTTCCAGTGAATTTTTGGCTGCTTCCATCAATTCAGCGCTGAAATTCAGCTGACTTCTGTAATGAGCAGAAAGCATGAAGAAACGAAGCACCTGTAAATCATACTTTTCAGCAATATCCCTTACGGTAAAAAAATTACCGAGAGACTTACTCATCTTTTTATTATCAATATTCAAAAAGGCATTGTGCATCCAGTATCGAGCAAAAATCTTACCGTTTGCGGCCTCACTTTGCGCTATTTCATTTTCATGATGCGGGAATACCAAATCTTCTCCGCCGGCATGAATATCAATCTCTTCACCGAGATACTTTTTACTCATAACGGAACATTCAATATGCCAGCCCGGACGACCTTCGCACCAGGGTGAGCACCATGCAGGCTCTCCTTCTTTTTTGGGCTTCCAGAGCACAAAATCCAACGGATCCTCTTTCTGATCTTCACCTGTCACAAGGAGAGAACGGTTTCCGCCCTGCAAATCATCCAAATTTTTATGAGAAAGCTTACCATATTCCTGAAAGCTTCTCGTTCGGAAATAGACCGTACCATCACCTGCTACATAGGCATGTTCTTTCTGAATCAAAGTCTGAATCATATCCAACATTCCCTGAATTTCCTCAGTTGCCTTCGGATGCGTTGTTGCCTCCTTGACATTCAGCGCACGCATATCCTTCTTGCACTCTTCGATATAGCGTTCGGAAATTACGCTCGCATCCACACCCTCAGCAATAGCCGCTTTGATAATTTTGTCATCTACATCCGTAAAATTAGATACATAATTAACTTCCATTCCCTTATATTCCATATATCTGCGAACGGTATCAAACACAATCATCGGACGTGCATTGCCGATATGAATCAGATTATACACCGTAGGTCCGCATACATACATACGCACTTTTCCCTCTTCAATCGGCACAAATTCTTCTTTTTGCTTACTTAATGTGTTATAAATTTTCATATGAAACAGTCTTCCTTTCTCATACTATTAAACTTTGTCTTTCTACCTGATACTCTTATCTTTTTTTCATCAGCCGTTCGCAGCTTTCCGAAGCGTTGCCAACTCTTCTTCCAATAATTGCAAACGTCTTTCCAATGTTGCATTGGCACTCTGCAAACGATTGATATCCTCTTTCACCGGGTCAGGCAAATGCACCTGATCCATAGACTCTCTGGGAATGGCAATATTGTCACGTTTCACCACACGACCGGGAACACCAACAACGGTACAGTTGGGAGGAACCTCTTCAAGCACCACACTTCCGGCACCGATTTTGGAATTCTCACCCACTGTAAAAGAACCGAGCACTTTGGCTCCCGCACTAATCATCACATTATCCTTAATCGTCGGATGACGCTTCCCATGTTCCTTACCCGTACCACCAAGCGTAACTCCCTGATAGAGTGTAACATTATTCCCGATAATTGTGGTTTCACCGATAATCACTCCGGTTCCATGATCAATAAACAACCCTTCTCCGATTACCGCACCGGGGTGAATCTCAATACCGGTACGTCTCACTGCACGCTGCGAAACATATCTTGCCAGAAAATACATTTTGTTCTGATACAATTTATGCGCCAGACGATAATGCAACATAACCTTAAAACTCGGATACAACAACACTTCCCAGGCAGAATGAATCGCCGGATCACGCTCTCGCACAATCGCTATTTCGTTTTTGATTAATTTAATAATACCCATATTGTTTCCTTTGATAAAATATAGCTTCAACTCACAATGTCATTTATACAATTTCGTTAATACAAACCCTGTCATACTTTTTCAAAGAATCAAGACGCATATATAACTCTTCTGCTTTGGATTTTGCATATACTTTGAAGCATTCTTCCGCCTTTTTGTATCCGAAAAAGAATGCAGTCAGATTCTCTATTGTCACCTCGCACTCAGCATGACAACACTCACCGCTTTCATTGGTACGGGATGCATCTGCAATCTTAATCGGTGTAATATTACCACCCAGCGGCCCACAATGCAACATATAAAGGCCATCATTTGCATACAATTTTTCATCAATAACCTTTACTGCAAGTACAAACTCTTTGTCGCTGTGCATCTTGGCAAGAATCTTTTTCACATCCACGATGCGGGCCATAATCATAGGTTTCTTTTCTGTCTCTTGTACAAGCTCCCATGACTGCAATTCATCCTCAAACAAAACTTCCTGAAGGGATGCTTTCTGATTCTCTTTTGCATAAGAAAGCAATCCAAGAATAATTCCTTCCTTTTCTACCATGAACAAATTACCGTTCTGTGCCTTCAATTCCTGCTTCATTGTCAGATAGTAATTTTCACTGCGCTGCATATAGCAATCATAGTTCTTTTCCAAAAAAGCATTGGCAAATCGTGCCGCACGTGCGCAGTCTTTCTCTCTCACAGTACGTACTGTAAGCATTCCCTTTTCTTTTACCAGTAAGGTAAATGAAGCTTTTTCGTCATCCGGTGCAAGACTTGCCTCATCCATCAGTTTTTCATTGATGCGCTTCTCATTTAATTCATATACCGGTTTATCGTAGATATATGTAAAACCATAAGGTTCATAAATATCTTTGTTAGCAGGCATAAGAAAAGTAAACGGCTCACGTTCTCCCTGCATACATAAGAAAGCTTCCTTCATCAACTCATCCATCAGGCCCTGTCTGCGATATTGCTCCTTGGTTGCAACACCGACAATGTAACACACCTCGTCGCCCCGGCCCGTCATGTACGGCGTCAGATGCACCATACTGATAACCTCACTTCCCTCCATTTGTGTAAAAGTAAGATTGTTCTGTGCTTTATACTTAAAATAATAATCTGTAAACGCTTTCGAATCCTCCGCAAATACCTCTTCCCAAAGTGGACGCACTGCAAGGACCTCTTTCCCCGCCAAAAACTGAAATTCCATTTTTTATTTCCTTCAATCAATTCTTTTTAATGTTGTTTGCAGCCGCCACAATTCTCGCAATTTCCATACGGTATTTGCGGCATATCCTCCGGTGTATTAAGCAGACACACAGCCTGTGCACTAATGCCCTCTTTGTTACCGGTAAAACCAAGTCCTTCTTCCGTGGTTGCCTTGATATTAACCTGACTGACATCTACTTCCAATACCTTGGCAATATTGCTTCGCATAGTATCGATGTACGGCCTCATCTTAGGAGCCTGCGCAATAATGGTTGCATCTATATTTCCTATAAAAAAGCAGTTTTCTTCAAGAAGTTCCTTCACATAGCCCAAGAGCTTCAGGCTCGAAATTCCCCGATATTTCTCATCCGTATCCGGAAAATGCTTACCGATGTCCCCCAAAGCAGCGGCACCAAGAAGTGCATCCATAACAGCATGAATCAACACATCTGCATCAGAGTGTCCCAAAAGACCTGTCTCATGTTCAATTTCCACACCACCCATAATCAATGGTCTTCCTTCCACCAGACGATGTACATCATAACCCATTCCAATTCTCATGATTCTGCTCCGTTTCTTACAATATCCTTAATAACCTCGCCCGCAATAATCAGACCCGCCACAGACGGTACAAATGCTACTGAACCGGGAACTGCCTTTTTTCGGGATGTATGTTCCGAAAAATCACAGCCTTCTTCATTCATCACGTTAGTATCCCCATCTTCAAGCGGTTTCATAGCCTCCTCTTTGGAATAAACTACCTTAAGAGCTTTGATACCTCTTGCCTTTAACTCTCTGCGCATCACCCGTGCCAGCGGACACACACTGGTCTGATAAATATCAGCCACCTCAAACCGGGTGGGATCAAGTTTATTTCCGGTTCCCATACTTGATATAATCGGAACTTCCGTTTCTTCTGCAGCTTCTGCCAAAGCCAGTTTCGCAGTTACGGTATCAACCGCATCTACAATATAATCATATTCCGAAAAATCAAACTCCGTTCTGTTTTCCGGCAAAAAGAAACAACGTTTCTCCACCACCCTGGTATCGGGACGTATGGAGTGTACCCGTTCTCTCATCACTTCCGTTTTATATCTGCCGACAGTATCCGTTGTCGCCACAATCTGACGATTCAAATTACTCCTTGAAACCTTATCGTGGTCTACGAGTGTTAAAGTTCCAACACCGCTTCGCGCCAAAGCTTCAACAACATATCCGCCAACTCCGCCGATTCCGAATACCGCAACATGTGCATTATTCAAACACGTCACGCCGTCTGTACCAAGCAACATTGCTGTTCTGTGCAGGGCTTCTTCTGTTTTAGGTTTACATAATTCTTCCGCCGCCAAGTACAACGTCCTCCTTATAAAATACAACCGACTGACCGGAGGTTATGCCTCTTTGTGGTTCTGCAAACACTACCTTGACACGGTCATTGCCTTCCGGTATTACGCGGGCCGTCGCTTCTTTTTGTTTATAACGAGCTTTGGCCATGCAAATTATCTCATTTTCTAATTGTTCAAATGCAATCCAGTTCAAATCTGTTGCATATAATGTATCCGTATATAATTCTTCATTCGAACAAAGAACTACTTCATTGGTATCCATACGTTTCTCACAGACATACATAGGAGCCTTCAAGGACAATCCAAGTCCTTTGCGCTGTCCGATGGTATAACGAATCATCCCCTTATGTCTGCCTAACACAGTCCCGTCCTTCGTAACAAAATTACCTTCCGGAAATTTTTGATTGGTATATTTCTCAATAAAGGCCGCATAATCACCATCCGGTACAAAACAAATATCCTGACTGTCTTTTTTTTCAGCATTCATCAGGCCGATTTGTGCCGCAATTTCGCGAATTTCTGTTTTGGTATATTCGCCCAACGGAAATCTGGTATTTGCCAATTCCTTCTGTGTCATGCGAAACAGAACATAACTCTGGTCTTTGGATGGATCCATGCCCTTCTTTAGCAGGAATCGTTTCGTCTTCTCATCCTGCTCTATGCGCGCATAATGCCCTGTCACAAGGCACTCACAATCATATTCCCCCATCACATCAATAAGACGGCCGAATTTCAAATTGCGATTACATTCAATACACGGATTTGGGGTATCTCCCCGACGATAGGTTTCCACAAACTGCTCTATTACACACTTGCGAAATACATCGCAAAAATCAAGTACCGCAAACGCTACACCAAAATGTTTTGCAACTGCTTCGGCGTCCTCTGCAGCTTTCCCGCTTCCACAAGACGAATCTTTTGGGTCAGACTCCAAAGCGGATACCTTATCCGTTCCGTCCTCCGTTGCATTTTCATATAATTTCATCGTAACACCGACACATTCATACCCTGACTCCTGCATCAAGTGAAGTGCCACACTCGAATCTACGCCACCACTCATGGCAATAAGTGCCTTTTTTTGCTCCGCCATTTGCCAGCCTCATTTCTACAAAATTCATTTTGCATAACGTGTAAGCAAGTGTACTTACATCAAATCAAAAACAAAACACCATTGCATAGTATACCACAAAATCCTCTGTTTGAATATATTTCAACAAAAAAAATGCGACAACCTTAGCTAATTCTAAAGCCATCGCACTTCTGAGTAGCGAGAGGGGGATTCGAACCCTCGACACCACGGGTATGAACCGTGTGCTCTAGCCAACTGAGCTATCTCGCCATAATGCAGTCGCATTTTGAAAGTGGAACCTATAGGGCTCGAACCTATGACCCTCTGCTTGTAAGGCAGATGCTCTCCCAGCTGAGCTAAGATTCCATATTTTCGCGACTGCCTTATTAATATACAAAAAAATCATTTAAGTGTCAAGCACTTTTTTAATTATTTTGTATTTTTTTATTATTTCTTCTCCCTGTTTGCCGCTGATGTCCAAAATCCTCCGCAAACAGGGATTAAAATTTACATTCGTTCCGGTGCATGGAATCCCAATACATCCATACAGGTTTCTGCAATATCCTTGGTCAGTGCCAACAATGCAATCCATCCGGCTTTCTTTTCAGCGTCTTCCTCTGAAAGAATTTTGGTTTCATGATAAAAGCTGTTAAACGCATTTGCCAAATCATACAGATAAGCACACACCCTATGAGGTGCAATCTCTTCATAAGCCCCTTCCATCATACTGTTAAATAATGCAAGTTGCATCATTAAATTCTTCTCTGCATCATTACGGTACTGTGCACAAGACAGACCATTAATGCTTCCGCCTTCTTCCTCAAAACGTTTCAAAATTGACTTGATACGAACAACGGTGTAGAGCAGATAAGGACCTGTATCTCCTTCGAAAGAAGTGAAACGATCAATATCAAACACATAATCTTTGCTTGCCTGGTTTGACAAATCACCGTATTTAAGTGCGGAAAGAGCAACAACCTGTGAAGTCTCCCTTGCCTCCTCCTCACTCATTTCACGACCGGTAAGAATCTTTTTCATCATCTCTTCATTGATATCCGCAATCAAATGCTCTAATCGCATTACACCGCCCTGACGAGTTTTAAACGGCTTTCCGTCTTTTCCGTTCATCGTACCAAAGCCCAAAAACTTAAGAACCGTATTGTCTTCTACAAGACCTGTTTTGCGGGCACAGCGGAATACCTGTTCAAAATAAAGATCCTGTCGCTTATCCACAACATAGATAATCTCATCCGGATGGTACTGACGCATACGCTCCATAATAGTCGCCAAATCGGTTGTATTATACAAGGAAGCCCCATCTGACTTAAGAATCATGCAAGGAGGAATCTCTTTTGTATCCGTCTCTTCTTTTACATCAACAACCAATGCGCCTTCGCTTTCATGCGCATATCCGTTTTCTTTCATATAATCAACCATACCCGGAATCACATCATGAACGTCAGATTCTCCTTTCCAAAGGTCGAATTCAACATTTAAGTTTTCATAATTCTTCTTCAAATCAGCAACGGAAACTGACATAATATGTTTCCACAAGGCACGATATCCCGGTTCCCCATTCTGTAACTGAAACGTACAGGCCATCGCCTCTTCCTTAAACGCCGGATCCTCTTTGGACTTACCGCTCGCAGTCGGATAAATTTCTTCAAGCTGCGAAATAGTAAACGGAGCCTCTTCCGGATATTCTCCGGTAAAATTCGAATCAAAATATACCAGTTCCGGTTGGCGAACCTTCAATTCCGCAATGATTAATCCCATCTGAAGACCCCAGTCGCCGAGATGAATATCACCAATTACCTTATGTCCCATATAACGTACAATTCTTTTAACACTTTCGCCGATTACGGCCGAACGCAAATGGCCTACATGAAGCGGTTTGGCAACATTAGGTCCGCCGTAGTCAATCATAATCGTTCTTACCTTTTCAGGTGCGGGCACACCAAATTTATCATCCGCAGCCATATCATTCAGATAATTTTTGAGAAGCTCTGCACTGATATTTAAGTTCAAAAAGCCCGGTGCAACCACTTCAACCTTGGAAAAAACTTCGCTGCCTTCCAGTTCTTTCACCACATCCTGTGCTATCATCATCGGTGCTTTATGAAACTGCTTTGCACCGGCCATAGCGCCATTACACTGGTATTCACACAAATCCGGTCGGTTTGATACCGTAACTTTCCCAAGTTCTCCGGTATATCCGGCCCGCTCAAAAGCAGCTCCCATTTCGCTTGATAACACGTCCAAAAACTTATTCATTTTAATCTAACTCCTCCGTTATTCCGCAGTTGCGGTATTTTATCACTCTTTTAACAAATATATCGACCAATCACAGGAATCCGTCTCAACAAAGCCGTCACGATAAGACAAATCAAAAAGCAACTGATTGTAAGCAATGGGATTCCTATTATATTCGGAATAATCATATTATGAATTCCAAACAACTCTCCAAGCTCAAGAACGGCAATGTGTAAGAGATAGATTCCAAGTGTATCCTTCGAAACTTCTCCGATGCACCACTCAAAAGCCTTGTGAAACCTGCGTTTTTCAAACAATTGTCTGAAAGCCGCAAACACAGTTACTACCACAACAAAAGTAAACAGCCCGTAACTGTCATAAATGGCTGCTACAGGTGCTCCTGCCCTATGTGCAAGGACAGTCCCCAGCAAAACATTCGCCAGCAGAGCCGGCAAAAACATTACATATAAAATATTACGCAACCGAACCGAAATACCTATGTGAGCAAGATAATAGCCCAACACAAAATAACCGACATATCCGCAAATCAGCTCCGGCTTGAATATATTTAAAACATATTGAATTTCATCCGTTACCGTTAATGCCTGTATCGTCTGATTCACAATCTGCAAAAGAAAAAACAGCAAAAGAAAATACTCAATCTGCTTTTTGGTTGCATTTGATATCCAGGTTTTTAATATCGGCAAAATCAGATAAATTCCCACAATCATAGGCAGAAACCATAAATGATATCTTCCTGTAATCAGCTCCCGCAGCAAATCTTTCATACCAAGATGCAATAAATCAGCATAACGAAGATCCCACAAGCCGTATCCTGCAGACCAGATAACATACATAATAACAAGTCTTAATATATTATGTTTAAAAAGTTTCTTCAAATCCAATTCATAGTCCGGTGCCAGAAACAAGGCTCCGCTTATCATTACAAAAACCGGAACCCCGAAACGAAACAGCGCATCATAGGAATTGGCTATAATCCAGTCTTTTCCGTAAATATCCAATGTATACCAGTGTTGGGATGCCACATGTAACAACACAACACTGAACGCAGCCACAATACGAAGCAGATCATAATGCATCATTCTGTTTTTGTCTGCTTTGTTTCCCACTGTTTCTGCTCCTTCCTCGCATTCCGTTCCGCCTTGGAAAACACACATCCGCAATAGTCCTGACGATACAGGTCGTATTGCTGCGAAAGCACAATGCTGTTTTTATATCCATCCTTTTTTTTGAAATCAGAGATAAGATATTCTACCCCAAAGCGCTCTCCCATTGCAAGTCCTATTTCATTTAACAGCTTCGCGTTTTTCAACGGACTTACGGTAAGTGTGGTTGCAAAATAATCAAAATTTCCCGCTTTGGCAAGTCGTGCGGTTTCTCCAAGACGTAATTTGAAACATACTTCACAACGTTGTCCTCCTTCGGGGCAGGTCTCATATCCTTTAACCTCAGAAAGAAAAACCTCAGGATGATATGCTCCCTCCATATAAGAAACAGGATATCCGCCCTTGTCACGATTCAACACTTCAATGAAACGAATCTGTTCCTGCACGCGTTTCATGTACTCTTCCTGCTCTGTTATATTCGGATTATAATACAGTACGGTAATCAAAAAATATTCCTTCAGATAAGACAGTACATGACTGCTGCAAGGTGCACAACAACTGTGCAACAACAGTCTTTTGGGTTCACTTCCAAGCTGTGCCAAAATCTTTTCAAGTTCCTGTTGGTAATTCATACCATTACTCCTCAATTCTGCAATACTTCTCATAAAATTCTTCCAGCGGAATCGGTTTTCCGTAGTAATAACCCTGCACCCATTCACATCCGATATCGCGCAACACTTTTATCTGCTCCTGCGTTTCCACGCCCTCGCATATTACCGAGATTCCAAGTCCCTTTGCCATCTCGACTATTTTTTCAAGAATGAGAATACTTGTCAAAGAAGTATTGGTCTCACTGAAAAATTCCCGGTCAATTTTTAATACATCAAACGGAATATCCTTCAAAATATTCAAAGAAGAATATCCCGAACCGAAATCATCCATCGCAAGCATTACTCCGACTTTCTTAAGCTGGTTCACGATTTCAATCATTTTTTCTTTTTCATCCAGGAACACGGTTTCCGTAATCTCAATTTCGAGCTTATCCACGGGAATTTCATATCTTTGCAGAAGCTTTTCGACATTCTTGGCATAATCAGGATTCAAAATCAAAATCCTTGACTGATTAACAGATATACATATATCCCGGTATGCATTTTCCAAACGATACTCGCGCATCTGCATACAAAGCTTTTCCAACATGTAAAAATCAAGTTTTTCAATAAAACCGTTGTTCTCAAAAATAGGAATAAAATCCGACGGATAAACCATTGTTCCGTCTTTTCTCTGCCAACGCACCAAAGCTTCCGCGCCAATCAGACAATCCTTTGTAATATTCCACTTCGGCTGAAGGTATATTTTGAATTCCCCCTGACTGAGTGCCTGCTGCATAACAGACTCAATTTCATTAATCTTCTTCATGCCGGCAAGAATACGTTCCGAATATGTGGCTTCCAGAACTTTTTCTTCTCCCGTAAGCGATTTACGCGCCACATTGGCATGATCAATCATAATATCAAGGTCCGAATCCTCTTTATGCATTCTGTAAATACCCAGTCTGAAACGAATCGGATATTTCACACCGGCATCACGGGCGCGCTCTCCCACAGCTTTCAGATATTCCTGATAACGCAGTTCTATCGTTTCATCATTAGATACCAAAGCAAGAAACTGGTCTGAATTAATTCTGACACAAACTTCCTTATTCCCGTAAATCTTTTTGAATTCTTCAATACATGCCATCAGCACACGGTCTGCTTTCATATGACCGTAAGCCTCATTAATATAACGAAAACGCACAATATCAAATCTATAAATGCAGAATCGATGCTCCTTATTCTGCGAAATAATATCCCATGCGGAAGTTTTAAAATAATTTAAATTTTTACCTCCGGTAACACTATCTTCGTATGCCAGTTTTTCAACAAGGGCACCCACATCGCTATCGCGTTTCCAGGTTATTAATAAAACCAGCAAAATAAGGGCAAAAACCAGCACACCCACCAAAAAGGTACGCGTCAATACAGTCTGGACCATACTGTCCAAAACATCGTCATGAAAACAGGCAACCAAAAATAAATCTTTCGTCGAATGGATTTTTTGATAAACAACAAAGCAATCTGCGTCTTTCCCTAACTTCAGCGTAAAAGAATGATCCTCGGACGAGACAAGCATGCGACGCATTTCCTTAGTCTTACGTTCCACTTCCGCAGTGTTACCTGCATGTACTTCTATGGCTTCAAAAAACGTCGGATATTCTCCGATATGTTGTTTGAATCCTTCATCTGCAACAACAATATGCCCGCTATTATCAATCATGCAACAGGTCGCAAGGTCCGTCAGTTCTTCAAAAATCTCATCTTGAAACATTTCCTGTACGGAAAAATCAATCATCAGGTATTCATATGCACCGTCTTGTGTCGCGATTCTCTGAATCCCCAATAATCGTTTTTCATCCTCTTGCGTCACTGTATCTATATCGTTCAACACGCAAAGAAATTCGCTATGATAGCTGTAGCTAAATGCATCCTTTGCAACCGCTACCATCCCGGCACTCTGATTCGTAATAGTCGGCGTATACAATATCCCGTTTTGATCCAAAAAAGCAAACCTGTAACCGGGATTATCTTTCTGTTCCTCGGCAAGAATCATATTAATACTGCTTTTTTGGGTTCTGTTTTGTATCTTCTGCGCGCATTCTTCCGACATCTCCCGCAAGCGAAAAACTCTCCTGTTTATTACGGATTCTCCCGTATCCAGATGACGCACTAATGTATCTTTGGCATTTTCAAAAAACAGTTCTCTGACATCATAAAGGTGCAATAACAAAGCGAATAAAAACAGGCAAATAATGAAAAGCGCTGCTTTTACAATTCTTGATGACGTATTTGTTTGTCCGAATGACCACTTCATAGCGCCCCTCCTTACCCATTTTATATAAAAAAAATTATATCACACAGGGTATTTTATCTCAACTCTTTTATCATATTTTATTGACACGCAGAGGGATTTTTGCATTGCCATTCTATACAAATAATAGTAAAATATTTTTATAGATTTTACATCTGCAGAACTACCAAATTAAATATGTTACAAAGGGGACTACCATTATGACAGATACCATTCAAAAATTACAATCGGGAATCAGACAGGCCATTCACGGCAAGGACAATGTCATTGACGATGTCATTTGTGCTTTACTTGCCAAAGGGCATATCCTTCTGGAAGACATTCCCGGCGTCGGCAAAACCACGCTCGTCACCGCGCTTGCCAAAGTTATGAGCCTGGATTATAAGAGAATCCAGTTCACTCCCGACGTTCTCCCAAGCGACCTGACCGGTTTCACCATGTATGACAAGGCAACAGGTACGTTCCGATATCACGAAGGAGCCGTCAATACAAATCTGTTTCTCGCGGATGAAATTAACCGTACTTCACCCAAAACACAGTCTGCTTTGCTTGAAGTTATGGAAGAAGGCCATGTCACCGTAGATGGTGTCACACATGAATTACCTTCTCCTTTTCTCGTTATTGCAACCCAGAATCCCATCGGGGCTTCCGGCACCCAGAAGTTGCCGGAATCACAGCTTGACCGCTTCATGGTCCGCTTATCCATGGGATATCCGAATCACAACAGTGCAATCGAAATTCTCAAAGGAGACTCCCATCGTACAATCCGCGAGCTGAAATCTTTGGTTTCCGTAGAGGACATCATCCAAATGCAGGAAGAATGTGAAAAAGTTCACGTTTCCGATTCTATGTATGAGTATGCCGTTTCTTTAACCGAAGCCACCAGAAATCCGGAGGAATTCCTTCTCGGCTTAAGTCCGCGCGGCAGTATTGCACTTCTTAAAATGGCAAAAGCGCACGCTTACTTATACGGCAATTCCTTTGTGAGTCCTGAAGATTTCCGTGATATCTTTCTTCAGGTTGCAAACCATCGTGTTTTGCTTTCTACCAAGGCAAAAGCCGGCGGAATGACAGTAGACAATGCTTTGAAAAATGCATTTAACGCTGTCAAACTCCCTTAATCCATCGCAAAAATCAAAAGGATATCGCCCTATGAAAACAAACAGGCTCTCAATTATTTTTTATGCATTATGCATCCTTTGTGTGTTGTTTCTCCTAATTGTTTTGGAGCAACCCTTTTTATTGCCGCTACTTTTACCATTTGCAGCTGCTCCGTTCCTGTCAGGCGTATTGTTTCGCCATGTAACCGGACAGCTTCATTTTCGTGCATACGGCAAAACCACTTCCGTAGAACTCGGAAATCCGGTAATTTTCATCATTGAGGCAGACAATAAAGCTCTTATTCCACTCTTTCGTTGTGAAATCAGCTTTCATACCGAAAATCTCTTTTTGCCCAATGAAACAGAACAAACCTTATCCATTCCGCTGACAGCCCGCAAAACAAGTGTTTTCGAAATCCCAATCGAAGCAAGGCTACCCGGAATGGTATCTTTTCATATTTCCGAGATTCTTGTTTCAGATTACTTTCACTTCTTTTCTCATTCATTTAAACCTGCTATTATGCTGCAGATTCCGGTGCTTCCTGCCAAAGAGGATATTGCGTTACCGGATACTACCGTAGCTGCAGAAGGGGAAGAAGAAACAGAAGACAATTCCAATCGAGGAATGCCATCTTCTGATGTCAAAGAAATACGCGAATACAGACCCGGTGACCGCTTACAACGTATCCATTGGAAATTATCCGCCAAGTTGGATGATTTATTCGTAAAAGAACTCTCCAACACCTCTGTTCTTTCCATGGTAATCCTACCGGAAATGACCAAAAATTGTATTTCCGAAACCACCACTGCTCTCAGAGCAGTTATGGAGCGGTTACTTCAGCAAGAGCAACGTTTCGAGCTATGTCTGTATCAGCATGCAGACTGCACATTTGAATATATTCTTGTTTCCAATCAGGATGAATTACAGGATTGTTTCATTAAATTTTATTATCTTTCACTCTATGAAGAAGAGGATGCTGCTTTGAATGCTTTTATTGCCTCTTCCCAACATGGAGCTTCCGTGATTCAAATCAAAGGAACAAACGTCCGGTACGTTATTCCGGACAACACAGTATTCTAACAATTTCCATAACGAGGTAACTATATGCCCTACTGGTTTGAACGAATTATAAGAAAAAAAGAAATACAGCAAAACAGCGTATATGTCGGCGATATACACAACACAGCAGGACACAACCGGCTTCTGATTTGTCTTTTGAGAGGTCTGCTTGTCTTCATGGCATCCTACGGTACAATCATCGGTGTTTTAGACGCTTTCAGTCTGCCGTTTAACCGCCCTGCTATCATCGGTTTTCTGTTTGTAATTTCCATGCTTGTTGCCCTTTTATATCTGCATAAAGTCTTATTTTATGCCGGATATTTTATCATCCTCGCTGTTTTTACCCGGCAATTGATCTATTATTATCTATACGCCAACAGTGGTTACCAGGCCATTATGAATGTTATCTATGAGAAATATTCCGATTATTTCAAATTGCTGACCCTTCGTGAAGCAGAAGAAATTTATACCTCACGTTATGAAACCATTACAATTGCCGCATTTTTCATCGGTACCTTCCTTGCCCTGCTGTTAAATGTAACCATATCAGGTTATATGAATACAATTGAAACGATATTAATCACTTTTCCGTTACTCGAAATTGCACTTTATATTGAGGAAAAACCGCCTTTACATTGCATCATACTGTTACTTTCTGTCTATTTAAGCGTTGCAATCCAACAGTATTCGAAAAATTTCCGAATGCAGGTAAAAGGAAAACACACCAAAGAATTCATTCGCATCAAAAAAAAGAACCGGCACAATTTCAACTATCAGGGAAATGCAAAAGGTATCTTTTTCACCATTTTACTATCGCTTGCGATTGTTGTTTCTCTCGGGCTGTGCGCATCTCCTCTTTATCATGCTGATAAAAAACCATCAAAACCAAATGCAATTCGAGCCGAAATGGATAATCTGATTAAGATTTACATCCAGAACGGCATCAGCGGATTGTTCGATCGCTACGACACCAAGGGCGGTGTCAGTTCAACCGGAAAACTTGGTGGAGTCAGCAGTGTACGACCGGATTTTCAAACGGATCTGATTGTTACTTTTGCTCCTTATTCCTATGATACTATTTATCTGAAAAGCTTTACCGGAAGCCAGTACCACCAGAATCAATGGCTTTCGCATTCTTATAACGACATTGCTTCTGAATACCCTTCCGTGCATCTGACGGAGAAAAATATACTAACGTATGACAACCTCTATATTCCGAAAACGGAAGCACAGGGAAAAATGCAGATTCAAAATGTGGATTTATTCCCCGGCACAATTTTGGTTCCTTATTATTCAGAACAACCTGAAACAAGTTTTCCGGTTAATGACACCATGACATTCGAATATAACCCTTACATTGCTTTCAGCTATGATTCCACTGAAGTAACACTTCCGCATGAATATGATACCTATATTCATGAAAAATGCCTGGAAGTGCCTTCTGAACTCTATCCTTCTCTCTACCAATATTGTCAGGAGGCCGGTTTAGGGGAAACATTAGAGGGTATGGAAATTGGCGAAATACCGGATCATGTACCGCCCGAAGACGCAAACGACTATATTAATGAACAACGACGTCGTCTTGCATATGAAGTTTATTCGCATTTTATTAAAGAGTATGACTATACAATGTCTCCCGGTTCCACACCGTTTAATCAGGATTTTGTAGAATACTTTTTAACCCGGCAGAAACGCGGGTTCTGCGTTCACTTTGCTTCTTCTGCCGTTCTCTTATTAAGAACCATGGGGGTTCCGGCCCGTTACGTTGAAGGCTACTGCATTCCCGCAACGCTCGTTAGCGAAGGAAAAGCAGTTCCCGCTCAAACACTGTCAGACTGGTACGAGGGTCCCAGTGTCCTTGATGAACAGGGCGTCATTGAAGTAAGCGTCAACGATTCCTATGCACATGCATGGGTTGAAATTTATATGGAAGGCTATGGATTTGTACCATTTGAAGTCACTCCTGCTGATATGGATAACGAAATGGGAATCCCTGATTTAGGCGGTCTTTTTGCCGGTCTGTTTGATATTAATTTCAACATGGCAGATTTACCGGACGCCAATCCAAACGATACTTTCACACAGCCCCAGGAAGCGCTTTTTAGGTTCTTCCCCGGCAAGGCTGCATCAGAAATACTACTTCCTTTCTCGCTCTTTGTTGGCGGCCTTCTTCTGGTTGTCTGTATCATATACGGCTACCAGACCTTCAAGCTTACAAAACGAAGAAATAAGTGGAAAAAAGAGGGGAATTACGGCGCACTGATTCACGAAGATTACATGGAGATAACGTCAATGTTCTATCGACGGCTTCAACACTCCAAAATACTAAAAAATGAAATTGATATTACATCCCCCAATCTCCTTCCGGATGATTTATGTAAACTTTTAAATTCCGTTTCCACGATACTTTCCGGCAAGAAAAAGAGCATTTCCATACAAACCGAACGTTTCGAAATGTTCCGATTATATGCTTTAAACGCACTTTACTCCGAAAAAGGTATTACTGCAGAAGACTATGAAGATTACTTAAAGTGCTATAAAGAAATAATTCATTTATGTAAACTAATTAAATAACCATTTACAAAAAACAAAACCCCAAGCCGTTATGACTTGAGGTTTTGTTTTTTTATCATTTCAATGATTATTATCGGAAGTACTTTACGCCGGATTCAAAGATCTTAAGATCCTGATCTCCGTAAATATTGATTGCAACGCCATCACCGCGACGTTCCGCATGTGCCATCTTACCGAAGCATCTTCCGTCGGGAGATGTAATACCTTCGATGGATGCGTAAGAACCATTGATGTTGTATTCTTCATCCATGCTGATGTTTCCGTCAGGATCTGCATACTGAGTCGCAATCTGTCCATTGGCTGCAAGCTTCTCAATCCACTCTTTCGGTGCAACAAAACGGCCTTCACCGTGAGAAGCAGGGCTTGTATATGTCTTACCAACTTCCGCAAGCTGTAACCAGGGAGATTTATTAGAAACAACCTTGGTATAAGCCATCTTGGAAATGTGGCGGTTAATTGTATTAAAGGTCAATGTCGGTGAATCAGCTGTCTGACCAACAATCTCACCAAACGGTACAAGACCTAACTTAATCAATGCCTGGAAACCGTTACAGATACCAAGTGCAAGACCATCTCTCTCATTCAAGAGCTTCATAACCGCTTCCTTCAAGGCTTCATTCTGGAATGCAGTAGCAAAGAACTTCGCACTACCATCAGGCTCATCACCTGCGGAGAAACCGCCGGGGAACATAATAATCTGTGCTTTTTCAATTTCCTTCACATATAAGTCAACAGATTCACGAATTGCGCTTGCTGACATATTTCTGAATACACATGTTGTTGCAGTCGCACCTGCTCTTTCGAAGGCTGCCGCACTATCGTATTCACAGTTTGTTCCGGGGAATACCGGAATAAATACGTGAGGTTTGGCAACTTTATTCTTGCAGATATAGATTTCTTTGGCATCATAGTTCTTTGAAGGAACTTCTGTATTATCATATGTTACACGGCTGGGGAATACCTTTTCAAGTTTTGCCTTAAAGGATTTCAAAACATCAGCGTGTGTAATCACAACATCACCATATACAAAGTCTGACTCTGTAACCGTACCGATTACAGTATATTCACAATTGATTTCTGCAAGTGCATCAGCAGAAACTTCTGCGATGATATTGCCCATTTCGTTTGCAAACAATGCTTCTTTCGCAACGGATGCATCAATTGCAACACCAAGACCGTTACCAAATGCCATCTTACTGATTGCAGGTACGATACCGTGAGCATCTGCAACGTATGCAGAAACAATTACCTTCTTCTGTGTTAAAGCATGAATTGCATCATACAGTGCCATTACTTTCTCATAATCAGGAATATCATAAGAATCTTTCGGAAGCGTAAACTTCACAAGCTTATTGCCTGCCTTCTTCAATTCCGGTGTTACTACATCACTACCCTTTGCAACATCTACTGCGAAGGATACAAGCGTAGGCGGAACATCAATATCCTGGAAGGTACCGGACATACTGTCTTTACCACCGATGGAAGGAAGGCCGAATCCAAGCTGAGCATCGAACGCACCAAGCAATGCTGCGAACGGCTGACTCCATCTGGAAGGATCTTCTGTCATACGACGGAAGTATTCCTGGAAAGTGAAACGAACCTTCTTATAGTCACCACCTGCAGCAACAATCTTAGAAAGTGATTCTGTCACTGCATAAACTGCACCATGATAAGGGCTCCAGGATGAAAGATAAGGATCAAATCCGTAGCTCATCATGGTAACTGCATCTGACTTACCGCCAAGAACAGGAACTTTGGCTACCATAGTCTGGATTTCAGTCAACTGATGCTTACCGCCGTACGGCATAAGAACAGTTCCTGCACCGATGGAGGAGTCAAACATTTCAACAAGTCCCTTCTGGGAACAGGTATTCAAATCATTTACGGAAGCAATCCAAGCTTTCTTAACATCATTGGATGCAAGTGCTGCTTCTACTTCTTTGTTTGCTACAACATTTAAGTAGTTTGCGTTCTCATCCGGCATGTCAACAGCAACTTTGGTTGCCTGATGTGCACCGTTGGTATCAAGGAAAGAACGTTTGATATTAACAATTTCTTTGCCTCTCCAGATCAATACAAGACGCTTTTCTTCTGTTACGGTTGCAACACAAACTGCCTCTAAGTTCTCTTCTTCAGAATACTGAAGGAATGCATCAACATCTTTGGCATCTACAACAACTGCCATTCTTTCCTGGGATTCGGAAATGGAAAGCTCTGTTCCGTCAAGACCTTCATATTTCTTGGGAACCTTATCCAAATCTACACGGAGACCGTCTGCCAATTCACCGATTGCAACGGATACACCACCCGCTCCGAAGTCATTACATTTCTTAATCAGACTGCTGACTTCCGGTCTGCGGAACAATCTCTGAATCTTACGCTCTGTAGGCGGGTTACCTTTCTGTACTTCCGCACCGCAGGTTTCGATGGAAGATACCGTATGAACCTTGGAGGAACCTGTTGCACCACCACAGCCGTCACGGCCTGTTCTACCACCTAAAAGGATAATGATATCTCCGGGATCGGAATTTTCACGAATAACATTTTTACGAGGAGCAGCACCCATAACAGCACCGATTTCCATACGTTTTGCAACATAGTTGGGATGATAAATCTCTTTTACCAGACCTGTTGCAAGACCAATCTGGTTACCATAGGAAGAGTAACCGCTTGCTGCACCCTTCACCAATTTCTTCTGAGAAAGCTTGCCCTGCATGGTTTCTGCAATGGGAACGGTCGGATCAGCCGCACCGGTTACACGCATTGCCTGATATACATAGGAACGACCTGAAAGGGGATCGCGGATTGCACCACCAAGACAGGTTGCAGCACCACCAAACGGTTCAATTTCTGTCGGGTGGTTATGTGTCTCGTTCTTGAAGCTGATTAACCACTCTTCTGTAATCACACCTTTACCGTCGTTATAATCTACTTCCAAAGGAACAACGATGGAGCATGCATTGATTTCATCTGACTTCTCCATGTCTTCCAATTTGCCGTCTTTCTTTAATTTACGCATTGCCATCAAAGCAAGGTCCATAAGGCAGACAAACTTATCCTTACGTCCGCCAAAGATTTCTTCTCTGGTTGCAAGATAATCCTGATATGATTTCTCAATCATCGGTTTGTAGAAACCATCTGCAAATGTCACATCTTCCAACTCTGTAGAGAAGGTTGTATGACGGCAGTGGTCTGACCAATAAGTATCAAGAACCTTAATCTCAGTAAAAGAAGGATTACGCTTCTCGTCTGTAGAAAAGTGCTCTCTGATAAAGCAAAAATCCTTGTATGTCATAGCAAGTCCAAGGCTTTCATACAATGCCTTGAACTCTTCTTCCGGCATAGTAATAAAGCCTTCCATAACAGCCACATCAGCCGGCGCATCAAATTCAGTAATCAAAGTTTCAGGCTTCACCATTCCTGTTTCTCTTGAATCTACAGGGTTGATGCAGTATGCCTTAATCTTTGAGAAATCTTCTTCGCTCAAATCACCGCAAATCAAATATGTTACCGCGGTCTTAATCACCGGTTCCTCATCCTCTTTCAGGAACTGAATACACTGTACTGCAGAGTCTGCTCTCTGAACATACTGTCCGGGCAAAAATTCCACGGAAAAAACATGACCATTTGCAGGAATGTCTATTTTTTCCAGATACAGATCATCAACAGGAGGCTCAGAGAAAACTGTCTTACATGCTTTCTCAAAAATCTCATCTGATAAATTCTCGACATCATAACGAATGAAAACTCTTACAGCCTCCACTCCCTTGATTCCGAGATAACTTAAAATGTCTTCCTTCAATTCTGTGGCTTTCACCGCAAAATCTGCTTTTTTTTCAACATAAATACGTCTTACGTTTCCCATATCCGGTTATCCTTTCTTGTAATACGATTGGCCTTCGACCATCGCTTCTATTATAACGGCTTTTTGCATTCTTTTCAATGTTAATATGATTCAAAAAAACTCTTTTACACAACTTTTCTTTGTGATATATTGATAGAGGGCGGAAAAAGTGTCTTGTTTTTCCGTTATCTTCAATGTTCATACAGAAAGGACGATATCGTGGACGAAAAAAGATTTGCACTTCTGATTGATTCAGATAATGTTTCATCCAAATATATTAAAATAATTCTTGAAGAGCTTGCCAAATACGGCAATGTCACTTACAAACGCCTTTACGGCGACTTAACCAAACCGACAAACAGAAGCTGGAAGGATGCACTTTTATCGCATTCCATCATTCCAATTCAGCAATATAATTATACAACAGGCAAAAATTCAACCGATTCCGCTATGATTATTGATGCCATGGACATTCTTTATTCCGGGCACGTCGACGGATTCTGTCTTGCCACAAGTGATAGCGACTTCACACGACTTGCCATGCGTCTTCGCGAATCCGGCATGACAGTTATCGGAATGGGCGAGCAGAAAACACCGGAAGCCTTCCGTGAATCCTGCGAAAGATTTTTCTATCTTGATTTACTTGCAGATGCATCTTCCGAAGAGCATTCCGAGGAAAAGCCGCAGATTGAAGAAGAACCGATTACTCCGCTTCCTGCAATCGAAGCAATCATTCGCAAAATCATTATCGATAACGGTACAAACGGCACTTCCATGGACTTAGGCGAACTGGGGAGCCGTATTACCAAAACATATTCTTCCTTTGATATCCGTAACTACGGCTACAACAAATTCTCCAAATTTTTGGAACAATTTCACTCCATTCGTCTCGAGTGCACTTCAGCAGGTGTAACCGCACATTTACAGGAAGCAGAAATTCCTCTCGAGCTGATTGAACATGAAATCATCACTATTTTGAAGGAAGAACCCAAAAACACGATCAATCTTGGCAAATTGAATCAGATGCTTACCAAAACATATCCTGATTTCAATATTCACAATTACGGTTATTCCAGATTCAGTAAATTACTCTCCGAATTCAAAGCAGTCAAAGTAGGAGCGCTTGCCCGCTCTGTTACTCTTGATTTAAAAGCGCTTCCTCCCGAACCGGAAAAACCCGTCAAAACGCCAAAACCTGTCCGTGCCAGACGTAACACCTCCGGACGCAAAACGCAGCATACGAAAAAAAGCGAGCAAGCGCAATAAACAGGCAAACTTATCAAAAAAGGACTTAGGGGCATTGTCAAAACAACGACCCCCGAAGTCCTTTCTTCTTACTCAATATATTATTTTATGTAAACCATTATTCTACCACAATACGGCTGATTAAATATATCATTTCCTTATCAAACTCTTTGGCCGTCAGTTTTGCGGTTTTGGCCATGATTTTCATGCCTTCAAGAGCGTACATCATACTGTGAGCTTCCAGATTCGGATACGCACATCTGAACTCCCCTGCTTCTATTCCCATCTCTATTAACTTCTGCAAAATGATAACTCCGCTTTCAAACCGGCTACGGATTAAGTTCTCGCCGTTGTTTTCCCCGGTAGAATAATATTCGTACATTGCCATCCCAAGGTTTGATTTCGCTCCCACGGCCTCCGCTTTTTGCGCACGGAAGAAAACCATCATGATATCTGACGGTGTTGCTTCACCGGCAAGCTCCGCTTCCATATCCTTATCCCCTTTTGCCACCTCTGCCCGGAGCACATCCATAAACAGCTCAGCTGTATTGTTATAATATAAATACAAACCGCCACGGCTGATTTCACATGCCTCCACAATATCCTTCATGGAAACATTTTTATAGCCTTTGTGCGAAAAAACTTCACGCGCTTTTTCTAAAATATGGGTCTTTTTCTGCTCTGCTCTCGTACTCATTATTGTTCCTCCAAATTATGGTAAGGCATATCCCAAAATTCAATTACTTCTTTCATGCGCGATAAAAGGTGGTAATATACACCATTCTTAACACCCTCATTCCAGACAGTACCGCGCGTCCTTCCGCGAATAATATATTTGGACAAAATCGCGCCAAAAACGTCCATATCATGAATGGTTGCTCTTTCAATCATACGCAATTCATCCTTCGGTGTCCTCATGGCATATTTTCGATAAACATAATCATAATTTCGATTGATAAAACATGTTTTTTCAGCCTCTTTCACAAAAGACAAAAGTGTAGAATCATATGTCGGAATCCGCATTGTCGTTTCGATTGCATGTTCCGGCACATAAGAAGACATTACACTTTCTCCACTTTTTTTCTCAAAATAAGGTAAATATCCGGCCAGTACCATAACCGTATCCTTATATTCTGCCACAAGCTGGCTCGTTGTTAATTTTTCTCTTTCAAACATAGCTGCCCACCCTTTCGCAGTGTGATAAAAATACATTACAATCATACCACAAATATGCATTCTTTTCCAGATTGCTTTTGATTGATGTTATCCGTTTCCCGGCTCCTTCAAGCCTCTTCCAAAGCCTTACGAACCAGTTCTTCTGCAAGCTCATACTCAAATTTACGAATTGCATCTTTTGCCTCTTCAAGCCTTTTACGAAGCAATTCATTCATTTCATAAGATAAAATCACTTTGATTTTTTTATCTGCTTCCTGCTGTTCAAGCATTTCCAGACTTTCAAACAAAGAATACAAGCGGCATTTCAATTCATCTTCTTCCATCACCTCTCCGTTGGAAGTTTCGTTTTCATCTTTGAGCGGAATATTATTTTGCTGGAATACATATTTAATATTGGCAAGAAGCATTTCATATTCTTCAAACAATACATTTGCACCTTCCTCGACAACAAAATAATTGCCGTCCCGCGATGCCATCTCTTGTTCCATCGCCAATTGTGCCAGTTTCATGGCGCCGATTCCGCGTGCAAGCCCTTTCAGGGCATGTGCATCAAAGGTATAGGAATCATATTTCTTTTCTTCAATAAAAGAGCGCATCCTTGCAATCTGTTCTTCACCATCATCGTAAATATAGCGCAAAATCTGAAAATAACGGTTTCTGCTGTTTCCGTAATTTTCAATTCCTTTTTCCACATCTACGTTCGGAATTGTAATCTCACGACCCAATTGGATTTTGGGATCATTTTTATCAACATAATAAATGAAATCCTTCGGCAAATAGGTACGCAAAACCTTTTCTAACAATGCAATATCCATGGGTTTGGAAATATAATCCTGAAATCCGTTTTCAAGAAACATTTCCCGGGAACCGCGAATTGCATTTGCCGTAAGTGCTATTACGGGAATTTTGCGCATGTATTGATCGTCAAACGCCCTGATTCGTTTGGTTGTTTCGATACCATCCATTACCGGCATCATCTGATCCATCAGAACCAAATGATAATGATTCTTCTGAATTTTATCCAAACATTCTTCACCACTCATGGCAATATCCACGCGCATCTGATACATGGATAAAATACCCTGAATCACCTTCAGGTTCGTAATATTATCATCCACTGCAAGAATTTTGGCCATCGGAGCAATAAATGTCTCCGAACCGCGTTTGAGCTCGCGTGCTTCTCTCTCTGTCAAAACATTGTAATCTCCGGTCGGGGAATAATCCACAACCCCCTGAAAGATGAAAAAAGAGAAAATACTTCCCTTCCCGTATTCGCTTTTGACAGAAATTGTTCCTCCCATACTTTCAATGAGGCGCTTGCTAATGGCAAGCCCAAGACCTGTTCCTTCAATAGTCCTGTTTTTGATCATATCCGCACGCTCAAAACTATTAAAAAGTGTAGGTATGTTTTCAGGTGGAATACCACAGCCGGTATCTTCAACAGACACACGAATCAAAGCCATTCCGTTACTTTGCTGCCAATCCACATTCAACGTCACATGTCCGGACTTCGTGTATTTGACGGCATTATTCAAAATATTGGTAAAAATTTGTCTGACATGCGTTTCATCTCCATGCAACACCTTCGGTAAAGATTCTTTCACGTGAACCCTGAACTCAATATTCTTTTCTTCCAGTCTGATTCTTATGGAATCCGTAATATCTTTCAGCAAAATACCCGGTTTGTAATCAACCTCATTCACGCTCATTTTACCGGATTCAATCTTCGAAAAATCAAGAATATCATTGATAATGGATAACAGAATATTTCCGGCATTGCGAATACTGTTCACTTTTTCTTCTATAGATTCGGAAACATTCTCACGCAGTATCATTTCCGTAGTTCCAATGATTGCATTCATCGGAGTACGTATTTCGTGAGACATATTCGCAAGAAACATTGTTTTGGCCTTATTGGCTTCTTCGGCCTGTTCTTTGATTTCAATCAGACGTTTGGTCACTTCTGCTTCTTCCGTTTTGTCAAACAGCCAAAGATTATAGCCCTTCAGAATTCTACGGTCATAAAACGGTGCAACAGACACACTGTACTGTCTTCCGTTATAGGTAAGTGTCTTCTTATTGCTTCGGTAAATATGATTAATGATACGCTTCTGCTCTTGTTCTACGGTAAGCTCAGGCAAAATAGACAAAGCAACCTCATTGGCATATAAAAGCTTTTTGCTGACATCAATGATAAAAAGACCTTCACTGATTGTTTGCACAATATCATCTTTTGCACTCTGTATAGAATCAAAAATACGAAACCGGATTACGATTACGGTCTGAATCAGGAATGCAATCAAACAAGTCATTTCTACCAGATTGTTGTAAAAATCAAAAACGGTACTGTTCAAGGCAACAGCAACAATCGGTAAAAAGGATACTCCCGACATCATCATAATGATAAAGTTCAATTTCGTTTTGTTCAACAAATAATTGCGCAACGAAAAAAAGAACAAAACCACAAGCCATGTAATCTGTACAAAAACAGAGAAAACCAACAGACACCCCGGTTCAAAAGAAAGATATACACCTCCGCCCGGTGTTGTAACCAACTCATAGGATTTATAACAAAATTCATGATATTCCATCGTCAGAGCACTAATTACAAAAATCGTGTCAAGCATGGTAACCGCAGCACTGAAAATGGTTTTGACTTCTAAATTGCAACATCGCATAATCAGAAACATGAGAAACGTCGAAGTATACGACAGCCCGAAATACTGTAGTTTCGTGGCAATCAGTATTCCTTCCACAGAATCAGAGGTGACTTCGAAAAGATAGCCCACCATCTGAAACAGAATTGCAATAGAAAGCAGCCCAAGATATTTCTGGCTCTCAGACTCCTTTTCATGATAAATATATACCGTAACAAATATAGAAATAGCAACAGCAAAAATCTGTATCAAAATCACTGTTTCCATAATAACACCCCCGTATAAAATCATTATACGTGAAAGGCGAAGACATGTCAAAAACTGTTTCATTTTTCTTGCTCTTTTGTCGTCTTTTCCCGCTTTTTATCTTATTTTATCATTTTCCTGTCAATATATTGTTATTTTTACGCAAAATAGTTATAGATTTTTTTTACTAAAGGTAATATAATTTCATTAAAGTTAAGCGGAACCAACCACTCCGTTTAACAATTCCGAAAGAATTCCCCTTTTACACAAACGAGAAGCCCGGAGACGAAAGTCTTCGGGTTTCTTGTTTTATTTATTTCACTTTTATCTGCATACTCCTGTCATATTTTTGATTTGAAAACATATACTTTCACAAAAACAATGATAAGGTATTTCGCATGAGTCCAACCATTGTAGAAAATAACCTCCCTGCAACGGGCCGGCTGATTTTCTTTCTGACACAAATTTCTACTACCGTTCCGATTCCCAATGCAGAAATTTATATTACCAGCAAATCTGCACCGAATCAGCTTCTTTATTCGCTGACAACCAATTCATCCGGGCAGACAGAGGTGGTCGAATTACCGACGCCTCCGCTTTCCTATTCGCAGGATGCAGAGAATCCGCGTCCCTATGCACTCTATAATTTTACCGTTTATGCAGAAGGATACGAACCGCTTACGATTGAAGATGGGGAAGTTTTTCCTGATGTTCTGGCAATCCAGCCCGTGAGTCTGACCCCTCTTCGCTTCGGTACCGGCTCTCAAAATATCCTGATTCCGCCGCATACTCTTTACGGGGATTATCCCGCCAAAATACCCGAGGCAGAAATTAAGCCGATAGAAGAAAGCGGAGAAATCGTTCTTTCACGTGTTGTCATTCCGGAATATATCATCGTCCATGACGGCACCCCCAATGACCGAAGTGCACCGGATTATTATATGCCTTATAAGGACTATATTAAAAACGTTGTTTCCAGCGAAATCTATTCCACGTGGCCGGAAAGCGCAATTTATGCCAATACATTTGCAATCATGAGTTTTACATTAAACCGGGTTTATACGGAATGGTACAGAAATCGCGGATATTCTTTTACCATTACTTCCTCTACCGCGTATGACCAGAAGTTCATCTATGGACGTACCATTTATTCAAATATTGACAGGATTGTTGATTCGGTTTTCAACAATTATGTATCACGCCCCGGTATCAAACAGCCGCTTTTTACATCCTATTGCAACGGAACCACAGCAACTTGTCGTGGTCTAAGCCAGTGGGGGTCGAAATACCTTGCTGACGAAGGATATTCCGCAATTGAAATTTTGCGATACTACTACGGCAACGATGTGTTCTTAAATACAGCTTCGGAAATAGACGGCGTGCCAAGCTCATGGCCCGGTGTCAATCTGACGGTAGGATCACGCGGCAACAAAGTTTTGCAGCTTCAACAGCAGTTAAACCGCATCGGCAGAAACTATCCGGCACTGCCCTACATAAATCCGGATGGGATTTACGGAACACAGACTGCAAATGCCGTGGAAGTTTTCCAGAATATTTTCAATCTTCCGGCAACCGGAATTACCGACTTTGCCACCTGGTATGAAATTTCAGATATTTACGTTGGCGTAAGTAAAATTGCCGAACCATAAAAAAAAGCCGCGGAGAACGGTTTACATAAAATCATCCTCTGCGGCAGTTTTTATTCTGAATGTAAAAAAACAAATATTACAAAGAAAAGTTCATCACATTTTATAATCTGCGGTAATTATCGCGAATCCATAAGCAGGAGGCGTCTATAGAAGCAACATCTTTGAAGCCTGTAGATTCCATACAGAAAATAAGCTCGTCATTTAAGCGCTTCACCAAAGCTTTCACGCCTTCCGCGCCGCCTTCCTCAAGCGGTTTCATCATAACGCGACCGATGGCAACGCCGTCTGCGCCAAGTGCGAGTGCCTTGTAAATATCTGCACCGCTTGCAATACAGCAATCCAGAAAAATGTGGATTTTGGTTCCTTCCAACGCTTTCTTAATCTCCGGTAAAATCAGCATGGGCGGAATTGCATACGGAAGTCTTCCGTGATGGTGGCTTACGATAATTGCATCCGCACCTGCCTCTGCAGCCTTCAGGGCATCTTCCACGCTGAGTACCCCTTTCACGACGAAAGGTAAGCCTGTAAGGGATGCCAGTTCTTTCAACTGCGCAAGGCTGTATGTGGTCATTTCCTCTCCCATGCATATGTCATGGCCTCCGTTTCCGAAGATATGGTCGATGTCCATACCGACTGCTACGGCACCGTGTTCTGCTGCATAGCGAAACTGGTCTTTGCTCTTTTCACGGTCTGCGTAGGGTTTTACGATACGTACCGTGTCTGCGCCGGTTGACATAATGCCGTCAAACTGCTCGTTTTCCATCATACCGCAGAAATTGAGCATATTGCATTCTTTGGCTGCGATGGAATACTCTTCCAAACCGGTTTTCTCACGGCCTTTTAAATTCTTAATATGTGAAAAAGCCGGCATCAGAATCGGGGTGCTGTACTTTTTCCCAAAATATTCGGTTTCGAGGGTTGGAACCACGGAATCAATCAGACGCTGCTGAATAAGGATGGAATCCATGTATTGTTCCGTATAAAAATTCGCATCAGATATTCTTTCCATATGCGACTCCTTTCAAATCATGTCGGTGATATGGCTGGTTTACATAACATTGTTGTATTCTATACGCTTGACGGGGCATAACCCCACTGTATTCTATACGCTTGACGGGGCTTAACTCCACAAAAGTATCTATAGAAAAAAAACATCTGATTTTTCTCCTTTTTTTACAGTAAAAATGGGATTTACTTTTAATCTTTTTCTGTATAGATACTTTTTCTTTCTTTTTTTCACTTTTTTATGCCAAAAAGCGGATTCAAAGCACAACTTTTTTTGTATAGATACACAAGTTATTTCTTCACAATACCCTGTAGATACTGAAATCCTTCCCTGTATGCTTCGTCAGAATCTAAATGTTCAAGAATGACCGGCATCTCAGGATTCAGGGCTTCAATACGTTCCAAATAATGTTTGGCAGGAAGCTCGCCCTTGCCAAGCATACATTCCTGAAGCTGGAAGGTATAGCGGGGATGAAGGTGAATGTCCTTAATGTGACAGCTCTTAATATGCTCGCCAAGCTTGTCAAAACATTCATCCACAAATTCATCCAAAAAGAAATATCTGCGCGGGGAAGTTGTCATGTTGACTAAGTCCATGTGAACCGCGAAACGGTCACGCTTCACCTCTTCCATCAGTTTCAGATATTCATCCGGACCGGACGGATACATCCAAGGCATCGGTTCGATTGTAAAATAGGTATGCCGGGGCTTCGCTTCATCAATCACTTCCTGAATCATACGAACCGTCGCATCCCATGCCTTCTGTGAGAAATTCTCTTTATACCCGCCTTCCCAGACAGGTCCGAAAGCACCTGCCACGTTTACGCAACAATTTGCTTTCAGGCGGTCAGCAAGTTTGAGCTGGTTAATGCTGTACTCTATGTTCGCCTTGCGCTCAGCTTCATCCTGCGCAACCGCATTGCGCCAGATTCCGACCTCCGCAATCAAAAGGTCATTCTCGTGTGCGAGTCTCTCATATTCTGCAATTAATGCTTCCGGTGCATCGGAATTGACCGGAAAAACAATACTTTTACACCCAAGGGCGGTCTGCTTCGCAGCCCATTCCGTCGGGTTCGCATGTGTTAACGATGAAGAAATTCCAAGTCGCATGTGACTACCTCCATTCAGATGTTTTCCACATAAAAGTGTAACTTTAATTTTCTAATGTGAAAAGTCATATTTTGCGATACTTTGCCTATATTTTGCCCTGTTCACGCAAATACTGCAAAAGCCCTTCGCAGCCTTCCACAACATCACGATACGTCGACTCGAAATTACCGGTGTACCACGGATCCGCCACCTCGCCCGGCCTGTCCGTAAAGGATAAAAGCATAAATAATTTACCGTCCGGATCGCCGTCCGCAAAACGGTTCATGTTACGCATATTCCAGTGGTCCATGCCGATGAGATAATCATATTCCTGATAGTCCTTTTTGCTCATCTGACGGGCACGCTTGCGTGAATAATCGATGCCAAGGCGATCGAGAATGCGGGCTGTCCCATAGTGAACGGGATTGCCCAACTCTTCCGTGCTGGTTGCAGCGGATTCCACGTGGAAATAGTCCGCGAGACCTTCTTTTTCTAACATGTCTTTGAATACGAATTCTGCCATGGGGGAACGGCAAATGTTGCCGTGGCAAATAAATAATATTTTTATCATTCTATAAAAACTCCTTTAAATACGCTATTTTCCAGTGTTTTCAAGCATTTTCAGATTCCTGATTTTACACCCTAACTTGGCATATCTTGGCATATCTTGGCATATCTTTCCCTGCAAAAGTGGTAAAAAAAGTGGTAAACTGTTTGCGTTTACCACTCGACTTTTTTCAGGCTCCCGCAACTCTTCGCATTTCATCTTTCGCATCCTCAAAGTTCACATGGGTATATGTGTTCAAAGTAACACTTATATCTGAGTGCCCCATAATATACTGTAGAGTCTTGGGATTCATGCCGGATTTTGCCATATTCGAACAAAACGTATGACGACACACATGCGGTGTTATCTTAGGCATCTGAATCTTATAAATACTATTATATTTATCTCTGATGTGCTGCATATACTTTTCCCAATGCAAAGCCACCATTGGTCTGTCATTTTTATCCAAGAACAAAAATCCTGTATATCCTTGAATCATAGGTTCTACTGTAGGTCGTGGACGATTAGCAATTATTCTTCTAAAACATGCTGCCACTTCTTCAGTCATTGGAACAAACCGCACACCACTTTCTGTTTTCGGTTCTTCAATAGAATATTCCATATTACGCTTTCTCTGTAACTGATGATCCACCCTAATCTTCATATCATTAAATTGAATATCAGAAATAGTAAGCCCACAAAACTCCGAAATACGAAGCCCCGTATTGAACAGAATATAAATACCATCATAGTATTTGCAAAAATGCTTATCTTCCTTTATGAATTTTAAGAAATCCCGCTCCTGCTTTTTTGTAACAGCTTCTCTTGTTACACTGTCATTTACAACTACTGAAGCGAGTTCAAATCCAAACGGATTCTTACGAATCAAATCATCGTCTACCGCCATCTGAAAAGCCGGACGTACAACACCTCTGATTGAATGAATTGAGCTATAGCCTCTGCCATCGACTTTTTGCAGTTTAATCAACCATGCCTTGGCATCGCTAAGTTTAACCTTATCAATTCTTTTTCTTCCAAACTCTTCTTTCTTAATAATATTGACAACAAATTTGTAATTTGCCGCTGTATTATGTCTCACGCCGGTTTTCAATGAAATATACTTTTTAACCAATTCCAGTACAGTCATATTCCCACCGTTTGGAGTAATTTCATCAAACAAATCTCTTTCAATTTGTTTTTCTTTCTCTCTCAGCGATAAATCTCTTAACTTTCCTTTTGGGGTTGGATCATTTTTTTCTAATCTCCAACTGTAAACATCTCTACTAACACCATCTTTGTCAATATATTTATAACGATATCTTCCGTCTGGTCGTTGGGACTCTCCATTACGAAGAATACGATTTTTATTATCTCTACGCTTCTCGCTCATATTATTCTCTCCTTTCATCAAATAGAAAGAGAGCCCAAACTCATGGTTACATTGTACCACAAATGTGACCCTCTTTCCATATAGTTTTTGAAATTATTAAAAATTTTATATTGTGGATGCGTTATCCAAAAATTCCTCAAACTGTCTTCGCTTAATAAGTGCTTTATTTCCCACATAAAGTATAAATTCGGCATCCGGATATCTATCAATTAATGCACGAATTTTCTTTTCACCAATGTGATAGTACGCTGCCGCTTCATAAATACTAAGCAAAAACCTGTTCCACACCGGAATATCTGATGGTAGTTCTAACAATTCCTCTTCCATAAACTACGCCCCCAGTTCCAGTTGCCTCTTCAATATCACATCCACAATATTGATGGCTTGCCTACTAGTAATATTCCCTGCAACAGAAAGTACTTGTTCAGCATCAATCGTACAGATTTGTTCTGCCAAAAACACTGTATTTTTCTTCAAATACCCCTCAACATCATCAGGCTTTAACATAAAATGTACCGGAAAATCTGCCTTTTCATATTGAGTGGTTCCTGGAATAACGGTATATACAGGAGCATGCTTATTTGCTTTATTACAACTCACGACAATACACGGTCTACATCCTGACTGTATATGTCCTTTTCTGGCTCCTAAGTCAACCCAAATAATACTATTTCTTCTTATATTATTACCCTGTGCTTTTCTCATGCTTCCACCTCCTGCTTTTTCTTGGGCGGTTCATACAGATAAAGATACTGCTCCTTTTCATCCACAGTAATCATTCTGAATCCATGTTCCCTAACCAAACCAACTTTGAAATATGCGTCTGCCACCCCCGATGAAATTGCATCCATGTTTACTGCCACGATTGCATCAGCCTTTCCTGCCTTCATGTATGCAATTGCATTATAAAACAACCTGTTTCTTACTCCGGTTCCCATAATTCCTCTTCTGAAAATTCTCACCGGAAGCAAATTATTACGTTTGGTAAATTCATTTATTCGATTTAACTGCTTATCCTCTTTCTTTTTTGCCATATATTCATCTTGTTCTTCATCTGAAGATAAAAAAACAATACACTTTATAGGCTTATTTGAAATTGGTTTATAATCTCTATTTCCTCTTCTCACTTAACACGCCATCCTTTCCTTCTTCATCAACATACCGTCTACTAATAAAAGACAGGTGTTTTTGACATACTCCTGCTCTTCCTTTGAAAGACAGGCTAACTTTTGATTGAAAGTATCTGTTTGAGACATTCTGGGCTCAATAGCTAACACCCTGTCTGCATTCACCCCGAAGACTTCCATAATCTTAAATAAAACTTCAAGACTAAATTTTCTCTGTCCCTGTTCAATTAACGAATAGTGAATAACACTTAAATCCAACTTCTCAGCAATCTGTGACTGTGTCAGATGTCTTTCGTTTCTTAACTCTCTCAAAACATCACCCACAGCATACTTATCATACTTATACATAACATTGCCTCTTTCCGATTCTGTTCCAACTTTCTGCAACATCAACAGCCACCTTCTTTCTTTGCCATATCAAGTGCTGCTATCGCCTCTTCTTCTGTTGGATAGTGACCATAAAAATTCTCATACTGGTCATATACATTTACACCATCAAAATCTATGGCAAGATACTTTTTGTGTTCAGGGAGGAAGAGTAAATTCTCTTCCTCGCCATTGTGAAATGCACTTAACATCCGGCACCTCCGTCCCAAGGTTCTGTGACATCAGTATTCTTACTTTCCTGCTCCACATCCACCACATGAATCAGCACCATATTGTCACTGGCGAACTGCATAAACGCAACCAAGTCTTCTGTGTCCTCGGAAATATCATCAAAGCTACGAATAAAAAGATGATTGATGATTGACATCTCCATCGCCCTGTAAATCTCATCAAGCTGTGGTCTGTCAATATCCCTGCTGCCACCTCTGTCTACATCAACACAAAGGATTTCGCATCCTTCCTTATCTCCGGCAGAAATCATTTTCTCGCAGAAATCCATCACCTTATGCTCCGCTTTTCTGGATTTAATGAACCCAACTGCCAAATTACCCATACCATTTACTGCTTTTACATTTCTCATTTTTCTAATCTCCTTTTGCATTAATTAAGGAGAGTTTTGCGCGCTACACTCTCGTGTCTGGTTTTCCTAACCATGACTAAATTGTAAAAGAAAAAGGCACTCCGTTAAACGGAGCACCTTTCCGACTTTTTCTAAAAAGTTCGTAATAATCTTACGAATTTTATATAGCAGGGCAATCTCTAAATAGAATTTCCATCATATCTAATACTTTTTGCTTTTCAAATTTATTACACTTGTTAATTCTCTCACTTAGTTTGGTATCTATATCTTCTTTTTCAATAACTAATGGTAAATCGTGACCGAAGAAGAAGTAATCAGCAGAAACATTAAACTCAGTACATACTCTTTTTATAATATCATGGGGAATAGCCGTATTTCCTTTTTCATAATTGTATATGGTATCTTTGGATAAACCCAAATATTCAGCAAACTTCTCCTGACTTTTGAAACCGTGCGTTTTTCTCAATTGTTTTAACTGACGTCCCATATACTCTTGATCATTTATCATAACTAGAGTTTCCATGTTCTGCATCACCTCCTTCCGTACACTTTCTATGGAGGCAATAAAAAAAGACCTCCATAACAAAACATCAAAACTTCTTCCAAGTCTAAATTTCCCAACTTTTTCTAAAATTCCTATTCGTTCGTTATGTAAGTCTATTCAAATAATTTTTCGTATCTTAAATCTAATATGTTATATCAAATTTCTTTTCACACTGGCATTTTCTCTTTTTCATAAATTATTCTTTGTTCTAATTTCAAACTCATTTTTCTCGAATCATCTAAAATATTTTTTTCGCCATACTTATCTTTTATCTCATTATACATCACTATTTAATCTTATCTTTGCATTCATTGTAATCAATAACGTTCTACATTTGTTCCTTGCACTAGTAATAATAAATTCGATTTTAGACATTTCCCTATATTCAGTTGTAACATACATATTAGAATATTTTACCAGAAAAGTCAACCCATTTCGCTATAAACAAAGCGAATCCGATATATTTCCAGCGATTTCGACTTACATAATTCTCCATAATAAACAAAAAAACGCAAAGAAAATCCGGTAATTCAAATTACCCAATTTTCCCTGCGTCTTTGGTGCTTAATATTACCCACTACACCCTGTGTAGCTTTTGAACGGATAATATTGCCCTTATCAGGTGAGCCATAATTCAATTTTATATTTTGAAAGCACCTTTTTTACTGTGGCTTAACAAGAATCCTTCCGTGTACCGTTTCAATACCATTACTCTTTTACAACGCTCACATTTGATGCTGATACTCTGCATAACTACTGCCGTATCGTCACTCTGTATCATATAATCCATAAAATGCTTATTGCATTTTTTACATCTTAATTCAATAATTCCATCTTTATTCATTTTATCAGTTTGCTCCTTTGCTATACAAAATCATTTCAACTTTGTACTCGCCCAGGAAGGGAAATCACCTTTGCAAGTCTTCCGGGCACAGCGTTCCGTCGTGACAACTGCCTTGTGTCACCTATGCCCTATTGCTGATCTTTCTGGAAGCAACTGAGTGTCACCAATGACACATCAGTTATGCTCCGGCTCTTTCCATAAACCACATATTATTGTCTTCATAGTACAAAAAACTTTCTCTACCATTTACCAAACAAGTATATCTCATACCTACTCCACCGGCTTTTAAGCTTGCTGCCCTTCTCATATCTTTAATTCTTTGTATTTCATAAACCCTGCCATCCGTCCATCGAAAGCTCTTTGGAGTAAGAACACCTTCCTTTGAAAACTCAGCAGTTACATCAACATAAACCTTCTTACCTTCCATCAAAATCCCTCCTTACTGGTTAAAATATCCATGCGGGTGCACCGTATGATCCTCTTTTGCATTTACAGCAGACAAAACCTTATCCTGATACATCAAACCTCTCTGAATACTGTAAAAGCCAAATCTTCTACGAATATCATCTACAGCCGCATCCATTTTCATATGCTTCTCACGCATTTGAAAGTCGCAGAACAAATCAAGTTGTTCCCAATAATTATCATTTACAAGGTCAGTGCCTCTAACTCCCACACTACGAATCGGTTTTCTCCAATTATAGTTTTCCTTAAAAAGTTTATAAGCTTCCGCCGCAATTTCCTCTGTAATATTGGTAGCATTTCCTATTTTTCTCTGACGGGTAAAGGAATACAATTCATTATCTCTAATACTTATTTCCACTACCCTGCATCGAAAACCATTCTCCCTAAGTCTTGCAGCCACACTCTCTGCCAACACATAAATGATTATCTTAACCTCTTCATCATTAACCAAATCCCTATGTGTCGTAGTACTGTTACCGACTGACTTAATGGGTGCGTGAGTATTTTCCCGTCTCACAGGACTGTCATCGTATCCATTGGCAAACGCCCACAGAACACTTCCCATCTTACCAAGCATCCCAACAAGAATAGATTCATCC
>JAZSCW010000031.1:0-2197 GCA_045530835.1 Lachnospiraceae bacterium | reverse complement strand
GCGCCCGTATAAAGCTGATAATATGTTCCTTTTTCGGCTATCAGTTTATCGTGATTTCCTCGTTCAATGATGTGTCCATGGTCAAGCACCATGATCACGTCGGAATTCTGAACGGTAGAAAGTCTGTGTGCGATGACAAATACGGTCCTGCCCTTCATCAGCTTATCCATACCGTCCTGTACAAGTGCTTCGGTACGAGTATCAATGGAGGACGTCGCCTCATCGAGAATCATTACGGGCGGATCGGAAACAGCAGCACGAGCAATGGAGATAAGCTGCCTTTGACCTTGGGAAAGTCCGCTGCCGTCACCTTTGAGTACGGTGTTGTATCCTTGGGGGAGCATACGAATAAATCCGTCTGCGTTCGCAAGCTTTGCGGCGGCGATACATTCCTCGTCAGTTGCATCGGGATTGCCGTACCGCAGATTTTCCATAACCGTTCCTGTGAACAGGTTGACGTCCTGAAGAACCACGCCGAGAGAACGGCGAAGATCAGCTTTTTTGATCTTGTTAATATTGATTCCGTCATAGCGGATTTTACCGTCGGCAATATCGTAAAAACGGTTGATCAGATTGGTGATTGTGGTTTTACCCGCACCGGTTGCGCCGACAAAGGCGATTTTCTGCCCGGGTTCGGCATAGAGAGAAATATCGTGAAGCACTTGCTTTTCCGGAACGTATCCAAAATCCACACCATCAAGAACGACTCTGCCTTTGAGTTTTGTATACGTTACCGTTCCGTCGTGATGAGGATGCTTCCATGCCCACATTCCGGTTTTGGTTTCAGATTCACACAAAACACCGTTTTCTTCTTTGGCATGAACAAGGGTTACATAGCCCTCATCCGTTTCGGGTTCTTCATCCATAAACGCAAAGATACGGGAAGCACCCGCAAGAGCTGTGACGATAGAATTGAACTGATTGGATATCTGCGAAACGGGACTTGTAAAGTTTCTTGACAGTGTAAGGAATGAGGCGATCATACCGAGAGTCAGCACGCCCGTTCCCGTAAGACCGAGGTTTGTTACCCCTGCAATAGCCATATATGCACCAAGGAGAGCAATGATGATGTACTGCACGTATCCGAGCGCATTCATCATTGGCATCATGGAATGGGCATAGCCGTTTGCGCTTGCAGCACTTTCGGCCCAAGCCTTGTTTTTCTCACGCAGTTCTTCCTTTGCTTTTTCTTCGTGGCAAAATACTTTGATAACCTTTTGTCCGTTTACCATTTCCTCCACGTAGCCGTTAACGTCGGCAAGGTTTTTCTGTTGCATCATGAAGAACACGCCGATCTTACGGGTGATCACCTTTACAAGCTGTAAAATCAAAAAGAGTACGACAACGGCAACGAGTGTCAGCCATACGCTGATATAGAGCATACTGACGAACACCGAAACAATGGTAAATACCGATGAAACCATTTGTGCCATAGAGATCGCAATCATCTGACGTAGCGTGTCAGTGTCATTGGTATAAAGACTCATAATATCGCCGTGGGTGCGGATATCAAATGCTCGGATGGGAAGGCGTTGCATTTTCTCGAACATCTCGTCGCGGATCTTCTTGAGCGTACCCTGTGCAATGGTAACCATAATGCGGTTATAGAACAAGGTGGAAAGTATACCGATGAGATAAATTCCTCCAATCACAAGCAGAGCCTGCAAAAGTCCGGTAAATACGGGCGACGACGAACCGAGCAGAGGGGTGATATAGTCATCAATGAGCGATTGCAGGAATAACGAGGACACGGCAGATGCAATAGAACTAAGCAGGATACAGATTACAACAAAGATCAGCTTCCCTTTATAATCCTTCATGTACGAAAGTAATCTAAGGAGTGTTTTAAGGTCGAATTGAGGTTTGGTCGGTATATCTTCGGGCATCTTTCCCATAGGCGGCATTTTTTCTTTCTTATTCATGCTCTGCGCCCCCTTTCTTCTGCGATGCATATACTTCACGGTAGATATCGCAATTTTTCAAAAGCTCGGTATGACGACCAACGGCTACTACCTTGCCGTCGTCCAGAACGATAATCTGATCTGCGTGCTGTACTGAGCTGATACGCTGCGCAATGATAATTTTTGTGATGTCGGGAATATATTCCGCAAACGCCCTTTGAATAGAGGCATCAGTTTTGGTATCCACAGCACTTGTGGAATCGTCGAGTATCAAAACCTTTGGCTTTTTCAGCAGA
>JAZSCW010000063.1:0-6125 GCA_045530835.1 Lachnospiraceae bacterium | reverse complement strand
CCAAATGAAGATAAACTAATAATTGCATAAAAAGTCATAAAAAGCCCCTTGTGCGGCGCGTTCCTTTCGAGTTTTTTGTGGACAGTGTTTATGGGGCAAACCATACAGACTTTAGACGTTCTCGCATTCGATAACTTGTTTATGGGAACACCCTGCATGGCGGGCACACGGGTAAGACTGCTGATACCGAAAACTCTTAACTAAGTGACATTGGATGAAAACCGGGAATGTTTTTACACCCTTTTTGCATTGAGAAAGTGCACGGCAAATGCTTTGTTGTATTGCAAAAAAACAATATAAGTGATATACTCACCCATGAAAAAATGATAGGAGGCATGTAAACATGTTGAAAAGAGTTACAGCGTTTGCGCTTGCGGTTCTGTTAGTTTTTGGCGGATTGTATCTGTCACCGGCTACCGCAAAGGCAGAAGGCAATGAAAAAACCTTCACTTTTGCAGAGCTCACCAAGGCTGCAGAGTGGGGCGTTACTTCGGAAATATCAGCGGCCGGAGCCCTGAATATTTCTTTTGAGGGACAGTATCAGTCACAGTTTTATAATATTCCTGCTGAGATTGGTTCTACGTCCATTACAAGTGTGAAATTTGATGTGACATCAGGAAATGAGGCAGATTTAGCTTTCAAATTACATACACAGGCGGATTTTGATTCCGATAATAAGGAAGGAACACCGGTTTCTTACGGAAATGCAAATGTGGTTGCGACTGCAGGACTTGATGTGAAATATATTTCCATTATGTCTTTAAACAGCGGAACAACGAATGCTACCATCAGCAGTGTTACCTTTTATTATGGAGATGTAGCAGGAGAAGGACCTGCAACATCAACCGCAACAGGTGAGAACCTGATAGTGAACGGTGATTTCAGTGAAGAAGATGTTTCCGTATGGACCTTGAATAGCGCGGAGGCGACCATCAGTGCAGCTACAGCGGATGAGCCGATTTATGACGATGTTGCAACCTATGGTGTGATTTCAGGAAGAACTTCACCGTACGATTGTTTTTCACAGGATGTAACCGAAAAAGTGGAAAACGGCAAAGTATATAACTATGAGTTCTTCGTTAAGCTTTCCGACAGCTATGAGGGAGCACCCGCGGATCAGCGCCAGATTGATTTCGCACCTTACGTAACAGCAGATGGTTCCACAACTTATCTGGGTTCCTATTCTGCAGAAATCAGCGGTACTTCTTCCAAACAGCTTACACCCGGAGAATGGACCAAATTCAGCGGTACTTTCAAGGTGTATGCGTCAGGAACCCTTGAGCAGGTAGTGATTCGTATTGTAGAGCAGGGAACCAACTATGGTGAGGGTGACTGCGTTCTCGGCGATTATTACGTAACAGGCGTATCTCTTAGTGAAGCAGCAGTGGAAAAGAAAGAAATCGAGAAAGACATTCCTGATTTAAAAGATGCTTTTACAGAGGATTTCGGGGAAGATATGATTGTCGGAGTTTCCGTTGTGAATTCCGAAATGTCCGACGAGCTTCTCATGCAGCTTGTTACCAAGCATTTCAATGCGATTACGATTGGAAACGAATTGAAACCGGATGCGCTTTTTGATTACAGCAATGCAAGCTGTCCGGGAACCACAACTGCGGAATTAAATGGTGAAACCATCACCGTTCCCGTTCTCAATTACAGTCGTGCAGAAAATATTCTGGATACCATTCTGGCATGGAATGAGGCAAATCCGGAGGATAAAATCATGGTGCGCGGCCATGTACTGGTATGGCATTCCCAGACACCTGAATGGTTTTTCCATGTAGATTATGACAAAAACAAAGATTATGTATCCAAAGAAGAGATGAATAAACGTCTTGAGTGGTATATCAAGACTGTTTTAGAGCATTTTACCGGTCCGGACAGTAAGTACAAGGATATGTTTTACGGCTGGGACGTTGTGAACGAAGCCGTAAGTGACAGCACGGGAACTTACAGAAGTGATGTAGAAAGCGGTAGCGACAGCTTAACCGACGACACACACGGAACGAAGTCCAGCTGGTGGAAGGTATATCAGAGCAATGAATTTATCATTAATGCGTTCCGTTATGCAAATAAATATGCACCGGAGAGTGTGGAACTTTACTACAATGATTACAATGATTGTACACCGTCCAAGGTTGGTCCTATTGTAGAGCTTTTGAAGGCGGTGAAGGAGGCAGAAGGTACAAGAATTGACGGTATGGGAATGCAGGGTCATTACGGCATCGATTCTCCGACACGTAACCAGTTCATTGATGCAGCCAAAGCTTATACCGAGGTTGTTGACAGCGTTGAATTGACTGAGCTTGATATTAAGGCAAGCAGCCTGTTTGACGGAACAGAGGCAACTCTTGCAGATGAATATACCCGTCAGGCATACCGTTACAAAGAACTTTACGATACAATGCTTGAACTGGAAGCAGAAGGTGTGAACTTCACCGGCATGACAATTTGGGGTGTAATCGACGGCAATTCCTGGTTACAGACTTCCAATTCCGTAGGTGGTGCATCTGATGGAACACAGACACAGTGCCCGTTACTTTTTGATGATGATTACAAGGCGAAACCGGCTTTCTGGGCAATGGTAGATCCGGACAGACTTGAGCCTGCAATTGAAAATGTAACCATTTTACAGAATGACGGTGTAAACTTCGAAGAAGGATTCGTATATACTGTTTCAGGAAGTGATGTGGAAGCTACTTTTATTCCGAGCTGGAATGAGAGCGGTCTTACCGTAGTGGTGGATGTCAAAGATGCAACGGAAGACGAGGCAGACGCGGTTACCGTATATGTTGATGAAGCAAACAGCAGAAGCGAGGGTATTACACCGCTTCAGGTAAGTGTAAGCCGTAAGGATGCACAAAAAACAGAAAGCGGATATAAAGCTGTGGTAGCAGTGCCTTGCAAGGCAGAGCTTTTGAAGGTTGGTGCAGCGTTTGCAATGGATGTTGTTGTAACAAATGCAGATGAGAAGATTGCCTTCAATGATGCTAAATTAACCAATGAAACCAGCAGTAAATACTATGCAAATGCGATTGTGAAGCCTTTTATCTCCATTCCGCAGGGAACTCCGAGTGTGGATGGTGAAGCAGACGCAGCATGGGATGCGGCAGTAGAGGTTCCTCTTTCCATTGTTGTTTCTGAAGCTGCGGTAACATCAACCATGAAATTACTTTGGGATGAAAATAACCTTTATGTTTATGCCGATGTGAAGGACGCTGTTTTGAACAAAGATAACGAGGAAGCACATCAGCAGGATTCGATTGAGATTTTCATCGACGAGTTAAACGGAAAAGAAGAAAGCTATGGTGCGGCACACAAGCAGTATCGTATCAACTATGAAAACGCACTTTCTTTCAACGGAGAAAAGTGTCTGGAAGAAAACATGAAATCAGTGGCAAAGACAACCGATGGCGGTTATGTAGTGGAAGCTTCTTTTGCTTGGACCGAGTTAAAGCCTGAGGTTGGTAATATGATTGGTCTGGAACTTCAGGTCAACGATGCTGATGCATCAGCAACAAGAACCGGAACTTTAAGCTGGTTTGATGAAAGCGGTTCAGGCTGGAGTAATCCCGGCGTATTCGGAACGGCTATGCTTGTGAAGGATTTGGCAAAGACAGAAGCGGCAAAAGAAGATGACGACGATAAAGGGTGGATTGCACCTGTTGCAGCAATCGGTTTGTTAAGCAGTGCATCAGCGCTTTATATCGTAAACCGCAGAAAAGAAAAAAATGATTCGAACAAGGATAAATAAAAGTTATTTCAAGTTTGCCTATTCCGGGTTAAAATAAGCGAATGGCAAAAAAGAAAAAAGTCCATACTAGTTCCAAAGAGTGAATCGGAGGAATGGTATGGACTTTTTATATTCTTTATGGAACAAAAATTCCCTGCGTCTTGCAGTGGTCAGTATTGCTGTTATTTTGGGGCTGAAATATCTGATTCCGTTTTTAGGGCCATTCCTGCCGGCCCTTTTATTTGTGGTCTTTTTGAATCCTTTTTTTAACAAAGTGCAAAAGAAGATAAGAATTCCCAAAGGGATTCTGGCGGGGGCGGTTCTTTTACTTATTACACTCGGCATGACGGTGCTGCTTTCCGTAATCGGAAGTGCGTTGGCGGGTTATCTGTCGCGGACCTGGGAGCTGTATCGCGAATATCTTGAAAAAATAGCTGTTTTCATAAAAGTGGGTTTTCAAACCATAGAAGAACAATTTGGTCTGGAGAAAGGGATTATCGAAGAGGGAATTGTACATGAAATTTCTGCGCTCTGGCAGCAGATGCGTCTTGTATTTGGTCAGGAGGCAATGGGAATTTCATACTCCTATCTCGAAAAAGGCGCCGATATTCTTTTGAATGTTACGTTTCTGGTAATCGGCATTCTGTTACTGGTAAAAGACTATGACGTAATTTGTAAAAAGCTCGCAAACTGGAGGATTTGCCGTATTGTAGCGAGTGTTTTCAGGCGTCTGATACGCATGCTCTGGGTATATGTGAAGGCGCAGGGGATTGTACTTGTCTGCATTTCGACCGTCTGCATTGCGGGGCTGTGGGTTTTGGGAATCAGAAATCCGTGGTTTTGGGGAATCCTCGCAGGGTTGCTGGATGTTTTGCCGTTCATCGGTGCAGGTATGGTTCTTGTACCGCTTGGCGTGCTTTCAGCGCTTTTCGGAAATTTCTGGGCGCTTCCCGGAAGTGTGCTTTTATTTGCCATTGCCACATTTATCAGACATCTTCTGGAGCCTAAGCTGATTGGGGCAGAAATCGATGTTTATCCGGTCGCGTTGCTTTTTTCTGTATTTCTGGGGCTAAGCTTTTACCGGCTTGGCGGAATTGTCTTAGGACCGGTTGCTCTTTTTCTGATTAAGGAAATTTATGCGGAGGTGAAGAGGAAATAAAAGGGAGACGTAGGGGAGCGGCATCAGAGGTAAATTGACAAAAAAAGCAGAATTATTTAAGATGTTTATGCAACTATAGTTTTAAAAGGGTTGCAGTAAAATTGTGTGAAGGAGAATTGCTTTATGAAGAGGTTATTATGTATCTTTTTTTGAGCCCTTTTGGTTATGGGGAACATTGTGTGTCTCAAAAGTATGGGACAAATATATAGAAGATGAAAGCGTCGTGAAAGCAGAGATTGAAGAGCCGTTTAATGCACCGCAAATAATTACAATTTATGAAGAAGCAAGTGAAGATGTATTTTGGGTGACATGTGGCAGGGAATGGTATGATAGGGGAGAATGGAAATTTTTTGATATGAAAGTGGAAATTTATCTTGGTGATGAAAAAACACCATCTCATACCATTGTAGCACCGGAATGGGATGATTTTAGTAAAGATAAATGGATACCGTTCCTTTATGATGCAAAAACAAATACACTTATAGAAGTGAATGAAATGTGTGACGAAGACAGATGTTTAGAATATAGTTATGAATATATATGGAGAAAGGACAACTGATGAGGAGAAAAAATATAGTAATCGGAATTATGTTGTTAAGTATGCTGTTCCTTGCCGCATGTGGCGAAGAAAAGCCGCTGGCAGAGCGTGTGATCGATAATCTTGAAGATTGCATGGGTGCGCGGGAAGTGACAGAGGAGGAGTATGAGGAGATAAAAAGAGTTACGCATATGAATCCATTAGACATTATTCAGTCGAAAAGAACTGAAAATGCATATATAAGATTCAAAGAAGAAGATATTGGTGTAGTAAGTACAGCATGGAGTCGTTATGCTGATAGTGAAATAAGTGTAAAAAATGCGATTATTTATGATTATGATAGTAAAGTGGATGAAGCGACATCATACGTTACAGTTGCTATATATGATTTTTCGTGTAAGGAAGATATGGAAGCATATATAGCGGAGTTAAGAGGTGTATTACAAGATTGGTATCTGGTTGTAAAAAAAGGAATACCGGAAAATTTTTATGCAAAAGATCGATTATTGGGAGAAATGGAGGGTGAAAACTATATTTATATGGTGGTAGATCATAGTGCTGGTGAGGCTGCTATTGAGGAAGATTATGTTTTGTGGTCGGACACTAAAGTTTTAACTGTATTTTATACGGGTTATGAAGACAACGAACTTTATCCCAAGTTCAAAAAATTTCTCAATAAAATGAAATTCGAAGGC
>JAZSCW010000068.1:0-2604 GCA_045530835.1 Lachnospiraceae bacterium | reverse complement strand
CTTTATTAAATGAAAATGTTAAAAATGTTTATTTCGAAAAAAATGTTTATTTCAAATTTTGAAGCATAAGCTTCCGTAAACTTTTGTTTACAACCATTTATTATAGATTTTGGATGGAATCTTGGAAGGGTTTTATTAAAGAATAGGGCGTATCCAATGAGGAACATCTGCATTAGCCATTAAGATAAATTGTATACAGAAAGGAGATTACTCCCATGGAGTCATCAGTATAGAAGCGGGTATCCGTCAAACGAACAGATACCCGCTTTTTTATTTATTAGAAATGATTGTCCCTTATAATTTGGTCTTATAGGACAAAATGTGTTGATTCATTTTAAAAATATTACTCTTCTGTCAGAGACACGGTTGCCAGCATTCCGGAAAGATATCTGCTTACATACTCGTATTCCGCAACTTTTTCTTCATTCATAACGTCATATTGCTCTGACAAAGGATATACCGCAACCATCCCCTCCGGTACGGTTCCGTCATGAGGAGTAACTGCAATTTCATCCGGATCTGTGGTCAAGATACAAAGAATACCCTCATAATTTTCCTCCTCGCATAAAGCACAGATAAAATAATCCGAATCCTCGTTATTTACGATAATCAAACGCTCGGATAATTCCTGCGGAATCTCCATGGTATATCCCAGAGGACTTTCATAAACGGTATTTTCCCCTTCCCAGCTTTCTGCATCCATGTAATTCACATATTCATCTTCAAACCACACATCTGTAATATAATATCCGTTTGCGGCCTCTTCATCCGCAGTCAGAAGGAAATTAACCGTTCCAAATGTCTGTACAATTTTTTGCAATTCTGCATCATACATCTCTATGGTAAGTTCCAACAAGCAAGAATCTTCACTGGTTTCCACTACATTTTTCTGTCCTTGGGGAAAACAAAGACCCCAATCTCCTACGGAAACGACCAAGCCGCCTTCCTCATCTGCGGTAACCATGCGTTCGGAATAGTGTTCCGCAGAAAGAACCTGCGAACCGTCAAAGTCTTCTCCGAATAATCCCATTGCAATTTCATCTACCCGTTCCGGCGAGATATAATACATCATTTCATTTTCAGACCAGGGAACCCATTCACCGTTCCCATATCCGCCGAGGGTCTCTGCATAAGCGATCATCTCCGCTTTCATAACGTCATCAAAATCCGTTGTTTCAAACCCGTCATTGTATAAAAACGCAAGTCCTGCCCATTGTAAAAAGACATCCCCGTACCAATTACCGATTTCCCACGCATCCTCCAAAAACACGTCAGCCGTTACATCCTGTACAGGTTCTTCCGTAGGATTCAGCTCCGAATCAACCGGATTTGTTTCCTGCGGGATTTCCGACTCCTGCGGTTGCTGTTCCGTAACTTCTCCGTTTCCGTCGTCTACCGGATTCGATGCCTCTTCCTGTACACCGGAGGAACACGCAACACAAAAAATCATCAATCCCAGCATCAATGCTGCTAATCTCATTTGTTTCATGTCTAAAACATTCTCCCTTCCATAAATCAACTAATTACATTTGGTGACGTACAATCCGATATTCATCATCCGATTGATAATAAGGACAATCTCTTGTGTTTCCTTGAAGAAACCTTACCATATCATCCTCATCCAGATTCATGTCACAAACATAGCATTCATAATCTTCATCATAAATAAAATTATTGCATGTATCGCAATTTGAAACCTCTGCCATACTTTGCTCCTTTTTCTTCATAACTACCCGTTAGACCCAGGTCGGCTTCTGATCTTTGTGGGTAAATTTTTTCATTCGTTCTTTATAAACTGCAAGCTGTTCTTCGTAGTATGCTTTTTGACTGCCTTTTAATTTGCCTTGTTCCGTTAATCGCATTAAAATTTCTTCATATTCTTTTAAGTTGATTTGCGCGGCATCTTTATAATTGTTTTCAAAATTCATTTGAATACATTGTATTTTACTGTTTAGTTCTTTATTCTTTCCCGGTTGCAACAAATAATTCACGATATTCTTCATTTCTATACCTTCTATATCTTTTGAAACTGCTTTATTAAGTTAAATACCTGTTTCACCGTCATATGCATATTTTCTTCCGCCGTCTTCTTATCCATGGCTTCCTGTATGGACATGGGCCCGCGACAAATGCTGAAATACGCGTCCATTCCCGCTTTGTTGCAAGCTTCTGCATCCTCGGAAGTCGCACCGGTAAATGCAATTACCGCAGCACCGTGTTTCTTTGCCAAAGCAGCAACACCGGCAGGCGCCTTTCCCATGGCTGTCTGTGCATCCAAACGTCCTTCCCCGGTAATCACAATATCTGCATCCTTAATATCTTCTTCCAGATGAAGCATCTCTAAGATGTAGGAAATCCCTGCGCTCATGGAAGTATTCAAAAAAGTCATAAATGCAAAACCCAATCCTCCGGCTGCACCGGCTCCTGTTTCCTCAGAAAAATCTTTCCCTGTATCCCGCTTAATAATTGCTGCATAATTACGCAAACCATCATCCATCTGCACCACCGTTTTCGGAGTTGCACCCTTTTGGGGACCGTAAATATGGGAACTTCCTATGGGACCGCAAAGAGGGTTCGTAACGTCACACATAATGGTAAAATGAC
>JAZSCW010000060.1:0-5871 GCA_045530835.1 Lachnospiraceae bacterium | reverse complement strand
ACACCGATAGCACCGAAGGACTTGGTTGCTACGTTAAGAACTTCACCTTCTGCAATGTAACCACGAAGCTTGCAATCAGCTGTGGACTGGAGACGGTAGAATGTAATCTTTCCGGGAGCAATATCGCCTTCCAAAGTACCCTGTGTAACTTCTTCGGGAAGGTTTCTAGCCATAATCTTCTGGTATCTCATTTCGCAGAATGACAATTTGGAAGAAGCTGTGTTACCGCAATGGAATCCCATGAAGGTATCTTTATGTGTATAGTTGTACTTGCCATCGATAGATTCTTTGAACATATCTGCAGGTACAGAGTTGTTGATGTCAAGAAGTGTAACAGCATCTTCACTGATACATGTTCCGATGTACTCTGATAATGCGCCGTAGATATCTACTTCACAAGATACAGGAATACCCATAGCTGTTAAACGGCTGTTTACATAGCAGGGAACGAAACCAAACTGTGTCTGGAATGCAGGCCAGCATTTACCGGCAATAACAACATATTCTTTACATCCCTTATGAGCTTCAACCCAGTCAAGTAATGTCAACTCATACTGAGCAAGTCTCTCTAATACTTCAGGCTTCTTGTTTCCTGCGCCAAGTTCAGCTGCCATTTCAGCAACCTTTGCAGGAATTCTTTCATCGCCTGCATGATTCTTGAATGCTTCGAACAAGTCAAGTTCAGAGTTCTCTTCAATTTCAACACCAAGGTTGTAAAGCTGCTTAATAGGAGCGTTACAAGCAAGGAAGTTGGAAGGTCTGGGACCGAAAGAAATAACTTTCAAGCTCTTCATACCAACAAGTGCTCTTACCATAGGTACGAATTCATGAATCATATCTGCACATTCTTCTGCAGTACCTACAGGGTACTCAGGAATATATGCCTTAACATTACGTAATTTCATTGCATAGCTTGCGTTCAATACACCACAGTAAGCATCGCCACGGCCATCCATAAGGTCGTTCTGGCTTTCTTCTGCTGCTGCACAAATCATTGCAGGACCATCGAAAATCTGAACAAGTAATGTTTCAGAAATTTCAGGACCAAAGTTTCCAAGATATACGCAAAGAGCGTTACATCCCTGTGCCTTCAAATCTTTTGCAGCTTCAACTGCCTGCACTTCACTTTCTACGATACAGATAGGACATTCGTAAATGTCATCCATACCATACTTGTCAGCATAAGCTTTTACCAATGCCTTTCTTCTGTTTACGGATAAACTCTCAGGGAAGCAGTCACGAGAAACTGCCACAATACCAATTTTCGCTTTGGGAATATTGTTCATTCTCTTTTTTCCTCCTATATTTTGTAGAATAACTCTACGATTTACATTTTTATAAACAATTTGATTATACTACTTTTTTGTCGATTCGTAAAACAAATTATTCATTAACATTTAAGTTTTTACCAATGAGACCAATATGTGCACCTGCATCAAGGCCACCTTCAGCATGCCCGATTAACCATTTGTTCTTTGCTGTAATCAATGCATCCTCACTTCCTTCGTGCTTGGAATCAAGCGGAAGGTTGGTTCCTTTCGGTAAAACAACACCAACTTTGAAGCCTTCTCCCTTCACACCACAAGGTGCATAATGAAGAGTTGTTGCATAAAATTCTACTGCAGTACCCTTCGGGCAAAAGAATGCTTCTACCAAAGATGTATCGTATGTATAGTCTTTGGTAATATCCTGCTGACATCCAAGCATAAAAATTGCATCGGTTGCAGCAATATTAATTTCGGAATCACGATGATATTCGAGTGCATTAAGCATTTCATTGTGTCCGTTACAGTATCCGATCTGAATCGGCATCTCACCATATGTCTTGGTAGAAATTTCCTGATATGCAGGAAGCTTCTCGAGTGCTTCACAACCCGGAACATATTCTACACCTTCTGCAGGTAATTCAATATCATTCTCAAGTGTTGTAATGATTTCAGAGAAATCAACGTTATCAATAATCTTACCATATTTTGCAAATTCAGGATCTGTTACTTTGTAAATTTTCATTTTGTAAGCCCCTTTCTATTTCATCCTGTATTACTGAATCTTCTTGAAAAGTTCCTTGCATGCAGGATAGATTTCTTTGAACTGCTGATATCTTGCTTCATATTTCTCTACAAGTTCTGCGTCCGGTTCAACGGTATCAACAATCTTAACAAGCTTAGCCGCTGCGGCTTCAACACTCTCATATTCGCCACATCCGACTGCTGCAAGAATTGCACCTCCAAGTGCGGGACCTTCCTCGCTTTCGATTACATCAACCTTAACATTCAAGATATTGGCAATCATCTTCTTCCAAAGAGGGCTCTTTGCACCACCGCCGCAAATCTTGGTACGTTCAATCTTAATTCCGAGTGCCTTAGCAACTTCGAAGGAATCTCTAAGCGCAAATGCAACACCTTCCAAAACAGCCTGTGTCATATCTGCTCTTGTAGAATCCATTGTAAGACCGATAAAAGTACCTCTTGCAAGAGGATCATTAATCGGAGAACGCTCACCCATTAAGTAAGGTAAGAAATAAACATGGTTCTCACCAAGTTTCTCGATAGCCTTCTGCTCTGCTGCATAATCCTTGGTTCCGATGATTTCATCCATCCACCACTTATTACAGCTGGCAGCACTTAACATACATCCCATCAAATGGTACTTTCCGTCAGCATGTGCAAAAGCATGCAATGCATTGAAACTGTCTACACCAAAGTTCTTGGAAGAAATGAAAATTGTTCCACTGGTTCCAAGGGAAATGTTACAGTTACCATCACCAACAGTTCCGGTACCTACAGCTGCTGCTGCATTATCTCCGGCACCTGCGATTACCTTACAGGTTGCAGGAATTCCAAGTTCCTCAGCAACTGCGGGTAAAACTGTACCAACCACTTCATAACTTTCAAAAATCTTTGCAAGCTTATCTGTTGTGATACCGCAAATATCACACATTTCCTTAGACCAGCAACGATTCTTAACGTCAAATAACAACATACCTGATGCATCAGAAACATCTGTACAATGTACGCCTGATAACTTGTATGCAATGTAGTCCTTGGGAAGCATAATCTTCTCAATCTTTGCAAAAAGCTCCGGCTCATTCTCTTTCATCCAAAGAATCTTAGGAGCAGTAAATCCGGTAAATGCAATATTAGCTGTATACTCGGACAACTTAGCGGTTCCGATTACCTGATTCAGATAATCCGTTTCCTTCGTTGTTCTTCCGTCATTCCATAAAATTGCAGGACGGATTACATTATCCTGCGCATCTAAAACAACCAGACCATGCATCTGACCACCGAAACTGATTCCGGCAACTTCAGACTTATCAAAGTCTTTGATTAACTCCTTAATACCTTCCATACTTTCTCTGTACCAGTCTTCCGGCTTCTGCTCAGACCAGCCCGGTTTCGGGAAAGAAAGCGGATATTCTCTTGAAACGATATTTAATACTTTTCCAGCTCCGTCCATCAGCAATAATTTCACGGCTGATGTACCAAGATCAACACCTATGTATAACATGTTCTACCTCCTTAGGATTATCTGCTCGGAACGTGCCCGTGCACATTTCCATAATATCTATTTTGGTCAAAAAAATCAACAATCTTTTTATAAAAAGATTTTACCAGTTTTATTTTCGGCACTTTCGACAAATATATTAACCTTGCTTGTGCAAAATACCATTCCTCATTTTTTTACACGTGCACACCTTGTTTTTTCAACAAAACTGGGATAAAATATTTCTCGTCAAAATATCAAATAATTTATATGAATCAAAGGGGATTACTATGGCTACAATGAAAGAAATTGCCGAATTGGCAGGTGTTTCACGCGGCACGGTTGACCGTGTATTAAACAAGCGTGGAGCCGTCAATCCCAAAACGGAAGAAAAAATTTTGGAAATTGCGCGTGCGCTTGAATATAAGCCTAACCGCGCAGGCATTGCACTCGCTGCCCAAAAGCGAAAATATCGATTTGGAATTGTAATGTTTGGCCAGAACAATCCTTTTTTCGAAGATGTCCAACAAGGATTTAACGAAAGAATCCGTGAACTGGAAGAATATAATTGTACAGTTTTATCAAGAACCACCTCCGATTTCGGTGTAACAGACCAGCTTGAAACCATTGATCAACTGGTTAATGAAGGAATCAACGCCCTCGCAATAGCCCCCCAGAACGATCCGCGTATTGCAGAAAAAATCAATGAACTTTTTGACGCCGGAATCCCTACCGTCACCTTCAATACAGATATTGAACACTCCAAAAGAATTGCTTATGTCGGAAGCGATTACTACAAATGTGGTCAAACCGCAGCCGGACTGATGCATCTGATGACACACGACGATGTACATATCGGAATCATCAGCGGCTCTTCTCAGATTCTTTGTCACACGGAACGAATCGCCGGATTTGAAGCTTGCCTTCAAAAATTTCCAAACATGCAGGTAGCCGATTTCATCGAAAATCATGATGATGACTTTGCAAGTTACGAACTAACCAAAGATATGTTGCAAAAACATCCCGAAATCAATGCTGTTTTCTTTGCTGCCGGCGGAACTTACGGAGGTTGCAAGGCAATTCTTGCCACCGGGCGCAAAGATATCAAAATTATTACCTTTGACAAAATAGAATCTACGGTGGAAATGATGAACAAAGGCGTAATCTCTGCCACGATATGCCAGGAACCGCACATTCAGGGTTCTCTTCCCCTAAAGATATTGTTTGATTATTTAACCACCGGTGAGTTGCCGGAAAAGGAACGACATTTCACAAAGGTAGAAATCAGAATTCTTGAAAATATTTAAAATACCCCCTCCCGGTCCGGACGGCTCATTATCCTTAATCTAAGAAATCAGCCCGATTGACCCAATGTCATTTAGTTAAGGAAGGTGGACATCAGCAGTTCTTACCCGTGTGCCCGCCATGCAGGGTGTTCCCATAAACTTTTTTGAGAATGCGTAGAATGTCTTGTCTGTATGGTTTGCCCCATAGACACTGCTTGTCCCAAATTGTCTGAGAAAGCGGGCGCGCCGCACAAGGCGCGTTCCTTTCGAGTTTTTTGTGGACAGTGTTTATGGGGCAAACCATACAGTCTTTAGACGTTCTCGCATTCGATAGCTTGTTTGTGGGAACACCCTGCATGGCGGGCACACGGGTAAGACTGCTGATACCGAAAACTCTTAACTAAATGACATTGCTGATTGACCGGGAGTTTTTTTCGCAAGGCCTTTTTACATTATATTTCCCAGGATTTCTTACGGATTTCTTTGATCTCCCCAGCCTCGACGTATCTATACAAAAATACTCGGTCGCCAGAGCCACTCCTCAGGATATTTCCTCCACTTGGCCCGCCAAAGCGTATCTATGCGCCGAAAACGCCTCGCCGGAGCCCCTTTCAGGAACAATTTTCACGCAAGGCGCCGGAATTGTATCTATACAAAAAAATTCAAAAGGGAAGCCCGTCTTGGACTTCCCTTTTTGTTTGGAAACTTATTTACTTGTTTCTATTTAATACTCCGTCTCTTATTTCACGGTAATGGTTACTACCGCTTTCTTTTTGCTGCCGTCCAGTGCGTTTGCGGTTACTTTCACCTTCTTGCCTTTCTTGACGTCCGCTCCGATGGTAACAATTCCGTTGGCATCCACGCTCGCAAGCTTTGAATCACTTACGCTCCAGGATACGTTCGAATAAGTCAAAGCTCCCGCGCCTGTTACTTTTGCATTTAACACAAGATTTGTGCCTGCTTCCACAGTTGCAGTCTTTATCACCTTACCGTCTGCGCCGGTAATCTCAACCTTAGTTACTCCGGGCTGAACATAAAGCTTCTTCTCTGCGGTAATCGGTGTTGCTTCACCCATCACATAAGTCATGTAATCAAGCGT
>JAZSCW010000071.1:0-4684 GCA_045530835.1 Lachnospiraceae bacterium | reverse complement strand
CTGCAAAAGAGTATGGAAACCATAGGGTATCAATTGGTTGGGGAGTTTGAGTATCCCTTGCCGAATGGGAAGAGATTGGTACAACTGGATTTTGGTAAGGAGATGTAGAGCTAAGCTATAAGTCTTATAACGGGTTTCTGTAGAAGGCCGGATATGCGGATTGTGTTTGTGTAGAGGAAATGATTGAGAGAATGAAGGGGTAGGTGAAGAATGGAAGAACGTAGTATATCAGTTTTTAATAAAGCGCGTGAGTTTATGTATCGTAATGCAAGACCGCTTGATTTGGCAAGATTCCAATATCATTTTGAAAAAGGAACGAAGGAAGCGGTGGTGAATGTACTATCTTACTACCGAAATGCGGACGGGGGATGCGGACATGCAGTGGAAGCGGATTGTTGGAATCCCAATTCCACACCGTTGCATACAGGGATGGCTTGTGAGATTTTAAGAGAAATTGATTTTACGGATAAAGAGCACCCGCTTGTAAAGGGAATGCTGAAATGGTTCTTGTCGGGAGAACATTTTAATGGCAAAAGTTGGAATATTGTTGTGGAAAGTAACAATGATTATCCGCATGCGCCCTGGTGGCATACAGATAGTGTGAGTGCAAGCCATACGGATTACAATACTACTGCTCAGATTGCTGGTTTTATAATTCGATACGCTGATCCGGATAGTGATGTTTTCAGACTTGGAATGCGTATTGTCAGGGAGGCGATAGATGCGCTTTCGTCGGATGATTTAAATGACATGCATACTTGTGCCTGCTACGTTCAGATGAAGGACTACATTGAGAAGGCAGGACTAATGAATGCGGTACCATATGATGAGCTGAGTAGCAAATTAAAAGCGGCAGTGAACAGATTGATTGAAAAGGATGTAACCAAGTGGGACACTTATGTGTGTAAGCCATCGGTATTCATCAAATCCAAGGATAGTGAGTATTATGCGGATAATAGTGAAGCTGCCGATTACCAGTGTGATTTCATTATGAAAAAGCAGTTGTCGGACGGTTCCTGGGACATTAGTTGGAGCTGGGAAGAGTATCCTGAGGAATGGATAATCAGTAAGAACTGGTGGAAAGGGCAAGTGATTATTGAGAATTTGCTGTATTTGAAAGGTTTTGGTCTTCTGTAGTTTTATTTCCCGTATCGGCAAAAAAGGATAATTTTATCAATAACAAATGGATATTTTGCCGATAGTGTGATATACTATATACGAAAGCGAAAAAAGAAATCCGGATGGAGGAAAAGTATGCGATATCTTTCAGTTGCGGAAATAGCGAAAAAATGGAATGTATCGGAACGCAGTGTAAGAAATTACTGTGCCAATGGACGTGTTCCCGGAGCATTTCTTACCGGTAAAACATGGAATCTTCCGGAAGATGCGATAAAGCCAAAGCGTTCTAATCAGAGAAAGGAAAATCCCCATACACTTTTGGATATTTTAAAGGATCAAAAAGCAAGTAAATATTCAGGTGGCACCTATCATAAAACGCAGATTGAATTAACCTATAATTCCAATCATATGGAAGGGAGCCGTTTGACGCATGAACAGACCAGATACATTTTTGAAACCAACACAATCGGAATTGAAAATGAAGTCATTCATGTAGATGATGTGATTGAAACCGCGAATCATTTTCGCTGTATTGATTTGATCATTGAAAATGCCAAAGCAGCGTTAACCGAGAAATTTATTAAGGAGTTACACCTGATTTTAAAGAACGGCACTACTGATTCCAGAAAAGAGTGGTTTGCAGTAGGAGAGTATAAAAAACTTCCCAATGAAGTCGGTGGTATGGAAACGACTCTTCCGGAAGATGTGCCCGGTAAGATGAAAGCATTACTGGCTGAGTATAACGTCAAAGAAGAAAAGACATTAAATGATATTTTAGAGTTTCATGTTAAGTTTGAAAGAATTCATCCTTTTCAAGACGGCAATGGTCGTGTGGGAAGATTGGTTATGTTCAAGGAATGCCTGAAATACAATATTGTACCATTTATCATTGAGGACAATCTGAAATTGTATTATTACCGTGGATTGAAGGAGTGGAATCAGGAAAAGGGATATTTAACAGATACCTGTTTGGCAGCACAGGATAAGTATAAAGCATACCTCGATTTTTTCCGAATTGCATATTACAATGAATGAAATATGAATTGAGAACCTAAAGGCGGATTTTATCCGTCTTTTTTTCTTGACATATAATAGGTAATGTGTTACCTTGTTAAAAGGTAATATGTTACATAGTGGAGGCGTTATGAATATTCAAGAAGTGATGAAAAGTGATAATGTGGATTTCTCAAGGACGGAATCATCTTATTTTTTGATTGGTTTGTTAAGTGCATTCGAGAACCGGTTTCAGGCAGTAGCGGACCATGCAATGAAAGAGATTAGCTGGAAGCAGTTTTTTGCAATTGTATGCATTAACTTATGTAAAAGCAGTCCTACAGTAAAAGAACTTGCCGAGATAATGGGTAGTTCCCACCAGAATGTAAAACAGATTTTGCTGAAGCTGGAAAAGAAAGGCTTTGTGAAAATTACCGTTGATGAGAAAGACAAGCGGAAGCAACGCATTGAACTTACTGCATACTGCGGAGAGTTCTGTGCGAGAAATGAAGAGATGAGTACAAACATTATGAAAAAAATGTTTGAAGGCATTTCCGAGGAGCAATTAACGGCGACGATACAGACAATTATGCAGATTGAAGATAATTTAAAGGAGATATGAAAGTATGAGTAAAGGTATTATTCTATATCAGTCAAAATACGGAGCAACCAAAAAGTATGCAGACTGGCTGAAGGAAGAAACAGGGTACGATTGTATTGAAACTAAGAAAGCCAAGGTGTCACTTGTGCAGAACTATGATGTGATTATTTTAGGCGGCGGAGTTTATGCTTCCGGAATTGCCGGATTACATTTCTTAAAGAAAAATATAGGAAGTTTATCTGATAAGAAGATAGCGGTCTTTGCGGTAGGGGCTTCTCCTTATGATGAAAAAGCCATAGACCAGATGAAAGAAATGCATTTCAAGGATGCATTAAGCAATGTCTCAATTTTCTATTGCCGCGGCGCATGGGATGAGGAAAAAATGACCTTTGGAGACAGAACACTTTGTAAAATGCTGCAAAAAGCGGTAGCAAAGCAGAATCCGGAGGAATACGAGCCTTGGCAAAAGGCATTGATGAGTGCAGTGGGAGAGAAATGCGATTGGACGGATAAGAAATACTTAGAGCCGCTGATTGCGTTTTTGTAGGAAAAAAGGAGCCGGGAACTCTAACAAGTCCCCGGCTCCTTTTATCCATATTTTCTTGTTTATTAAATTACCTCTCGTGCCCAAACTATTCAAGTTCAAAGGAGCCTGTATAGAGCTGATAGTAAGTTCCTTTTTCTGCAATCAGGTCATCGTGATTACCGCGCTCAATGATGCGTCCGTGGTCGAGAACCATAATGACATCGGAGTTTTGCACGGTAGAAAGTCTGTGTGCAATGACGAATACGGTTCTGCCCTTCATCAATTTGTCCATACCGTCCTGAACCAATGCTTCGGTACGGGTATCGATGGAAGAGGTTGCTTCATCCAGAATCATAACCGGAGGATCCGATACGGCGGCACGCGCAATGGAAAGCAACTGCCTCTGTCCTTGGGAAAGTCCGCTGCCGTCTCCCTTAAGGACTGTGTTGTAGCCCTGGGGAAGCATACGGATGAAACCATCGGCATTTGCCAGTTTGGCAGCAGCGATACAATCTTCATCGGTCGCATCGGGATTGCTGTAACGCAGATTTTCCATAACCGTTCCCGTGAATAAGTTTACATCCTGCAGAACGACGCCAAGAGAACGGCGGAGGTCTGCTTTTTTGATTTTATTGATATTGATTCCGTCATAGCGGATTTTGCCGTCCGCAATATCATAGAAACGGTTAATCAGATTGGTAATCGTTGTTTTACCTGCGCCCGTTGCACCGACAAAAGCGATTTTCTGTCCGGGTTCGGCATAAAGGGAAATATCGTATAAAACCTGTTTCTCGGGTACATATCCGAAATCCACACTGTCAAGCACAACGCGGCCTTCGAGCTTGGTATAGGTAACGGTTCCGTCCTGATGCGGGTGTTTCCAGGCCCACATTCCGGTTCTTTGCGTGGTTTCGTAAATGACGCCGTTTTCTTCTCTTGCATTCACAAGCGTTACATAGCCTTCGTCTGTTTCCGGTTCTTCATCCATGAAAGCAAAGATACGGGAAGCACCCGCAAGTGCGGTAACGATGGAATTGAACTGGTTCGAAATCTGTGAAACCGGACCGGTAAAGCTTCTTGAAAGTGTCAGGAAGGAAGCAATCATACCGAGGGAAAGCGTTCCGAAACCGGTTAAGCCAAGGTTTGTCACGCCTGCAATTGCCATATATGCGCCGAGAAGAGCAATGATGATATATTGCACGTAACCGAGTGCGTTCATCATAGGCATCATGGAGTGTGCATATCCGTTTGCGCTTGCGGCACTGGACGCCCAGGCTTTGTTTTTCATGCGCAATTCTTCTTTCGATTTTTCTTCATGACAGAAAACTTTGATAACTTTCTGGCCGTTTACCATTTCCTCTACGTAGCCGTTTACGTCAGCAAGTGTCTTTTGCTGCATCATAAAGAAGATGCCGATTTTACCGGTTACGATTTTAACAATTTGC
>JAZSCW010000069.1:0-3094 GCA_045530835.1 Lachnospiraceae bacterium | reverse complement strand
CCTGCGAACTGTGCATCAGAGTGCATACGTCCCATAGTATCTGTCATACCGTAGGAAGCAGGACCTGCAGCCATGTTATCGGGATGAAGTGTACGGCCTGTACCACCACCGGATGCTACAGAGAAGTACTTCTTGCCCATTTCGTTACATTCCTTCTTGTAGGTACCTGCAACAGGATGCTGGAATCTGGTAGGGTTGGTAGAGTTACCGGTAATGGAAACGTCTACACCTTCCTTGTGCATGATTGCAACACCTTCACAAACATCGTTGGAACCATAGCAGTTAACCTTTGCACGAAGACCTTCGGAATAAGACTTACGATACACTTCCTTAACTGTATTTGTGTAAGGATCATATTCTGTTTCAACGAAGGTAAATCCGTTGATTCTTGCAATAATCTGTGCAGCGTCTTTTCCGAGACCGTATAAGATAACTCTTAAGGGTTTCTGACGAACCTTGTTAGCCTTTTCTGCAATACCGATAGCACCTTCAGCTGCTGCGAAGGATTCATGTCCTGCAAGGAATGCGAAACATTCTGTTTCTTCTTCCAATAACATCTTTCCTAAGTTACCATGTCCGATACCTACTTTACGTGTATCAGCAACAGAACCGGGGATACAGAAAGCCTGAAGACCTTCACCGATTGCTGCAGCAGCATCAGCTGCTCTTCTGCAGTCTTTCTTAATTGCAATTGCAGCACCTACAATGTAAGCCCAGCAAGCGTTCTCAAAACAGATCGGCTGAATGCCTTTGATCTGGTTGTATACATCAAGACCAGCGTCTTTTGTAATCTTCTCTGCTTCTTCGATAGAAGCGATTCCATAGCTTTTTAATACGGAATTGATTGTGTCAATTCGTCTTTCATATGATTCAAATAATGCCATTTTTACGTCCTCCTATCTTATTCATTTCTCGGATCGATAATCTTAACAGCATCAGCCACACGACCATACTGGCCTTTTGCTTTCTCCCAAGCTGTTGTAGGATCATCACCCTTTTTGATAAAGTCAGTCATCTTTCCAAGGCTTACGAACTGATATCCGATGATCTGGTCATCTTTATCAAGTGCGATACCTGTTACATAACCTTCTGCCATTTCAAGATAACGAGGTCCCTTAGCAAGAGTACCATACATAGTACCAACCTGGCTTCTTAAGCCCTTACCAAGATCTTCAAGACCTGCTCCGATAGGAAGTCCGTCTTCAGAGAATGCACTCTGTGTACGTCCGTAAACAACCTGAAGGAATAACTCTCTCATAGCTGTATTAATAGCATCACATACAAGGTCAGTATTCAATGCTTCTAACAAAGTTCTTCCCGGTAAAATTTCAGAAGCCATAGCTGCTGAATGAGTCATACCTGAACATCCGATAGTCTCAACCAATGCTTCCTGGATGATACCCTCTTTGATGTTAAGTGTCAGCTTACATGCGCCCTGCTGAGGTGCACACCAGCCGATACCATGTGTCAAACCGGAAATGTCTTTGATTTCTTTCGCTTTTACCCATTTTGCTTCTTCAGGGATAGGAGCACAACCGTGATTAACGCCCTGTGCTACTGTACACATTTTTTCTACTTCATGTGAATAAATCATGTGAAAATCTCCTTTCAAACATAATATACTTTAACAAACAGGCTTATCCTGTGTGTCGTCATGATTTAAACGATTATGTAAGCAAATCATAACCGCTATTTCTATTTTCGCATAAAACAACAAAAAAATCCAGTATTTTTTTGTCTTTCGGCATAATATTGGTTAAAAAAATCACACTTTATGCAGAATATGAAATATTATCCGCTCTGCAAAGAAAAACTTATTATTTTTTTACAACAATATCATCGGATTTCTTATAAATACAATTCTCAGGAACAAATCCTCTTACACAGGAGGTGGGATAAATATTGGAATTCTTTCCGACTACAGTTCCAGGATTTAATACAGAATTACACCCCACTTCCACGCAGTCACCAAGCATTGCTCCGAATTTCTTCAAACCGGTTTCAATCTTCTCTTCTTTTGACTTCACTACAACAAGTGTTTTATCACTTTTAACATTAGAGGTAATGGAGCCGGCTCCCATGTGCGCCTTATATCCCAAAACACTGTCTCCCACATAGTTGTAGTGCGGAACCTGAACATTATCAAACAATACAACATTTTTTAACTCTGTTGAATTACCGACAACAGCTTTCTTACCAACAATTGCATTCCCACGGATAAACGCACAGTGACGGATTTCTGCTTCTTCATCGATAATAAGAGGTCCGTTCAGATACGCTGAAGGAAAGACCTTTGCAGTCTTTGCCACCCATACATTTTCACCACGTTTCTCGTACTTATCTTCCGGAAGTGTTTCGCCCAGTTCCACGATAAACTTTCCAATCTCAGGTAAAACTTCCCAAGGATACTCTTTGCCGTCAAATAATTTTGCCGCAATTGTATTTTCCAAGGACACAAGATTTCTGATTTTCATTGCTTCTGACATATTACCACCTCAATAAATAAAATTTCCGAATCCTTCGGATTTTTCAAAAAAAAATTTTATCAAATCATATATTGGAACCAATAATCAGCAATTCAACAATATATGTAATCAACAGACAAATCCCTGCATGTGAAAGAATCAAAGCCGTCACTTCTTTTGCATTATGAAACATACGCTGTTTTATCAGAATGACAAGTTCTGTCAGCAAAGATACTACCGGTACGATCCAGTACAGATTCATATGCATGATTGCAAGCGTTGCATACACACTTTGCATGCCAAACATTGGTAAAACAAACTTAAAACTAATCAATAATGCAACACAAATAAAAACCGTAACAAAACCAAACAGCATATGTAACTTAAAACATTTACCCAAATCCGGTTTCAAGAGATAATTCAGTAAAATATACAATGTCAAAAGAATCAATACCGGTATAACAGTAACGGTCTGCTCGACAATCATATATTTGAATGTAATCGTATCTACCGGAATCAGCATAAAAGCCACAAAAACAAACCTCGACAAAACAATAATTAAAATCTCCCATAATGCCTGGTTATGAAGTTGCATTTTGTCTGACATAAATTTTCCCTCCTCATCAAAA
>JAZSCW010000053.1:0-2952 GCA_045530835.1 Lachnospiraceae bacterium | reverse complement strand
CAACTTCCGTGTTGCTCCTGCCATGTTTGTCAGATTCCGGCTTTAATACCCTATAGTCTACATATTCAGTATGACTTCTTGAAAGTCGTCTACTGATTCAGTTTATGTGGATAAAAAGTGTCTAGTAAATCTGATGAAAATAGGGTGTACGGGCATTCGCTGAAAGATGCTACATCTTACCCCGATAAGATGCTACATCTTACTGCGATAAGATGCTACGTCTTCCGGCGGAAGCCCGTATACGTTGATTTTAACTGGTTTAGCCGGAAATTCTTTATTCTCATCAGCTGAATCAGTGGACGTTTTTTAAGAAACCGTACTGGATTTCTGGACAGACTTTGGTGGCAGGAGCAACATGGTTGCACCACTCCTGCCACCGCTTTCACGATGAATCACAAACGGTTAAGTCCCGGTGACAGGAGTGTAAGCAGGTTCTTGAAATTTCGTGGGAAGGTGGAATTGGCGACAAATCCTTTGTTTCTCTGCGTTTGTAACGCGAAGGTTATTTTTTGCTTATTAGTATGGCTTATATTTTTTTAACCGGTCGGTACTTGATTGAAATTATCACTCTTATTATGCAAAAAAACAATACAAACGTTAAAAAGTCGTATAATTCTCCTTCTTTGTGACAAGTCTAGCTTAACTATTGCTGTTAGTTGTTATATTTGTGTGAGTAATATTTTAGCCTTTTTGATACTATATGGTAAAACATCTTTTTCTAAATCTCTTGGTATGTGGTTGTTTGTTTACCGCCTGTGGTGGCGGTAGCTCATCTTCTTCGTCATCGGTATCTTCTGAGATGTCGGTTTCTGAAGATGGAGTTACGGTAATTCCGATGAATGCTCGACCGGGCGATGTGCTGAACCTTTCGGATTTTGCAGAATCCATCGAGTTGATTCCGCTTGAAACGAGGGATAATTGTCTGATTGGTTGGATACCGGAAATCATTGCCACGGAGAATTATTATTATATGATTTCAGCAGTGGGTTATGATTTTCAGAAACTTTATGTTTATGACAAGCAAGGGAAGTTTGTCCGTCAGATTTCCAGTCGGGGACAGGGTGGTAATGAATTTTTAGAAGTGCGTGATTTTGATGTAATTGGTGATTCAATTATCAAAATGGGAGATGTATTTGTTATCCGAACATTTAATTTTGAGGGAAAGGAACTTTCTGCTAAATTACTTCCGGGAGGGATTGATGTTCGGGAAATTACTTCCATGAAAGGCAAGACCATCCTGTTTATAGGTGGCAATCCCAGCTCAAGAACAGCTGAGAAGTTATTGTTTCAATTAGATGAAAAAGATAGTGTGAGGGCGGAATTTTTTGAAGTCCCTTCTATGGCAAATCGTGTCAGTGCATATTTTGTAGATGCAGCAGCCATGACAAGAGACGAAGAGTCTGTTTATTTGCATTTTCCATATGATAACTATATCTATCGGATAGATGCTGAAACCTTGGAATGCTCTCCCAAATATAAAGTCGATTATGGAAGCAGAACTTTCACTTGGGATATGTTCGATGAGAATGGCAATGAGAAAATTTGGTCAGCACAAAGAAAAAAGGAAAAGAATGCGTCAATGACGCAAATTCTATCTCTGAACGATTATTTTTTGTTTACTTCAAGAGATAATGAAAATAAGTACTATCTCAGTTTGTATTCAAATCAAACTGGAAAAGTTTTGACTGGAAATCAGATAAAGGATAATATGTATTTCAAGGGAAATATGATTGTGTTCAATAGCGGTAAGCCAGGAGCAGTTTTGGGTCGTCTTTGCAATGATGGCGGCGATTTGATTTGGCCAGTGCAGCCCAAGGTTTTGTTGAAAGGTTATGAAGCCTATCGTGATGTGCTTTCCAAAGAAAGGTGGGAATTGTTCCGTAAGAAATATCCACGTTTGGTTGAAGTGTGCGAGCAGTTGAATGAGGATGACAATCCGGTGTTGTTGAAAATTAAGTTGAAGGATTTTTAACGCAAAAGATAACATATTATGAAGAAATTTATTGTTTTAACTTTGCTTATATTGGGAACACTTCAAAGCTATGCCCAATTCTCCTACTCCATCAAGGCAGGTTGGAGCTGGCCGGATATCCATAATGAAACATTGCCTGGTCATAAGGTTCAGTCCGCTTTTACCTTGGGTGCCGCGGTTGATTATCAGCTTAATGCTTATTTGGGACTGCAATCTGGACTTAATTATAAAAGAGTAGGTGAAGAAAGCTCTGAATGGTCGGTAGGTGGAGTTTCCCAATTCCATGTGCATAAATATCATGCTTCGTTTTTAGAAATCCCCTTACTGTTGAGTGCAAAAGTGAATCCCGAAGTTCAGAAATGGGAGTTTATTTGGTATGTAGGCCCATATATGGATATTCCTATTGAAAAAGAAGGGCGTTATGAGACATTTTATGGTATCATGGCAGCTGCGCAATTAGAAATCCGTTCTCATTACTTCATCCGTGGAGAATACCAATGGGCATTGAAATCTGATTATGATGGTATTGACGAACGTCGAACCAATATGTTTTCCGTTAGCTTAGGTTATCGGTTCTGATTTCACAAAAACAAGGAATATATAGTCAGGCAGGGATTTCATGATTCTTGCCTGATTTAATTGTAGATATGGGGGTGATTCCAGAAGAAGTGGAGGAGTTGTTGGAAGCAATGAGGGACTTTCACGCGCGCGTATAAATATTAAGGTAAAGCATGAAATGGCTCTTTCGAAAGGATGTGAAATTATGCTTTCCGGCATCTTTTGAGAATCAGCAACTTAGGAGAAAAGTCGCATTTTCCTTGAAAAAAAGAGGCAGGAATGTTTGGAACATATGCTGTAAAGCAGTAATTTTGCACCCGCTTTCGAGAGAGAAACGCGGACAAGTTGAAATGCTGGAACAGGGATAAGGTTATGAACAACCGGTCAAAAAAACTTTTTGAAAAAAATCTTCGAAAAAGTTT
>JAZSCW010000094.1:0-27221 GCA_045530835.1 Lachnospiraceae bacterium | reverse complement strand
TTTTAAATTCGTTTGTCCGTTCAAAATCAACATCTAGCTAATTTCTTCCGTTTTACTTTGTTTAGGTTTCTTTCTCTGAATAATTCTCTTGTTGCAACTTTGTGTTTTCACACTCACAGTGGAACTCATAAACGCTGATGCGTTTATTTCGTCACGGGCAGTCGCCCTAACAATCCGTAATCTGTGTCACAAAATCATGCGAGCATGATTTGTGTGCCCCATCTTACATCTTGCCACTGCTCGTTGCTTACTTGAACTTTCAGGGTTGCATTGCTGTTTATTTGTCAAGGTTGTGTGTCGCTTTTTGTCTGTATTTATCAGCGACAGCTTTGTTATAATAACACTCTATTTTGAGAATGTCAACACCTTTTTTTAAAAAAATATTCAAAATTTTTCAAACAATTTAAAATTCATTTTTTCTCTGTTTTTACAAACACGCTCCACATTGTAACAAATCGTTATTTATAGTCAGTAAATTTCTTTTTTCATTTTGATTGTTTGTTTCCCAAAATCCATTTTTCCCATAAAAAAAGGGTATATATAAATCCACATACCCTTTCCTGAAAAATAACTTTTTTAATATCGAACCCATAACTCCGGTTACTACTGTATCCGTCTATACATTATCTCCTATATACATTGCATCTCCAAAAGAGAAGAATCGATAACGCTCTCTTACCGCTTCTTCATATGCAGCCAAAACATTTTCACGTCCTGCCAAAGCAGAAACAAGCATAATAAGCGTAGATTCCGGCAAATGAAAATTTGTAATCAACGCGTCGAGGACTTTAAAATGATACCCCGGATAAATAAATATCTCAGTATTTTCGCAGCAAGCTTTCAAAAGTCCATGTTCATCCGCTGCGCTTTCTACTGTTCTGCAACTTGTTGTACCAACGCAGATTACTCTTCCGCCACGCTTTTTACATGCATTAATGGTATCCGCTGCTTCTTGTGTAATTTCATAATATTCTGAATGCATGTGGTGATCGAGGATATTATCCTCTTTTACCGGGCGAAATGTTCCCAGTCCGACATGAAGTGTCACATATGCAATATCAACACCCTTGGCTTCAATACGTTCCAACAATTCAGGCGTGAAATGCAATCCCGCTGTCGGAGCTGCTGCTGAGCCCGCAAATTTTGCATATACCGTCTGATAGCGATTTTTATCCTCTAACTTATGTGTAATATATGGTGGCAACGGCATCTCCCCCAGTGTATCAAGAATTTCTTCCCAAATCCCTTCGTATTCAAAATGCACCAACCGTTTTCCTTCTTCTGCGAGGCCAACAATCTCACACTTCAGCTGCCCGTCACCAAACACAAAACGCATACCGGGACGCGCTTTTTTCCCCGGTTTAACAAGTGTCTCCCACACATCATTCTCTTTTCTTTTTAACAAAAGAAACTCAACCACAGCCCCGGTCTCTTCTTTTACCCCAAACAAACGCGCAGGAATCACCTTAGTATTGTTCAAAACCAGACAGTCACCGGGGTTAAGATAATCCGTAATATCTTTAAATATCCGATGTGAAAAAATACCATTTTCTTTATTTAAAGCAAAGAGTCTTGATGAACTTCTGTCAAGAAGCGGATCCTGTGCTATTAATTCTTCCGGTAAATCAAAATAAAAATCAGATTTGGTAAGTTGAGTCATGTTTTTTTCCTTATCTTTCTATATAAAAATAGTTGTATCTTGAAGTGTTTTCTTATTCTAGCATTGGTACAGATAAAAAACAAGAGCGATTCTATCAAGCCATATTATTATTGCGTTTAAAAACATACATTTTGAAAACATATTACATAGATTCAAAACATTCTCTGCGAATCAGTTCAATCATAATATTTGAATTCAATTCCATTGCATCCACAGGATAAATAGTCTTTATATATCCATGCCAGAAACGCACCTTCATTAGCTCAATAATCTCTTGATTGGATTTTCCTTTGCACAGATTATCACAAATAAATTCTTTGGTTTCGACGGCTGCTTTTCTTGCGACACTCAAATATTTTGCTGTATCATCTTTATTCAAAACACCGTAATGCGGAATCAGAATATTATCTATTTCCAATTCCTGTACACGCGAAATCGAAGCAAGCGTCATCGCATAACCGACAAGATAAGACGGAACAACGCCTCCCTCACCATCGTATACGCCAATTGTTTCCGTTCCGAGAAACAGTTTCTCTGACGGAAGATAAAAACCTACAGAACATTTGGTGTGCCCCGGTAAATTGATAACACGAAACAGCATATTGCCTGCCTGTATCGTATCACCATCATAAACAGGAATATCTACACGCAGTTCCTCTATCAAATCCTCATACTTATCTACTCCGCTTTTACACGCAAATTTTTGATCCAAATCACGCATCACACGTTTTGCTGAATCTTTCGCAAAAATCCCGGTTGCATACTCACCTGCAACAATTTTCACCTGTGGGAAACGTTTTGCAACATATACGGATCCCAAAGCATGATCATAATGGGAATGTGTCAGAAAAATATAATCTAATTTACGCGTTCCTAGTACCTCTTTGATTTTATCTGCGACGCCATAACCGGTAAAAGCAAACCCCGAATCATAAAGAATCGAGGTTTGCCCATCGTCAAGTAAAAAAGCACTGTCACCGGGCAGCACCCGTACGTCGGTTATTTGTATCATAAACACCGCACTCCTTTGCATTTTCACTTCAATATTTTTATTGTAACGCTAAAACACAGCATTTCCGGCAGCATGTTATATGAAAGCTATGCATTTTTAATGAAACTGATGTAACCTCTGTAGGTTTCATAAATATCTGCTTTGCTGGTTACTTCGAAAGGTGCATGCATATTAAGAACCGCAACACCACAGTCGATTACGTTCATGCCGTATTTTGCGAGCATATAAGCAATGGTTCCGCCACCGCCCAAATCCACCTTTCCAAGTTCTGCAAGCTGAAAAGAAATATCCTCTTTATCAAAAATAGCGCGAAGCTTACCCAAATACTCTGCATTTGCATCATTGGAACCGGATTTGCCGCGGGCTCCGGTAAATTTACAAAGCACCATACCTTTACCAAGATAAGCAACATTTTTCTTATCAAAACTGGAAGCATACGAAGGGTCGAATGCGGAAGAAACATCGGAGGATAACATAAAAGATGCTGCAAGCATTCTGCGTAACCTAAGTTCAGAATACTCTCCCGTTAATGCAATTAATTCTGCCATTACATTTTCGAAGAATCTGGACTGCATGCCGGTTGCACCTACTGATCCGATTTCTTCTTTGTCAGTCAAAATGCAAACTGCTGTTTTTTCCGGATTTTCAACTGCAAGCATTGCCTTGTATGACGGGAACGCACAAACCCTGTCATCCTGTCCGTAACCCATAACCATGGAACGGTCAAGGCCGCACTCTCTTGCTCTTCCTGCAGGAACAATTTCCAACTCAGCAGAAAGAAAATCCTCTTCATCCATATCATAATATTCTTTTAAAAGTGCAAGAATGGATTTTTTAACAGCTTCTTTCTCTTCCGAAGCCTCTTCTTTCTCTTTTTTTCCGGCAGGCGGTATCGGTTTATTTCCAATAATAATATCCAAAGCTTCACCTTCGATTACTTTAGACGCCTTCTTTTCTAACTGCTCTGCCGACAGATGAATCAACAAATCAGAGATAAAAAATACCGGATCATCTGCTTCTTCTCCAAGCTGTACAATAATAGCGGTTCCGTCTTTTTTCACAACAACGCCATGCATGGCAAGCGGAATTGTTACCCACTGGTATTTCTTGATTCCACCATAATAATGTGTATCAAGGTATGCTAATCCGCCATCCTCATACAAGGGATTCTGCTTAACATCAATGCGCGGAGAATCAATATGTGCACCGAGGATATTCACCCCCTCTTCTAAGGGTTTGCTACCCATATGAATCATCACAAGGGACTTATTCATATTCACAGCATAAAGTTTATCTCCCGCTTTTACCTTTTTATTTTCTTTGATAAAAGAATTGATATCCGCATAACCGGCCGCCTCAATCTGAGCTACCATTTCGTCTACACATTCACGCTCTGTTTTACATTTAGAAATGAAATCAATATACTCCGCATTAAAAGCTTCTAATTCTGTTAACTGTTTTTTTGAATATTTATTCCAAATACATTTATTTTCCATGCTATTCACTCACTTTCCGTTTTAGCTTCTTAAGTCAATATCCAAATGGAATTTCAGATTTTTGAGAATCTTCTTAACGAAACGATCCACAGCATCTGCTTCAAAAGCTTCATCTCCCGGAACAAACTTCACGCTAAAAGCCATACTCTTCTTGTCTGCAGGAATTTGTCCACCTTCATATACATCGAAAAGCTTCACCTCCTGAACAAACTTGCAGGAAGTAGAGATAACATTCTCAACCTGGCCACAGGTTATGTTTTTATCCATTACCAATGCAAGGTCTCTGGTTTCCTCAGGGAACTTGGATAACGGTGTATAGGAAGCTTTCGTGTTCAAATCATACAAATATTTTAACTCAAGTTCAAGAATATATGCATCTTCGCGCAAATCAATCTTTTCGGCAACCTCATAAGCAACTTTTCCAAGATAACCGATTACCTGATCACCCATTTTAATTGCAGCACACTGATAAGGGTGTAAAAATGCTTTTTCACAAGCCTCATATGTGAATTTGGTAAAAAATACCTCTGCAACTTTATTGGCAATGCCCTTCAACGTAAAGAAATCTTCTTTACCACCCCAAACACCGATACAAAGTGCAGCGCGTTCTTCGGGATAAGAGGTCAACGGCAATGACTCAGGAATAAATTTATTTGCCACTTCGTAAAGTCTTCCCTCAAGATTTCCTTTTTTCTGATTTCTTGAAATTGCATATAACATGGAAGAAGCCAGTGTCGTTCTCATAATTGACAAATCTTCATTAATCGGGTTTAAGATACGGATTGCTTCACGTTCCGGTGCATCAGCCGAAAGATTCATCATATCGAAATCAGCCGGTGAAATGAAGGAATAATGAATACACTCATATGCTCCGATGCTACACAAATCCTTCTTAAGCTTCAGCTCTTTTTTCTGCATTTCATTCAATCCGCCCATGGTCACCTTTGAATCCGGCATAAATGTCGGAATGACATGTTCATAACCATACATACGGATCACTTCCTCTGCAACATCAGGATAAGAATCCATATCCTCACGATACGCCGGAATCATTAATGTCAACTCATCGCCATTAATAACCGGCTCAAAGGAAAGATTTTTACAAATGCGAAGAATCTCATCTGTAGGAACCTCAATACCAAGCACATCATTCACACGTTTGATACTGACTTTCATCTCACGAGTTTCTACGGAATTCCCCGTATTCACATCAACATGTGTCGAGGAAATCTTACCACAGCCAAGTTCCTCTACAAGATGAAGAGCTCTCTTCATTGCATTTACGGTAGAATACTCGTCCACACCTTTTTCATATTTTGCACTTGCATCCGTACGTTTTCCTAATGCACGGGATGTTTTACGGATATTGTCACGCGCAAACTTTGCAGATTCAAACAGAACCTCTGTTGTTGTATCTCTGATTTCAGAGTTCAGACCACCCATAACACCGGCAATCGCAACTCCTTTTACACCATCACAAATCAAAAGATTATTCTCAGTCAATTCATACGCAAGGGAATCAAGTGTAACAATCTGTTCTTTGTCTTTGGCACGACGAACAAGAATCTGATTACCCTCAATATAATCGCAGTCAAACGCATGCATGGGCTGCCCCATTTCGAGCATGACATAGTTGGTAATATCCACAATATTAGAAATGGAATCCTGACCAACAAGAGCAAGTCTTCTCTTCATCCAAAGCGGAGATTCAGCGATTTTTACATCATATACATAATGACCGATGTAACGGGGACAAAGATCCGGCGCATCCACCTTCACCGCAAAACCATCTTTTGTCACATCCGTAGCTGTATATTCCAATGAAGGCATCTTGAACTCTTTGTCAAGCACTGCTGCAACCTCTCTTGCAATACCTACCACGCACTGACAATCAGGACGATTTGCAGTAATGGAAATGTCAAAAATATAATCATCTAATCCAAGAATCGGCTTTACATCTGCACCAACGGGGGCATCTTCCGGTAAAACCAAAAGCCCGTTATAACCTGCACCGGGATACATACTCTCAGATACACCAAGCTCAACACCGGAGCAAAGCATACCTTCTGACTCATACCCACGCAATTTACCTTTTTTAATCGTCATAACACCTTCTATGGTTTTATGATCTTTTGCTGTTGCGTATACGGTAGCACCGTTTAAAGCAACAGGGAATTTACCGCCCGCTTTTACATTATCTGCACCACAGCAAATCTGGAAAGTACCATGCTCTCCGGCATCCACCTTACACACATGAAGATGCGTCTCAGGGATCGGATCACATTCCAAAACAAGACCTACAACAACATTTGTGATATCTTTTCCAACTTCATTCAATTCTTCTACTTCAAATCCACAGGAGAAAAGCTTCTCTTCCAACTCTGCCGGAGTAATATCTATATCTACATAATCTTTTAACCAACTTAAAGGTAATAACATTTCATTTTCCTCCCATATCCTAGTTATCATTAATCTGTTTGAGAACCTTAATATCAGATTCAAACAAAAGCTTAATATTGTTAATGCCGTATTTTAACATCGCTGTTCTCTCAATACCGATACCGAAAGCAAGACCACTATACTTCTCGGAATCAATACCACAGTTTTCAAGCACCTTCTTATTCACGATACCTGCGCCAAGAATCTCTATCCAACCGGTACCCTTGCAGAGCTTACAGCCTTTTCCTCCACACTCAAAGCAGCTGACATCCACTTCAACAGAAGGCTCTGTAAACGGGAAATAAGAAGGACGAAGTCGCGTTGTCGTATTTTCCCCGTAAATCTTCTGAACAAATACATCCAACATTCCCTTCAAATCACAAAGTGTAATCTTCTCATCCACAACAAGACCTTCCATCTGGGTAAACATCGGTGAATGTGTTGCATCATCGTCAGAACGGAACACCTTACCGGGAGAAAGAATCTTAATGGGCGGTTTCTTGTTTTCCATAACATGAATCTGCCCTGCAGAAGTCTGTGTTCTAAGAAGGAATTCCGGAGAAAGATAAAAAGTATCCTGCATATCTCTTGCAGGATGATCCTGCGGAGTATTCAATGCGGTAAAATTATAGTAATCATTCTCAATTTCCGTACCTTCAAAAATTTCAAAGCCCATTCCGGCGAAAACATCAATCAACTGATTACGCATCTGTGTAATCGGATGTAAATTACCTGTCTCATATTCCTTTGCAGGCATGGTCACATCAATCTTTTCTGCCTCATATTTAGCCTTCAATTCTTTCATTTTCATTTCTTCATCCAGCTTGGCGAAAACATCAGTAGCCCAGGCTTTTAATTCATTGACTTCCTTACCGTAATTGGCACGTTCTTCAGGAGCAATATTTTTCATCTCCTTCATTAACTGGCCAATGGTTCCTGTTTTAGAATCCAGAAATTGTTTTCTAAGTTCAAATGCGGTTGCACGTGATGTAGCCTTAGCGGCAATTCCGTCTAAAATTTCCTGTTTAATGTTAGAAAGTTTCTCGTTCATTTTTTACCTCCGAATTAAAATTATAAATTTCCTTGCATCTTTAAAAATCCATACAAAAAATGCAAATAAAAAATCCCATACAGAACCATTGCGGCTCTATATGGGACGTCTCATACTATAAAACGCGGTACCACCCAAATTCCCTTGTTATATTAACCAAGGGCTCTTCATTGCAAGATTTAACGCATCTTAATCGGATTCACCTACCACATCTGCTTCAGCAAATCTGCTCCGGTGGGAATTTCAAATCAATCTCTGAACGTAAGGAAGCTTACAGCCGGTGACTTCCTCTCTCTGTACGAAAAGAACATTCTACTTAACACCTTCATTGCATTTATCATTATATTCTCTATTTTCACATTCTAATGAATGATTTGAATTCTGTCAATAGTATTCTTATTTTTCAGCTTCGCGTAATTCCAAATTTTTGTAGAAAAAGCATAATATTTCCTGCCAACTCATACCTTCAAGTGCCGCGCACTTTGCTCCGTTTTGTGACATGCCAACACCATGACCGTATCCACCGCCGGTCAGAAATATGCTTGTTACTTTACCCTTTTTATCTTTTTTTAAGTCTATCGTAAAATAAGCACTTGGTAACAGTTGCATCCCTTCTACTTTGGTTTGATCATTACGAATAACAGCGGTATTCTTATCTGCAAGAAGCTTACGAATATAATACTCACTTTTTATCATATATGTCGCAACATCCGTTTCAAGAATAAGTTCATCCGCAACGCCACCGGGCAGGCGTTTCTCTACCCGAATATCTTTGATTGCCCGAAATTCCCTGGGTTCTTTGGATACAAAATCTCCCTTCAATGCAGTCATAACAGCTTCCGGTTTTTCAGCATAGATATCGAAAATTTTACTGCTTAACAGCTCCGCATTCAGCTTCTTATCATAAGTCCACCGATACCACTGTTCTCCTGCTTCTAAATCATTTGTATTTTGAGAATGAATAAAAGCTGCAAAATTATCATTATCGCACAGCGCTTCCGCCGAATACAGACCCTGATTGTTTTCAAAAGCCATAGCTTCTACAGCTCTGTCATCTTCTTTTACAACATTAACCGGTAGAAACGTCACTTCCTTCGTATCATTTTTCAAACTCCAGACATTCTCATTAGATGTCATACCGCAGGAAGTTGAAAAGAAAAATGTTGACGTTGGCTTCCCATTCTTAAGAAGCACGGTTCCGCGCGTACCCAGAACCGCAGCCGTTGTACTCTCAGTTTCTTCAATATTATTATAAACCTGATAAGATGTGCTATCATCCATATGTGCCTCATACTGCGGATACCCCGGCTCATATAAAAAAGAATATGCATAACTTCTTGCACAAACCGCCTGTGCCGCAAGGGCATCAGCCGGATAATTTGATGGCATTTCACTTGGTACAACCGTCAAAAGATACTCCTCCAAAGGTAGCTCATTTACAATGACAAAACCATCCTCTTCCTTGTAAATCTGCAATTCCCCGCGATAAAAAGGAACTCCTTGCGAACGCGTCAGGGAGTCAATCGAAAAACGTTCTCCCGAAGGGGAACTCACAACCAAAGAATCTCCTTCATTCATATTGTAATCTGAAAAGTCTATTGTACATCCTTCTTCATATGTGGCAAAAAGTTGTCCGTTCGGCCCTAATAACTCATACGCCTGTCCGGATGTAACCAAAACATTTTTATGATGAATACCCTGAAAACCCGAATTGGAAATCACTACTCTTACCATTGGATTATATTCCAAAACAAACGGCTCTTCAGAACTCTCTTCCTGTATATTCTCTTCCGGTTCCTCTTTTGATTCCTGTTTCTCTGCGATTGCATCCTGATTAGCAGTCTCCTGCGTTTTTTGACCTTTTCCTACCGAAAAAAGAAACAGTACACACATCAAAATAATTCCTACTTTAACATATCGTTTCCGCATAATATCACCGTCCTCATTACATTCTATGCTTATCCATATCAGAAAAGAACATAGAAAAAACAGCTCAAAAAAGAGCTGCCGTATAAAAAACTCCCAAAATGCCGGTTCTCGTATTTTGACTCCTAGCTACAGCTAGGTGGGCGACCGCAACCTTGCTTCTGCCTTCCACTGACTTAATGCGAGGCTTGACATCCGCAAGACAATATAGGAATCCCGTTTAAAGAATTGTAGGTTCAAAATGACGAGAGTTGTCGCACATCTCAGGTTGATATTATTATATCCCAAAAATGAGAAAAACGCAACTTTCAATACTAATTTCTCATTTACAAATTATGACAAAAAGAGAGTATTTGTAAATTCAATCAGTTACATTTTATCCAAAAAAGATGGCTTCCATTAAGAAAGCCATCTTTCTATAAATCAATTAATTACAGAGCATCAACCAATTTCTGAACAGCTGCAAGTGCTTCATCAGGAAGCTTATCATATCCTTCCTTCTTCTCAGCAAATCCCTTAACAGCATCAACACGGTTCTGCATAGCGCTCTTCAAAGCTGCAACATAGGAAGCATCTTCCATGTTAGGCTTGAAGTCAGCAGTCTTGCCTGACCAGTCATACATGATTTCAACATCATCAAAGTTGCCCCACTTCTCGAAGTTAGCCTTTCCTTCAACGATAGTTTCAAGAATACCTAATGTATCAGCAGGTTTAACCTTGGTTCCCATGAAATCACCTGTGTTAACGATGTAGCAGTCTACGTTCTTCTCTTCTACTAACTTTTTGAACTTCTCGTAATCATTTACAAGAGGATATGTTCTGAACGGGTTAGCGTAAGGAACGATACGAAGTGCATTCAAGTCAGTTCCTGCAGCAACACGCTCTGCAGTAGAAGTCTTTGTTGCAAGTGTAGCACCCATAACAGATGCAAGTGCAGCACCTTTCAACTTAACTACAGGGGGAATGGTAGGGTCTTTCATAATCCAGAAGATTGCATTAACGGGAGCGTCAATCTTATCTACACGGTTAGGAGACCATAATTTGGACTTAATAGCACGTCCGTTACCATTTCTGATATCTTCTGTTACCAACTGAAGCTTTCCGTTCTCATCAAGAGTTGCGGAGCAGTTCTGAGCTGATAATAAATACTCATTGTCAGGGCATCCTGTAGGATAGTCAGCTGTCTTATCAAAGTAAGTAGGCTCTAATGCTACAGAAGCACATGTATCTGTATTAATGATGAAAGCATCATCATGTAAAACAGTGATAGGATACTTACCGCCATGCTTAGCATGTGTAAGTGTAGACTTACCTGATCCTGATAATCCGTATACAGAAGCTACGAACTTAGAACCATCTGAGTGTACTCTTTCTGTCCACCGTGGCAAGCTGCATAACCATTTCTGTTAGCAAGTGCCCAAGCCATTGTTAAAGTACCTTTCTTGTGCTCACCGAAGTATCTCATACCAAGGATAGCTGCACAGTTCTGGTTTGTATCAAAGTAGCAAAGAGTTAAAGGATCGCTTAAGCAGCTGTAATCAACATCAGGTCTGTTGCCCGGTACCCACTGAGGATCGGAGAAGATGTAGATGTCAGGCTCATTACCATTGCCAACAGGCTTGGAATTCTTGTACATCTTAACATATTCATCAGACATATACTGGAAGTTAATCATCCAGTTGTAAAGGATGTTCTCTTCGCCTTCGGGAATAAGAAGGTGTGCCTTAACCATGAATTCAGGATCAAGACCTACGAAACACTCTGCATGATACATTGTTTTCCAACGTGTTTCATAAACAGCATCCATAACTACTTTATCAAGTTTCACTTCATCAACACCGGGCTCACCTTTGATACGACGAGCTGCTGCATAACGGCCTGTTACTGCACCATCGTTGAAAAGTAAAACCTTAGCGTCTTTCTCAAGACCAAATGTTTCACCATCTTTAATAGGCATATCGGTAACGATTGTTCCCGGTGAATTCTTAGCTAATTCATAAGCCTCTTTTAATGTGTTAACCTTAACTACGTTATTTCCATAGAAAGCTGCTTCGATAATGGAACGGGTCTTAGAAAAACCAACTTTACCTGCACCAATCTCGGAAATGGGATAATACGCTTTTGTTGACATATTAGTACGTCCTCCTTAAATATTTTATTTCAATCACATTATTTTAAAATAATATGATTTCTTATCTTACTTGTACTCCACAGTACAGCAATTTTATTATCGCAAACCTCTAAAAAAAAGTCAATATATTTCTGCTTAAGTTTTAAGCACAACCTTTTTGCTTCCTATAAGCTTCGCATGCACCTATTCTGCTATCGGCTCTATATATCTGCAAAGCCAATAAAACTCATCTTCCGTTAAATACGGTTTCATTTCCTGACATACTTGATTCTGATATGCATCAACCCATGCTTGCTCTTTTAGCGAAAGTTCTTTCCGGTTCATCAGCTTACTGTCTAACGGAACCAGTGTCAGCGGTTCAAACTCCATGAATTTACCATCACTGTTACGGCAAACTTCTTTACAAAGCAAAATATTTTCTATTCTGATACCATATTGTCCTTCTTTATAAATACCCGGTTCATCCGAAACAAGCATCCCCGCCTCAAAAGGAGTTTCTCCTGCCGGCAGCGTAGCTTTCGTTCGAATGGCATGAGGTCCTTCATGAACGCTAAGCATAAAACCAATTCCATGCCCTGTTCCGCATTTATAATCTAAATTCCGTTCCCAAATAGGAGCACGCGCCAAAATATCTAAATTCATTCCCGTGCAACCATACATAAAATGAGCATTTTGCAGAGCCAGCATTCCCCTGACAACCGCTGTATAATCAGCTTTGATTTCATCCGAAACTTCTCCGATTGCTACAGTTCTTGTCACATCCGTCGTTCCCCCCTCATACTGTCCTCCCGAATCCAGCAAAAAAACATTTCCGCCATCAAGGTATATCGGTCTGTCCGATGCCGGCTCATAATGCATCATGGCAGCATTCCCGCCGTAGGCTGAAATTGTTTCGAACGACAATTCCTTAAACTCATCAATTTGTGCACGCAATTGATCCATTTTACGTGCAGCATCATATTCCGTAACGGTTCCGAACTCCTGCAATGAAAGCCAATATAAAAACTTACATACAGCAGCGCTGTCTTTACGGTATATTTCTTTCAATGATTCTCTTTCTGCCGCACTTTTAATTGCCTGGCGTAACGAAACTCCGCAATCGGAATCAATCCAGGAAACATTCTTCTGTTGCATTGCATCAGCAATATATGCTCTTAAAGTAGTAAACCCTGATGCCACTTTTTTACCGGCACATTCACTTTCCAAAACAGACTCTAACGCTTCATATTCTGCCAAAACAATACCATAAGATTCACAATGCTCTAACAGTGCAGTCGTAATCACCTCTTTATTTACAAAAAGCCACGCTTTTTCCAATGTAATAAGCACATAAGAGAATGCCACCGGATTATATGCAATATCCGCTCCTCGAATATTGCAAAGCCACATATTTGCATCCAGTTTTCCTGAAAGAAAAGCATCTGCCGCAGCCGCTCTGATTCCATCCCGAACATCTCTGATTTTATCTGCGACAGTAATATCGCAATATTTTTTTTCTAATATGGTAACCGGTTTGGCAATCCTGTTGAAATAGCACTTCGTATCTTCTGACGTTTCAAGAAGTCGCCTTAAATAATTGTTGCAAATTTTTATTTGAACACCGGATGAGAATTTACTTCTAAATTGCAATAAAGCTTTGTAGGAAAGAAAATCCGCATCCACACCAATCGTTATCCGGTCACCGCACTTTGCAAGAAAATCCGTAACGGTCGGCACGTTGGGTTCTCCCATTCGCATCAGCTCAATTCCGCTTCCTTCCAATTCCTTTTGCGCCTGAATAAAATATCTTCCGTCCGTCCAAAGATATACATCCTTTTGACCAACAAGAAGCGTTCCGTTTGAACCCGTAAATCCACTGAAGGCCGTTCTCATTTTAAAATAGTCTCCGACATATTCCGAAAAATGACCATCGGCGTCTGCAAACAAGAAATAATCCATCTTTTCTTTTATCAATAAAGTCTGTAATTTTCTGATTCTGGTTTGATACATTGCTAAATCCTTTCTGTTTTTATCCGATAAAAGGACTGCCCTTAGGACAGTCCCGCAACATTTTTTCGATTAACGCTTTCCTTTTCCGTCATAAACCTTCTCTACATATCCATTTCTTATTCAGAATACAAAGACGCAATTTCCTCTATCTTACCGCCGATTACATCGCCGTTTGCAAGACGTCTAAAACAACTCATAAATTTCCATGCATTCTCACTATTGAGGTGACGCATCTCATGCTTTTGTTTCGAAGCACTTCCGAAAACACAATAGCAGCATCCGTTATTACTTTCAAACAAATGCATGGTAAGTACGCTTCCGGTCTTTTCGTCTTTTTCTTTGCGTATATAATCTCCATTGATTCCGTAAAAAGGATTTGTCCACGCTTCTTTGTTATCAAAACTAAGCGCCGGCTGTACTTTTGCCTGATTGACACCAAGCGTATATAGCATTCGTTCAAGACATTTCTCCGCTTGCGAAGGCAATTCCGGCAACGGGGTCTCTTCTCCCCCAACATAAAAGACGGGCAATATGGTTTCTTGATTTATTTCTTCAACAGGTTTCCCAAATACGTTTAAACCGACCTCAAATGTTGCATCCATCGGAGCAACAGCGGCAAACAAATCAGGATATTCCTGAAACAAATCCCATGTCTTACAACCACCCATGGAAAAACCGGTTGCATAAATTCTTTCTTCATCTATTGCATATGTTTCCTTCAAATGTTCTATGAGTGAAACCGCTTCCGTTGCAGTACTGTTCATATGATTCTCGACACTGACAAGCAAAAATTCATGACGGTTAGCCACACGATGCCATTCTGCCAAAGAAACAATAGTCATTGCCGAATCTCCACCGCCATGGAAACAAAGTACCAGCGGCACTTTTTTACCGCTACTCATTATGGCACGATTATAATATGCCACATATCCCAACAAATGCTCTTTCTTATCTCTATCATCACCACAATTATCTGAGGATGTCAAAACCACACAATATCCCGGTTCCGTTTCCATTCCCATCGCATCTAAATCCGGCTCAATATCAAGCTCCCCGACCATTCTTCGATATCTGCTAATAAAACCATAAAAATCTTCAATATAGTCTGCCTGCTCTTTTACCAGAATATGATCCAATCCGGCTCTTAAAGCAGTATTTATTTCATCGGTATTCCCTACCGAAACCACCGGAATATCCCTACGCTTTGGTTTTGGAATCACACTCAGATTTTCAAGATAACATACCGTCGGTGTTATGTCTCCCGGACCATACAACCCTTCGCCTTCTATCGTCTTAAGGCAATATTTTGCAATATAATCTGCTGCAGCACCATAGCCATACAAAAAGGTACGCGCGCGCATCCCCCGAATATATACATCACCCCATTCGCCGGTAAAGCGATCACGCATAATTGCTACACCGTCTTTGTAATACTGACTGATTTTGCTCTCCGAAATCAGTTCAATGTATAGTTCCTCTGTAGCATTCTCCCATCCGTTTTCATTCGTCGGATATACAAAAACAACACTTGCACCGTATTCCTTGGCTATAACATCAAGACTACGCTCCTGCGCAAAGCAAACCGCCTGTTTCGCATCCAATTTTTCTTCAACTAAAATAAGCAGATAAGGAGCATTAAAAGAATAATTAATAACATCTGTCATATAATCACTCATCGGAAGATATACCATCACTTTAAAGTGCTCAAAAGTATTCTCCCACAATCTGCTTCCATCTGCCAAAACTATAATCTGCGGCATGTTCTTCATTTCTGTCAAATCCCCCTTTGTACAATAAGCACACATACACTAACAGAAATAATTATAGCATAAACAAACACAAAAAAAAAGCATTGAAACCATCTGATTTCAACACTCTTCTCGGGTTGGGCTGTTTTTCAACAGTTAGCAGCTCGTAGGGGAATCGAACCCCTGTTTCCGCCGTGAGAGGGCGGCGTCTTAACCGCTTGACCAACGAGCCATATCACTTGTCTGTTTTCAACAGGCAAGTGTTAGTATATTACAAATAATCAAAAAATGCAAGTACTTTTTTAGATTTTTTTGTTTTTTAAACAAAATCAAACAAACTAATCTGATTGCTTTCCGGCAAATCACCAAGCAAGCCAAGTCTGGCAAGCGTTTCCGTAACGGTTTTGGTACATTTCGTTCTCTCGCGAAAGTCATCCCGTGAAAGAAACGGACCATCTTTGACTGCTTCTACAATACCTTCTGCAGCTTTTTCAGCAACGCCGTCTACGCTGATTAAGGACGGCATTATTTTCCCGTCCACTATCTGGAATGTTCTTGCATTGGCCCTGAAAATATCCAATGGCTCAAATTCAAAGCCACGCGCATACATTTCCTGCACAATCCTCATATCCTTCATTGTGTCAATTTCTTTATTAGATAACGAATCCTCACGTCGCTTATAGTCTTCGTAAGTATGAACCAGATGTTCCTCCCCCTGACACATGATTTCATAAGAAAATGCCGTAGCGCGAATACTGAAATATGCCGAATAATATGCAAGCGGATAATTCACTTTACAATATGCTATACGCCACGCCATCATAACATAAGCCGCTGCATGTGCTTTCGGGAACATGTATTTAATCTTTTTACAGGACCAGATATACCAATCGGGAACATTATGCTCTGCCATAGCCTCTTCCCACTCCGGTTTCAAACCTTTTCCTTTACGTACGCTTTCCATAATAGTAAAAGATAAGCTTGCTTCCACACCCATGCCAATCAGATATGTCATGATATCATCTCTTGTACAGATTGCCGTAGAAATTGTAGCTTTTCCTTCCTCTATCAAGGTCTGTGCATTGCCAAGCCAAACGTCTGTACCGTGTGCAAGACCGGCAATACGCACCAAATCGGAAAAACTCTGCGGATTTGTATCAATCAACATCTGCATTGCAAAATCAGTACCGAATTCAGGAATCCCAAGAGAACCAAGGCGACATCCCATAATATCTTCCGGCTTAATCCCAAGCGCGTCAGTATTCTGAAACAGGCTCATAACCCCCTTATCATCCAGTGGAATGGTCAAAGGGTCAATCCCGGTCAAATCCTGAAGCATTCTTATCATGGTCGGATCATCGTGCCCAAGAATATCAAGTTTCAGCAAGTTATGGTCAATGGAGTGATAATCAAAATGTGTCGTAATGATATCAGTTGTCATATCATTTGCAGGACGCTGAATCGGTGTGAACTGGTTAATATCAAAACCTATCGGTAATACGATAATACCACCCGGATGCTGTCCTGTCGTTCTTCTAACATCAACACAACCCTGTACAATACGATTAATTTCGCTTTCACGCTTTACGATTCCATGCTCTTCAAAATATTTTTTTACATATCCAAAAGCAGTTTTTTCAGCCAGTGTTCCGATTGTTCCGGCACGGTATGTCTGTCCGGCACCAAAAATAACCTCGGTATACTTATGTGCTTTAGACTGATATTCTCCTGAGAAATTCAAGTCAATATCAGGCTCTTTATCCCCTTTAAATCCAAGAAAAGTTTCAAACGGAATATCAAAACCATCTTTTTTCAATAACTCACCGCAATTGGGACAATTTTTATCCGGCATGTCACATCCTGCTTTGCCGGCAAAAGGTTTGGTATCTTCCGATTCAAACTCTGAATAATGACAATGACTGCAATAATAATGCGGCACCAATGGATTCACTTCCGTAATACCGGCCATTGTTGCAACAAAAGAAGATCCGACCGAGCCGCGCGACCCCACCAGATATCCATCTTCATTGGACTTCCACACAAGTTTCTGTGCAATAATATACATAACGGCAAACCCGTTTGTAATGATGGAATTCAACTCTCTCTGAAGACGTGCTTCAACAATCTCCGGCAATACATCTCCATAAATTTCATGCGCCTTAGTGTAGCAAATGGTGGTCAGGGTCTCATCACTGTTTTCGATTACGGGCGGACATTTATCCGGATGAATCGGAGATACAAATTCACACATATCCGCAATCATATTGGTATTTGTAACAACAACCTCTTCCGCCTTCGCGCTGCCAAGATATTCAAATTCGGCAAGCATTTCTTCTGTTGTGCGAAAATATAAAGGAGCCTGCTCATCAGCATCACTAAAACCTTTTCCAGCCATAATAATTCGACGATATATTTCATCCTCGGGATCCATGAAATGCACATCACACGTTGCACAAACAGGCTTATTATAAACCTCACCAAGTTCAACAATTCTTCGATTATAAGCTATGAGATCCTCATCCGTACGAATGTGAGGATACTTTTCATCACGTATCATAAATCGGTTATTACCAATCGGCTGAATTTCTAAATAATCATAAAAATTTACAATATTTGCAATTTCTTCATCTGTCTTTTCTTCCAGCATGGCACGAAAAAGTTCTCCTGCTTCGCAGGCAGAACCGATAATCAAATTTTCACGAAGTTTCGCCAGCAAGCTTTTGGGAATACGGGGTCTTCTGTAAAAATAATTAACATGTGATTCCGAAACAAGTTTATAAAGAGCTCTTCTTCCCATCTCATTCTTTGCAAGAATAATGATATGATAAGATGGTAACTTACGAATCGCTTCCACACTTGAAGCCGTCATAACATTCAAATCTGCCAGAGTTTTAATATTCTGTTTTTTTAACAATGATACAAATCTCCGAAAAGACTCCGCAATAACATTTACTTTTTCTTTAGCTGATTTTTCATTTTCAAAAAGGATACCATATTCCTTGGCAATGGACTTCAGATCATGCTTAGCACGCTCTGTCAACACAGCTCTTGCCACTGACATATTATCCACACATGTAAATGCACTGTCTATACCAATCTCCTCAGCCTTACGTTTCAAAAAAGCTTTATCCGAAGCTGCATTATGAGAAACCAAAACACTTCCTTTAGCAAATGCCATGAACTCAGAAAGTGCCCCTTCGATATAAGGTGCCTTTGCAACTTTTTCATCCGTAATACCGGTTTCGCGCTCCACCTGAAAGGAAATCGTCCTTCTTGGATTTACATAAGTATGGAACTGTTCCTTTATTTCATTATTGACCAGCTTTATTGCACTAATCTCAATAATTTGTTCTTTTACCGGAGAAAGCCCCGTTGTCGTCAAAGCATATGCGACAAAAGAATTATCAAGTGTCTGACCTGCCTCATTTGATACAGTCTCATCCAAATCATCTACCAGATAGCCTTCCACCCCATATAAAACTTTAAAATCCTTATTCTTTTCAACCGTATGAAATGCTTCAGGAAAAGCCTGTACAACACCATGGTCCGTGATTGCAATAGATGACATTCCCCATTTCATGGCACACTGTATCAAATCCTTTGCATAAGAAACACCATCACTGTCACTCATTTTGGTATGACAGTGTAACTCAACGCGTTTCTTAAAAGAATTATCCATTCTTGGTGTGGTGAAATCCTGAATCATTCTGATGCCCAATACAGATGAAACGGTTATTTCACGCGCAACATCATCGTATTTGGCAATCCCCTGCACTTTTACAAAATTATCTTTTTGTAAAAAAGGTGCAATCTCATCCTTCTGATCTGCCCAGCAGAAAATTTTGACAAGAATAGAATCTGAAAAATCTGTTACAGCAAAGCTAAAAACATATTTTCCGCTTCGCAACTCTCTTCCTTCAACTGCAATAATTTTTCCACGAATGGTAACATCTCCGATTTCATCCGTAATTTCACTGATTGCAATAGCTTCCTCTTCGACATCCTTACCATAAATAACATCCGGTTTATCGCAACGTTTCAGAGGTTTACGCGTACGTTCTTCTTTTTCTTTCTTTACAACTTTTTCTTTTTTGGTTTCTGTCTTAGTCGCCGGTGCTGTCTCTGACGCTTCCGACGTTGCAGCATATTCCAAAAATTCTTTCCCGGTCTCGGAATTTCCTTTCATACCAAGACGTTCGGAAATATTTTTTACCAACATATTAATGCGGTAATTATCTTCTTCTTTATATTTATCAAGAACGGGTTCTTTGTAAGCAATAGCAACACGCGCATCCAAACCGCAACGTTCCGTAAAAATATAACTTAATACACTCACAAGCTGTGCCTGTCTGTCTCTTGCCACCAAAGTATCCTGAATGGTAAAAATAATACTGTTATCTTCACCGAAGGAAACATCTGAAGAGGCAATGATATGATAGTCAAGCTTACCAAGCTCCATCAGCTCATCCATTATACTTTCCCGATATGCAGTAAAAAGATTCTCAATCGTATAATAATGCGACAGGTGAAATTTCTCACAAATCTCAACACGGATATTTCCTGCATTATGAAGCACCTGCTTATGTATTGCGTTTTCAATCTCATGTATATCCTTTTTGCTGATTAATCGATTACTGTTTAAATATACTTTCAATTTCTTATTTTCGGGACTGGCAACCAATCTGGTCACTTCTGTTTCTGCAACAAGTGCCTCCAGGTCAGGCCTTAAACTCAACCCCGGAAATGCTTCAAAAAAACTTTTTTCCATATCATACATCCTTCCTCCGGCAAACTGCCGAAGGATTTTATGCGTTCCAGTTCATTAATTCATTACGCAATTCTTCCAACAGTTTCTCTTCCGGTACTTTGCGAATCACTTCACCTTTTTTAATCAAAAGTCCCTCTCCGATTCCGCCTGCAATTCCGATATCTGCTTCCTTTGCCTCTCCGGGACCGTTTACAACACATCCCATCACTGCAACTTTGATATCAAGAGGAAATTCCTCTACCATCGTTTCTACCTGATTGGCCAGACCAATCAAATCAATCTTTGTTCTTCCGCAAGTCGGACAACTTACCACTTCAATTCCGCCCTTACGTAATCCAAGCGTACGAAGTATCAGTTTTGCCGTCTTAATCTCTTCTACGGGATTTCCGGTCAATGACACGCGGATCGTATCGCCGATTCCCTGATGCAAAATGAGCCCTAATCCAATGGAACTTTTTACATTCCCCGAAAAGAGGGTTCCGGCCTCAGTAATACCTACGTGTAACGGATAATCCGTCTTTTCAGCAATCTTTTCATGTGCCAAAACACACATTAAAACATCTGAGGATTTGATTGAAATAACAATATTCTCGTATCCGCACGCTTCTATCATACGAACTTTATCCAAAGCACTTTCCACTATTCCGTCAGCCGTAACACCACCATACTTTGCAATCAGTTCTTTTTCAAGTGAACCACTGTTTACGCCTACGCGAATCGGTATATTACGCTGTTTTGCCACCTCTACCACTGCACGCAAACGTTCCTCACCACCGATATTTCCCGGATTGATACGAATCTTGTCAGCACCATACTCCATCGCAAGTATTGCCATTTTATAATCAAAATGGATATCTGCAACAAGCGGAATATGAATTTGTTTCTTGATTTCGAGGATTGCTTTTGCGGCTTCCTCATTCGGAACCGTACATCGAACGATTTCACATCCTGCTGCTTCAAGTTCCAGAATCTGCGCAACCGTTGCCTCAACATCTTCCGTTCTTGTATTGGTCATGGATTGAATTAAAATTGGATTTCCACCACCAATTACTCTGTCTCCAATCCGAATTACTCTTGTTTTCTCTCTTTTCATAGCATATCCTTCTTTCTATCCTGAAAATAATTCAATATCTTAACCCTTTTGGCAACAATCAATGATAAAAGCTGCAGCGCCTCATCTGCATTTTTGCTATTGATATTCATTCTGATTCCGGTCATCTGCTTTTCAATCCCGACACAGCCAAGTTCTCTTGCCCTTACAGACATCTTCATGGCTTTCATGGATGCCGCCTGCCATTGTTTACGACTTAATGCCTGCCCCAGTCTCATAAAATCCAAAGAAGAAAAATACTCGCGTACGGCATCCGCATAATCATCCGCTCTTTCAAACTCGCTTTCTGCCTTTTGCACATCCACTCCCAGAACTTTCAATTTTGCAAAAACCTCTTCCATTTAAGCCTCCGCATCTTTTAAAATTCTCATTTTTCACATCTCTGCCGTCACATCGGCATATTATCAAGTATACATTTCCCGGGCATACTTTTCAATTATGTTTTTTATCTTTTTATATTTCAATTTCTTCTAATTTTATTTCTGTCTCAGAAAGGCAAATACTATATTCACATGCAAGAATTGCAATGTTTTCTTTCCTCTCCTCACGACGTATCAAACAGGTAAGCCCAATCAACGTCACACCGGCCCATCCGAATACGGAAGCCGCTGTGACATAGCCGAGTATCAATGCATAAAAAAACAAAATCATGCAAACACTTCCAAATAGCACACTAAAAAATTTTACAGGCAAATCACTTTTTGTCTGATTCCTTTTTTCAAAGTTTTCCAATGTGTTTTTCAGCGATGCCGCATCGGCATATCTCTCCCTGTAATCAGGATTTGTGCAACGAATAATAATATCCGCCAATGCCTGCTCTACACCAAAATATTGCATGATTGTTTCTGTTTTAAGTTCTTGTGTATAAAAGGGATTACATCCTGTCACAGCATACTGCATAATTTTCCCAACTGAATAAATGTCATTTCTGACATGACACATTCCTTGCATCCGCTCAGGCGCCGCATATCCTTTGGTGCAATATAACGAACTCACCTCCGTTGTATAACCTGCTACCCCTCCCAAATCCAATAACGCAACCATGCCATCATCACGAACGATTACATTTTCAGGCTTTAAATCTCCATGAATTACAGGAATATTCTGAGAATGTAATATACCTAATATGTCACAAAGCATAGCTGCAATCTTACGACATTCTTCTCCTGTTAATTTTCCCTTGCGCCGGATTATTTGGGCTAATGTTTCACCCTCCATATATTCCATAATAATACATGAATAATTCGCGGTAATAAAAAAATCATGCAGACGCGGCAATCCGGGATGAACCAAACGTCGCAACCATTCTGCTTCTTTTTGGGCCATATCCTGAGATTCCATATATTTGGCAACAAACAAACTACCGATACGTCTGTCTTCAACAAGAAAAACCTTCGAAAATCCACCTTCTCCAATTTTCGAAATCACTTTATACCTCTCCATATTTATCGAAAATCCCCCTTTTCATTTCACACAAACACAGATGCATGCAAAATCTTCCCCTAAAGATTTACCTTTCATTTTTTCGGTGAGTTCACGTAATCTTCTTTTCATTAACTCGTCATTTCCATATGTCTGAAGAAATGTCACCAGACGATTATCCTCCAACAAAAACTCATATGCATGCGAGAATATCAAATATACCTTTTTCCGTCTGCACTTCCCTGTCTCATAGCCAATCGCCCCCATTCTGTTCTCGCCAAGAAAAGACATAGATTTCACCTTTTTCCCCCTCCTCAATACATCCCGAACAAACACCATTTTTTTTAAACCGGCGTCAACAAAGTACAAATCTCCTGCCCAGACACTGATGTAATATCCCTGTGCCAACAATAATATCCGTACACTGACTCTGTTACTTTCTTCTCTCTCATAACCTTCTTTCACAAAATGCTCATGCAACGTCATTAATTCCCGCACCATACTTCGATAAATGCTCTTTTTACTGCCTGCACGACAAAAAAGAGAGACCCCGTTTTGATAAAACCACTTTGTCATTTGTGTTGCAACCCTGCCAGCCTTTTCTTCTCCGTTACGCTGACAAAGCTTCCCGTCTGCAAGGACACAAAAACAAACCCTGCCTCGCGGTGTCAGAACAGATTGAACGGAAACAGCCAGCTGATTTTTCATATCCTGCCTTCCTCTTTCGTAAATGAAATAAGGCACAAACTCCATTACTCCTCCTCGTAATAAATGATAAATCAGACAAAAATAACATTGTTGAAAAAATGGAATAAAAAGAACTCCTGATAAGATAAAAGACAAGCTGTTTTGCCCTATACGGGCAAAACAGCATATAGATTATTTTACAAATAAATTCATAACATCATTAAATAAAACAAAAACCATCAAAAGAAGTAATAAGATAACACCAGACATCTGAATAGCAATTTCAAGCTTTTGCGGAAGCGGGCGCCTAATCACTCCCTCCACCAGCAACAGAAGAAACCTTCCACCATCCAATGCCGGAATCGGTAATAAATTCATAACACCAAGATTTACACTAAGTAACAGCGCAATATTCACCAGATTCGAAAAAACCGTAAAAAATCCTTCGTCCTTGGTCTGTTCTATGGTATCACCAATAACCTCAGCTACTCCGACGGGACCTTTCATATCATCTTTGGTTAATTTTCCCTGTAATAGCATTTCAAGACTTTTAATTGTCGTTTTCAGCCAAAAACGGACTTCATACCAGCTATACTGAAAAATACCAAATCCCTTTGCCTGATGATATTCTTTGGCCTGAACACCAATCGCATAACCGTTTTCAGACGCAACCGGCGTCAGCTTCGTTGTATAACGCTCACCATCTCGTTCATATTCTATGGTCCATTCACGATTTCCTTCTGCCATAGTGTGTAAGGAAATCTCCTTAAACAGATAAATCCTCTGCCCATTAATCTTGACAATGGTATCATCCGGTTGCAAACCGCTTTCAATTGCTGGCATCCCTTCAACCACACCACCTATCTGAGGCGTAATTGTTGGCCAAAAGGCCATTACAAACATAGCCAGAAAGAATCCAAGAATAATATTAAATAACGGTCCGGCCAACACAACCATAATGCGAACCCATACCGGAGCACTTCTAAAAGAGCCCTTCGTTGCAGCAAGTTCTGTTTCGAGAGGATTCTCATCCTTGATTCTCTTTGTCTCTTCATCCTCTTCCTGCAACGCATCTTCGCCTTCAAACATACAGGCACCGCCAATCGGAAGAAGACGCAATGCATAAGTTGTATCACCTTTGGTAAATCCAAACAATTTCGGTCCCATACCTACAGAAAACTCAAGAACTTTAATACCATGTATTTTAGCAACAATAAAATGTCCAAACTCATGCACAATTACAACAACACTGAAAATAACAACAAAAGCAATCAGTGAATAAATAAAATTTAAATCCAACGAACTATCTCTCCTTTAATTAAACCTGCTCTTTATATATTCATATGTTTGAGCTTCTGCAAAAAGAATTTCTTCCACATCCGGATTAGCAATCACCCGATGTACACCCATGGATGCTTCAATCAATTCCGGAATTTCGAGGAAAGAAATACGCTCCTCCAGAAAGTATTGAACTGCAAGCTCATTTGCAGCATTATACACAGTCGGCATGCTTCCGCCAGCTTTTGCCGCATCATACGCAAGCTGCAAACCGGGAAAATTTTCCAAATCCGGTCTTTCAAAAGTCATCTGACCCAATTCAAAAAAGTCAACCCTTTTACCTGCAAGAGCCTTACGTTCAGGATAAAATAATGCATACTGAATCGGCAGCTTCATATCCGGCATTCCAAGCTGTGCCATTATGGCACCATCCTCATATTCCACAGCCGAATGAATAATACTCTGCGGATGTACCAATACTTCAATACGATCCAAATCCGTTCCGAAAAGCCATTTCGCCTCCATCACTTCAAGTCCTTTATTTACCAAAGTAGACGAATCAATGGTAATCTTTTTGCCCATTGCCCAATTCGGATGCTTCAATGCATTCTGGGGTTTCATATTCTTTAACTGCTCCCGCTTCATACCACGAAACGGTCCGCCGGAAGCGGTCAGAAGAATTTTGGAAATGCGATTTCCTTCATTCCCCTGCAAAGATTGAAAAATTGCACTATGCTCACTGTCAACCGGAAGAATAGAAACATTACATTCTCTGGCCAGAGGCATAATAATATGTCCGGCAGTAACCAAAGTTTCTTTATTTGCCAAAGCAATATTCTTTCCTGCACGAATTGCTGCAATCGTCGGCCGTATTCCTATCATTCCCACAATTGCGGTAACCAATACTTCCGCTTCTGGCATTGTTGAAATCTCCAATAACCCTTCCATTCCGGAAAGCACTTCAACCTCAAAATCCGAAACCTTAACTTTCAAATCTTTTGCTGCAGCCTCTGACCACATAACTGCTTTACGCGGACGAAACTCGCGAATCTGCTTTTCCATCAGTTCCACATTATTACCGGCAGCAAGTGCCAGAACGTTAAGTTCTTTGGTCTCACGAACAATTTCAAGTGTTTGCGTACCGATAGAACCTGTAGAACCAAGTACAACAATATTCTTCATCTCACTCGTCTCCAAACAAAAGTTTTATACTAAATCAATGAATAATACTACTAAAAAATATACCATTGGCGCTGTAAAAATCACACTGTCAAAACGATCCATAACACCACCGTGACCGGGAATCAGTTTTCCATAATCTTTAATATTTCCGTTTCGTTTAATCGCTGATGCAGTCAAATCTCCACACATGGAAACAATCGAACCAACCAGACAAATCACCGCAAACATAGGAATTACCAAAATACCGCAATTCACACAGGCATAAAAAAGCCATCCCATCAATCCGCCGGCAATCATAGCGCCAAGAGCACCACCAACAGCGCCTTCTACGGTCTTTTTAGGGCTCAATTTAGGTGTAAGCTTATGCTTCCCGAACCAACTTCCTGCAAAGTAAGCACATGTATCACACACAAGAGAGCTTATATATGCAAGCCATACCAAAAAAATGCCATGCGGAAGTTCCCTGATCAGATATAAAAAGGACAACGTCAGTGCGACATAAATCAAACCAAATACTGCCGGCGTCATTTGCCTGATAGTATGTTTCGGAAAGGTAAAAATATATATTCCAAACATAAAAACAACTGCAACAATAAACAAAAACAACACCAATATGGTAAAACGGTTAAAAACACCCATTTCCGAATGAAGCCATCCTACAATCGCATTATGAAACGGCATGGAATCATCTGTCATAAGCAATAAAATATAATAAAGAATTATCGCTGTCACACCAACCTTTTCATAACCGCTAATCTTGTCTTCATGCAGTCTGACATCTACTGCCTTCGTAAACTCAAGATAACCGATACAGGATAAGGCCGCCAGAAAAACTGCTTGTGCCGGACCACCCAGTAAGCCAAAACCCAATATAAAAAGCAATACCACCGCACCGCTAATGATACGTGTAACCATCCCATTCCTCCCTATTTAGCATTTCCGAATCTTCGATCACGCCGATTATACGCTTCTATCGCACAAAGAAGCTCTTCTCTGTCAAATTCCGGCCAATGTTTATCGGAGAAATAAAATTCCGTATAAGCCAACTGCCATAACAAGAAATTAGAAATCCTCTGTTCTCCGCTGGTTCGAATCAGCAAATCAGGGTCCGGGATTCCTGCCGTATCGAGATGATTTGATACATATTCCTGCGTAATATCCTCTTCTCTCAATTTACCATTCGAAACGTCTTTTGCCATTTTTTTCATCATACGAATCAGTTCATCCCTGCCTCCGTAATTGATGGCGATCTGAAACTGCAAACCGGTATTATCAGCCGAATCAGCCTCCAAGTCGGCTATTGCCTGCTGAATGTCGGGAG
>JAZSCW010000092.1:0-4830 GCA_045530835.1 Lachnospiraceae bacterium | reverse complement strand
ATACGTAGATGATGTTCTCGCCGCCGATGGTCCGCTCCAATACAATATCACCGTCTGCCAGCAATTTATCAACCACCTCAGGGAAGCAGGTGATAACCATCTTGTTCGTGTCGAACTTCTTGTCTACCCAAACCGGAGGGTTTATCTTTGCATCCTTGTTATCATCAAACTCCAATATCGGATACTCATGTTTTGTTAACATACTACTTACCTCTCTTCACAAAAAATATTCAAGCAAAATTTTGTCTTACAAACATTTTCCAAACAAAGTCCTATTACTATATGCCAAAACGGTATTCCTTTTCTTCTTTCTCGTTCGCAACCAATTTGAACTGCGCTATCACTCTATCTGCCACTTCATCCGGTGAGAGATTGGTATTGTCTATCTTCATATGATTCTCAAACCAGACTTCGCCATCATCGGAATTCAAGCGGTGATTCTTCGCATCCTTCAAAAGATTGTTTTTACTCCATTCAATATCCCGCTTCGACGCTTTGCGCTCCATTCGGTATGGAGTTTCATTTCTTGCAAGTCTGGTTGCAAGTTCGGCACTCAGCTCTACAAAATAAAATGTGCCGCCATTACTTACAAACAAATCTGCCAGCTTCGTCAGATACTCACGCTCTTCCGGCATCTCAAATGCACAGACATATGTAAATATCAAATCGACATTGTGCTTCACTGCCAGTTCAAATGCCTTTTCTCTAAAAAAGCGATTGAATTCTTTTTGCGCCGGCGTTGCGAAACCAAATATTTTGTCCGATACTTCTATACTGTCATGATTCATCATCATATTGTATTTTAACTTATCTCTCAAGCTTTCCGCAACTGTCATTTTCCCTACTGCCTGCGGACCGCAGACGACAATTAGATTTGCCATACAAATTCCTTTCTATTTATGCTCATACCAATCATTTGATCATTTTCTGCAGCTACTTATTTCACCTTGCTGATTCTATCGCTTCATTTCTCTTATCATCAGATAATTGTTCAGAAGTCTACCATCCTTCAAGCGGATTGCATTCGGATGAACTCCCGCAATCCGGAACCCCATCTTCTCATACAGGTGCCGTGCTCTGCTGTTTCCCTCTACAAACTCCAATTCCATCTGCATTACTTCTTCTCTCTCTTCTGCCAGACGAATCATCTCTTCAAACATCTTAGTTCCAATGCCCTGATTCCAGAACTTGCTGATCAATGCGATTGCAACCGTAGCTCTGTGCTTTGTCTTCATTCCTGTGTAAAAAGATATCTCACAGTTTCCGATTACTTTACCATCAACAACGCACATCAACATCGCAGCGTTCGGAGATGCATTGCGCTGCTCAAACAGCGTCCTCTCGCCTTCCGGTGTGTACTTGCTGCACTCTTCCGGATAGCGCAGAATAAACTCTGTTTCTCCGGCTGAAGTACACAAATACTCCAAGGTACTCTCAACATCTTCCTCTCTAGGGCTGCGAAGTACTGCTTCCCGTCCATCCTTCAATAAAAATTTTACATCATCAATAACCATATCGTTTCTCCCATAAATATATTTTGTCTTCATCGGGCCCGGATGAAAAAAACGCTTACCCCGAAAGATAAGCGTTTGATAACAACTATAAAAACCTTAGTTTTTGAAAGCTATTTTCTTTCGTAGTCAAACTATTTACATACACAATCAAGGCCTTGCACTTCAATCTGCTGCACTGCCTCAATAATAATGTAAATGTTTTCGACTGCGAATCGATACATAATTGGCTTCCTTTCCTGAAATATTTTCACTAATATAATCCTTACGCGGAAGTTTGTCAACAATTATTTTATATTTCCCACGCCCTTATCTTGTCAAAGCAATCGTTCAATATCCCAATATCAACAATTCCTTCACTGTTAAACGCTGTAGCTTCCACGGTAGCCATACCATTGTATCCGGTTTTCTTGAGGAAGGAAGAAAATGCATCAAAATCAATATTACCCTTGCCAAGCGGAAGCGTCTGCAGATTCGCCCAGTCCATCAGACCACCGCCGTAATCATTCACATGATAGTGGCGGATATATCCGTCCTTCCACAACCATTCGTACTCTTTTTCATACAAGAGGTTCATCTGACCATGAAACGCCGCCAACTTCGTATCAAAAATCAACTGAATATCCGGATACGCTTCCACCAACTGACACCATCTCGTCATCGGGTCTTTTACGTTGCAAACAACATTCTCAATCATCAAATCCAATCCATGCTCCCGCGCAATCGCTGCAAACTTGGGGTAATTGCGCAGGTTTGATTCGAAATTGCTATCCGAAACCCGGCTACCCCATAAATGCAGAACCAGTTTTTCGGCAGATAATTCGTTCGCCAGATGACAATCTTTTTCAAACAAATCAAGTCCGTGTGCCAGTTCTTCTTCCGTTCCGATACCTACACACTTACCGATACCTTTTTCACAGTGCACCACCGGAATATAAAGATTTAATCCCTTCAGATAATCCAACATGTCCTCCATGCCGTCATACCATGAATTGTACATCATAAATTCATATCCGTCATAGTTCAGTTCCTTGCTGAATTTCTCTAACAGCTTGTAATCACGCTGATTCGGTTGTCCAATCAAAGCACCGGTTGAACATAATAGTTTCATTTGCCTTCCTACTTTCTTCCGAATGTAATAATCGTTCCACGTAACCATGTAATGGTACTTTCCGGATTTTCTTTTAAGAACTCATTTATCTCCCGTCCACGCTGGTAATATGCCATCGCCTCTCTGCGCGTCATACCATGATTCATAAGTCGTTCTATAACCTTCTTCTCCGGCTCTTCATACCACAATTCATTAAAATCCATCATGTCAGCAATTTTTTCCGCATAATCCGGCTGTTCGGGTGCAAAAAATGAAACCTTATCATTCATCCGCATCTCGATATCCTTTATTCCCAGACGATGCATCTGATGCGCGTTCCTCATTGCTGCAGCATAATCCCTGTCTCCGTTTTCATATTCTGCAATCCAATGTTTTCTGCTGCCGTTTCTCTCACACAGCTTGTCGTATGGCATTCCTTCAATATATAATCCGTCTGATTCCAATTCTCTGTTGGTATCAATACACACGATGAGACCGCCGTTCTTTGTAAACTCCATCATTTTGCGAATTATCGGTTCTGAATCACCATGATGTCTAAGTACCGACTTGCACATCGTCATATCATACTTTTTCTGTGTCTGATACTCCAAAATATCTCCTTGTATCATAGTAGCAGATATCTTTTCCTCTTTGAACAGCTTTTCACCAAACTGTAGCAGCTTAGCAGAAAAATCCACGCCCGTATAAGTGCTTCCTTCCGGCAAATACCGTAACAAGACTGCTCCCATATAACCATATCCGCACCCAAGGTCCAAAATATCGATTGGTTTTTGTATGTCCCAGACTTGTTTCAACAAAAATTCAATATAATCTTCGTTCCAGCCTATTTTCTGCTGACGAAGCAAATAGGTGAGTTTTTGGTTCCAAAACTCATTCGTATCCGTTTTTTCTTCCTGATACCCTTCATCTTGTAATGCAACTAATCCAAGCAACTGGTCTGTCGTTACTTCAAAACACTCTGCCAAAACCGGCAATACCGTGATGTCAGGCATCGTAATCCCATTTTCCCACTTGCTGATATTCTGATAGGATGTTCCTACAATCTCCGCTAGTTTTTGCTGTGTAATTCCCTTTCGCTTTCGCAGATACGCCAGCTGCAATTTTATCTCTTTCTGCATTCCCTCACCTCCACTCACATTGTAAGCGATTTTTTATCGTTTGTCTTTCACAATTTCAGCGAGTGGATTCACTTTAGAAGCGAATTACAGATTTTCCTTCACAAGCCTTTTTACAATTCCTCTGCATTTATCGCCTTGTAACCCAAGTTCAACAAATCAAGCGGTTCCATTACCATGCAATCCGCAACGGATTTAACATCCCCACATTGAATTAACAGCAGGATGATAAACTCTCCCAGTCGATAGGACAATTGCTTTTCGCCCCAGAGCGTATAGTAATAGTCCCAATCTTCCTTGCTAATTTCGTCGTCAGCCTTCCGTAACCATGCTTGGATTACTTCATAACATTGCTTAAGTTCATGCGCTCCACACTCTAATTCAGTATCGGCAAGAGTTCTTGCCTGACACTGCTTTTCACACAAGGTAGCACCGCCCTCTAACTGCATATGCTGAGCCATACTAGCTGCCAGATCACCCAGATTATGAAGCTCGGCAAGCGTCGGAATCGGACGAATCTGTCTGCAACCCGTGTGATGCGGCTCATGCCGGAACAAAGCATAAATAAAATCAGTCAAATATTTTTCCTCATCCGAACCATCTGCCGGATACCACGGGCAGGGGGACGGGTCAAACACAATCTTGTTCCCCAAGGACAGACCTCCCATTCCGAGCATAGGATAAACATATATGTCTCCCATCCGGTCGCAGGCGTCCTTCGGCAGAAAAGCCTCCACTTCCTCTGCAAACGCAGACAAATCAAGGCGTTTCACAAACTTGAGATTTCTCACAATCTCATCTCTATGCTGTTGCAAATCCATATTACCGATATGTAATAATTCGTTCAGATACTGCTCCGCACCAATCTCTCTTTTCTGAAAATCCTCTGCATGGGCAAGTAATTCCTGAAATACCGGGTGGTGGTATACCGGGTCAAATTCGGACGCTCCCTTGTCCCATTGTTCCAATATGCAATCCGTAAGTGTCGTATCTAATAACAATCTCATATTAACTAAGCCTCCATTCTTTTGCTCTACATCTATATAGTACCTTTAGAATGGATTTGGTTAATCAAAAACTTTAAAACTTCTCT
>JAZSCW010000015.1:0-3792 GCA_045530835.1 Lachnospiraceae bacterium | reverse complement strand
ACCTTTCAAATACAGCAAATTCTCAATAATCACTTGCCCTTTCCACCAGTTCTTACTGAAAAACTGAAATCCATTTGTACCAATTTCTTCCCGTTTGGCAGGGGATACTCAAACTCCCCAACCACTTGATACCCTATGGTTTCCATACTCTTTTGCAGCTCCTTTTCTTCCATCTGATGGTGAACACATTCCAATCCGTCAAATGCATGTAAATATGGAGAATCTGACACAAAACCCGCATCCGTATTGATCTGAATAATACATGATACATATTGCGGATTAACTGTCTTTACTGCTTTTTGAAAACACTCGTATCCAATGTACTCAATCAGCAGATTGGCTATCAAAAGATTTGCTTGCGGAAGTTTATCGGTCTCACTGTTCAAATCCACACAAAGGCATTCCAGTATACCGGATAGATTTTTATACCGCTCTTTGGTAGTTGCCAAATATTCAGCATTTATATCTACACCATAAACCTTCGTTATCTTCGTGGCATCAACGTGTTCCAAACCATTGCCGCCCGCAATACCAAGTATCATGGCAGATTGTATATCATATTTATTCAATTGTCCCTGCATCATCTGATTCAATGCCTGTAGCTGCCAAACGGAATCCAGTGCCATATGACTTTCATAATCAGATAAGTTGATGTCTTTCCATGGGTTATTCATGTTTATCTCTCCATAAAATATGTTTTAATCCAGTATCTTTCCGTCAATTGAAATAGTAACAACATGCCAGGGAATGAACTTACCGCTTAGCTGCAATGCTCTCTTGGCAGCATATTCAATTCCTCCGCAACATGGTACCTCCATTCGAACTACTTTTACACTTTTAATGTCATTATTCTTAATAATCTCAGCAAGCTTTTCTGTGTAATCACCCTCGTCTAACTTCGGACATCCTATCAGTGTAACATGGTTACGGATGAATTCCTTATGAAAATTTCCATACGCATAGGCTGTACAATCCGCTGCGATCAAAAGATTTGCTCCGTCGAAATATGGTGCACGAAGCGGCACCAGTTTGATTTGAACAGGCCACTGCATGAGTTCTGAGTTTATCACCGGGTTACTATCGTAATTATCTTTCGCAATCTGTTTCGCCTGTGTTCCGGGACAGCCACATGCTAAAGTTTCTTGTTCCCTTTTTTTCTTTGAAGCTAATACCGCCTCTTCATCATATGCCGGCGCCTCTCTCTCTTCAAAAGTGATTGCATCTGTGGGACAAGCCGGTAAACAGTCCCCTAAACCATCACAGTAATCTTCTCTGGTAAGTTTTGCCTTTCCATCAATCATCTCAATTGCACCTTCATGGCAGGCAACTGCACATGCTCCACAACCAACACACTTCTCTTCATCAATTCTGATTATTTTACGTACCATATAAATCCTCCTTAATCATCCTGAATACATTGATTCCATTACTTTCCGGACAAAGCATTCCGCTCCCTGTGTCAAAGGCAAATACAACACCTCCAACCGAACTTTCACTTTGACTTTCTATGCCTATTGTAATACAATAAATAAAACAAGTCTGTTGTTTTTACAACAAAGGAGATATTTATGCAAAAATATATTAATACCCTGAAACGCACGCAACTCTTCTCCGGTGTAGGAGATCATGAAATCGCAGCAATGTTAAACTGCCTGCAAGCCAGATTGCTTACATTTCAAAAGGGAGACTATGTTTTCCGAGAGGGCGAGCACATAGATAATATCTTCGTATTGGTGGACGGAAAACTTTTGGTACAACATGATGATTTTTGGGGGAACCGGAATATTGTGAATGCAATACATGTTGGCGAAATGTTTGGCGAGTCATACGTAGCACCCGAAAGCGGCGTGCTTCTTAATGATGTCATCGCAGAGGAAGACAGTACCGTTATTTTCTTTGACATTAAACGCATCCTTACCGTATGCCCAACCGCTTGCCGTTTTCATTCCATGGTCGTGCAAAACCTGTTTTTCTCAATCTCTGAGAAGAACAGAAAACTCGTTCAAAAAATTGGGCATATGTCCAATCGTTCCACTCGCGCCAAACTTTTATCTTACCTTTCAGCAGAGGCAAAGAGACAAAACAACAGCCGGTTCTTAATTCCTTTCAGCAGACAACAACTTGCAGATTTTCTTTGTGTTGACCGCAGTGCCATGTCAAATGAGCTTTGTAAAATGCGTGATGAAGGATTGCTTAAATTCGACAGAAACGAATTCACTTTACTTTAGAAAATCTTCTAATGTAATCTGTTTTCCGGCTGTTTTATCATCAAATTCCTGCATGTAAGCAAAAAGCTTCTCGCTGTCGCAAACGATTCCGTTACGTGCACACTCATCCTTAACCAGTTTCATCAATTTTCTGCTGTCAGGGGAAGGAATCTCATACGCGTTCCCGTAGGTTCTGATATACTTCTCTTTCACGCCCGGGAAATGTCTGTCCAATTGTTCATAAAAGTATTCTCTGTCACCTTCCCGCAGGGTAAGTCCTATTCCAAACAAAAGAATTCCATATACTTTCGCCTCTTTGCAATAATCCAAAAGACCGCGAATATTCTCTTCCGTATCATTGATAAACGGCAATACAGGCGTCATCCAGCATATGGTCGGAATTCCCTCGTCACGCAGAATCTTTAAAACTTCAAACCTTTTCTTTGTAGTACATACCCCCGGCTCTAAAATCCTGCATAGTTCATCATCATAAGTCGTCATGGTGATTTGTACTACACATTTTGTTTTGCTGTTAATACTTTTTAGCAGGTCCAAATCACGAAGTATTAAGTCTGATTTTGTTTGAATCGCAAGTCCGAACTCGTATTCATCGATAAGTTCCAAACATTTCCTGGTAAGCTTAAGATCCTTTTCAATCGGCAGATACGGATCACTCATGGACCCCGTTCCGATCATGCAACGCTTTCTTTTTCTGCGTAATGTATCTTCCAGAAGCTTAGGTGCATTCACCTTAACGGCAATATCCTCAAAGTCGTGATCCATCTGATAACAGGTACTTCTGGCATCACAATAGATACATCCGTGAAGACATCCTCTGTAAAGGTTCATTCCGTTTTGGGGACTCAATATTGATTTGGCAATCATTTCATGCATAGCGTTTCAATATCCTTTTATTATACGTTTACAATCTTCATTTCGCCTTATCTTTTAATCTATCTCAATCTGCCACTGACAAGACGTCATCTGAATGTCATGTTTAGTAGATTATAGCAATAAATGTGTCAAAAAACAATGGAATGGGGATTTTGGCTCGCTTTGAAGCAGCCAAACAGGATTTCCCGCCTTGTAACTTCCTGTTTTCGCTTTACCTCTACCTACTTATGAATCAAGTTAGTTCTGGCAGTAGGTATTTCGGGCTCGCTCGCTGAATGATTTACCTATTCAAACCCAAATGCTTTGTTGCAACTGGTAAAATCTGCTGCCGAAGAAGATATTTTACCTACCGGCTCATTTCTTTCTTTTTGGGATAGGTAAATCACTCTGAAAACGGCTATGATTTACCTATTCGCAAGCTATTTCCATATACTAGTTGGTAAATCACTCTGAATGCGGCATTAATTTACCAATTCCTAAACCATTTCCATCTATTAGTTGGTATCTCGCTCTCCCAATCTGTCCGGCTCATACAAAAAAGAAACCGCAACCCCTGATTTCTCAAGGATTGCGGAATAGATTAGTCTTTATTTGGTTGCGCTATCAGAGATTATTCGATGATGGCAGCAACACGACCAGAAGCTACAGTACGTCCACCTTCACGGTCCGATTTTGCTTATTTAGAAACTTA
>JAZSCW010000039.1:0-7656 GCA_045530835.1 Lachnospiraceae bacterium | reverse complement strand
ATTACATTGATTATCGGAATTTGTCTGATTCAGTGGATAAAGAAACTTGTTAAAAAGGGCATGGATAAGGTAAATATCGAATGCGGTACAGCCGGTTTTCTTACCTCTTTGATTTCGGTATTCTTTTATATTGTTCTTGCTTTTATAATTGCAGCAACTTTTGGAGTGGATGCTGCGAGTATTGTTGCACTTCTGGGTTCGGCAGGTGTGACAATCGGACTTGCGATTCAGGGAAGTTTATCTAATCTTGCAGGCGGAATATTGATTATTTTTCTGAAACCTTTTAAGGTGGGTGATTTTATTCATGAAGATAATAAGGGGAATGAAGGTACCGTAACCAATATTTCGCTTTTTTACACAACATTACAAACGATAGATGAGAAGACGGTTATTCTTCCGAATGGTACGCTTGCTAATACGAGTCTTACAAATGTTTCATATACACCTAAACGTTTGCTTGAAGTTAAGTTTTTTATTACATATGATGCGGACTGGAAGCGTGCTATTGCAATTCTGGAAGAGGTTTTACTGGATGAAACTGCAAATTATGATAAGGAATCTACAGAAACTTATCTTTCTGATTTGGCTTCAGAGGGTGTTTGTATCGGTGGAAGATGCTTCTTGAAAAATGAAGAATTCAGGTTTGCGAAACAAAGAATTATGGCACAAATAAAAGAAAAATATGATGCAGAGAATATTTCATTTGCTTATCCGTATGTAAAAATTTTTAAAGCAGAAGACTAATTAAAAAAATATCTTGCAAAATGATTCAATAATGGATATAATATCACTTGGCGTTATGCCATGCTGGAATAGCTCAGTCGGTAGAGCACTTCACTCGTAATGAAGGGGTCGTCAGTTCGAGTCTGATTTCCAGCTTTTGACAGAAAGAACCATATCCGGTGCGATATGGTTTTTTTCAAAACCAACATAAAGATTTAATACAGATGAGGGAAACAGTTCCCGGATTGGAGAAAAATATGGCACAGCTTTGGGGCGGAAGATTTACCAAGGAAACCGATCAGCAGGTATATGATTTCAATGCTTCCATTCATTTTGATCAGAGAATGTATCGAGAGGATATTACCGGAAGTATTGCTCATAGCAGGATGCTCGGTAAACAGGGAATCATTTCCAAGGAAGATATGGAAGCAATTATTGCAGGTTTGGAAAGTATTCTTGCGGATATTGAAAATGGCACGCTTGAGATTTCTTCCAAATACGAAGATATTCACAGTTTTGTGGAGTCAAATCTGATTGACAGAATCGGAGAAGCAGGTAAGAGATTACATACCGGACGCAGCAGAAATGATCAGGTTGCACTTGATATGAAATTATATACGCGTGCTTTTCTTGAAAGAACTGATGCTTTGTTGAAGGAATTGCTTGAGGTTCTTCTTCATATTATGAAGGAGAATAAAGCGACTTATATGCCCGGCTTTACACATTTGCAGAAGGCACAGCCTACAACGCTTGCACATTATATGGGTGCATATTTTGAGATGTTTTTAAGAGATCGTTCCCGTATGGCTGATATTAAGGAAAGATTGAATCTTTGTCCACTCGGCTCCGGTGCGCTTGCAGGTACGACTTACCCGTTAGACCGTGCTTATACTGCTGAATTGCTTGGATTCAATGGTCCTACCAGAAACAGTATGGATTCTGTTTCGGATAGAGATTATTTGATAGAAACGTTATCGGCGTGTGCTACTATTATGATGCATTTGAGTCGATTCAGTGAAGAGTTGATTCTTTGGAATTCCAATGAATATCGTTTTGTTGAAATGGATGATGCGTATTCAACAGGAAGCAGTATTATGCCGCAGAAGAAGAATCCTGATATTGCAGAACTTGTTCGTGGCAAGACGGGGCGTGTATACGGAGCACTCACCTCTCTTTTGACAACAATGAAAGGTCTTCCTCTTGCATATAATAAAGATATGCAGGAAGATAAAGAGATGGCGTTTGATGCTTTTGATACAATAGAAAACTGCCTTTTGCTTTTTACAGGTATGTTAGCAACCATTACATTTAATAAAGATGTGATGGCAAAGAGTGCGATGAATGGTTTTACCAATGCTACGGATGCAGCGGATTATCTTGTAAACAAAGGTGTTGCATTTCGTGATGCACATGGCATCATTGGCAGAATGGTATTACTTTGCATCGAAAAAAATTGTTCCATTGAGGCGTTGAGTATGGCAGAATTTAAGGAATTATCTCCATATTTTGAAGAGGATATTTATGAGGCTGTCAGTCTGGAAACCTGTGTAAATAAGCGACTTACACTTGGTGCACCGGGTATGGAAGCGATGGAACAGGTTATCGATTATTATGAAAGCTATTTGACAAAATAGAAGAAGTGAGATATGCTTTCTAAAATATGAAATGAGGAGTAAGGAAATATGAGTGAAAAATTACGTGTAGGTATTTTAGGTGGAACAGGTATGGTAGGACAGAGATTTATCTCTCTCCTTGAAAATCATCCATGGTTTGAAGTGGTTGTTGTGGCTGCAAGTCCGCGTTCAGCCGGTAAAACATACGAAGAGGCAGTTGGCGGACGTTGGAAGATGACAACTCCGATGCCTGAAGCAGTTAAAAACCTTATTGTTTTAGATGTAAATGATATTGAGAAAATTGCAGAAGAGGTAGATTTCGTATTCAGTGCCGTTGATATGTCCAAAGACGAGATTAAGGCAATTGAAGAAGCTTATGCGAAGGCAGAAGTTCCGGTTGTAAGTAATAACTCTGCACATCGTTGGACTCCTGATGTTCCTATGGTTGTGCCCGAGATTAACCCTGAACACATGAATGTTATTGAGTTTCAGAAGAAGAGACTTGGAACCAAGCGTGGTTTCGTTGCAGTAAAGCCGAACTGCTCCATTCAGAGTTATGCACCTGTTCTTACTGCATGGGCTGAATTTGAACCCTATGAGGTAATTGTTTCTACATACCAGGCTATTTCCGGTGCGGGTAAAACTTTTAAAGATTGGCCTGAAATGGTTGAAAATATTATTCCTTATATCGGCGGTGAAGAAGAAAAGAGTGAAAAAGAGCCCTTACGTATCTGGGGTGAAATCAAAGATGGTGTTATTGTTCCGGCTGATCATATTAAGATTACAAGTCAGTGTATCCGTGTTCCGGTTTTGAACGGACACACAGCAACTGTATTTGTTAAGTTCAAAAAACAGCCGACTAAAGAGCAGTTAATCGAAAAACTTCTTGCATTTAAAGGTGAACCGCAGAGATTGGAACTTCCCAGTGCTCCGAAGCAGTTCATTCAGTATTTGGAAGAAGATAACAGACCTCAGGTGCAGTTAGATGTTAACTATGAAAATGGCATGGGTGTTAGTGTAGGCCGTATTCGTGAAGATAGTATTTATGATTGGAAATTTGTTGGACTTTCCCATAATACTGTAAGAGGTGCTGCTGGTGGTGCAGTTCTTTGTGCAGAGTTGTTGAAAGCACAGGGCTTCATTACAAAAAAATAAGATAAAGGATTTATCAATATGCTACTTGGGCGTGGAAAAGAGCTTGAATATCTGAATCAGTATTATAACGACGAAGGCAATCAGATGATTGTTTTATATGGTCAGAAGGGCCTTGGAGTTACAACTCTTTGCAATCATTTTGCTGCAGATAAGAATGCATTTTCTTTCTATGCATGCCCCTCGGGAGCAAGGCAGGTAGCTTATTTATGGGCAAAAACATTAAGAAGTCAGGGTATTCCCATAGCGGCGGAATACCCCGGCTTTTCAGAAATTTTTGATGCCATATTAAAGAACCGTTCTAATGCCGGAACAGGTAAAACGGTTTTGTTTATTCATCAATTTCACAATCTTGTTAAGGTAGATCTTTCTTTGATGCAAGCGCTTTGTGCACTTTTGAAAGAAGAAAAATACCGCAATTCTATTATGGTTATTCTGGCCAGTAATGCTATTGGTTATGTGGAAAATTCACTGATTTCCCAGATTGGCTCACTGGCATTTCAAATCTCTGCTTTTGTAAAGCTCAAACCGCTTCGATTTATTGATTTGGTTTGTTATTTTGATTCCTCAGATACTCAAAAATGTATGAATATTTTTTCAATAGCAGGTGGAAATCCGGGGTATTGGGCTTATTTTGATTTTCAAGAGTCTTTCCGGGAAAATATTTGTCGGTTGTTTCTTCTGAAAGAAAGTCCTTTTTATCAGATTGGAATTGAATGTGTATCTGCGCATTTACGTGAGTTAAATGTATATACAACATTACTTGCTACGCTTGCAGAAGGTCGCGAGAAGCTTAATGATATCTATTTACATACATCTTATTCCAGGCCTAAAATCAGTGTATATCTCAAAAATCTGATGTCGCATGCGTATGTTGAGAAGGTTTTTTCATATGAAGCTCCCGGTGATGCAAATACCAAAAAAGGTATTTACAGAATTTCTGATCCGATGCTTCAATTCTGGTATCGCTTTGTATATCCGCATATGGGGGAGATTGGTGTTTTATCACCGGATGATTTTTATGAGAGATATATTTCCCCGGAGATTGCATCGCATACCGGTAAATATTTTTGCAGAATATGCAACGAATATCTTGATATTTTAAATGAAAAGGAATCGTTGCCGTTTGTTTACACAAGATGCGGTGAGTGGATCGGAAAGGCAGGAACGATTGATATTGTAGCGCAGAATTCCAAAAGAGATACGCTCCTTGGTTTTTGTAATTATGCAGATGGAGGTATGACGTACGAGGATTACGAAAACTATATGAAATGTGCAAAACAGGCATACTTAAAACCGATGTATTGTTATTTGTTTTCGGTTACCGGATTTGATGCTCGTCTGGAAAAACTCGCACGTGAAAATAATACCGTTCAATTGGTGGATATGCGTCAGCTATAATATCGTATGTTTGTATAGCGTTAATTTGATAAAAAGGAAAAGGGAGGCTTTATGGGTAAGGCTGTCTTTATTGCAGAGAAACCTTCCGTGGCGAAGGAATTTGCTAAAGTATTAAAACTGAATACTGCATCCAAAGACGGATACCTTGAAAGTGATAAAGCAATTGTTACCTGGTGCGTTGGTCATCTTGTAAACATGAGTTATCCGGAAAGTTATGATGAAAGTCTGAAACGATGGAGTTTTGATACCATTCCGTTCATTCCGACGGTCTATAAATATCAGGTTATTGATGATGTGAAGAAGCAGTTTAACATTGTAAAAGGTCTCCTTACGAGGGAGGATGTTGATACCATCTATGTCTGCACCGACTCCGGACGTGAGGGAGAATACATTTACCGTCTTGTGGAACAGGAAGCCGGTGTTTCGGGTAAGAAACGTCTTCGTGTCTGGATTGATTCACAGACAGAAGAAGAGATTATCCGCGGAATCAAGGAAGCAAAGGATTTGTCAGAGTATGATAATCTTTCTGCCTCCGCATATCTGCGTGCAAAAGAAGATTATCTGATGGGTATTAATTTTTCCCGTGTATTAACCTTAAAGTACGGTTATCAGGTAAAATCCTACTTAAATGCCCAAAAGGGTGTGGTTTCTGTGGGCCGTGTTATGACCTGTGTTTTAGGTATGGTTGTGAATCGTGAGCGAGAAATCAGAAACTTTGTGAAAACTCCTTTTTATAAGGTTTGGGCTAAGATGCAGATTGCTGATTCTGATATTGAAGGCGAATGGCGTGTGACGGAAAATAGTAAGTATTTTCAATCGCCGAAGTTATATAAAGAGAACGGTTTTCTCGACAGGGAAACTGCACAGGCGTGTATTATTTATACCTTGGAACGTGAAAATGACTCCGGATTTTTGTTTCCGCCCGTTGTTGAAGGTGAAAAGCAGACTGTTGCGGGAGATGATTTTGGGATGATGCGCGTCTTTTCCATAGAAAATAAAAAAGAGCGTAAAAATGCTCCGCTTTTATATAATCTTGCAGAATTACAGAACGACTGTTCCAAACTTTTCAAAATCAGTCCGGATCAGACATTGTCTATTGTACAGGAATTATATGAAAAGAAACTTGTTACTTATCCGAGAACCGATGCGCGAGTGCTTTCGACTGCAGTTGCAAAAGAGATATATAAAAATATTTCGGGGCTTCAGAATTATTCTGTTTTGCAGGAGAATGCCAAAGAAGTTCTTGCGATGGGAAGTTATAAAAAGATTGCCTCAACCAAGTATGTAAATGATAAACAAATTACAGACCACTATGCTATTATTCCGACCGGGCAAGGCTTTCAGGCTCTTAACAGTGTGAATCCGACGGCGAGACTTGTGTATGAAATTATTGCCAGACGTTTTCTTGGGATTTTTTATCCTGCTGCCGTGTATGAGAAGGTTTCACTTGTGACAGAGCGAAGGGATGAGAGGTTTTATTCTTCTTTTAAAGTATTAAAGGAAGAGGGATTCCGCAAAGTAATGCAATATTCTTTTGCAAAGAAAAAAGCAGAAGAGAAAGAATCCTGGAAAGAAAATTCTGACAAGTCAGGTTCTGAAAGTGAGGCTGAGGAAGTAAAATGTGATGAGGCATTTTTGAAGATTCTTGCAGGACTTAAGAAGGGTGATGAAGTGTCTCTTAGTGCGTTTGAAATCAAAGAAGGCGAGACACAGCCGCCGAAACGTTATAATTCCGGTAGTATGATTCTTGCCATGGAAAATGCGGGACAATTTATTGAAGATGAAGAATTACGAGCACAGATAAAAGGCAGCGGTATCGGAACGAGTGCGACAAGAGCCGGTATTCTTACGAAACTTGTGAATAATAAATATCTTGCCCTGAATTCAAAAACCCAGATCATCACACCGACTTTGCAGGGGGAAATGATACATGATGTGGTTCGTCTTTCCATCGGGTCACTCTTGAATCCGGCTTTGACTGCAAGTTGGGAAAAGGGTTTAACCGGTGTTGCAGACGGCAATATCAGTGAAGAAGAATATATGGCGAAGCTTACGGATTTTGTGACAAAGCACACCAATAATGTTAAAACGCTTCGTAATGAGAACCAGTTGAGACAGTGCTTTGATTATGCTGCACAGTTTTATAAAAAATAGATGCTGTTCTAAGTAGTTTTCCTGTGTTTTGATGAGGAGGGAAAATTTATGTCAAACAAAATGCAACTTCATAACCAGGCATTATGGGGGATTTTAATTATTGTTTTGTCGTGGTTTGTTTTTGTGGCTTTTATGCTGATTCCGATAGATACGATTACATTCAAATATATGATTGTCGAGCAGACCGTTACTGTTATACCGGTATTGATTCTTTTGTCATTGTATATTTTACTGAATTATCTCTTGAAACCGGATTTGGGTAAATGTTTTAAGTTACATATGCTGTTTGGTTTTGTTACGGTTTTTATTTGTGTTGCATTATTGATTAGTTTTAAGTTTGCTTTGCCAATGTTTGGCATGGAAAGTGTATATGCAACGCTTGCAATTATGCATATGAATCTGTACTGGATCGTACCGGTAGTATCTTTGTTGACAGAACTTGTCATTCTGATAAAACAGCGTATGATTCATAATGCAAAAGAACTGGCGGTTTTGATTCTTTCTCATGCAGGGATTTGTTTGTTGATTACATATATTGTTGAATTGATGATTATCGGTTCCAATATATGATTTAATGTTTTTTATTTATGAAAAATCCGAAGGCTTCGGAAAT
>JAZSCW010000088.1:0-53907 GCA_045530835.1 Lachnospiraceae bacterium | reverse complement strand
AAACAAGTTATCGAATGCGAGAACGTCTAAAGTCTGTATGGTTTGCCCCATAAACACTGTCCACAAAAAACTCGAAAGGAACGCGCCGCACAAGGGGCTTTTTATGACTTTTTATGCAATTATTAGTTTATCTTCATTTGGAAAAGGTTCCATTTGCCGCGTGAGGGTTGTTTGAGCCCCACCCGGAAAGAAAGAGAGCATATTGCATCATGTTCTTCTTTCCGGGTGGGGCGAGTTTACCGGAAGCGGCAAAAATGGAACCTTTTTCAATGTTAGATATTCTTTAATTGTATAACCGGAATAAAAAGCCCCTTGTGCGGCGCGCCCGCTTTCTCAGACAATTTGGGACAAGCAGTGTCTATGGGGCAAACAATACAGACAAGACATTCTACGCATTCTCAAAAAAAGTTTATGGGAACACCCTGCATGGCGGGCACACGGGTAAGAACTGCTGATGTCCACCTTCCTTGACTAAATGCCATTGGGTGCCGTACTGCCATATTTATTTATTAATATGTAACGAAGTATTCGAATTTTTGTCACCGGCCGGAGTTTCTATCGGACTTAATTTAATCACATTATTCAATGCAACCGGCGGCCAGCCATTCTCTTCCCCACGCAGAATTACGTCACGCGGATTTTCCTTGGTAACATAAACTGCTACGCCTTCATTGAAACGTTTTAACTCTATTCCGTAAAGCTTCGCTATTTCATCGGCTTCCTCCTGTGTACTTACCAAAGCAATCAATTCCGTATACCCATCATAAGTAACATAATTCACGTTCGTTTTTTGCTCTTCATTTCCGACAGCTGTGCTTTCCGTTTCCATTCCCGGCATCTCAATCGGTTCCTTTGTAAATGACTTCACAAAAAGTAAAACCAACGCAACCACAAGAAGTAAAGCGACTATGCCGCCAATAATAACCAAAATCATATTTTTCTTCACCTTTTCTCCTCCTCATTAAGTTCGGTTAACATTTTTGGCTCATTATACAATACTTTTTTTGATTTGCCAATAACATTCATAGTATTATCACACATTGAACCGCCTGCCGGGAAAAACCTTTTAGGCAAAAGAATGTGCTTCGTACATCCTCATTTTTTTACTCATTGGAATTTTCTATAACGCAAACAAAAAGGCTACCACGAGTTTATCGTAAGTAGCCTTGATATAACGTTTTATTTTTTAGCAAGATATGCTGCACGACCTTCTTCATAAAGATTATTGCCTTCACTATCAATGATAACAACAAGCGGCATATCCTCTACATATAATTTTCTTAACGCCTCTGCTCCAAGATCTTCGTATGCAATCAGCTCACATTCTTTGATACATTTTGCAAGGAGTGCGCCTGCACCACCGATTGCACCAAAGTAAACACCGGAGTACTTCTTCATGGCATCAATTACTTCCGGAAGTCTTGCACCCTTACCAATCATACCTCTTGCACCAACAGACATCATAGTAGGTGCATAAGCGTCCATACGTCCACTTGTTGTCGGTCCTGCAGAACCGATTACCTGACCGGGTTTAGCCGGTGTCGGTCCAACATAGTAAATAGTTGCATCTGTAGGGTCAAACGGAAGTTCTTCCCCTCTTGCAAGAGCTTCACACATTCTCTTGTGTCCTGCATCTCTGGAAGTGTAAATTGTTCCGGTCAAATATACGGTTTCACCTGCACGAAGTGACTTCGCAAGTTCTTCCGTTAAAGGAAGTGTAATATGTTTTTCCATTTAAATCACCTCCGATTTATGACGTGTCACATGGCAGTTAATATTAATTGCACAAGGCATACCTGCAATGTGTGTAGGAAGAGTCTCAATATTCAAACCGATTGCAGTGGTCTTTCCGCCAAAGCCCTGCGGTCCGATACCAAGTTCATTAATCTTCTCTAACATCTCTTTCTCAAGATCTGCATAGTAAGGATCGGGATGAGAAGAATCAAGCGGTCTCATCAGCGCCTTCTTGGCAAGAAGCGCTGCCTTATCGAAAGTACCACCGATACCTACACCTACCACCATAGGAGGACAGGGATTCGGTCCGGCTGTTTCAACAGTTTCAAGGATAAAATCTTTGATACCTTCAATACCGTGAGAAGGCTTGAACATACGAACTGCGCTCATATTCTCACTACCAAAGCCCTTCGGTCCGACGGTCACCTTAATTTCCTCACCCGGAACAATTTCCGTATAAATCATCGCAGGAGTATTGTCTCCTGTATTACCACGGCGAACCGGATCCTTTACAACAGACTTTCTTAAATATCCCTTGTCATAGCCGCGACGAACACCTTCATTAACGGCGTCAGTTAAATCACCGCCACAAATATGTACATCCTGACCAATCTCCAAAAATACACAAGCCATTCCGGTATCCTGACAAATAGGAACGTTCTCATCGTCAGCAATTTCGAAATTCTTAATAATATTATCTAAAACACCCTTTGCAATTTCCCCATCTTCGCAAGCGCGACAATTCTTAATTGCACACTTAACGTCTTCAGGAAGATGCAAATTTGCTTCAATACAAAGCTTTTCAACCACTTCTGTGATTTTGCTTGCTTCTATTTCACGCATATTGGTTCTCCTTTTTCTTATTCAGATTCAGGTACTTTTGGAAAAGCACCTGAATCATAAAAATCATCAATCACACATTTTATCTCTCGTGACGAGCATATTTCGGTAACAACAACGGTGATACATCACCTGTATCTGCGCCTGCTTCTTTCAATGCTTTTGCATAATCCTCAATGTGGGACAAAGTAAGTTCAGCAAGTTCTACGTCTTTTGCCTTAGCAGCTGCTGCCTTACCTGCATTACGACCAAATACAATAATATCAAGAAGAGAGTTACCCATCAGACGGTTTCTTCCGTGGATACCACCAACTGCTTCACCTGCTACAAGGAGGTTATCAATTGCCTTTGTAAAGCCGTCGCCACCGATTTCAAGACCACCATTCTGGTAATGAAGTGTCGGGTAAATAAGAATAGGCTGCTTTCTCATATCAATGCCGTAATTTAAGTACATACGAAGCATTGCAGGAATACGCTTTTCAATTGTACCTTCTCCACCGATCATTTCAATCATCGGAGTATCAAGCCATACACCGCTTCCAAGAGGAGTGGTTACACCTTTACCTCTGTCAGAACATTCACGAATAATACTTGCAGCTGAAACATCACGTGTCTCAAGGGGATGCATAAATGCTTCACCTTCTGCGTTAACAAGCATTGCTCCAAGAGAACGTACCTTCTCTGTAACGAGAGCACCAAAAATCTGTGAAGGGAATGCAACACCTGTAGGATGGTACTGAATAGTATCCTGATATAAAAGGGGTGCACCTGCACGATAACCAAGTACAAGACCATCGGCAGTTGCTCCATAATGGTTAGAAGTCGGGAAGTTCTGATAATGAAGACGTCCTGCACCACCTGTTGCAATAATTACAGTCTTTGCTTTCGCAATCATATAATCGTCTGTTTCCATATTCAGTAAAACAGCACCTGCAACTCGACCGTTTGTATCTTTAATTAATTCAACTGCTGAAGTAAACTCTACAACAGGAATCTGGCGATTGATTACTTCATCGCGAAGAGTACGCATGATTTCTGCACCTGAATAGTCCTTACAAGCATGCATTCTCTTTCTGGAAGTTCCGCCACCGTGTGTGGTAACCATGTTACCTTCCTCATCCTTGTCAAACATAACACCAAGTTTGTTCAACCATGCGATTGCATCCGGAGCTTCCATAACAAGACGACGAAGCAATTCCGGTCTTGCGGCAAAATGTCCGCCACCGAAAGCATCCAAATAGTGCTGAACCGGTGAATCATTAGCCTTATCTGCAGCCTGAATTCCACCTTCAGCCATCATAGTGTTGGCATCACCAATACGAAGTTTGGAAACAATCATTACGTTAGCGCCCGCTTCATGTGCTTCAATTGCAGCAGAAGCACCGGCACCACCTGCACCGATTACCAAAACATCTACATCATAATCTACTTTGTTTAAATCGATATTTTCATTCAAAAGACGGCTGTTAGAGTGTAAAAGATGTCCCAATTCAGTAGGCACCTTTTCTCCCTTATTCGGTCCGATTTTGATTTCCGCAAAACCTTCCTTGCGGTAATCAGGATGGTAAGCTTTCAAGAGGGTATCCTTTTCCTCAGCGGTCATACGTCTGGGTTCCGTTTTCATACGTTCCGCTCTGGTCGCTTCCACCTTTTTAATTGACTCAAGCATATCCGGTGTAAACATATTTATCCCTCCTATTTCTCAATCTCTCTAGTGTTGTAAAGTTCCTGCATCTCTGTAATCGGTTTCTGCATAATCTGCTCAATCAGCTCATCATATGCACCTTTGTTGATTTCTTCAACACGATCTGCTAAATGCTGTGTTTCAGGTGCAATATACTTTCCTGTGAGACGTCTTGCAAGAAGACCAACCATCGGATGAGAAATACCTGCGGGACATCTTACAGAACAACATCCGCAGCTTACGCAGTCAAAAGATTCCTCAGCACATTTCTCAAACTCGCCTCTCTGTGCATATGCAATATACTGCATTACATTCAAGCTCTGTGTACAAGCCTTTGTACATGCATTACATCCGATACAGCTGTAAATTTCAGGATAAAGCTGCATCATCACCTGCTGATCCGGCTTGATTTCATTAATATCATATGTTCTTTTATCTGTCGGGAAGAAAGGAATACTTGCTACATACATTCCCTCCTGAACCTGTGTCTGACATGCAAGGCAAGTCTTCAACTCGTTCTGTCCCTTGATTCTGTAAATAGTTGCACATGCACCGCAGAATCCATGACGGCATCCGCATCCTCTTTTGAGGGTATAGCCGGCATATTCCATTGCTGTCATAATTGTCAATTCAGCAGGTACACTGTATTTCTTACCGAAAAAATATACATTTACCATGTTTTCCATTTGGAATACCAGTCCTTTCTGTTTGGTTACTTTACTTATGCTTCTTATCGTTACGCTTAACGCTTTTGATTAATATTCGTTAGGCAGTTCATCAATCTCGTCAAAACGGAATACCGGACCGTCTTTGCACACATACTTAGAACCGATGTTGCAGCGTCCGCATTTACCTACACCACACTTCATACGAAGTTCGAATGTAGTATAAATCTGCTCATCCTGAAAACCGATTTCCTTCAAACCTTCCAATACGAACTTAATCATAATTGGCGGTCCGCAGACGAGTACGGTTTTATTGGTATCAAATCCAAGTTCCTTCAAATATGCAGGTACGAAACCTACATGTCCGTCCCAGCCTTCCTGTTCACGGTCGATTGTAAGATGAACATTGAAATCTTTCGCATTCATCCAAACTTCCTGAATTTCTTTCAACTGAACAAGATCATCCGCAGAACGTGAACCATAAAGGATATCTACCGTACCATAATTGTCTCTGTTATCAATAACATAATTAATTACAGAACGTAACGGTGCAAGACCGATACCACCGGCAATAAATAAAAGGTTCTTTCCTTTTAATTCACCCTCTACCGGGAAATTATTACCATAGGGTCCTCGTACGGTAATCTCATCACCAACCTGAAGGCTGTGCAGATAATCTGTTAAAACGCCGCACTTTTTAATACTGAATTCCTGGAATTCTTTGTTGGTCGGGGAAGAGGTGATGGAAAACATCGCCTCACCCACGCCGGGGCCGCAAAGCATTGCACACTGTCCCGGTTTATGTTCAAAAAGCTTACCGCCTTCCGGTGCATTCACGCGAAAGGTCTTTACATCAGGAGTTTCCTGACGAATATCTGTAATGATACCCACTTTCGGAATCAGGGTATCAAGGTTGTAATTCTCATGACAAGTACATTCAGACATGTTTCTTTTCCTCCCTATTCCTGAAATGCTTTGATAACCTTAACAATGTTAAGGGACGCCGGACACTTCTCTACGCAACGGCCACAACCCACACATGAGTACATGCCGTCATTGTTTGCAGGGAAGTAAACCAGTTTGTGCATAAAACGCTGACGGAATCTCTGCATCTGGCTGGTACGGTTATTACCATGTGCCATCATTGTAAAATCAGAATACATACAGGAATCCCAGCAACGGAATCTTTGCACACCATGACCGGTATCGTAATCCTTAATATCATAGCACTGACAGGTAGGACATACAAAAGTACAGGTACCGCATGCAAGACAAGGCTTATACAACTCTTCCCAAATCGGAGATTCAAACTTCTCCATCAACGCATCACCGTTCCATCCTTCTAATGAAAGATTGGAGTACGGAAGACGTTCAACAATTGCACGAATAGCCTCTTTCTTTGCTTCAACCTTTGATTCTTCATTCGGCTCACTTGCAGCAAGAAGACTCTCTAATTCTCTGGTGAGAGCTTCACCCTTCTCACTCTGTGCCTGCCAGTATAAGTAATCGCCTACCATCCATGTTGCAACATCTGCAACGGGTTCAGCTGCATCGGTTCCGAATGCTTTACAAAAACAAGTTTCTTCCGGTTCATTACAAGCCATTGCAACGATGATACCGTGTTCTCTTCTTGCCTTGTAAAATGTATCAACCGGTTCTGCCAAAAATACTTTGTCAAGCACTTCAATACCTTTGACATCACACATCTTCATGCCGAAAACAACAAATGCTTTGTTGCAAAGTTCTTCCGCTTTAATCTGGATATTTTTATTACCGCCTGTACAGGTATATAAATTCTCACTCTGCGGGAAAAAAGCATCTTTGGGAGATTTCACGGTTTTGAGTGTATCCAAATCTACCTGTGCATTTTCACTCCATGCGGCATAATTCACCTGTCCGGCTTCTTTCACGGGTAAATATAAATCTTTCGTTTCCGCAATCTTTGAGAATAATGCGGAAAGTTTCTGCTTTTCAATCTTTAACATACATTATCCCCTTTCTGCCACGATACCCGGCTCAACATCATCAAAAGTAAAGTTTGTAAGAGGTGCCTTTGCATCAATATCAGCACCTGCCTGATATTCGCCGTAAAACTCGTTAATATCTTTAATAAATTTGCGGTTGAATAAGTGAAGAGGAATTCCCTGCGGACATACTCTGCTGCACTCGCCGCAGTCTGTACATCTTCCTGCCACGTGGAACGCGCGAATGATGTGGAACATCTTCTCTTCAAAAGAATCCGTATTTGCCTTCTGGGCACTGTCAAACTTAGTGCTGTCGAATACACACTTACGGCAGCTGCATGCAGGACATACATTTCTGCATGCGTTACAACGGATACACTTGCTTAACTCACTTCTGAAATAAGCAAATTTTTCTTCCGGAGACATTGCCTCAATCTCTGCCACACGTGCAAAGCGCTCTGCATCCTTTGTATCTCTTGATTCACCAATCTGCTCATCAAAGATAACATGGTCTTTTCCTTTACATACATGACAACGCTCTAACATTACGTCAGTCCAGTTGCAGGTCTTATCACCATAAAAAGTCTTAACAGTAAGTACATCATTTGCATCTTCCCATGCTGCACCTTCAATACTTTCAATTCCCTTAATCCCCTGTGCTTTGATTCTTTCGATATCAAGTTTTCCTCTGCAGGCTACACCGATGATATAAGCTTTCTCACGGTCAACGCGATGCTCTTTCATCAACTGCACAAAACTATAGGAATCACAAGGTTTTAAACAAACCAGTGTTTTACCTTCCAATTTGGAAGCCTCAATCATATATTTGGAAAGATTTGCACCACAAAATCCATCGTATACAAATTCTTCCATCTCTTCTGCAGTATTAAAAAATGCAGGTTCGCAATTGTAGGACAAGTCGCCCTTCTTCCAGCCAAGCACACGTGCCACGGTGCCGTCTGCCAGAAGTTCTTTGGCACGATTCACTAATTCTTGCATCTTAAATCCTCCAATCTTACGTTCTCACCAAGAGAGTGAATTTTCTCAACAAACTCATTCATGGTTGTAGAGAACTTAACACCCTCTGCAGCAGATACCCATTCTACACGGGTTCTGCCATTTTCGACTCCGATATAATCCAACATGGAGAATAAAAGTGTCATACGTCTTCTTGCGTAGTAGTTTCCTGTGCTGTAGTGACAGTCACCGGGATGACATCCGCAGATAATCACACCGTCTGCACCCTTCTGAAATGCTCTCAAAATGAACATCGGATTTACGCGACAGGAACACGGAACACGGATGATTTTGACATCTGCCGGATATGCCAGACGGCTGCTACCGGCAAGGTCTGCACCTGCGTAACTGCACCAGTTACAGCAAAATGCAACTATTTTAGGTCTGAACTCTTTATTATCTATCGACATATTGCATCCACCTCCGCTAAGATCTGTCTGTTAGAGAAGCCCTGCAAATCCATTGCTCCGGACGGGCAGGCAACAGTACATGCACCACAACCCTGACAAAGAGCATTATTTACGCTTGCAACTCGTCTCTCTTCACGGATACCGTGATCATTAATCAGCTTCACTTCATATGTGATTGCGCCATAAGGGCAGACATTAGCACATGTGGAGCAGCCGTTACATAACAATTCATCTGCTTTCGCAGTACAAGGATTTGTCATAAGCTTATCTTTTGCAAGTAAACCGATTGCTTTAACAGCAGCAGCACCGGCCTGTGCAACAGTTTCAGGGATATCCTTAGGTCCCTGGCAGACACCTGACAAGAATACACCGGCTGTAGGTGATTCAACAGGACGAAGCTTCGGATGTGCTTCCGTAAGGAAGTTGTTTGTATCAATACTTGCTGTAAGCATAGTCGCAATCTGTCTTACTGACGGATCGGGTTCAATTGCAGTTGCAAGAACAACCATATCAGCTTCTTTCTTAATCTGCTTATTGTCAATCAGGTCAGAACCCTGAACAAGAAGTCTTCCGTTCGCAAGCGGAGCAACCTTACCAACCTGACCTTTGATATAGTTTACGCCATATTCTTCTACGGCACGTCTGTAGAACTCATCAAAGTTCTTACCCGGAGTACGTACATCGATATAGAATACCGTAACGTTTACATCGGGATATTTATCTCTAATCAGCATCGCGTGCTTTGCAGTATACATACAGCAAATCTTGGAGCAATAGCTCTTTCCTCTGTCATCCGAGCAACGGCTTCCGACACACTGGATAAATACCATCTCCTTAGGTGCCTTTCCGTCAGAAAGTCTCTCAAGATGTCCCTTTGTAGGTCCTGCTGCATTCATAATACGCTCTAATTCCAGAGAAGTAATAACGTCCTTACTCTGATTGTAAGCATACTCATCATACTTATCTAACTTAATGGTATCAAAACCGGTTGCCACGACAATTGCACCATACTTCTGTGTTACAATTTCATCCTTCTGGGTATAATCGATTGCTCCTGCCTGACAAACCTTCTCGCAAAGACCGCACTTTCCGGTCTTAAATTTAACACAAGCATCACGGTCAATAACAGGTACATTCGGAATAGCCTGTGCAAACGGAGTATAAATTGCACTTCTTGTATTCAATCCTCTGTTGAACTCACTTAATGACTTCTTCGAAGGACATTTTTCCTGACATACACCACATCCTGTACACTTTGTTGCATCTACACTACGTGCTTTTTTACGAATATCTACCGTAAAATCACCTACGAAACCGGTTACTTTCTCTACCTCGCTGTAAGTGTAGATTGTAATCTTTTCATGCGCTGCAGCTTCCACCATCTTCGGTGTTAAAATACAAGCTGAACAGTCAAGTGTCGGGAATGTTTTATCAAGCTGTGACATTCTTCCGCCGATACTGGGTGTCTTCTCAACAATGTCAACTTCATAGCCGGCATCTGCGATATCAAGTGCAGTCTGAATTCCTGCAATACCACCGCCGATTACCAACGCACGCTTGGTTACAAGGCTTTCGCCTGCCTGAAGGGGCGCATTCAAATTAACCTTAGCAATTGCAGCTCTTGCAAGTACAACTGCCTTTTTGGTTGCCTCTTCCATATCTTTATGAATCCAGGAGCAATGCTCACGGATATTTGCAATTTCAACCATGTAAGGATTTAATCCTGCACGCTCTGCTGCCTTACGGAAAGTAGCCTCATGCATACGCGGTGAACAAGAACATACTACGATTCCTGTCAATCCTTTTTCATGAATTGCAGCTGCAATTTTCGCCTGTCCGGCTTCGGAACACATGTACTGATAATCTTCAGCATGTACTACTCCCGGCTCAAGCGCAGCCATCTCTACAACTTTTTTAACATCTACCGTTGCTGCAATATTGCTACCGCAGTGGCAGACAAATACACCAATTCTTTGCACGATGCTTACCTCCTGTATCTTCTGAATGCACTAACCAAAAGCTGCTGCGGAAGTTCGGGATCCAACAACTCCGGAATTTCGTTCGGAGAAAGGTAATCCTGATCCTTCTGACGGATTACAACCTGTCTTGCTGCATCAATCAGTTTACCCGGCTTCACATCTCTCGGGCAACGCTCTACACAAGCGAAACAGGAAAGACATTTCCACAAGGATTTGGAATTGGTAAGTGACTCAATATCTTCATTAATTACGTAGGAAACAAACTGATGCGGCTTGATATCCATCTCTTCAAAAGACGGACAGGATGCAGAGCATTTACCGCACTTCATACACTTCAAAGGATTTACACCGGAAATCGCTTTGATTTGTTCAGCCTGTGAATGTTCTTTCATCATTATTTTGCCACCTCCTCTTTTACGCCGAGAGCCTCAGCAAGAAGCTCCGTAAAATAGTATACCGGCAAATCATTTGCACTGCTCTTATTAATGTTGTACAAACAGAGCGGACATGCTGTAATAAGCATTTCTGCACCCATAGATGCAGCACTTTCCGTAATTGTGTCACACATCTTTGCAGACATCTCTTTTTCTTTCAGTGAAATATAACCGCCACAGCATTCATTTCTGTAAGGATATACCACCGGTTCAGCACCAATTGCACGGATAAAATCTTCCAAAATAGTCGGATTCTCCGGATCATCAAATGCCATCAGCTTAGAAGGTCTTAAAAGAAGACATCCGTAGTAAGCACCTATTTTACGGCCGGTTAACGGATTCTTTACCATCTCTTTGAGCTTATCGAAACCAATCTGATCACGAAGCACCTCCAGGAAATGATAAACTTGCGTTTCGCCTGCATAAGGCTCGTCAAGCGCCATATAATTATTGGCACGTGTGCGGATATCCTCCACATTCTTCATATCATCATTTACTCTCTTAATTACATGATGACAGGCAGAGCAGAGTGTAACCAACGCCTGACCTTTCATTTTTGCTTCATTCAAAGCACGAACGGAAGAAAGCTTTGTCGCAATTTCATCACTGCCTAACGGATAAACACCGCCACAGCACTGCCAATCTTCAATTTCTTCCAGTTCAAAACCTAAAACTGACGCAGAAGCTCTGGCATACGCATCCAAATCTTTTGCCTTGTTTCGTAATGTACATCCCGGATAGTAACTGTACTTCATGATCTCTATGTCCTTTCTGTTTTCTTTCTATAGTCTGACAACACCAAATGCGACAAGTGAAAGCCTGTCGCAGGTGTGATCATTAAATCTCGATTTCAGCAATGACTGCTTTCAAGGCATCAGCGCTCTTTCTAAGCTTCATGATTTCCTCATCAGTCAAATGCATAGGCACCTTACCCTGAATACCGTTAGGTCCAACCAGTGTAAGAGTACTTAAGCAGACATCCTCAATTCCGTATTCACCATGCATCATGGAAGAAACGGTTGTAATTGACTCGTCTGATGCAAGTAAAATATTGCAAAGATTACATACTGCAGTAGATACCGCATAGAATGTTGCACCCTTATTTGCAATAATCTGTCCACCGGACTTCTGCACATAAGTAAGCATTGCATCCTTGTCAATGATTTCTAAATTCTTTTCGAACTTCTTCATCAACTGCCAGTACTCATCTACTTTCATACCTGAAATGTAAGCGCCTGACCAGGGGATAAAGGAAGTATCGCCATGCTCGCCAAATACATATGCATGAATATTCTTCTGCGCAACGCTAAAATGCTGGGACAAACCACAACGAAGGCGTGCGGTATCAAGAATTGTACCGGAACCGATAATCTGACTCTCTTTCAATCCGGAAACCTTGGTAAATACATATGTCATAATATCAACCGGATTACTTACAATGATATATAATGCATTCGGCGCCTGTGAAACAATATTAGGTGTAATGCTCTTTAAAATTTCAACATTTGTCTTCGTGAGTTCAATACGGGTCTGACCGGGTTTTCTTGCGATACCGGATGTAATAATTACGATATCAGAATCTTTTGCATCCTCATAAGTACCTGCCACAATAGAAATCGGATTACGGAAACAGGTTCCCTGTTCAATATCCATAACCTCACCGGCTACTTTCTTCTTATTTACGTCAATCAAAACGATTTCAGATGCAATATCTTCTTTGGTAAGTGAATATGCGATAGTAGCACCTACACTACCTGCACCAATAATTGTAATTTTACTGTTCATAATTTTCTCCTCTCATTTAACAAGGCTGACTCAGGTAAAAGACTGTTTTCGTCGTCATTTTACATTTTTTGTTGCCACGTTGTATCGTACCACATTGATAATATTTTAACAAGTTGTTGAACCCTGAAAAAATTACCAATTTTTTTTCAAAAATGGCACATTATATTGTGATACTTGAAATTACACCTTTAAGACTATCTGCAGATTTGTGTAATTTTGCAAGTTCTTCATCGTTCAAAGGAAGCAAGACTTTATTATGCGCTTCTTTATTACCAACGATGGTAAGGACGCTCAATGCAACATCCTTCAAACCATATTCGCCATCCATAAGTGTAGATACCGTAAGCGTCGTGTCTACAGAACTCAAAAGACACTTGCATACGTGACATACTGATGCAGAAACCGCATAAAAGGTTGCACCCTTACGCTCGATAATACGCCCACCGGATTTACGCATATACTCTTCCACCTGTGCTCTGTCAAATGCAGGACTGAGAGGATTGGCATTCTGTATCATTTGACCATAATTCTCTACCGGCACATTGGAGATATTTGCAAGAGACCAGGGAACAAAAGAGGAATCTCCATGCTCACCGAGTACATATGCATGCACGTTCTGCTGATTGATTTGGTAGTACTCTGCAATACGTGAACGAAGTCTTGCCGTATCCAGGATGGTTCCCGAACCGATAATTCTCTCCTTCGGTATATCGGAACATTTTGCAAAAGTATAGGTCAATACGTCTACCGGATTGCTTACAATCAGATAAGTTGCATCCGGTGCATATTTGGTAATCTGCGGAATAATTGCTTTGGTAATGTCTACATTTACCTGCGCAAGGTCAAGTCTGGACTGTCCCGGCTTACGTGCCATACCGGACGTTATGATAACAATGTCCGAATTGACTGCATCCGCATACGTACCTGCATAAATCGAACACGGTCCGCAAAACGGTGTTCCCTGTTTGATATCAAGAGCCTCGCCCAATGCTTTCTGACCATTAATATCAATCATAACAATTTCGGACGCAATGCCGCTTACCGTAAGAGTATATGCTACGGTTGCACCAACGCTTCCTGAACCGATGATAGTAATTTTGTTCATGGCTTTTATCTCCTTAATGTTTATTGATATCGAGCACACTTACCGCGTCCTCAATTGTTTTCTCAAATGCCTGCATGCCGTACTTATCGACCTCAAGCTTGTTCTTCTCTCCATGTGTCAGGCAACCGGCGCCACCGATACAGCCTCCGACACAAGCCATACCTTCAATAAAGTTTGCATCCAGCAAATCCTTACTCTTCTTAAGCAATGCACTTCTGCAAGCCTCTATTCCGTCGCAGGATACACCTTTCAAAGAAAAATCTTCAACTCCCTGCTCTTTCAATGCCTCTGCCACTGCATCCGAAAGTCCACCGCAACGTGCAAAAATACGGCCGTAGTAAGACGCATTATCCAGAATATCTTCGCCAAGTGTTGTAATGTCAATGTCACGGCTGTCAAAAAGTGCCTGCAACTCCTCAAATGTCAACACAGTATCCACATACGGACGAACAGACTCTAACTGAACTTCTTTTTTCTTGGCTGTACAAGGTCCGATAAATACAACCTTAGCACCCGGAGTGGTATCTTTAATATATTTTGAAATCGCTGCCATCGGAGATAAGTTATGCGAAATGTACGGCACAAGCTCCGGAAAAGCAGATTTAATATAGGAAACAAACGCAGGACAGCAAGAGCTGGTCAAGAATCCTTTTTCTACAAGTTCTCTGGATTCATCCATTGCTACCATATCCGCACCAAGTGCAGCTTCCACAACGGTATAAAAGCCCAGTGCCTTTAATCCGCTGATAACCTGGCCAAGCTTCGCATAGCGGAACTGACTGGAAATAGACGGTGCGACAACTGCATAAACTTTGAACTTGGAGTTATGCTCACTTCTCTTAATCATATCAATTGCATTCAAAATATATGACTTATCACTGATAGCTCCAAACGGACACTGGTATACACACGCTCCACAGGAAGTACATTTTTCTCTGTCAATCTTTGCCGCACCATTATCCTTGATTTCAATTGCTTTTATTTTACAAGCATTCTGACAAGGACGCTTGCGGTTTACAATCGCAGTGTACGGGCATACCTTTGCACACTGTCCGCACTCAACACATTTTTCTTTATCAATGTGAGCTACGTGATTGGAATCAAACGTAATAGCGCCTCTTTTACATACATCCTCACAGCGGTGTGCAAGACATCCGCGGCAGGAATCTGTCACTTCATAACCTGCTGCCGGGCACTCATCACATGCAATATCAATTACTTCAATGATATCATCATCTTCTTTGTTTCCGCCCATCGCAAGCTTGACACGTTCTGTCAGAATCGCCCTTTCCTTATAAACACAGCAACGCATTGTCGGCGTTTTACCGGGTACGATAATCTGCGGAATCTCCAGAAGATTTTCAAGCAATGTATCGTTCCATGCCTGACGTGCCACTTCTCGCAGAACTTTATATTTCAAATGTTGCACTTTAGTATCAAATTTTCTCATACAACGTCTCCTCTAAAAATAGCTTACTTTAATCTTCTTTCCCATTTTCCGCAAGCATTCCGACAGTTCCTCCACCAAATTCATCTTAATGCTGAAGCGAATCGGCAAATCAGGATTCTGATGCGCCGGATTAATCGCACGCCCTACATAGAAATTAATGTCGGTGGCCTCCTCAAACAGCAAACGGCATATCAAGGACGCTCCGTCACGCTTCATGCTCCATTCTTCATAGTTCTCGTTGCCCACAAGATAATCTTTGGCATAAGAAAGAACCTTATTAATCGTAATCACACCTTCTGTCACCAGGTCAACGCCCTCTATATATGCAATAGGCGGAACCTCGGGCGACTCAAACTCGAGACTGGCCCGAAGGGGCTTCCCAAGGTACTTTGCCGCAATGGAGGATGTGGTTCCGCCGCATACAATATGCTTTCCTTCCTTCGAGAAAAACAATGACATCATACGGTCACAATCATCACGATTCGACGGAGGTCCGAATAAGAGATTCATCGGCTCACGCTTTCTGATTCGAACCACACAGGCAGTAGCATCATCCCCCGGCTGATCCTTGTAAAGCTTATTGCATTCATCTACAAGAATTGTAGAAAGTGTTTTCGCCGTATAACCAACCGGAACAAGCATCTCCATAAAAGAAATAATTTCTTCTCTTTTCCATCCAAAATTATACGAAGTCCCGATTCCGGCATGCGGACAACCATCCGACATCAGGATAAATGTATCGTCCTCGCACAATTTAATAACGGACTTATAGATTTTTTTGCCACCGATGTTCATCTCTGTTTTGGGGTAATCATAATTATTTCCCCCGCGAATCAATATCACATGCGGATTATCATATTGAATCAATTCGGCCGTTTCGTTATTCTTCAAATGTATAATCGTAAAAGTCGAGTACGCAACACCTCGCACAGAACATACCGGAAGTGTCGCCGCAATTGTCGATACACACTCTTCAAGCGGAATTCCTTCTGCCATCATGGTTGAAATAATTTTGGATGTAAGGGTTGATAAAATACTCGCCTTCACACCGCTTCCCAAACCATCCGCAAGCACAACAATCGTTGATTTTTCATTCGACTCCACTACATCCACATGGTCTCCGCAAAGTTGCTCACCATAGTGATTGATGCTTTTATATCCAATATCTGCACATAAATCATTCATCTGATATCGACTCCTTTAATTTCGTCAGTGCAATCTTGGTTTCTGCAGCAGTCTCTCCAAGAAGTGATGCAATTTCCTGAACAATTCGCATCTGCTTATCCACCACCTTGTCCGCCACTTCAATGGTCTGGCGGCTGATATTTTCTTTTCGGTCACGCTCATGCTCTTCGCTGGTTACATCACGCATGATACAGACAAGAAGATGGCTTTCCTTATCGTAAACAACTGTCTGCTCCACATATCTTTTGTACTCCGCAAGAAATACTCTTTGGTTATACACGCCGCGTCCGGTGTTCAATACTTCCATGAAAACACCCGGCTCCAAAATTCTTATTACCTGATCGCCAAGAATATCTGATGCAGATCTGACATTCACAATTTTGCGCGCCGCAGCATTAATCTGCTGTACCTCAAGTTTCTCATTTAATACAATCAAACCATTCGGTGTATTTTTAACAATTGTATCCGAAAAGCTTTCTGCCTTATCCTTCAAATAGGGCAGACACATGGATACATCGCTCTTGCCATGATAGATGGCAATTGCTTTCTTACGGCAGGTGTCATATCCACAGGAACCGCAATTCAATTCATGAGCAGGTTTGAACTTGCCCATCTGGCGAAGAATTTCCTGAATTTCCTGTTCTGTAGGCGGTTGCAATTTTTTCTCTATAAATTCAAAGTGCTTAAAAAGCTCTCTCGCCTCAGGCTGCTCCACCTCAAAATCTTCACTTCCTGCATATTGTGCCACCGCAGCATAGTCACGGATAGGAGAACGATGATACTTCTCCATTACCGGACCGCCGATACAACTTCCCACACATGCAGACATTTCAATAAAACACTTATGCACGTTGCCGCGCTCTATATCTTTTAATGCAGAAATACAATTATCCACACCATCAATTGCCAGATAAGAATATCCCTCACGCTCCGTTGACATTGTTTTCAACACGCCGCCTGTCGTCGGGAAAAAGCGCGCTCTGCTCTTAACCGTACTATCAGATTCCTTGCGCAGTTCTATCTTCTCGTTCTCCAGCCAATTTGTCAGCTCTTCAAATGTAAGCACAGCATCTACAATACCTTCATAATGTTCTGCTTCATCCTTTTTGGCTACACACGGCCCAATGAAAACAGTCTTCGCATCAGGCATACGGCGTTTAATATCCATACAGTGCGCCTGCATCGGCGAAACCACATCTGCAAGATACTGTAATGAATTCGGAAAATGTTTTTGAATCAAAAGATTGACCGAATGACAGCAGGAAGTAATAATGATGTCACGGTCTTCTTCATTTAACATTCGTTCATATTCAGTTTTGACAATCGTTGCTCCAATCGCAGTCTCTTCCACATCCGCAAAACCAAGCTTTTTGATTGCCTCACGCATGGAATCTAAACCAACACCTTCATAATTCGCCACAAATGACGGTGCGAGACTGACCACAACGGGAGATCCCGATTGCAGAAGAACCCGCACCTTCTCGCGCTCATCCACAATTTCTTTGGCATTCTGGGGGCAGACAACAAAACATTGACCGCACAGGATACATTCATTACCGATGATATGCGCCTGATTCCCAGAAAAACGAATGGATTTAACCGCGCAGTGACGGATGCATTTATAACAATTTTTACAGTTAGACTTCTTTAGTGTAAGAAAATTCGTCACGGCTTGTCCGCTCCTTTACTATTTCAATACGGATAAAATATTGTCATTAAAAAAGCTCTTAACAGAATCCGGTGTTACTGAGTAAAATGCCTCGTCAATGGTTACGCAAACGCCCTGCTGACATTTACCCATACAAAAAGTACCGGAAAGTTCTACTTTCTCTCCAAGATTATGTTCACGAACCAGTTCCTGAAGTTGTTCTACCACCTGACGTGAACCTTTGATGTGGCAGGATGAACCAATACAAACTGTTACTTTCATTTTTATCTCCTCCTCGCGTTTCTTTCGTTTATTCATGCTTCCGGTTATCCGGATTAATCTCGTTTCATCATATGCTTTTTTATACAAGCGATAACAAAAATTCTTTCTTTTTCCCATGTGCATCCACGGATGCCGCCGCTGCAACAATAGGAATCCAACATTTCACTTCTTCTCTGGAAAAACCTGCCTTGTGGCAAATTCGTTCCAAATAAAACTCCGCATTTTCATGCTCCGTATCACTTAAAAATTCTATATAGGTATATGCTGCATCAGCCTCTGCATTTCCCTGGCTTACATGTGAAAAATCAATCAGATAAGGTATTCCTTCTTTGGAAATGATAATATTGGAAGGATTAAAATCGCCATGGCAGATTTTGTACTGCAAAGGCATCTCATTTAAGGCAGCATGTAACTCATAGCGTTTTGTAGCATCCAACTCCGCACTTTTGATACGTCGATTCAGCTTATCTTTCAATCTTGGTAACGGCGGACTCTCCTTATAAAACATATCCAGTTGCAACGAAACCATAATCTCCAGATACTCCTTGCTCTTCTCCGGATTTTCTTTCATTGACTGCTCGAGCGTTTTACCCTTAATAAACTCAGAAATAATGGCCCAGCGACCATCTATGGTCTTAACCTCCAAAAGTCTGGGAACTTGCAGGCCCGCATCTTCCATACGCGCATGGTTATGCGCCTCGTTCAATATGTCCGACTTGCTGTAAACTTCGTGAAACACCTTAATACACTCATCATTATCACAAAAAAGCGTCTTATCGTTTCGTACGGCAATCACTCGATCCAGTCTCATTCCATGCCTCCCTGCATGTCCTATTTTACAATCTTATTGCGCGTAAAATATCCGGGGTTTTCTCCCGGATATCTTACTTTATCTCCCAGTATTTTATAAATTTCTTTTCTTGTACCTTAGTTTTTCATCATTGGTGTTCCCAATCTTCATCTGTCTTTCTGAGCATTAAACCTTTGTTGTTTGAGCATCTTATCTTTGGTATTACGGTTTATTTCTCATTGGTAATCTAAAGAATTTATCCAATGTTAAAAAAGCAATCCATCCAAGTTTTTCAGGGAACTTCTTGGATTGTTATTATTTTAACAAATATGTATTCTGTTGTAAAATATATTTTCTATATAACTTGTTATCTTTTGAGATATAATGCAGTTTTTTGTCGATTCATAGTCAGGAATTTTACACATGTATCACATACAAACTGCATTTTTTCATATTATCGCGCACAGCTTCGACTTTTTTCTACATTATACATTAAAAATGGAAGTTTAATCAATAAACTTCCATTAAAATCTTTCTTATTTTGAATTGTTGCTTTTTACTATGAGAAATGCTTTCTTTTCGAATTACATAGCTCCGTTATGAAACAATTGTCAAGTTCAGTCAACCGGTAATCCTTCCTATAAACCAGCATATCCTTATAGACACGTGTGTTGTCGACGCACTTCCTTTGTATCAGTCCGTAACGCTGAAGCGTCTTATCCGGCACCGGGGAAACCCACATAAAAGTCTGTTCGTTCTCCGCAAGTAAATCAAACTGGCTTGCCCGTTCAAAAACAAAGATACGACGCTCAATATCATCAGGAAGTTCTTCCTTTTTAACCTCAGCAAGCGGAAGCGACGGCACGAAAGGATCTGCATGCGCAATCTCGATGAAATCACGCAGATGCTCGCACCTGATTTCACCATAAGAAGCAAGCGGACTGTTGCGGTTCATAATCAACTGATATGTAAATTCCGTAATCAGCTCATATGCAAGCCCCTTCTCTTCCAAAGACGCCTTGAAATACTTATCGTAATTTTCCGCATAGCGCAGAATCCCAAGCTTATACTCTGCATTCAGTACGTTATTTATCACATGTGACGAATTGGTCTCCTGATAAAAAATTTCCGCCGCCTGCTGCTTCACCTGTGTGGAAAAGTTAGCAAAAGCATCCGAAATATAGCTGGCACGCGGAACGCAGATAGAAAATTTCTGTCTTGCAGGCGCCCCTGTTTTATACATATTCTCAACTTCATCTATTTGTTGCAGGATCTTTTTGGCATACCCGATAAACTTCTCGCCCTCCGGTGTCAAAAACATTCCCTTGCTGGAACGATCAAAAATGCTGACCCCCAGATCTGCCTCAAGCTCCTTCACGGCACGGCTTAAATTCGGTTGCGCAATCAGCAACGCTTCAGCGGCCTTGTTAATGGAACCAAGTTTGGCAATCTCTACAGCATATTTCATATGAAGAATATTCATAACATCCTCCCCCACTACATGCGTGTAACCCTATTTTACCATAGAAAGTGCTGCTTCATCCGCAACGACAATGCAATCCGGATGGAGCTGCAAAATAGATGCGGGAACCTGCGGTGTTACAGGACCAAAGAAAGACTTATAAACTGCCTCCGCCTTGTCTGCACCACTTACAACAACCACGACTTTCTTTGCCTGTAAAATTGTCTTGATACCCATTGTATAGGCCTGTTTGGGCACATCATCATATGATGCAAAAAATCTCTGGTTTGCCTTAATCGTAGATTCTGTCAAATCAACACAGTGTGTCTCTAACGCAAAGCTGTCAGCCGGTTCGTTAAATCCGATATGACCGTTATGTCCAAGCCCTAAAAGTTGCAAATCAATGCCACCCACAGAATGAATAATATCATTGTAATCGTTACAAGCCTTCTGTGCATCCGGTTCGGTTCCGTCCGGCAGGAAGGTTCTTCTTTTATCAATATTAATATGGCTAAACAAATGGTCATGCATAAAGTAATAATAGCTCTGGTCGTTTTCCTTGGGAATACCCCTGTATTCATCAAGGTTCACGCTGGTTACCCCTGCAAAATCAAGTTCACCTGCATTATACTTCTCCACCAGTTTCGCATATGTTCCAATCGGCGTGGAGCCGGTTGCAAGCCCAAGGATACAATTCGGTTTCATTGTCACCTGTGCAGCAATGATATTCGCCGCTTTGGCGCTCATCTCATCGTAATTTTTTGTTTTAATGATTACCATATTTTTGCCCATCCTTATTCATAAAGATTTCTTTTACATGCTGAATTATACATCATATTTTTTCACGATACAACGGATTGAAATAAAAAAATTTCTACTCAGCAAAAAAAGAGTCAATCCCGTCTGCAATACCTGCAGCAATTTTTCTGCGGTACTCTTCGGTATACATGAGACTATCTTCATTCGGATTACTTAAGAAACCCATTTCAATAATTGTCACCGGCACATTACACCAGTTAATGCCGCTCATCGTATCAGTCTCTTTAACACTGCGTTTCTTAAATCCGGTCTGCGTCGTAACACCGTCAAGCACCTTCTCGGAAAGACTCCTGCTTGCGGAATACAATTCTGCATTATAGGGATTCTGTGGTGTCTGACAAAGCGTCTCCGTACCGGAAACCTCCGAATTATCCGAACCATTGGCATGTATTCTGATAAAAGCATCTGCGCCCGCATTATTTGCAACTGCCGCACGCTCACTGTTACTAATATTCACATCATGACTTTCACGCACCATAATTACCTGATATCCGCGCTCCGTCAATTCATCCCTAAGATAAAATGCCACTGCCAAATTCAGTTCATATTCCTTCTGCCCCGTACTGCAGCCGGTTGCTCCACCGGTCACCTTCGCCTTCATTTCCGTCGCCCCGGGGCCGACAGGTTCCTTCTCGCTGTTTCCTTTTGCCTGATGTCCTGCATCAATCACCACAAGCTTTCCCCCACCGGCTACAGAAGATGATTCTTCCTCTGCCACACTGCTGTCTTCCCAAGAACTTTCTTCCGGAGAACTCTCTTCCTGCAGACTCTCTTCCCGAGAACTCTCTTCCTGAGAACTTTCTTCCTGCAGACTTTCCTCCTGAGAACTTTCTTCCTTTTCCAATCCCGTATCTTCTCCCAGAATCACAACCTCTTCAATCTGAGACAATTCATCCGGTAAAAACTCAACCTGACGCGTTTTCTCACAACCCGCCAGCATAGTCAGACATAAAAGCGAAAGTAAGCCGACTTTTTTTACTCCTTTTATTGTCTTACACAATCGTTTTTTCATTTCATCACCTGCTTCTATTCTCTAAATAATTCAGCTTAGTATAGCACCTATTTGCTTTTTTCGTCAACGAATCCCTTTTTCAGCAGGAATACCTCGAAAAAGAAAACAAATTCAACAAATCATCCATTCGCACAAGAGGGTGTTCCAAACTATGATTTTTGGAACACCCTCCTTCTTATACATCAAAATATCCTTTATATCTTACACGAATCTTGCTCTCCGGAAACAAATGCGCAAACAAATCTACGAAATAATCATCCGTCATGCTGGCAATATAATCTACAACCAAATCTTCGGTATGCTCCTCGCGATAATTACGCTCCCTGGTATAATAGCGGGTACATTCTTCAATATAGCTGATATGATTCCGGAATAATACAGAAGATTCCCCCTTCTCCCTATAATCCTTGCAAAGAAACTCATACAGTTTCTCAAACATCGGATCAATGCTTTCCTCATATACTTTAGCAACTTCAGGAATACGGTAAATCTGCCGGTAATTCTCTTTCTTTGCCTGCGAAAATGCTGCGTATACTTCATCACTCATCTCAAGATGATTTTTTCCATAACTGTTCTCGATTAAATTCACAATCATATTATTGATAATCTGTGCATTGGTATTTCCGATACAATTTGCCGCAAACTCATCTTCGCTCTGAATAAAACCAAGCTTCATGGCATCCTGACGATCCTTTCCCAGATATGCAATAATATCGGAAACACGAACCACACATGCCTCAAGTGTTGCAGGGCGCAGATGTCCGACCTGTTCGGTGTCCAAATAGCACTTTTCCATTTTTTGATCAAAAACAGAAAAATCAGTGTATGCGTCGGGATGGTAGTTTTTGGCTTCCATTTCTCCGTTGTGGCATATAATTCCATCCAGTGTCTGCAAGCTTAAATTCAGCGGAAATATCGTATCCAGCACGCGGGCACTGTGAATGTTATGATGAAAGAAACGCCCCGTATCTGCATGATATAATTCACTTAATTTGCGCTCACCCGGATGACCAAACGGCGTATGGCCGATATCATGCCCCAGCGCAGCCGCTTCAATCAATTCCAAATTCAACCCCAGTACTGCTCCGATATTTCGTGCAATACGCGATACCAGCTGTACATGACAGGCTCTCCTTGTAATATCATCATTACGGTACAAAGAAAAAACCTGTGTCTTATCCATGTATCGGTTAAAATACGGAATATGCATAATTCGTTCAACATCTCTTACAAAATCAGGACGCCAAAGAAGACTGTTACTGTTTGATTCACGGCGTCTGATACAATCTTCATCCGCACACGCGTATGGATTGATCACATGATTACTCCGGTCTTTTCGAATTCTCTCCTGCAAATCAGAACTCAGCTCTGCATACTGTCCTTTCATGCACCTTCCTCCAAATTCAGCTTACTCTCTTGCGTCAATTGTACCGTTACGATATGCCGCAAGCAGCATTTCCAAATCTTTTATATTTCCTTTCAACGTTTCACCCACATCAGTATCTCCCACATAACGACGACGCGGGAAATTTTCCACAACAAAAGTGTCCGAAACAATATCCGTCTCCTCACTGATTGCGGCGGACGCAGACTCAAACTCTTCATGTGCCACCAGACGCATTCCGTGTGAATTTGACACCAAAGTATATCCGGCAATTCCTGTTTTTTCATGATATGCCTTCGAAAACCCGCCGTCTATCATCAGTACTTTTCCGCCGGCACGAATCGGAGTCTCACCTTTTTTGCTCTCCACAGGTACATGCCCGTTAATAATATGCCCTTGTGCCGGATTAACGCCAAACTCCTCCAGAATCCGACAGGCGGTTTGCTCATCGTCGATACAACGGTAATACGCATCTTTGGTCTCTTTGTGCGGTTCCTTCTCTTCAATGAACAAACGCTCAAAAGTAGCCATACGGTCTCTTCCGTAAATTGGTGATTCCGGTCCGTTCCAAAGATACCAAAGCACATTGCCGCCTTTTTCGCGTTCCGCACTTCCGACAGGTGCATAAAATGCCGCTCTTGCCATCTTTTCCAAACGGTCAAAAAGTGCACGGCCGGAAGCTTCTTCACCACCCACGCTCGTTTTTGTAAACGTTCCGTCTTCATTCAACGGAACACAACCATGAAATAACAAATTATTATTACACACTCTATACATGGCACCCTTGGTAAAAAAGAGTTTGGTGTGTTTTTGCAGTTTTTCACTATTCATAAAAGCTTTGCGAAGGCTATGTACCAATTCTTTTTCTTCCGATGTCAGCTCATATGGTGCTGCCGGAGATATGGTAGGAAAATCACAATCCTTCAAAGGATAGGTTACCCCTTCTAAGGTAATTGTGTGATTTGTATAATCAATTTTATCCAACAAAAGATGAGCATCCATTTCGAAATCCGGATTGGCACAGATAATCTGCCCCTCAAGCTTAAACTGAAGCATCGTAATTGCCTTATACATCCGCATTTCCAAATCAGAGGCAAGCGTGAACTCACCCTTGCTGCTTTCTTTTAACCTGAAACAGGAGCAATCTGTGTCCGCATAAACTGAAAGTGCGAAGGTTGCAAGCGGCAAAAGATTAATTCCATACCCATCCTCCAAAACACTTAGGTTACCATAGCGGGCAGACATGCGAATTACGTTAGCAATACACGCCGCATTTCCGGCTGCTGCTCCCATCCATACCACATCATGATTTCCCCATACAAGGTCGACGCTGTGATGTTCCAAAAGCGCATCCATAATAATATGCGGTCCGGGGCCTCTGTCGTAAATATCCCCGATAACATGAAGACGGTCCACAACCATACGCTGAATCAATCTGCAAAGGGTTATAATCACCGTATCCGCTTCCCCTATTCTGACAATAGTCTGTAAAATCTCATTGTAATATTTTTCTTTATCGTAGATTTCCTCTTTCTCGGTAATCAACTCTTCTATCACATAGACAAAATCCTTGGGAATTGCTTTACGCACCTTAGAACGGGTATACTTGGAAGACACGGTTTTAACCACGGATACTAAATGGTGTAACGTCATCATATACCAATCATCCATATCCTTTTCCTGCGCCTTTATCAGTTCAAGTTTTTCCTTCGGATAGTAAATCAAAGTTGCAAGCTGTCTTTTGTAACTGCTTGTAACCGTGGTTCCCATAACCTCATCAATCTTCCGACGAACCGCCCCGGAACCATTCTTCATCACGTGCAAAAACTGCTCCGACTCACCATGAATATCAGTCAAAAAATGCTCTGTTCCTTTGGGCAGACACAGAATCGCCTGCAAATTGATAATCTCTGCAGCCGCATCCTTCGGCGTAGGATATTGTTTGGCCAACACGGCTAAATATTTTTCTTCCTGATTCTGCATATGGTATCCTCCCCATACTTTATGCAAGATGGCATCCGGTTCAGTAATCCGGCTGCCATCTATCTGTTCTGCATTATTTTATTCAGCATTGGCGGTTTCTTTTTCAAGATTCTCTCTTGCCACCGACAACATGAGCTTAATACGATTCTCCTGGTTCACCTTCGTTGCTCCCGGATCATACTCAATATCTACTGCATTCAGACGCGGCTCAATACGTCTGACTTTATTTAACATTCCCTTAACGGATACATGACAGGGAAGACAACCGAAGGGTTGTACGCAGATTACATTCTCATATCCATGTGCAACAAACTCCATCATCTCAGCTGCAATATACCAGCCCTCTCCCATACTGTTACCGATATCCACAATTCCTTTGGCACGTTGTTTTAACACTTCCACGCGCTCAGGTGCCACAAAATTGGGAAATTCTTCCATGGTACTAATCATCAGATTCTCCATATGGAACATATACTTCATTACCACTTCCATGATCAACTTCTTCATCGGCTTTCCGCCATAAAGGCGCAAATCCTCTAACGCACCATTGGTCTTATATATTCCGAATCCGATTACGCTCGGGAAGTATGCTTCGCAATCCTGTTCACGCAAGAATTCCTCAAGCTGATTGTTACCGGCCGAAGAATATTTCAAGTAAAGCTCTCCGACAACAGCAACTTTGACCTTGGGAACCTTCTTAATTTCAATCTCCGAAAAATCTTTTAAAATAGCACGGATATTTTTCTTAATATCCTTCTCCCGATATCCTTTTCCTTTTGCCCCCTGAGCACCGATTTCATCAATCCACTTCTGCATGACACGATCGGTTTCACCTTTATTCACTTCATAGGGACGCACCTGATTGGATGCAATCATAATCATATCGCCATACATCAGGCCGGAAAGAAGCAGACGAAGGTTTGGAATACGAAAAGACAATCCACCAAGCCCTTCCAAAAACCATACGTTTGCCGAAATAAACGGAATATCAGGGAAACCGGCCTTCTCAAGTGCTTTACGCTGCAAATTAATATAGTTTGAATCCCTGCATCCACCGCCGGACTGTGTAATAACAAGCGCAGTCTTCTTCGGATCATATTTACCGGACTGCATTGCACTAATCATCTGTCCGGTCGTCAACACACCGGGATAACACAAATCATTGTGCACATATTTCAAACCCTTCTGTATAGCATCTTCGCCATCGGTATCGATAATCTCTACACGAAACCCCTGACGACGAAGCACGGGAAGTACAATTGCTGCATGAATGGGGGCAAGCATAGGAGATAAAATAGTATATTCTTTTCTCATTTTGCGTGTAAACTTAACAACCGGCTTATAATGAGTATTTTTATTCTCCAACACTCTCTCCTCCTTCTTTTTGTTCAATCGCCGCAAGCAATGAACGCAAGCGAATTTTAACCGCTCCGAGATTGGTTACTTCATCAATCTTAAGCTGGGTATAAAGCATTTCACTGTTTTCCAAAATACTTCTGATTTCATCTGAAGTTATAGCATCCAGACCACAACCGAATGATACGAGATGTACCATAAAAAGATTTTTATGGGTTGTGACATATTTTGCTGCCTGGAACAGGCGTGCGTGATAGGTCCACTGGCTTCTCAGATTCACATTGAAACGCGGCACACGCCTTGCCACGGAATCTTCAGAAACAACAGCAAATCCGAGTGCTGCAATCAGTTTATCGATTCCGTGATTAATCTCCGGATCGGCATGATACGGTCTGCCCGCAAGTAACACCACCTTTTTATCCTGCAAAGCCGCTTCCTTCATAATGAAATCAGCCTGCGCCTCCACTTTGGTCATATAGTTTTCATACTCTCTATATGCTGCATCACTTGCCTTTTTTACTTCCGACTTTGTAAAAGAACCCAGTTTTGCATTCAGGATCTCTGTCATTTTACCCGGGAAATGCTTTTTCTCGTGAGGGCCGACATAATCATAGATATATTTAATATCGCCAAAATTCACCGTATTGGCTTCAATCACTTCCGGATATCCTGCAATAACTGCACAATTATAGTGGTTCTCACCCTTTTTCTCATTGAAATTATATGTCATACACGGGTAAAAAATTGCATCTGCGCCCTTCTCAATCAGAGTTGCGATATGACCGTGCATAAGCTTTGCCGGAAAACAAACCGTATCCGACGGAATACTCGCCTGCCCTTTGAGATAAAGCGCACGCGTTGAAAAACCGGAATTAACCACCTGATAGCCAAGTTTTGTAAAGAAAGTATGCCAGAACGGCAACATCTCATACATATTGAGACCGAGCGGGAGACCGATGACTCCTCTTGCAGCGTTTTTATCCGGCTGATATTCCGCCAAAAGGGAACGCTTATACTCATATAAATTCAATGTAGAATCCTGCTCCTTCCTGGTTACAGGTTTCTCACATCGGTTACCGCCAATAAACTTTCTGCCGTTTCCGAAATCATTTACTGTCAGCTGACAGTGATTATTACAACCTTTACAGGTAATGCTTTTGGTCGTATAAGTAAAATCTTCCAATTCCTTCTGACTAAGAATGGCGGACGTCCTGCCGTCAGTTTTCCCTTTGATATTGCCAAGCGCATAAAGCGCAGCACCATATGCACCCATCATACCTGCAATATCCGGGCGGATTACTTCCACACCCATCTCTAATTCAAACGCACGCAGTACGGCATCGTTTTGGAACGTACCGCCCTGTACTACTACTTTTTTACCAAGTTCATCCGCACTATGTACACGGATAACCTTATACAACGCATTCTTAACAACACTCAGAGAAAGTCCTGCAGAAATATCTTCTACGGTAACGCCTTCTTTCTGCGCCTGCTTCACGCTGGAGTTCATAAATACCGTACAACGAGAACCAAGGTCTACCGGATTGGTTGCAAAAAGACCTCTTCGTGCAAATTCATCAATCTCATATCCCATAGAACTTGCGAAGGTCTGCAAAAATGATCCGCAACCGGAAGAACACGCTTCATTCAAAAATATATTATCAATGGCACCGTTTCTAATCTTAAAGCATTTCATATCCTGGCCACCGATATCAATAATGAATTCCACATCCGGCATAAAATATTTTGCTGCCGTAAAATGAGCTACCGTCTCAACTACACCCAAGTCAACGCCAAGCGCATTACGAATCATATCCTCTCCGTATCCGGTCACTGCACTTTTCACAATGCGCACATCAGGATGCTCTCTGTACATGTCAAGTAATGCCGTACGTACCACCTCGATAGGGCGTCCCTGATTCGACTGATAACTGGAATAAAGAATTGCGCCTTTGGCATCGGTTAAGACAATTTTGAGGGTGGTAGAACCGGAATCAATTCCCAAAAAGGCATCCCCTGTATAGTTCTTTGTATCATTTCTCGCCACTTTATGCGCTGCATGACGGTCACGAAATGCTTCGTAATCCTTTTCATTCTCAAACAAAGGCGGTAATGTCTTCTGACGTAGCGCTGCCTCCTCGCGCCCGATGATTTCAAGCGCTTCATTCAAATCAGCGGTTTCATTCGCATAATATGCTGCTCCAAGCGCTACAAAATGCAATGAATCCTCGGGACAAATCCCCTTCGCATTCAATGTTTTATCAAAACTCTTACGCAACTCGGACATAAAAGTCAACGGGCCGCCAAGGTATACAATATTCCCGTCAATCGGCCGTCCCTGCGCAAGACCGCTGATGGTCTGATTCACAATTGCCGCAAAAATGCTGGCAGAAATATCTTCTTTGCTTGCACCCTGATTCAAAAGCGGCTGGATATCCGTCTTGGCAAACACACCGCAACGGGAAGCAATGGAATAAATTTTCTCACTCTTCTTGGCAAGTTCATTCATCTCATCCACACTTACCTGCATCAGACTCGCCATCTGGTCAGCAAAAGCACCTGTACCACCCGCACAGGTTCCGTTCATGCGAACCTCAAGATTTCCCTGTAAAAAGAGAATTTTAGCATCTTCACCGCCAAGCTCAATTACCACATCCGTCTCCGGCAGGCGATTACTGATTGCAACCTTGGTCGCATACACCTCCTGCACAAACTGAATGCCGGCACGCTCTGCGATACCCATTCCGGCCGAACCGGAAATGGCACAATACACCGGTTTTGTAATATTAAATTTATCAATCAGGCCCTTTAATACCTCTTGTGCCTTCTGTGTAATCATCGTGTAATGACGTTCATAGCTATTATGGATGATTACATTGTTATCATCCAGCACAACACATTTGATAGTAGTAGAACCGATATCAATACCTATTCTCATGCTGTCAAACCTTTCGTCCGCTCTTTTTATATATGCGGATTCTTAAATCAACTTCTTTAAATATTTCAGGTAACGCAAATCAATTTTGGACCATTTAAATCCAAGACTTTCTAATACACGAATGGTAAAATCATTACGTATCGCGATGTTTTTGGAGGCACTTGCAATGGAATTGTAGAATGAAAGAATTGCTACCTCCTTATCCTGAATATCCTCTCTTAAGCGTCCTTCCAAAACCTTTCTCGGCACACGCTTACAGTGTACCAAAAGCTTCTTGGTCAGATTTTCAACAGAATAGACATTCGGATTATATAAGTGATAAATATTATTTACCCTGTTATGCAATGCAAGCAGCACAAAAGCCGTTGCGCATTCATCTACCGCAGTAAAATCAATGGGATACTCATTCATTTCGCTACTGTACATCTTCACCTTCAAAAGTCCTTTGCAGCGTCCGATAAAACCGTTATCCTGGGCATTCTTCTGGAACATACCGTCAGACATTCTCCAGGTCAGATTACCGATACGGAAAATGTTGGCTTTCAGCCCCTGTTCTCTTGCAATCAAAACACGTTCTTCCGCTTTGTATTTGGAATGAATGTATACGTTCTGCACATAGTTCTGTCCGATATCAAGGCAATTCTCATCAAAAATCGCATCAGGATTTGTCTGGGCTACCGTACCGGCACCGCTCACGCTTGCAGTTGATGTATACTGCAACACAGCATTGGCATCCTTACAGAAATCAATCACGTTCTGCGTTCCGATTACGTTGGTCAACTCAAACTTGGAATAATGACCGGCATGCTGTACATTTGCCGCCGTATGGATAACCATATCTACCCTTCTGGTAAGGATTTCATACTCTTCCTTATTCAGACCAAAGTGCTCTTTCTCAATATCACCTTTTACAACTTTATAATTCAGGAACTCATACTCGCCCGGGAAATAGCCCTTCAACGTGGAACGAAGTCTTTCTTCATTTCGTACCAGACATACAACGTTCATCTTTTTACGAAGAAGCTGCCAGAGAATATGTGCCCCGAGGAATCCTGTCGCACCCGTCAAAAGAATATATTTGGGTTTCGCCTCGTACACCATATTCGGATTACACTGAATCAGACTGTTTACATCAATATCACCCGCACGGTCTGTTTCCTGACTGTTAAGAATCAGCTTACGCTCCAATTTCTCAGCAGTAGGATATTCATAAATATCCTGTGCGTGAATACCAATCAATGCAGCCGCCTCAAATGCAGAAAGACTGTCACCGCCCTGCTCAAAGAAATCATCCATAATGCTGATATTCTTCTTTCCGAGAACATCTTCAAACGCTTCGATAATACGCTTCTGTTCCGGAGTCTGCGGTGCAACATATTTCACAGCTTTTTTACGTTTTTGTTCTTCAATGCGTTTCATCACTTCCTTACGCTTGATTTTAAGCGTGGTTGTTTTAGGAAGCTCAAGTGAGGAATACATAACGTTAACAATCTTCTGATAGGTCGGAAGATTCTCATTTACCTGCTGTATTCCCTTTTCGATTGTTTTGCGGAGTTCTCTGTCAGCAGAAAGCGTCGGAACCACCAATGCCGAAAGTCTGCCTCCATCAGCAAACACCATAACCTCTTTGATACCACTAATCGGTTTCAGTTTCGCTTCCAGCTCCTCCGGATAAATATTTTTACCGTTATCCAAAATAATCAGATTCTTAGAACGGCCTGTGATATACAAAAATCCATCCTTATCAAAACGGCCAAGGTCTCCTGTATGAAACCACCCATCCACAATTGCTTCATTGGTTGCTTCTTCATTTTTGTAATAGCCAAGCATAACGCCGGGTCCCTTAACAATAATCTCTCCGTCCTTCAACTTCGTTTCCAGGAAAGAAACCGGCTTACCTACCGAGCCGATACGGTTTTGCGACGGACAGTTGGCAGCCACAAGAGGAGCACACTCCGTCAGACCATATCCCTGAATCATACAAATACCGAATTCCGCGAAGAAATTAGCCACCTCAGGACGTAACGCAGCTCCACCTACCACAATGTTGGTAATGTTACCGCCGAGACGGTTGATAATCTTTTTGTACAATGTCCTTCTGGCATCAATATGCATCACATCCAACGCCTTTGTAGCCTTCTTCGCAAGACTTACCAGACGTTTCTCTTTTCCTTTGGAAGTAGCTTCTTTGAGCTTTTTGTAAAACACCTCTGCAATTGCCGGTACAACAAGAATAACATGCGGTTTAAAACGTTGCATGTTTGCTACAATATTTTCCATTTTATCATTGATACAAATGGTCGCACCACAATTGAGAACACCTAAATTATCAACAGTAAGCTCAAATGTATGATGAATCGGAAGTACCGATAAGGCAATCGGATTATCGGTAGGCAGATTGCTGGTGAAATCCAGACGGTATATCTCGTTAAGGTTGCACATGATATTTTCCTGTGTCAGCATAACGCCCTTGCTCACACCGGTTGTTCCAGATGTAAAAAGCAGCTCTGCCATTGCCTTCGGATCAATCTCCGGGAGCGGTTCAACCGTAGTTTTAAGCATCTCCTGAAAACGACTGTCCGAAAAACAAACCTGCGTTTTTACACGATTTTCATCCACAAAATAAGTTGTGAACTCGTCCGAATAAAAAACAGCTTCCGCGTCACCCATTTTTAACAAATTGTAGATTTCCTCTTTGGGAAGCATTTTATCCAAAGGAATCACGATATTATTACTGCAGGCTACCGCCAGAAACGTAACAACCCACTCATAACTCGTTCCCCCAAGGATTGCAATATGCCGGCGGGAAAATCCATTAATTTTCAACCAGGTTGCCAGCGAAAAAACATCCCCTGCCAAATCATTATATGTTTTGCTGACTACAATGTCATCCACCAAAAAACGGTAAGCATCTCTATCTTTATACTGTTCCGCAATGTCTTTCACAAATTCCTGTAAGTCTACAAGTGTTTTACTCATCCCTATCTCCTATCGTCTATCTTGTCTGCAATCCAAACACTCTTGCAAAATTATCATGCAAAATCATCCTGCAGGTTTCCTCATCCAATCCAAGTCTCATGAAACGTTCCAGTTCCTGCTTCGGACTCCACATCGGAAAATCCGATCCGAAAAAGAAGCGTTCCGCCCCAAATCTGTCAATCAGTCTAAGCGGCATGGTCATGTCTTTCCCCATAAAAGGCAATGAGCTTGATGTATCATAATATACATTCTTTAATCGTGGAATCCCAAACGATTCCTCCCAACGCTGATAGCCGCCAAAATGTGCACCGATAATCGTTAAATCCTCAAATTCCTGTGCTATTCTGCACATTCTCGCAGGTGCAGAATAGTCATAACGATCATCCCCCATATGAAACAGCACACGCATTTTTCGATCCGCCATTGCCCTGTAAATCGGAAACAACTTTGGATCATCAATATCAAAACGTTGCATATCGTTATGAAATTTTACACCATATAATCCGAGAGAAAGCACCCTGTCAAGTTCTTCCTCATAATTTTCATAGTCCCTGTGCATTGCCGCAAGTCCGACAAACTCAGGATGTTTTTCACACTGTACATGTATGAAGTCATTAATACTTTCAACCTGCTGTGCACTCAAAGCAGAAGAGCAAACCAAAATCCTCTCTGCCCCGATTTCCTTTTCTTTCTCAATCAAAGAAGTACTGGAAGCATCGGAATCCATATCAATCCCATAAAACTGCCCTATGGAATCAGACGCTTTCACAGCTATTTTATCCGGAAAAATATGTGCATGCGCATCAATGATTTTCATCATTTTCTTTCACCTCTGTCTCAACCGGTTCGGTACTCACCATAGTTTTTTTCTTTTTAAAAAGACCGAACATCAGATTAAACTCGTCATCATTATAATAAAAAACTACCAAAGCAACTAATAATACACAAGCAATCGTAATATAACTGTCCGCAACATTGAAAACCGGAAAATCTATCAGTTTAAAGTAAAACATGTCCACCACATTTCCCTTAAACAGTTCTTTGCCCCGAAACATTCTGTCTATCAGGTTCCCGAGTGCGCCTCCTGCAATCAGAATCTCTGTAATTCTGATTGGAATAAACCGTTTTGTAAATGGTGTTCTGCAATAAAAAAATCCAAATACAAACAAAGCAATCGGTGTCAGAATAATAAACAGCAACTGCTGATTTTGCAACAATCCCCATGCCATGCCTTCATTACGAATATGTGTAAGTTCAAAAACACCGTCCCATATGACGATGTTATGATAGAGTTCAATATTTTCTATTGTCCAGAATTTTACCAGCTGGTCGATTCCTGCAAGCGCAAGAACCGCCATCACCGGTAAAAGATAACACATTAAAATTTTCTTCATTCTCAACCTAATCCTATAATAGATTTATGCCGTTGGCTTTTGCCTTCTCATATACATCATCCGGCCAGATAGAAGACTGTACTTCGCCGATATGCGCACGCTGCATGAAAAACATACAGATACGAGACTGTCCAATACCGCCTCCGATGGTATAAGGCAATTCACCTGCCAACACACTGCGCTGGAACGGCATCTCTGCCCTATCCTCACAACCTGCAAGTTTCAATTGATTTGAAAGACTTTCTTCGTCTACACGGATTCCCATGGAAGAAAGCTCAAGCGCAATATCAAGAACCGGATAATATACAAGAATATCCCCATTCAAGCTCCAGTCATCATAATCCGGCGCACGACCGTCATGACGTTCTCCTGATAAAAGCTTACCGCCAATCTGCATCAGAAACACAGCACCGCGTTCCTTGGTAATCAGCACTTCTCTTTCCTTCGGTGTTTTATCCGGATATAAATCCTCTAATTCCTGTGTGGTAATAAAGCTGATTTCATTTGGCAGAAACGGATCCATGAAGTGATATTTGCCGCAAATATAATACTCCGTCTGTTTGATTGCCATGTAAATACGAAAAACCGTTTCTTTCAAGGTTTCTAAGTTACGTTCTTCTTTGGAAATGATTTTTTCCCAGTCCCACTGATCTACATAGATAGAATGAATATTATCCGTATCCTCATCGCGACGGATTGCCGTCATATCAGTATAAAGGCCTTCACCTTCGGCAAATCCATATTCCTTAAGCGCCATACGTTTCCACTTCGCAAGAGAGTGTACAATCTCAACCAAGGCGTCATCCTGTTCTTTGATTCCAAACGTAACCGGACGTTCTACACCATTTAAGTTATCATTCAAACCGGTCTCCGGTTTCACAAATAACGGTGCGGAAACACGGCTTAAATTTAATGCATCTGCCAGCGCACGTTCAAAATAGTCTTTTACTTCCTTGATTGCCTTCTCTGTGTCCTTGATGGACTGCGGGCTTTGATACCCCTTGGGGATATACAGTCGTTCCATTTTTTTATACCTCGTCAAAAATCTGTTCTACATTCTATTCTATTTAATTCCGCTTTATACAGTCGGTCTATACTTCACAAATACGCATGTTTGTCCTTATCATTCGCAAATACACGTACTTATCCTTATAATTCGCAGTTATTCACGGTTCTCGGGAACGGGATGACGTCACGGATATTGCTCATACCTGTTAAATACATAACGCAGCGCTCAAATCCAAGTCCGAAACCTGCATGACGCGCTGATCCGTACTTTCTCAAATCAAGATAGAAGTCATAATCTTCTTCCTTCAATCCGAGTTCTGCCATACGTGTCTTTAACAACTCAAGATTGTCCTCACGCTGGCTTCCGCCGATAATCTCACCAATGCCCGGAACCAGACAGTCCATAGCCGCAACAGTCTTTCCGTCTTCATTTAACTTCATATAACACGCCTTGATTTCCTTCGGATAATCGGTTACGAATACCGGACGCTTGAAGATTTCTTCTGTCAGATAGCGTTCATGTTCGGTTTGCAAATCACAGCCCCAGAACACCTTATATTCAAAGTTCTCGTTGTTTTTCTCAAGAAGCTCAATGGCTTCGGTATACGTCACGTGTCCAAACTCAGAGTTCATAACGCCTTCCAGTCTTTCAATCAGACCTTTATCGATAAAATTGTTAAAGAATGCCATTTCTTCCGGTGCATTCTCAAGCACGTAACGGATAATGTATTTAATCATGCTTTCTGCAAGCATCATATCATCTTTCAAATCCGCAAATGCGATTTCCGGCTCGATCATCCAGAACTCAGCAGCATGACGTGTTGTGTTGGAGTTCTCTGCGCGGAAAGTCGGTCCGAAGGTATAGATATTGCGGAATGCCATCGCATAGGTCTCTCCGTTTAACTGACCGCTTACGGTAAGGTTTGTCGGTTTGTTGAAAAAGTCCTGACTGAAGTCTACCTTGCCATCCTCTGTCATCGGTACATTTGCCATATCAAGTGTGGTTACGGTGAACATTTCGCCCGCACCTTCACAGTCACTTCCCGTAATCAACGGTGTATGAACATACACAAAGTCTCTCTCCTGAAAAAACTTATGAATTGCATAAGCACAAAGAGAACGCACACGGAATACTGCCTGGAACGTGTTGGTTCTTGCTCTCAGGTGTGTCAGGGTACGAAGATACTCTAAAGTGTGTCTCTTCTTCTGAAGCGGGTAATCCGGTGTAGACTCACCCTCAACTTCGATTTCAGTTGCCTGAATCTCAAACGGCTGCTTTGCTTCCGGTGTCGGCACAAGGGTTCCCTTAACAATAAGAGCCGTACCAACATTCGCCTTGCTGATTTCAGCAAAATTATTCATATTATCATTGTATACTACCTGAATCGGTTCAAAAAAGGTTCCGTCATTTAATACAATGAATCCAAAGGTCTTGGAATCACGAATGCTTCTTACCCAGCCGCCGATTTCCACTTCTTTGTTCATGTACGTATCTTTGTTTCTGTAAATCTCTCTTACTGTTAAAAGTTCCATCACTACTCTCCTCATTTCTTTATTCTTAACAGGATAATTGCAAACCGTCTGATATTTGTTTTGGAAAATTCCGTACACCACCTATCGGAACAATTTCCCCATGGGGACACTTCTCACCCATAACATATCCTTCATTATAACGCAGACACGCAGACTTTACAAACATTTTTTAAGTTATATTTGACTGACACTATCTTTGTTCTGTTTTTGCTCTCTTTTTTTTCTTATTCCGCCCTTTTTCCCGTTTTCTCCTTTTTCGCATTTATGTACGAACCAAGTGGGTTTTTATATGTATCCGAACCAATACAGGCTTCCGGGCAAGCTATCCGTACTTTCTTGACGTCAAAATTTTCTCCATGCTATAATACTTTTATTTTCAAAGACAATTGAAAAATGCGATGGTTCGCAATTTTTGTAAAGGAGAATCGACTCACCATGATTGAAAAAACAGTTATCCTTGTTATTGATTTCCTAATTGCAGTTTTTTACTGGATTGTTAGTGCATTCCTTGCCTTCATTTTTCCGCAAACAACAGATGCACCTGTTGTTTCAAAATGGCTGATTGATTTTTTCATCCTCGTATTGCTTATATTTGGGGTAAACATGCTGATTCACATGCTGTTTTTTTCATATACCAAAAAGCGGATTGATGCATTACAGCCATTTTTTGAAAGCGGCGATTTAACCTACTTCATTGAAGAATTATACAAGTTAAAAAAAATCTCAGAAAATCCTGTCATACGAACTGCCTGCTCCATTAATATTTCGGCGTCTTACAGTCGTCTTGAGGATTATCAGGCAGCACTTGCAGAACTGCAGAGCGTAAAAATTCAAAAGCTAAAAGATCCTTTACGTTCCAATTACTGGTTAAGTTATACAGCTCTGCTCTTTGAATCGGGAGATTATCCGGCCGGACTGCAAATGGCAAATGAACACGCGGCAGAAATTGAAGGTCTGCGCACCTTCGAACAACTTCTTCCTAATATAGAAATTCTGAAACTTTATGAGCGGCTTTCCTGCGGCGAGACCGAATCACTTCGCGCCGATTTTGAAGTACTCCGCGAAAAATGGGCTGATAAAATGACGCCTTATCAAGATGATTTCAGTAAATTTGAAATGCATCTGCAAAGAGCAGAAGCAGATTCCGTTCGTAACCGGTCATAAACTTCGAGCAGCTACGGTGATGCCTAAAAAGGGGCTGCGGAGCCAATGTCATTTAGTTAAGATTTTTCGGTATCAGCAGTTCTTACCCGTGTGCCCGCCATGCAGGGTAAGACCTCCCGATATCCACCTTCCTTAACTAAATGACATTGGCTCCGCAGCTGCTTTTTTCTTCAAAAAATGCAATCCGAAACATCAAAATATTAACACTTCCAGGTCGAGCAACAACTGCTCGGTTTTTTCCAATATCAGCACCTCGTCTTTTTCAACAAGTCCGTGTTTCGGATAACGTAACACAAAACCGGGCTGACCGGCTGTCACGAACTGCAGGCTTTTGCCATAGGTTTTTAAAAAACCTTCCATATTCTCGGTTTTGACCGGTGCATCATGCTTCATGGAAATTTTGATTTCACCGGCTTTGCCTTTGATTTCGGTTACGTACAGACGATGAGCCGTTGCACGCAGCAGGGCAATACGCAGAAGATGGGCCGCAGATTTCGGTATTGCGCCGAAACGATCCAGCAATTCGTCCTGCATCTCATCATAATCAGCCTTACCTTCAATTGCGGCAATTCTATGATAAATCTCAAGTTTCTGCTCTTCATTCACAATATATTCCGCCGGAATATAAGCATCCACATCCAGCTCCGCCAGGGTTTCGAAATCCTCCCTCACGGTCTCTCCTTTTAAAAGTGCTACCGCTTCATTCAGCATTTTACAATACAACTCATAGCCGACTGCTTCCATGTGACCGTGCTGACGCATTCCTAAAATATTGCCGGCGCCACGTATTTCAAGGTCACGCATACTGATTTTGAAACCGCTTCCAAGCTCCGTAAATTCGCGGATTGCCTGCAGACGCTTCTCCGCCTCTTCCTTAAGCATTTTATTACGGCTGTACATCAAAAACGCATATGCCATCTTATTAGAACGGCCCACACGACCACGCAGCTGATAAAGCTGAGAGAGTCCAAGTCGTTCCGAACCGTCTATAATAATGGTATTTACATTGGAAATATCCAGACCGGTCTCTATAATGGTCGTAGAAATCAAGACATCCGTCTCTCCGCTGACAAACTCGTACATAATGTTTTCCAGTTCTGTATCCTTCATCTGACCGTGTGCATACGCAATGTTTGCCTCCGGCACCAGTTTCTCGACCTTCATGGCAACATCGGCAATGTCATTCACCCTGTTATGCACATAAAAGACCTGGCCTCCACGCCCAAGTTCGCGGACAATTGCCTCACGAATCATCTCATCATCCTGTTCCATGACAAAAGTCTGAATCGGCAGTCTGTCCTGCGGCGCCTCCGTCAAAAGACTCATATCCCTGATTCCTACAAGACTCATGTGCAGGGTTCTGGGAATCGGTGTCGCCGTCAGTGTGAGTACATCCACACTCTCGCGCAGTTTTTTCATTTTTTCCTTATGTGCAACGCCGAAACGCTGCTCCTCATCGATAATCAGTAGTCCCAAATCCTTGAAACTTACATCATCGGAAAGCACGCGATGAGTACCGATGACAATGTCAACAAGCCCTTTACGGACACGCTCCACTGTCTTTTTAATCTGGGTTGGCGTACGATAACGTGAAAGCAACTCAATTTTTACCGGATAATCTTTCATTCGTTCCGTAAAAGTGTTGTAATGCTGCTGAGCAAGGACCGTAGTCGGTGCCAGATATACCACCTGCTTACTGTCCATAACTGCCTTAAACGCCGCACGGATTGCGATCTCGGTTTTACCGTAACCTACATCACCGCAGATCAGGCGCTCCATGACCTTGGAACTTTCCATATCCGCCTTGGTTGCCTCAATTGCAGCAATCTGATCCTGTGTTTCCTCAAACGGAAAAAGCTCCTCGAATTCCTTTTGCCAAATGGTATCTTTGGAATATCTAAATCCAATATTTTCGCGACGCTTTGCATATAATTCCACAAGGTCTTTGGCAACCGTGTCAACTGCCTCACGAACCTTTGCCTTGGTTTTACTCCATTCCTTGGTTCCAAGCTTATTTAATTTAGGCTTTTTGGCATCCGCGGAAGCATATTTTTGCACCATATTGAAAGCGGTCGCAAGCACATAGAGATTGGAATTGTCACGATATTCGATTTTCATATAGTCCTTGGTTACACCGTCAGTCGTGATTTTATCAATGCCGCGGTAAACGCCGAGTCCGTAATTTTCATGCACAACATAATCGCCGACATTGAGCTCCCCGAAACTTTCGATTTTCTGTCCGGCATAAAGCTTGGTCTTTTTCTTCTTTTTTCGCTGAGCGCCGAAAATATCCGTATCCGAAAGCACCACCAGTCGCAGCAACGGATATTCAAAGCCCTGTCTTAGTGCGCCGTAAAAGGTCAGCACCTCACCGGGCTGAAACTCTCTGTCTGCATTTTCCGTATAAACCGCATGCACACCTTCCTGGGTAATGTCTTCCGCCAGACGCTTCGCCCTCGTACGTGAGCCGGACACTACCAGCACGCGATAACCATCTTTTTTGAATCTTTTCAGGTCACGCATCAACTCGGTAACACTGCCGTTATAGGGAGACACCGAATGCACATTTAAATTAAATTTATGTTCCACAGTCGTTTCCAGTTTGGCATGATCGAGAATGGAAAGATATGCGCACGGATGAGTCGCAATTCGGGCATGCACATACTCTGCGCCGACCAAAAGCTTCATCTGTCCGGGCAGCACATAACCCTTCTCGCCACGATGCATCATACTTTCGCGGAATTCCTTTTCCACCGCATTTATGTGCATATCTGTTTTATTCGGTTCATCCACAAAAATCGCCATCTTGCGCTCTGCGAAAAGTGAAGTAAAATCCTTCGCATCCGGATAAAAATATCTGAAATAGCTGTCAAGATTACAGCGAATTGCAAATTCCTCAATCTCTTCTTTTAACTCATCAAAGGTCCTCTGCAGACGATGCGCCGCCTCCGTTTCGAAACGTGCACGCAACGTTTCACAATTCTTCTTTGTATCCTTCTCAATCTGCTTCAATCCTTCGGCAAGACGGGTAGCATCCAGCAAAAGCTCCGTTGCGGGATAAATTGTAATTTTGCGCAATTTTTCAATGGAGCGCTGGCTTTGTACATCAAAACTTCGAAGCGAATCCACCTCATCGCCCCACAATTCTATTCTAACAGGGTTCTCCTGCGTTAAGTCAAAAACATCGATGATACCGCCGCGCACACTAAACTGCCCCGGCTCCTCCACTTTAGCAACACGCTCATAACCAAGATTGGTCAGGCACAAAGCAAGTGCTCCCTCTTCCATCAGTGCACCTTTTTGCACCTGTAATATATTCTGTCGGTAAACATCCGACGGAAGGTATGGTGCAAGTAGAGCATCTCCTGTGGTTACAATTGTAATTCTTTTACCCTCCAGGATTTCCCTTATTACCTTCATACGACGGGTAGTAACCTGATTTCCGCATAGGTCTGCCTGATAAAAAATCAAATCTTTACTCGGAAAATAAAAGACATTTTTATCGTACAGTGCATAATCGGTCGCAATTTCCTGTGCGCGTATTGCGCTGTGCGTCACAATCAGACGCACATCATACTCCTGTCCCAATCCGCTGATCAGGTGGAGTTTTTGGCTTTCGGCACAGCCGAAAACCGCAATGCTTTCGCCCTTATCATTTAAAGCCCTCTGCATCTCCTCATATTCCGCCAGTTCCCGAAGCGGTCCATGCAATAATTCCATTTTACTCTCCATTTATTCTTCCACTACTTTGCGGTTAAAAAGGTTCATCGCCTCGTCGCGTTTGTCCTGCATCAGCATAACTGCTGCCGTGCAGGCGCGTTCAAAAGCGTCCTCCTCACGTTCTCTTTCCTCCTTCGAGAAATGCCCCAGCACATAATCCTTCAAATCCATGCGGGACGGCTTCTCACCAACGCCCACCTTAATGCGCCAGAACACCTCACTTCCAAGGTGCGCAATAATATTCTTAATGCCATTGTGTCCGCCGGCACTTCCTTTCGGGCGAATACGAAGCGCACCAACCGGCAAACTGATATCATCGTAAATAACAATCAGTTCATCCTCCGGGTCTGCCTTATAGTAATCCAGCACGGCGTGAATGCTCTCCCCACTTAAATTCATGTACGTAAGCGGTTTGACCAGAATTACCTTCTGCCCCTCTATCACACCTTTTCCAATCAATGCCTTGTGTTTTCCTTCATCCACACTGATATTATATTTCTTTGCAAGGCAATCAATGACATCGAAACCGACATTATGCCTCGTATTACTATATTCTCTGCCGGGATTTCCCAGCCCTGCAATGATATACATCTCTTTTACTCCATTCTTTCTTACTTCTCTGCCACTTCCATTACTGCCTTATACGCTTCCTTCTCTTCCCAGTTATCACCAAAGAGAAGCGGATAGCTTCTTTCCTTGCGGAAGTTTGTCAGCCAGCTTTCATCATCCTTCATACCCCAGAAAACAACTGCAGTCACTTTGGCCTTGCCTTCCTTGCAGGCATTGGTGTAGATTTCAAAGATGCGACGGTACATATCAGCAAGCACCTGCATACCTTCTTCGCCGGGGTCTGTTACATGGATATCTATCTCGGTTGCATGAATTTCAAGTCCCATTGCGCCATATGTTTCAACAGCTTTTTCATAGTCATCAAGATTGCTCTCGTCGCGCACGAGATGTGTCTGCATTCCCATACCGTCGACGATGCCCTCTTTGCAAAGCGGTTCTAAAATATTCGGAATAATATAGTTCATTTTTTCCGGCCAGAAAGCGTTGTAATCATTGTAAAAAAGTTTTACTTCAGGGTCTGCATATTTACGCGCAAAGCGGAATGCCTGTACGACGAAATCTTTCCCCACAGTCTTAAGCCAGAGAGAATCACGCCAGCCGTCCGCATGCGTTTCTTCCACTGCTTCATTTACCACATCCCACGCATAGACTACGCCGGGATACTCGGTCTGCACATATTCCAGTACACCCTTGATATAGTTTTCCATTCTCGTAAGCATCACCTCTCGGCTTGCAAAAGGAGCATCTTCTTCCTTGCTGTAATTTTCCTTGAAAAACCAGTCACCGGTCTGATTGTGCCATACTAACGTATGACCACGCATGGCAATTCCGTTTTCCTTTGCAGCATCAAGAAACGGTTTAACGAATTCAAAGTGCAATGCCGGCTCTAAATTATATTTCTCAGGTTCAGCGCAGTTTGCTTCTTCATCAAGGAAAAACATAGGTTTCATATTGTTTTCACAAGTGATACTGCTGTAGTGTTTCTGTAATTCTTCCATCGCTTTCGGATTCTGTAAATTTTTCCAGGAAACCGAAGTTCCTATTTTAAAATATTGTTCGTATGCATTTTTTAAACTCATGATATCCACCTTTCTGCATGTTTTCTTATGCGTTAAATCAATGTTATTTATGTATTTCTATCCTTATAATCTATTGCATTGATTTCAAAACGTGTTCTGCCAGATACACGGCAACACCATCCTGCGTATTTGCCGGTGCAATCACATCTGCCGCTTCTTTCGCCGGTGCTATGGCATTCTCCATGGCAACTCCGGTTCCGCAAAGCTTCAGCATTCCGATATCACTGTAGTCATCGCCAAAGGCAATTATATCTTCATATGCAATATTCAAATGCTGTGCCAGTTTCTCTACACCGCTCTCTTTCATGGCGCGTGACTTGGAAAAAGTATACCACGGAATGTCGGAAAACTTCATAGCCGTACAGCCCTCTACACAAGCCGCTATCTGTTTTGCAATTGCTTCATCGTATGTCATCACACTGATTTTGAAAGCCGTTTCATCATAATCTGCATAATCCGAATAGGTTACACTGCCTGTCCCATTATAATTGTTTTGGATGCTTTCCCCGGAATTCCAATAAAGCGTGTGCTTCGTATCTACCGTTATCTCAATCTCATCTCCGCAAAGCTCGCGCGCCTTATCAATCATGTTGCGGATTTCTTTTGCAGGAAATCCCGACTCATATATCACTTCACCACGGCACTCCACATAAGCTCCACCGCTTGAAATCACCACGTCGGGTTCTATCTCACGCACAACGCCCTGAATATCATTGATGCCTCGTGAAGTCGCAAAACCAACCAGGATCCCCTGCTGCTGACACGCCCGAAGAATTTCCTTCGAATATGCTGAAACCTTTTTATCCGCTGTAAAAAGCGTCTCATCCAAATCCGTCAAAATCACCTTGTATGCCATAGAATCTTTTCATCCTTCCTGTACAGAAACCCCATTTTCCGAATGGAAAATGGGGTAATCTTATTGCTTTTTGTTATTATACACAATATTGCATGGAAGCGCCAGTAAAATTATGAATATTTTACTTTTCCAAGGCCTTCCAGCTTTCATAGATTTTTTCTACATCATCTGTGCCGGCATTTGTGACGGCTGTACAGATTTTTTTCACCATTTCAGGCGTTTCTTCGATTTCTTCGGCGATTTGTTGGATATCTTTTCCTTTTTCTAACTTTTTAACAACCAAACAAATGAGACTCGCCATTGCGTAAATATGCATCCGATAATTTCATGAAGGCAAGCGTACTCACTAAAAGAATGCCCGGTCACAATTATTCCGGACATTCTTTTCTACAAAAATCACTATTTAACTGTAATCGTCACTACCGCTTTCTTTTTACTGCCGTCAAGGGCTGTTGCGGTTACCTTTATCTTCTTACCCCTCTTCGTGTCTGCCTTAATAGTAACAAAACCATTCTTGTCTACACGTGCAATCTTACTATTGCTTACGCTCCAGGATACATTTGCATAAGTAAGCTCTCCTGCGCCGGTTACCTTTGCATTTAAGCTAAGAGTGTTTCCTGCCTCTGCGCTTGCTGTTTTGATTACTTTACCTGTTTCATCTGTAATTTCAACCTTCGTTACTGCAGGCTGTACATACAGAATTTTGCTTGTGCTGACAGGCACGGCCGTATTCATGAGATAAGTCTTGTAATCAAGACTCGCAATTACTCTGACAAAACCTGTATAACTGCTCTTTTTTGATACAGTTACAACACCTTTCTTAATAGTAATACCCTTAGAACTCAGTTCTTCTTCACTAAGAGTCCTGTTACCGTTTTGGTCTACACCAATAATAGTATATGAAATAGTTTTATTCTTTGCTTTATTCGGCAATACATTTGCTGTAAGCTTCACACTCTTTCCATGCGTTACTAACACAAGTCCCGATACACCGCCGTTTGGTGTTTTTGCCGGAATCTGCAAAGAAAGACTACGGGTCATTTCTTTTTTGCTGCTGCTTACCACATTTATGGTCACCTTCACACTCTTTTTACTTCCGTCCAAAGCTTTACCCGTCAAAGTTACTTTGCCGGTCATTGAGTTTGTCGGCACAAGTGTCAGATATCCTTTGTCGGAAGTTGTTATGCAGCTTGCTTCAGCCGTCTCTGCTATTTCTGTAGCCACTCGTAGAATCCCTTCATCAGAACTTGTCCATTCAATTCTTGTATCGGTTGCTTCTTTGCCGTTCTTAGTGGATATGCTGTAAGGAATTGCAATCGAATTGCCCGGCTCTATGTAATAAACCCTGCTTTTTACCGTTACTTTGCTCACCGGATTGCTTGCCGCAACTACTTTAACCGTAAACGATTTCTTGATATTGCTTCCGTCAAGTGCCGTGATAGTAATCTTTGCACTTCCCGTACTTTCCGCACGGACAATGTAACCGTCTTCTGTTTCTTCGAGGGACAGTACACCTTTCTTGCCACCTGTTACACTGTAAAGGTTTGCAGCACCACTTTGCGTTGCCACCTTGTATACTTTTCCATTGTTTGCATACTGCACGTTGAAACTTGCAGGGAGCACTTCACTTTCATTTTCTGCAAGTACCAGATTAAGCGCTGATGCATCTGTTTTCTTAGTGACATTCATTTCAAGTGTTGCTGTTTTAGACGCTTCTCCCTTAGAAATGGTTAAGGATACGGTATAAATATCACCGGCTTTAGCGGTACTTAAATCAAGTACGCCGACTTTGGATATTGCTGCTGCTCCGGCATTTCCTTCTTTTCCTTCCACATTCCAGGTAACTGTATAGCCATTGGTCTTCTCACCACCATTTAAAACTCCTGCGAGTTTTACTTTGCTTCCTTCTGCAATAGGTTGCACCCCATCTTCTACAGCTGCAATCGTTTTAGGCAAATTGATTTTCACAGCCTTGATATAAGTTTCTTTTGCTGCCACCACATCGATGAAAACAGTTTCGGAAATATTGCTGTCTTCATTCATAATCGTTGCTTCATAGCTCCCTGCAGGGGCATTCTTAGCCACAACAATACCGGTTCCCTTTTTATCAACGGAAAGGATGCCATTTGCATTCTCCGGAAAGATGAATTCATAATTCTTATATTCCTTATTAGCAGGGTACTCCTTGTTATTTTGATTATAAGTCACAATCGGTGTAAGGATTACATCCTTTGCTCCCACATATGCAATCCAGTGTTCACCATCCTCTGCCTGATAGCTTCCAATGTTCTTCGGTGCCTGTACATCGAAAGCATATACATGCTGCACAATCGTTATTTTAACACTTTTTTTCAGCTTAACATTTTCTTTAGCCGTTACTGTAATGGTTACCTCTCCCGGCGCAATTGCTCTAAAGACACCATCTCCTAAGCAGATTACACTCTTAGCCCCTTTTCCGCTTAAAGCATATTCTACATTTTGGAGTACACCATCTGTTTCACCGTCTGCACCTGTAAGAACAGGATTCACACGAAATATGCATTCTTCCTCCGGCGCCCTAAGTGCCACTTTCCCTTCACTGATTCCTGAAAATTCCAACTTCATTGCTGTCGCAGGACGAGTCACGCGAACCTCGCACACACCGATAAAAGGCGTTCCGTCCATTGCCTGGGCACATACATATGTAACACCACTCTTTATACCTGTAACATTTCCTTCTTGATCTACTTTGACTATATTTTCATCGTCACTAAACCATTTTACTGTCTTTACTGTCGCATCCGCAGGAAGAATATCTGCCGTAAACTTCGCAGTCTTTCCTTCTTCAAGCAGATATACTCCATCCGCATCTTTTTCGAGAGATGTTCTAACAAGGATAGCATCAACCACCCTGCCAATCATAACCATACAGGATGCACTCTTACCACTTCCATCCAATGCCGTTGCGGTTATCACTGCAGTTCCTACAGCACCTTCAACAAGACTAATCGTTGCCGAATCAGTTCCGCATTCAATCAGCTGAACAACATTCGGATTATCGACACTAAATTCCACCTTGGAGCAGGCTGCATCAGAATTGTCTATTGTTGCCTCCAATCGGAAACTTTCTCGATTCTGTGCATCAAGAACCACCTGGTTTTCATTTAATGAAATACCTGATACATACTCAGCATATACATGATAGTTTATACTAGCCGTTGGGCCAGTCTTTTTTCCATTCTTCGCCGTAACGGTTAAAACGCCGCCACCAGCATTTTGGGGAATCAACTTACCATCTTCAATGATTGCGGTATCACCAGATACGCTGTAAATGACCTCCGGCCATACATCACCATTTTCCCATGTAAGAATCGGTGTAACTACCTCGTTTGCAACAAGAATATATGCATTTTCCCGATTCAGAGATTTATCCAAAGTCACTTTAAGTCCCGTTGCCATTTGTACAACCGTTACTTTACAGGTTGTCTCCACATCTTGACCTCCGAGCGCCTTAGCTGTGATAGTTGCCGTTCCGACATTATGAGCTGTCACAAGTCCTGTCGCGCTGACTGTTGCAATACTTTCATCCGAACTGGACCATTGAACCTGCTTATTTGTAGCATCAGCAGGTTCAATGGTTGCAAGAAGCTGATACGCTTCCTGCACTTCCACTGTCACATCACTCTGATTCAATATAATCTTGGTTGCATCAACCGGTGGTGCAACATCAGTTCTTTTAAGAATAACACTCTCGGACAACTTTTGCGGAATCACTGTTACAACCGTATTTGTGTCCAGACGCACCCATTCTCCCGTTAATGCAATATCGCATTTTACATTTATAGGCGCATTGATTTCATACAGCACATCACCTTCCGGCAACATAGCAGATGCATCTGTTATATACTGCATATTAAAACTGCTCAAATCAAGTTTCCTTAAGCCTGAACAACCTGTAAACATAGCTCGCATATCTATCGTATTACTTGTATCAAAGTTACTCAAATCAATATTTACCAGGCTGCTGCAATCCGCAAACATTTCTCTCATCTCTGATACATTACCGGTATCAAACTTACTTACATCAAGACCCCTTAGATTGCTGCAACCTGAAAACATCTCACTCATATTTATTGCAACATCTGTTTCAAAACCACTTACATCCAAGAAAGTAAGGCTGCTGCAATCCGCAAACATTCCCTGCAGAACCATCACACTGCCGGTTTCAAATCTGCTGACATCCAGACTTGTTAAATTACTGCAACCGGAAAACATCTTAAACATCCCTTCAACGCCAAGGGTGTCAAAAGAACTAACATCCAGTCCGGTCAGGCCACTGCATCCTTCAAACATCTGAGACAAACTACTTACGTTTTCAGTATTAAATCCACTCACATCCAAGCTTGTCAGGCTACTGCAACCGGAAAACATCCTGCTCATATTCTTAACTTTTTTGGTATTAAATCCACTCACATCCAGACTTTTCAGACTATTGCAACCGGAAAACATACCACTCATATCTGTTACGTTGCTTGTATCAAATTTACTTACGTCGAGAGAAACTAGGTTATTACAGCCGGAAAACATATCACTCATATCTGTAATCAGGCTCATGTCAACATTATCCCCAAAAACTATTTCTTTCAAATTGTCAAAATTTTCACCATTATATGTTGTGCCAAATCTAATCGCCGGAATACTATCCAACGGATTACCGCTCACACAATTTGCACCCCAGACAATTTTAGTTATGGATGTTGCATAATCTTCCCACGGCTCTTCATCGTAAAGGTACTCGCACTCTACACCTTCATCCTGTGTAATCATCAAAACACCATCCGAATCCAACGTCCAGTGCACAGTCTCCCCCCAGTCACCGCCTGCAACAATTTCCGGTTCTTCTGTTGCATCCGGTTGCGAAACTTCTGTTACATCCGGTTCCTGTTCTTCTTCCATGTCTGAGAGCTGTGCTCCAAGCCCCTCTGCAAACACTGTGATTCCACTGCCATTCAGCAATAGCATAAACGCAAGAAACATTGCGAATACTTTCGAAAATCTGACAGCTGCCACTTTCTTTTCTTCTTTCAAGATTCCCATTTTACACTTATACCTCCTAATCTATTTTTTCTAAAATCTTTTATATCCTATCCTTCCACCGAATCGCTTCCGGCAAAATCCGGTCTTCCTCTGTAATCTCTCTAATCACACGGCAGGGATTTCCTGCTGCCAAAACACCCGCCGGAATGTTATGGGTTACAACACTGCCGGCACCAATCACGGTATTCTCGCCGATGGTAACACCACCGCAAATCATCCGCTACTCCTGCCAATAATTTGCAAGCCACCTTGCCACACCGTCTGCTTCATTACTTTCAATCACATCCGTGGCCAGCTCCTTTAACGCCTCTGCGGCATTTTCCACCGCATATGCCTCATCGGAAATCTCAAACATGGGAATATCATTCATCGAATCTCCGAACGATATGATGCGGTCAAAACCATACTTTTCTTTTAACAAAAGGATTGCGTTTGCCTTAGACACTGCTGCCGGCATAATTTCCAGCCAGTACTCTTTTCGATAGATTTCCTGCTGGAAGGTGATGCGGAAACGTTTGTCCTGACGAAGCGCCTCATAGGCAGGTCGTAACGCTTCTTCATCTCCGATACAGGTAACGTAAAAGCTGTCTCCCTCCCACAGCGTATCGTCGGCATCCACTGCGCGCATACGCTTGTCGCCGCTTCTTTTATCCAGATAATATTTCATTCCTTCATTACAGCTTGATGGAATGTAAGATACTTTCTCAATGCCGTTCACGTACGCATACACCATAGGACGTAGCCCTAATCCTTCAAGTGCGGTACGCATGGCTCTTTTATCCTCTTCTGAAAAGCCGATATGAATCATCAGCTCGTCGGTGGCAGCATCAATTATTGTTGCGCCGTTATAGAGAATAACCGGCACGGAAGGCACCAGTCCTTTTGCAACAATGGATGCCGTAGCATAAGAACGCGCCGTAGCATATGTAAAGTACATTCCTTCTTCCTGTAACCGGCTAATCGTTGCAATTGTATTCTCGCTCAATGTGTCATTTTGATTTAAAAGGGTTCCGTCCAAATCCGATATGAATAAGGTTTTCAAAAGCATGTCTCCTTCTTTTCCTAAAAATATGTTTATTCTTGTAAAGGTTTCAAATCTACCATAAATCATTCTCTTTTCACCGCTAATTCTAGCATAGACACTTCTTTCTTTTCAATATATGTATCTGATAAAATACGCCCTTGTGCATGAAGTTTGCAAAATAAAGATTCCTTTTTCCCTGTTCTGTGCTAATATGAAGTAAGAAAAATCAGAAAACAACTTTACATGCTGAAAAATGTGAAAAACAGATATTATCGGGAGTAAAAACAATCCATGGAACGAATCATTCATATTACAGATTTTAACGAAGCAGCCCTCATTCCTTATGCCCGTCTCAACGAGGCGCAGCTGTTACGCTACAACGAACCGGCAGAAGGTCTTTTCATTGCAGAAAGCCCTAAGGTTATCGAACGTGCTCTTGCCGCCGGTTATACACCGGTCTCATTTCTGATGGAAGAGAAACATATCAAGGGAGAGGGCGCCGCACTTCTTGCACAGTGTTCAGATGTACCTGTCTATACTGCAGCGTTTGACATCCTGACACAACTGACAGGCTTCGCCCTGACACGCGGTATGCTTGCCCTGATGCATAGACGCCCACTTCCTTCGCAGGAAGAAATCTGTCGCAACGCCCGTCGCATTGCAATTCTTGAGGATGTGGTGAATCCCACTAATGTAGGTGCAATTTTCCGTTCGGCTGCAGCACTGAATATGGATGCTGTTTTACTGACTCCGGCTTGCAGTAATCCGCTTTATCGTCGTGCGTTGCGTGTCAGCATGGGATGTGTTTTTCAGATTCCCTGGACTTTCATCGATAAAAAAGAAGATGGAGGAATTGACTTCTCCCATCTTCATAAACTCGGGTTTAAAACCGCAGCCATGGCTTTAGATGACCGCGCGGTTTCCATTGATGATCCGATACTTGCAGACATTGATAAACTTGCCATAGTGCTTGGCACAGAAGGCGACGGTCTTGCCTCCGACACCATCAGCGGTTGCGATTATACGGTCCGCATTCCGATGATGCATGGCGTGGATTCTCTTAATGTTGCCGCAGCAAGTGCGGTTGCTTTCTGGCAGCTTGGATAATTACTTCTCGGCACTATTTCCATACAGCAAACAATCTGCTCATATTTTTTTCCTTTATAAGAACCTGCGCCTCCGGATTGGAAGTCGCAGGTTCCCCTTTTTGCTTCTTAACGAATGAAGAACTTCGTCATGCGTACACCTTCAAAATTCCCTTTTCCGGAAATTTCTACGGTTGCAATTCCCCGCTGATTGTTATCTGAATACTGCACGGTATAGTCCACATTCTGTTTCAAGGTATATCCGTTCATTTTTAAGGTGATCTTTGGTGTGACCGGTTTGTTTTTATACACCTGCGGCTTAATTGCCGTCATGGTAATTCCGGCGCCATTTCCTGCAAGAGAAGCCTTCGCAATACGGAAGTCTTTGGTGAGTTGCACAACTCCCAGCTTTTCGTAAACGGCTACCTTGGGTTTCACCGTAACTGTCGCGGTACCGGCATTTTTGTTATTCGTATAAGTCAGAGTATATGCACTCTTATTTTTCAGTTCTACGGCTTCCCCTTTACCTACACCTTCCGGATAATACAATACGGTTACAGCAGGCTTTTGTGCTTTTGCATTATAAATGCAATCCTGCACTTCAATTGCTATATAGGCATTTGAAAATTCCTTAATCTTTTCAATAATAAAAGAATGTTTTATGCTTCCGCTGTAATTGCCCTTACCCTTAATCGTGAGGGTTACTTTGCCGGGCTTTGTATTGGCAGAATACTTCAGCGCGTAATCTTTATCTGCCTTCAAATACTTCTTTGCAATGTCATCATAAATGCTAAGTTCACCATCATTATAAACTCTTGCATTACCACTATATGCCAGCGAATCCGGTGCATTCACAAGAATGCTTCCGCCACGCTCTGTGGAACTCAGCTTTTGGGGCGAAATGGTAAAAGTTGCACTTCCGTAAAAATCTGCTCCGCGAATAATCGCACTCGCCGTTCCGGCATTGACGTTATTTGCATAAGTCACCTGATACTCAGAGGGGTCAATCAATGTTTTTCCGCGATAAACCGAAATCTCCTCTGCTGTCAGTTTGATTTCCTGACCATTATATGTTCTTATCGCCTTAACCACGTTAACCTTTATTTTTTCATCCGTAACCATAACACTCTTTGACAGGCTTCCGGCAAAATTATTGATACCCATAATTTCATACGAGGCTTCCGCAGTTGCACCTTTTACACCCTTGTCAGAAGATACGATTTTATAATCCGTACCTGCTTTCAGGGTAACCATTTTACCTTCGGTGGTTGTAAAAGTTATTTTCACCTTCGGCTTAACTGCCTTGCCCGTATACTTCACGGTCGGCGGCACCGTAATGTCAAACGGTTCATTCTGCGTAAGTGTCAGCGGCAAAATTGTAAAATATTCCGTTACACTTCCGCTGTAATTTCCTTTTCCTTTGATTACCACTTTAGCGGTTGGCGTAATACTTCCGTCAGCTGCCACGCGGCCTGCCTTCGTATTGTTTGAATAAGAAATCGTATAATCGACATCTTGGATCAATTTCTTTTGCACGCCATTTTTATTAATCGCAACATATATCGCAGGTTTATATGCACGCGCGTCATACGTGAAGTTTTCGATACCGGGAATCACGTTACCTTCTTCATCCAAACGGTTTCCAATCACAAGAATATCCTTAGTCAGTTTTGCTTTGGAAATCTTGAACGTAATCGTCTTATCCCCATAAGTTTTACTTCCGCTCTTTGCATAGAGACAGATACTTGCCGTACCCGGTATATCATTGTTAAAATATTCGATTTCGTAGCGAATATCTTCTGCGCTGTACTGTTTCAAAGATTTCGCTGAAATTACCGGAAGCACCTCACAAGGCACATCAAGATAACTTTGTGTCGGAATCTTATCAAAACTAATCTTGGCAAGATTGATACCGATAATATCAAAAGTAAAATCAAATTCACCGCAATAATTTCCAATACCCTGCACGGTTGCTTTGGCCTTGCCTACCTTATTGTTATCTTCATATTTTACAACATAATCCCAACCCTCACGCAAGATATAATCAACCGCTGCAAGAGACGCAATCTCGGTATCGCGCACCGTCGCCCCGGGCTCAAGACCGATGTTTAACTGCTCTGTCGTATAATCGTTCACGCCATAGGATTTCACATTCAGTGCGGCCGTTTTCTTATTCAAAGGTTTGGGGAAAATCGAGAAAAGAATCTCTACCGTTCCGCTATATGCCCCAATACCTTTAATCACAACGCGCGGCGCATTCTGATCCGTTGACAAAGCAGCGTCCACATTATTCTTATACGTAACCACATAGTCAACGCCTTCTTCTAAAAATGCTTCTTTATAAGCTACACTTACATTAGGCTCATTTGCAGTACCGCTATAAGTAAATTCTTCGACATCCAAACCAAAGTCAAACGACTCCGTATCGATAGCAATCGGTTTATCAGGTTCTTCGCTTGGTTCCTCGCTCGGTTCCTCACTTGGTTCCTCACT
>JAZSCW010000077.1:0-19129 GCA_045530835.1 Lachnospiraceae bacterium | reverse complement strand
TGCTTCAGCTTCTTCCGCAACATTTGCCTCAGGTTCTGCTTCAGCTTCTTCCGCAACATTTGCCTCAGGTTCTGCTTCGACTTCTTCTGCAACACTTGCCTCATCTTCCGCTTCGGCTTCTTCTGCAACACTTGCCTCATCTTCTGCTTCAGCTTCTTCCGCAACATTTGCCTCAGGTTCTGCTTCAGCTTCTTCCGCAACATTTGCCTCAGGTTCTGCTTCGACTTCTTCTGCAACACTTGTATCAGACACTTCAGTAACTTCGGAAACCTCAACGTCATCTTTGATTTCTAAAGTTTTTTCCTCTTCTGCTTTGGTTTCTGATACATCATCCTTAAATTTCACTTCCTTAAACGGTTCTTCCACGATATCTTCATGTTTTCTCACCGAAAACTTAACCGGCTCATGCTTCGCTTCTGATTCACGCTCTTTATATATTGATTTTTCCGGTTCAGCGTCATATGCATCTTGCACAACAAGTGTAGGTCTTAATTCCTGAACCGTAGTTTCTTTCTTAAAAGGTTCTTCTTTTACCCGTAATTTTGTTGCTTCTTCTTCCACAGCATCCGCAGAAGCAAACATTTTGTCCACTGTTTTAAACGTGGTGGGTTTAGGCGGTTCTTTACTTTCTTTAATCGTTTTCTGCCCTTTTTCAACCACGTCACGAAGCACTTCTTTGGTAACTTTTTTCGGTTGGCCAGAAACCTGAATAACAGGTGCACTTGGAACCGAAATCGGTTTCGAAGGCGTTTTTGGTACTACGGGCGGTACGTATGCATTTGTTTTTGGCGGTACCGGAGACGAAGTCTGATAACTTCTTGTTGCCGTAGAATCAGGTGGTGCTACATTACTCTGTTTAACATCCCAAATACTTGCACGGCTTTCTACATTATAGACAATACTTTTTACAGCAGCAAACGCTGTCATCATTGCATATGACATATCATGACACTTATGCTGTCCGTTTCTTCCGATACAATACAGATTACGTACACCATCCAAATACTTTATCACGTCATCCATACGTTCATAACTTCCAAAATAGGAAGGATATGCCTTCTTAACACATTCTTTATGCGATTCATAGATGGGCGTACTGCTTGAAATCAAATGCAGAAAACTCATTTCCTGCTTTGCAAAACGTACCCATTCCTCTTCTGACTTATTCCAGTCATCATCACCTTCTTCGCAAAAGAATTCACAACCTACCCATACTGTATTTTCAGGATCCTCCAATAAATACGGTGACCAGTTATTGTAAATCTGGACTCTTGCAAGCTTACGTCGTTTATCCTGTACATAAATCCATGTGTCCGGAATAATATTTCCAAGTGTCTTCGACGCAGCTTCCACATTAATGTTAAGCTTGGGCACCAAAAGTCCTACCGTAACAAAATCACGGTAACAAAGGTGCGACGCAATATCAACAATATTCGCCGGAACATCAGACATACCGTTAATCAAATCCTTAATTGGCATTGTAGAAATAACAATATCTGTTTCAACTTCAATCGGTTCTCCATCCATAACACAAGTAAGTGATTTCACCTTGCTGTTTTCACGATTAATTTTGAGAACTGTACAATTCGTATGTATAATACCGCCCATCTCTTCAAACTTTCGAGCGGCACATTCCCACATTTGACCGGCTCCAAGCTTTGGATAGAAAAAGGCCGGATCATCAATATTCTTATCATTTTCGCGAATAACGGTTGCAACAGATTGTCCCTTAATATACTGGAGACCTACATGTGTATCAATCTTGCTTGGATGCTTTCCCCACATTTTCTCGATATAATCCTCGAAAAACATCTTATAAAGCTGTTTTCCAAACCGATTCAGGTAATAATGCTCTAACGTCACTTCTCTTTTACGGGAAACAGAATTCCCCACAAAATCAAAGCCGGCTTTGATGCTTGAGCCGATTCCCATATTTCTCAACGTATTCACATTCATCCGAATCGGATAATCAAAAAACTTGTCCTGATATAGAACATGCGCAACTCTTTTACGAACCAATAAAACATCATCTTCGAGCTCCGGATTCGGGCCACCCTCCTGCAGGACTGCCATTCGCTGACATTTCACCTCATCTAATGCCGGTGCCCCCTGCTGCGGCAGAATTTCTTTCCACCAATTAATAATTGTTTCATTTTGCGTGCGGAAACAATGTCCGCCCAAATCCATTCTAAAACCTTTATATTGAATTGTTTTAGAAATACCTCCAACCTGCGGCGTCTCTTCAAGTATCGTAACATCGTATTGACCGGTATGTTTCATCAACTCGTAACCTGCTGTAATACCGGCCGGTCCCGCTCCGATAATCAATACTTTTTTCATTCCCAATACTCCTTTCTTTTACACAACCCCATAATCTCTTTCTCTTTTGTAAAGCAATCCTATTTTTTCTTTTTTTCTTTTCGTTTTTCGTCACTTTCCTGATTTTTCTGATTTTGCTGTTTTTGAGCAATTTCATCTATCAGGCTCTCAATTAACATTTTTTTTACAAAAATATCATAGCTTAAAAAACAAATATACGTAAAAAGTCTAAGATACTCCGCCTCATCATCAGGCAAATCCGAAAACGCATTTTCAATTACAGCAAACTCGCCGCGTAAATTATCCTCCAATCCCTGCATGCGTTTCTCACCCATATCAAAAAGTGTATCATATATCTCATCCAGCCTAAGCCCATCCTTGTTTTCAAAATAGTTCTCCGTCAAAGGATGTAACAAGGTCTGAATGTCATTAATCGTAAGGAAACTCTTAAAATAATACACAAAAATCAGAACCATCATATGTTCCCTTGAATATTTCTTCTTGTACGGAGGAGGCAACAAATCATTTTTGGCGTAATTATTTATCATAGTTTTCGTCAAAATCTTCTCTTCGGACTCACCTGAACGAACCGTATAACGTAATTTTTCATCCATAAAAGTCGTAACCTGATCCATATAAAGTTCAATATTCGGAATATCATTGGTTCTGATTTTAAGAATATCCCTCATTTTATCTATTACTTCATTTAACACTGCTCCCGTGTCAATACTCATCCAAAATTACCCCGTTTATCTTAACATATACCCTTATATTATATAGTATAAAAAACCACTTGTAAAGCTATTTTGAACAAAAATATTCTAAAAACCCAATATCCTTTATACAATATAACCATAGCAAAAACATTCTTTACTTTTTTACTTTAGCATGGTAAAATTATTAAATCTTACAGTGTTAAATTTTAACAGTGAACAAGAAAGAGGTGCTACCAATGAACAAAAAACTCAAAAACGATGCAGTCGATCAACTTTTTGATGCTATTTTATGTTTAGAAAATAAAGAAGAATGTTACAATTTTTTTGAAGATTTATGTACAATCAACGAACTGCTCTCTCTTTCGCAGCGTTTGGATGTTGCCATTATGTTACGTCAAAAGAAAACATATATGGAAATCGCAGAAAAAACCGGTGCATCCACAGCAACCATCAGCAGAGTGAATCGTTCATTAAATTATGGTTGCGATGGTTATGATTTGATTTTTGAAAGAATGGGGATTGATTTGAATTCCGAAAATGAATAAATGAAGCAAAAACCGATGGCTCTACACGTGATACTCACCTGTAACTCCATCGGTTTTTTTCTGATTGCTATTTTTTATTCTTTACAAGCTCCTGAATTGCCATCTTGTAACCATCAAAACCATAACCGTAAAATGTAGCGATACAGGCACTCCTTACATATGAAATCTTTCGAAATTCTTCCCGTTCATCCACATTGGATAAATGCACTTCCACTGTTGGAATTGATACTGCCTTGATTGCATCAAGAATCGCTACACTGGTATGGGTGTAAGCAGCAGGATTGATTACAATCCCATCAAAATTACCATAGGCTTCCTGTATTTTATCAACAATACACCCTTCATGATTCGACTGATAACAGGTAATCTCCGCTCCTATCTCTTTTCCCGCCTGCTCACAAAATGTAACCAGAGCCTTATAATCCTGTGTCCCGTAAATATTCTTTTCACGTATCCCCAGCATATTCAAATTCGGTCCGTTAATCACTAAAATTTTCATATTTTTTCTCCCTAAGCTGCTTACAGCGCAGTCTTTTTTTTGATTATGTTTCGTAACCGCACTTTGCGGCTAAGCAAATCTGCTCTGCAATCGTTTCAGTGGCATCTTCTTCCACTTTCATTACCAGATCCGCTAAATTAACATAAATAGGACTTCTTGTTTCATACAGTTTACGCATCCTTTCAATATCTCCCGACAAAGGACGCCCCTCTGTTGCAAGTTTACATAACTCTCTATCCAAATATACAATAAAACTATTTTGACGCATGGCATCACGATTATCTTCCCGCAGGATACTTCCGCCTCCGGTCGCAATCACCATGCTTTTTTCTTTGGTGAATTCTTTGACGATACGGCTTTCCGCTTCGCGAAATGCAGTCTCCCCAAACTTTTCAATGTAAGTCCCTGCATTCATCCCTTCCTGCTTGAAAAACTCCTCATCGGTATCCACAAAAATCCTTCCAAGTTTCTCAGCCATCAGCTTACCAACCGTAGATTTACCGCTTCCCGGCATACCAATCAGCACAATATTGCGTACCCGGTTTTCAATATCTTCAATAACCCTTTTCAGCAAAGCATCATCTCCGGGTTTTACCTTCGGCTCTTCATTATAAAAATATCTTTGAGCAAAATACGCCTGAGCCACCAACATAGGCAAACCATTTGTATATTTAATTCCTTTTTTCATTGCCTGCAAAGTAAGTGCTGTACGTAAAGGATTGTATACCACATCCACCACGGCTTCAGGTTTCAAAAAAACGTCCAAATCAACCGCACGCGCCTGCACATTCGGATACATCCCAAGAGGGGTTGTATTTACAATAATTTGTGCATCGTGATAAATTTCCGTCTGCGTATAATCGGCTGTTTTGACATCTCCAAATACAGCACTAATATCCGAACCGCGTCTGGAAACAACCACAATTTCCGAAGCCTTCTCCTTACGCGCCACATACACGGCCGTTTTGGCAGTTCCACCACTTCCAAGCACAACCACTTTTTTTCCGCCAAAAGATATTCCTGCCTCAGTAGCCATATAAAGAAAACCCAGACAGTCCGTGTTATAAGCATACAGCGTTCCTTCGCGGTTTACCACGGTATTCACACTGCCGATTTCTTTTGACACCTCATCCTGTACACAATAAGGAATTACCGCCTCTTTATAAGGAATGGTTACATTCATAGCAGAAAACTCTCTTCTCTTCATGAAATCATCCAGTTCCTCCCGCAAAACTTCCTTTAAGCTATAATCCTTAATCCCAAGTGCAGCATGTATCTGTGGTGAAAAACTGTGTATTAATTTTTCTCCTAATAATCCGTATCTCATTCTTCTGTATAACACCCCATAAATTCAAATTGTTCCGTTCCGTGTTCTAACTGTGCAAACAAATTAAATACTGCTGTATCATATACCGAAATATCCAAATCAAAATAGAACATAAACTCAAAATCTTTGTTCGGAATCGGACGGCTTTCAAGCTTGGTTAGGTTAATACCCAACGCTGAAAATTTGGCAATAATCTCATATAAAGAACCCGGCTTATGCGGCAATGTCATCATGAGACTGATTCTTTTTGCCCCGGGATAGATTTCAAGTTTCTTAGAAATACAAATAAATTTGGTATAATTGTTTTCATTATTCTGTGTATTTTCTTCAAGAATCTCAAGCTGGTAAAGATCTGCACACGGTTTGGAAGAAAGAGCAGCAACCGAAGGGTCATCACTTTCAGAAACCAATTTAGCTGCCATTGCAGTATTTTCGCACGGTATTACCGTAACATCCATATTTGCAAGCATTTCACTGCACTGCCCCAAAGCCTGTTCATGGGAATAAATCGTTTTGATAGCACTCTTCTTCGTTCCCGGCTTCGCCATAAGACAATGATTTATCTTGATTTTAACACTGTTTACAATATAAAAATGATGTTTTGTCATCAGGTCGTAATTCGCAATAACCGAACCATGAAGGCTGTTTTCGATAGGAAGAATTCCGTATTGACACAATCCTTTTTCCACTGCAGAGAATACACCTTCAAATGTGTTGAAATATACAATAGCTGGTCTTTCAAATAACTTCTCGCAAGCCACTGTGGAATTAGCGCCTTCAATACCCTGACAAGCAACAGTTGCGCTCTTTGGGAATAATTGCGGTGTCTCTTCCAATGCTTTTTTGATTTTATCACCTATCTCGGAAGTTCTATAAAGATATGACGCCTGATGTGCTCTGGACAAATCAAAAAGCGATGTATACAAAATCTTAATATATCCGGCCATATCATCCGCTTCTTCCTGCGTCAGACGGTTAATAATCCCACGTTCTCTTGCTGTATTCAGAATCGGAAGGTTCTCACGTTCCTTCACCTTCGCTACTTCCATGGCAAGATCAAGACGTTGCTTGAACAAATCCACAAGTTGGTCATCAATTGCATCAATTTTCACTCTTACATCATTTAATTCCATTGTTTCCTACCTCACTTTATGTAAACTTTTTTCATATTACATTTTCTAATAAAACAACTACTTTTGCAGCAAAAGATCATACAACGCCACTGCTGCCGCTGCCTCCACACATGGCAAGGCTCTTGGTACAATACAGGGATCATGTCGTCCTTCTATTTGGAAATTTACTTCCTTTTTATCTCTAAAATTCACGGTATCCTGCGCCTTGTAAATTGAAGGCGTAGGCTTCAAAGCCACTCTGAACACCACAGGCATGCCATTTGTTATACCACCCTGAATTCCGCCGGAGTTGTTGGTCTTTGTTTTCACCTCATCCCCATCCAGATAAAAAGCATCATTACACTGGCTACCGCGCTGTTTCACACCTTCAAATCCCATACCGAATTCAATTCCTTTTACAGCAGGAACACCAAACATCACATGAGAAATGCAACTTTCCACATTATCATAGATGGGTTCGCCTACTCCTACGGGCATACCTGTGAAAGCACATTCCACTATGCCGCCTACGGAATCGCCGTCTTTGGCAACTTCCGTCATAAAAGAAACCATTTGCTTCCCTACTTCTGCATTCAAAGTAGGGAACTCACCCGGTTCATAGGTTTTAGTATTTATGTTAACCAAATCATACTTTTCATCTTCAACATCGCCAATGGATAAAATGTGGGAATATACATTGATTCCCTGCTGCCTAAGAAGCTGGATGCAAACCGCTCCCGCAAAACACAATGGCAAAGTCAAGCGTCCTGAAAACTGCCCTCCGCCACTTCGATCCTGAAAACCGTTATATTTTACCCAAGCCGCATAATCTGCATGAGAAGGCCTTAAATTACCCTGCAGTTTATCATAATCACCGGAGCGGGTATTGGCATTCTCAAAAATCGCACAAAGTGGTGCACCGCAGGTAGTATCTCCCACCAGACCGCTTAAAATCATAGGCGTATCCGCTTCCTTTCTTGCGGTAGAATATGCATTTTTACCACCGGCACGGCGGTCAAGGAATCGCTGCACTTCCTCTAAATCAATTTTCATTCCGGCCGGAATTCCGTCCAGCACCACACCAAGTCCTTTCGAATGTGACTGCCCGAAAATCTGTACTTTCAATTTATTTCCAAATGCAGATGACATTTTTCTTCCTCCTTATTCATAAAAAATCGAACCACACAACATAACGTCCGCCGTCGTCATATATTTCATAAATACTTATATTTTTAACTTCGTTATAATCATCAATATATTTTACAAATGCATTATATTCCAATTCAGACGCAACAACCATCTCCGCACAAATATGTACACCGTAAACAACTAATCTTTTCTTCCTCTTCATCCGAGTCTTCTTTTCAAGTTATTCCAACTCTATATCGATATCATAGTTCTCATCAATCAGAACCACATCCACATTATGTTTTTGCGCTGTTTCCAATATATATCTGTTATCCTCCAGCACGCTCTCCAAAGTGCAATAAGAATCATCCATTCGCTTCTCTATCACATTTGCAAAGTATTTGATATCATCAAAATGTGTCTCTATATACCGCTCACTCATGACAAGACAAAAATAGCGGATATACGAAAGATACGGCTCTTCAAAATCCTTCTTCCAATCAAACGGTATATAGCAGCCTTCGACAATCAGATTCTGCCCATTCTCAATTGCAGTCTTAATCATTTCACACACAATGGGCCATAAATATGCCGTCAACTCAGTGTCGCTGCTCATCGCTGTCAGGTTTGTATTTTTACTTCGAATCAATCCCATCTTCAGGTGATCAATCGAAAAGTACGGATATCCGTATTTCTCAAGCAATTTTTGCGATAAAGCAGTTTTTCCCGTATGTGATGCTCCCGTTATCAGAACAATCATTTTTTATCTCCTTCATCATATAAAACACGAAAAATATTTTCTTCGCGGGGGACAATGATATCAAGGTCAACCTCAGGATGCGATGCTACATAAGAAAGTAACATCTCCATCAGATTCTCTTTTGACTTCATGTAGTCCTCTACAATAACAGACTCCTCTGCACCGAGTCTTCTCAGAAGCAATGCAGAAACCACACCTGTCCGGTCTTTTCCCGCAGTACAGAAATACATTACATTTGAATCTGCACCAAGAATCGTCTCAAGAATTCTCTCCATCTGAGCATCCACCATACCGCAATACGTCTGATAAAGATGTTCTCTGCTTTTCGGCGTGCCTCCGCCACCCGTAACGGGATAATGAAAATACGTAAAACCATCCCGCTCTTTCAGCGAACAAGGTTTCCGCTCTGTTTCTTCCTCAGAGCGTAAATCCACAAGCGTTGTGATATTATTTGCAATCAGCCATTCTATTTCTTCCTCACTTAAGGAAAGAGGCACATCACTTCGAATATAACGCATTCCTCCAACAGGTAAAAATCTGGTATTTAATGTTGATTTCAGCAATGAACTCATACCTATTTCTCCTTAACAAAAAATAGCTTCTTCCATAGGACAAAAACGTCCCATTCTATACGGATGATTCATTTCAGATTTTTCTGAATCCCTTCTCTTTTCTGATAACATGCAAAGAGTGCTTTGAGAAATCGACATAATCACCCTTACTGTCTCCAAGACGTTTCTTATCATACAGAATCCGTCCGATAACCAAATTGGCAACTGAGACCGAGACAAACAGACCCAAACCAGCGATAAGTAAAAATATACTCATACTTTATCCCGCCTTTCTTTAACATACTTCGCAGTAACATCCGCTCGGGTTAATTTCATATTCCCGGTATACTTGATAATATAGTAAATCCCTATAAAATGGGGAAACAATGCACATGCGGCCAATACCATACTGCCGAAAAACAAAAGTAACCAACTATCGGAATAAATCATATTCCTTAGACAAAGCAACACAAATGGCAAAATAAATAGTATAAAAATCAAAAACACAATTCCCCAATACAATCCGGTCAATTTCGCTTTTGACACAGGAACACTTCCGACTACTTTACCGGTCTGGCCATTTACCATAACCGTATATGGTTTGTTGTTATATCGGAAGGTCATAAACCATACCGGTAACATAACATACTCTTCCTTTTTAATTTTATACCGCGGGTCACACGCTACAATACTGGCGCGCGTATATTTCCTTAACACTTCTGCATTATATATTTCTTTACAACGCTCTATTAAAACATCATGCAGCTGTTCCGGTGATAAATCATTCCGGTCCGCATAAAACCCGGAAAGATATGCAGCATTAAACTCTTTTAAATAGTAGAAATTATAAGGTTCAAGACGCTGCGAGGATTCATCCGGTAACTGTTTGGACGCATCACAACAAATATGTTCAAAATCACACTCAGCCAACAATGAATATGGACGATGCGTTGCTTCTCCTTTCCCATTTGATATATCTATACTAATATTTTGATAATCATTATAATAAACATCAAACAGATAATACGGCACATAGATTCCTCGAATCTTATCTGCTTCAAAATTCTTAATCGAATCCGGGAGAAACCATTTCTTCGGTGCACTCTGACGTACTGCCTGAATAGCCTCTTCCTGCGTTACCTTAAAAGGTAAAATATACTTCGGTTTCTGCTCTTCTGACACACGACTGTAAACAACGGCCGGCTGTCCGCAATAAGAACACCACGTAGAAACTTCCGCATCGTTTACCGCCAGTTCGGCACCGCAGGAAGTACAGGTATAGATTTTTAATTCCATGGTTTCCGGTTCTGCTTCTTCCAAAGAATCCGCTTCGAAATTATAAACTTCCTTTACCGTTTCTGTTTCATGGTTATACTCCGAAACATCAAAGAACGAACCGCATCGGAGACACTGCATCATACCTGATACAGGATCAAATTCCAATGCACTGTCACAATTCTGACATCTGTATATCATTCCGTCCCCTCCTATTTATGTCGCTACTCTTTCACAACCGCTTCTCCGTCGAATTGGCGGAATCATTATTTGCAAACTCGAACCAGCATAAAATCCGGTTTATGGAACAAATCCCCATATTCCGGAAAACGTGCAAGCAACTCCTCCGTCGGCAACGGTTCTATCACTTCTTCTACCGTAAATCCTGCCTGAATCAGAGTATTCATAATAGTTGAAAACGTTCTGTGATATGTCTTCACATGTTCAACGAACCAAACGAGTTCGCGCTCGCCCTCCACGCCGTAATGCGCAATATTCACATGGAGTTTGTTTCCGTTCTCATCCCTGGTCCATCTGTCTCCCCCTGAATGACACGTACATAACGGATGCTCCTGCGAAAAAATGAAAACGCCGTCTTTCTCAAGCAAATCATAAACATTTCTGATCACATCCGCAAAATCCTTCACATAATGCAATGCCAGTGAACTCACCACAATATCAAAGTGCTCCGTCAATTGTGAGATATCTTCTATCGGCATATTCAGATATGTAATTTCCGGTGCACTGTTCTCTTTTTTTGCTACTTCAAGCATACGTTCCGAAATATCTATGCCGACCACTTTGGATGCACCACATTCAACAAAGCGTTTGCAATGCTCTCCGAATCCGCATCCCAAGTCCAGTACTTTCTTTCCTTTCAAATCAGGCACCATAGCAAACAGGGACGGTATTTCAAATAAAATGTTCGCGTTTGCTTTATTTTCCCGAATTTTTTTATATCCTTCAAAAAAAATCTCATTGTCATATATGTTTTGCTGCGCCATATTTCAATACCTCTTTTACCTATCCTCTTCCTGAATCACATGTATCACTTGTCGCTCCGTCATAATCCTGCCTATAATATCTTTCATAAAAGAAGGCTTAATATCCGCATGTTTGATTTCCTCAATCGGTAGCCAGGCAAATGTCTCTCCTTCATCATTTGTGGGGTTACATAATTCTATATCATCAAGGATATTCATATAATAATAGAATTCTATTGTATGGCAATCATAGCCCTCAATGTTTCCCCCAAAACCCTTGAAAAAATTCTCGCACACAACGGAAAGCCTGTCTACGGATGCTCTTAATCCGGTTTCTTCATAGATTTCACGTTCAATACAGTCGTCTGAACGTTCGCCCATATGTACACCGCCACCAATCATGTAATAATATGCGTCAAACTTACTTTTTACAAAAAGCATCTTTCCGTCATGAATCAGAATACCACCCGCACGATATCGAAACCAATGATGATTCTTTTCTATACAACAATCGTAATTCATCACACGCTCTCCTTTTATTAAAACAACTCATCCAGAAGCAGATAATATCTGATTTTATCCCAGTCCGGCTCAATGCCAAGCTTCTCAAACAACAACTCCTCATTAAAATCTTCTTTTATCACGCCACCATAAGTTCCGTCAAAATTATGTTTCAGGCTTCTGTAACACAGTGCAATATCATTCCATTTATCTCCGACTCCGGCTCTCCCAAGGTCAATAAAACCTTTGATTTCACCATTCTCAAGAAAAATATTGGGCAGACAGTAATCTCCATGCGAAAGCACCGGTTCAAAATCCGGTCTGTTGTTTTCTAACCAATTCAACAAATCTGCCGGATCCTTAAAACCATCTTCTCCAAATGTTGTCGGTTCAACATTATCCACATCAACAAGATCATGCTCTACCGCATAACGCGCCTCTTTCAGAAGTTCGTCCAAATCCCGCACACAGGGACAGTCCTTCACATCTGTTTCCCACAATCTTTTCAATCCACTGACCAAACCGTCTAAAAGAATATCCGGATGTTCCATATAATACTGGCTACAGGACATTTCGCCACCGATTTTTGACATCAGCAGGAAGCTTTTATCATCTTCCACCTCATGCGCAAGAATCTTCGGTGCCGGAATCTTACCCTCCAGCCACTTCATTATGTCAACCACTCTATCCACTTCCTCAGAATATTCCTCAATCTTTAGAACCATATCATCATACAGCAGAATCTGACTGCCTGACATACCAAGTGTATCAACTGTATATTCTTTATTCGCTACTATTCTCTCAATCTGTATCGGAAGTTTCAACTGATTCACCTCATCCTCACCATTTCAACATAATATAATAATTTCTATAACGTCTTCCTTAACCTATAACCTTATTAAAATCTTCAAAAAAGCCGGGATACGACTTATTGACAGCCTGCGCCCCCTGAATCAAAATGTCTTTGGTTGCACGCAGGGATGCAACGGTTGCCGCCATCACAATACGATGATCTCCCGCACCGTCTACCATTCCGCCACAATATTCTTTCACGCCTTCTATGTAAAGATTGGTCATGCCGTCCTCTTCCACTACATTCAAATCTGCACCAAGAATCTGCAATAAAGCCTTTGTCGTAGCAATACGATCACTCTCCTTCATGCGAAGCCGCCCCGCATTCTCGAACACACTTGTTCCTTCTGCAAGTCCCGCCACCATACAAAGAACGGGCACCAGATCAGGAATCTGGGAAACATCGATCCTAACAGCCTTTAATTCCTTCTTTCTTACTGTGACAGCGTTATTCTCTTGAATCACTTCTGCCCCAAACTGTTCCAGAACAGAAAGAATTTCTTTATCTCCCTGTGTGGAATCACATGCCAGTCCTGTTAAAGTAATTTCTCCTGCAAGTGCTCCCATACAAAGAAATGCCGCTGCATTAGACCAGTCTCCGTCTGCTTTGATGATACCGGGAGAATGATAAACCTGTTTCCCGGGAATATGATAACCGCCATCTGTCTCAATCACTTGAATACCGAACTGTTCCAAAACATCCTTTGTTATATCAATATATGCCTTTGATTCCAGTTTTGTGGTTAACATAATATTGCTATCATTATCCAGTAAAGGTAACGCAAAGAGTAATCCCGAAATATACTGTGAGGAAATATTTCCCGGTAATTCGTAAGTTCCGGGTTTTAATTCTCCACTTACCTCCAAGGGAATATAATCCCCTGAAATCACTGCACCGTTTTTTCGCATACATTCACATAACGGTGCAAACGGACGCGTCGGCAATTTTCCGTGCCCCTCCATCCGAAACCGTTTACATAATACAGTTGCGACCGGGAGAATAAATCTTGCGGTAGAACCACTTTCACGTGGATTTAAAAGAACTTTCTCTCCTTCATCCCCCTGTAAACAACAGGAAATCGGATTTACATAAATTCTACTCTCTTCCACACTGATTTCCGCACCGATTGCATTCAAACAATCTATGGTAGCCTGCATATCTTCCGATATAATATTGGTTTCAATAACAGATTTATCATCCGCCAAAGCAGCTGCAATCAACAAGCGGTGCACATGGGATTTTGATGAAATCGCTTCTAATATTCCACTACACCGTCCTGCCGGTAAAACTTTCTTATCCATTGCTTTATCCTCATTCTTTGTCCGCTCTCTTTATTTAGCTTTTTCAACAAATGTAATCCATGATTCCATACTCATGTCGCTAATAACACAATTACCGATGTTTTCCGGCAAAAGAACGCTGATTGTATTACCTGCACGTTTTTTATCGGAAATCGCCTGCTCTGCCAAATCCTTCAACGAATATTCACAGGAAATTGGTAACTGATAGTTTCTCAAAGTTTTAATCAAACGTTCCGACATCGAAGCATCCAATCCGTTTGCCTGTTCATACGCTTTGGTCACTACTACCATTCCGATTGCAACAGCGCTGCCGTGCGGTATTTCATAATGACTTAATTTCTCCACACTATGGCCCACCGTATGACCAAAGTTTAAAAGCTTACGCACACCGGTATCAAACTCATCCTCACCTACGATGTCCGCTTTAATCTGCACACATCGTTTTACCATATCTGAAATATCAAATTCTTTCTTTTCAAACTGTTCAAAAAGTTCCAAATCACGAATCATACCGTACTTAACAGCTTCCGCCATACCATCTGAAAATACTTCTGCGGGTAGAGTCTGAAACGTATCGGTATCGCAGATCACTCTCAAAGGCTGATGAAAAGCACCAACCAGATTTTTGCCCTGCGGCAAATCCACTGCCGTTTTACCTCCCACAGATGAATCAATTGCTGCAAGCAGGGTTGTGGGACACTGGATATATTCCATACCTCTTAAAAATACCGATGCCACAAATCCGGTTAAATCACCGGTCACACCACCGCCGAGCGCGACCAAAAGATCAGACTTCGAAATGCCGTTCTCTGCGCAGAAGGAAAGTACCTGTTCTGCTGTAGCTAAATTCTTCGATTTCTCACCGTTAGGAAATATAAAAGAAAAAACTTCAAAACCACATTCTGTTAATTCAGTGACACACTTGTCTCCATATAATGAAAATACAGTATCATCACTGACAACAACTACTTTACAGGGCGTTTTTACCTTGGAAATCTCCTGCCCATAGTGAAGTTCTTCTCCGATAATAACTTCATATTCTTTTGTGCTTGTTCTCACTTTTACGATTTGTTCCATGATTGTATTCCTTGTTATGTAAACTTATTTTTTTATTCGCCTTATCATCCGCCTTGCATTCTGTTAATAAATGTTATGTCAACTATTCGGATGATGCTTTATATTCTTCTTCACGACGATTATCATTCTCTTTACAGATTCTTCCCCATGCCAACATTTTATGTAAACCTTCATAGTCCTCTGCCGCCAAAACATCCCGATAATCGGATATATTCTTAATGAAATCATCCAACTCTTCCAGCAGATGCTCACGATTCTCTGCAAACAACTCTGTCCACATATCTTCATTCAAATATGCGACCCTCGTCAAATCCTTAAAACTGCCCGCCGAGAAACCGTAACGCTTCTCACAGGTCGGACTTTTAATATATGCACTCGATACAAGATGTGCCAACTGGGAAGTATATGCAATTACCGAATCATGTTCTGCAGGCGTCGACTCCCTGATTTTTCCAAAGCCTAACTTTAGGAAAAAATCTTTGGTTTCTTTCAATAATATTTCATCTGTATTATGATCCCTGCAAAGAATCATGGTTGCATTGTTGAACAATCCGAAAAAAGAATACTGGTAACCTGATTTTTCAATTCCTGCCATCGGATGACCACCGATAAAATAAGCTCCTCTTTCTTTGCAAAAATCCGAAAGTTCATTACAAATACTTTCTTTGATTCCTGTACAGTCAACTAAAATCGCACCTTTTTTCATATAAGGAATATTTTTTTTCACATACTCAATATTTTTGCCGGCATATAACGATAAGATAATCAAATCACATTCCGGCAAACTCGTTTCATCGAGTTCACCATGCAAAACATCTTCTGCAATTGCCTGCTCCACAATATTTTTACTTCTGTTATAACCATAAATCCTGCAAACAGTGGTTTCCTTTACAGTTTTTGCCATGGAGCCGCCAATCAATCCTAGTCCGACAATACCAACTGTTGAAATCATAAACCGATAATATCCTCTCTGATTCTTTGTACACCTTTGTTAATTTCTGCAAATGCAGCAGGAGTAATTGACTGCTGTCCGTCACACCATGCTTTCGCAGGGTCGTTATGTACTTCAATAATCAACCCATCCGCTCCGGCAGCTGTAGATGCATAACACATTGACTTCACGTATTTAGAATATCCTGTGGAATGGGACGGGTCAATCACAATCGGAAGATGTGTTTTTTCTTTCAAAACAGGCACCGCAGAAATATCAAGCGTATTTCTGGTTGCTGTCTCGAAAGTTCTGATTCCGCGCTCACAAAGAATAACATTTTCATTTCCGCCTGCCATAATATATTCCGCACTCATCAAAAATTCCTGAATGGTACTGGACAATCCTCTTTTCAACAAAATGGGCTTTTTGGTCTTGCCAAGCTCTTTTAATAACTGGAAGTTCTGCATATTTCTTGCACCAACCTGAATCACATCAACTTCCTCAAACAAATCAAGCTGAGACAAATCCATAATCTCGGTTACAATCGGAAGCCCGGTCTCTGCTTTGGCTTTCAAAAGAAGCTCAATTCCGTCACCGCCAAGTCCCTGGAACGCATAAGGTGAAGTTCTGGGTTTGAACGCACCACCACGCAACATTGTTGCACCATACTCTTTCACCTCTTTTGCAATTGAAATAATTTGTTCTTCCGTCTCAACAGAACAAGGACCTGCAATCATCGCAAAGCTTCCGGCACCAATTTTGGCACCATTTACGTCAATCTCTGTATCCAAGGGATGAAACTTACGGTTCGCCGCTTTGTAAGGCTCCTGAATTCTTTTCACCTTTTCAACAATGTCCATTGCGGAAACAAGATCAATATCAACAATTGATGTGTCGCCTACCAATCCTAAAATAGTAGAATGACGACCTTCCGACACATGCACTTCAAGGTTTAAATCCTTCAACCATTTTTGCAAATGTTCATACTGTTCCTGATTCGGATCCTTCTTTAATACGATAATCATTTTTTTATCCTTCTTTCTATTTATAAATTTAAAAAACCTGCGTTTCTCTGTTGAAACGCAGGCAGACTAAACAATATAGATAAGCGTCTGTTTATTTGCACGACAGAGAAACCTTATTAATCGGATTAATAAAGTAAAAGTAAAAATAAAAGTATGCAAATAAATTGTTTACACTCTTTATCATGACGCTTCTCCTTAAAATTTCTAATGCAATTATATCACTTGCTTTTTAATTGTCAATCATTTTTTTGAATCATTTTTTTCTTATCTTCATTTTTCATATTTCTTGCCGTCCAAAATGACTTCTACAAGCTTTTCTCCCTCATACCTAAGCTTCAGAGAGAAAAATTCACGCCTGTCTTCCAACAGGCGAAAAAACACTTTATCACCTTCCCAGATTGGCAAATCATACACTTTATCCTTATCAACCCATTCAAGAATTCCTTCATCACACTCGCCCGGAATACCATCAAATCCGTCGGCTGTATAAAGACACATATATTCCGTTTCGGGCCATTCATTCGACAAGAACGTAACGATTCCCCGAAACTGCCATGTCGTCAGCGTAAGACCTGTTTCTTCCTTCACTTCACGTAAAAGGCATTCCTCCGGCGTTTCTCCTTCCAAAAAATGACCACCGATGCCTACCCATTTATCTTTATTCAAATCATTCTCTTTCTTCACGCGGTGCATCATCAGGTAATGATTATCTTTTTCGATATAACAAAGCGTTGTAAGTGAAATCCCCTTCATCGCATTTTCTCCTTAATAATCTTTTTCAAAATATACCAAAGTCACTCGAATACATTGAAAACAGATTGTTAATCAAGTTTCATATCTCCGTCTTTCAACAACTTCATCTTGCGCATAACCCATGCCGTTCCCCAAGCGACAAAGCCCGGCACAATAAAACAAAGCAACAGAATCTGCACCAATACCCACAACGGTTCAACCCCCGCAGCAACCATTGTATTATATGCATTAATCGGACCAACCAATCCCGCCGTCCCCATACCGGACCCTGTAGCATTATTTTGAAAATGAAAAACGCAGGTCGCAAGCGGTCCGGTAACAATACTTGCAATAATAGCAGGAATCCAGATGGTAGGTTTTTTGACAATATTGCCCATCTGCAACATACTTGTTCCGAGACCCTGTGCAAAAAGACCGTTCCATTTATTATCCTTGAAACTTGCAACCGCGAAACCTACCATGTTAGCACAACATCCTACCGTTGCAGCACCCGCCGAAATACCGGAAAGTCCAAGAATAACACCGATTGCAGCTGAACTAATCGGAAGCGTCAACGCAATGCCCATTAAGGCAGATACAATAATGCCCATTAAAAACGGTGCCTGCTGTGTACCAAATGCAATCAACTCACCTACCTGCGTCATGAAATTGCTGATAGGAGTTCCAAGCACAAGTCCTACCGTACTTCCTGTAACAATACAAACAAAAGGCGTCAGAATAATATCCAGCTTTGTCTTTCCCGAAACAAATCTTCCCATATAAACAGCCGCAATCGCACCAAGAAATGCTCCAAGCGGTTCACCGGGCGGATTCAAATGCATTGCTCCTTCCACAAGAACACTTCCTGCAATAATCTTAGCCGCATACGCACTTAGAAAACCGGAAACTGCAGCGGAAAGGGTTACCAAAGGCGCAGCCTTCAATTTCATTGCAACACCGCATCCAATGCCGGCACCTGTCAGAAGCATCGCAATCTTTCCCATGATAAGTACATACGTTCCGATTCCTAAGGATGCCGGAATCCATGACGCAATTTGAGAAATAATTGTACCGATAATCAATGTGGCAAACAAGCCCTGTGCCATACCGGTCAACCCATCAATAAAAAATTCTTTCAAAAAATTCGTCAAAAAACCAAAGCACTTTTTCATTTTTTACCCCTTTTCTTTCCTGATTCACTAACCTGTTTCGGCAACTTATTTTATGCTCAATAAAGTATCATACTTTGCATTAATACGCAAGTTTCTTTTGCTTGGTTCCACCTCTTGAGACAGAACATTCGTTTAACTTTTTCTTTACTTTTCGCCGTCCGTATGCTATTCTAAATGTGTTGCTACACTGCAACGGCTATATTATTTTTTCGGAGGTATCTATAATGAACAAAGGTACAGTTAAATGGTTTAACAATCAGAAGGGTTACGGATTCATTTCTGACGAATCAGGAAATGATGTATTCGTACACTACTCAGGACT
>JAZSCW010000079.1:0-42916 GCA_045530835.1 Lachnospiraceae bacterium | reverse complement strand
AATAGATATCTTTTATACGAATTCCGGAATTAGCTGAATGAATATGAATAGAGATTGTGGCTTGCAGTTTCGCAAGCTATTATCTTAGATTCGCAATACGTATATACGTAGAAAAAACGTATATTGACAATTAGACGGCAGGTTGCTATAATGAGTGCATACAACGACTTCCTCTGCGATGAAGGGGGAAGTAATGGGTAGAAAGAGTCTGCAGGAACAGACGATGAAGAACAGTTTTCTTTTTGCGGCAGTCATGCTGGAAGGGGATAACTGTAGGGACGTACTTTCGTGTGTGCTTGGGATTGAGATAGAACGAGTAGAAGTCAGCGCAGAGAAGAGCATTGTGTACCATCCGGAATACCATGGTGTCAGGCTGGATGTATTTGCGAAAGGAACTGACGGAACGCATTTCAATGTGGAGATGCAGGTGGCGCAGGAACGTGTGGAACGGCGGTCGCGTTACTACCACGACCAGATGGATATGGAAGTTCTTAAAAGAGGGTCGAAATATGAACAATTGCCGGATACATATGTGATTTTTATCTGTGATTATGATCCGATAGGACTTTCGAAATATCGTTACACAGTGAAAGCAGTATTGGAGGAAGCTAATTCGTATCCGTATGAAGATGGCCGGCATACGATTCTTTTAAACACGAAAGGAACGAACGATTCGGAAGTTCCGAAACAATTAGTTAATTTTTTACATTTCATAGGTGCATCTTTGCCGGAAAGCATGGAAGAATATGATGATGCACTGGTAAAGAAGCTACAGCAAACGGTTAGGTACATTAAGCGGGACCGGGAAATGGAGGAGCGATATATGTTGTATGAAGAGATGCTCGATAGAGAACGTCAGACAGGTATGGCTCAAGGTATGGCTCAGGGTATTACTCAGGGTATTGCTCAGGGTATGACTGCTGCGACAATACGGATACTTGGCGAGTATGGAGAAGTATCGGAATCCATAAAGGTTAAGCTGAATGAGATTACTGACATCAATAAACTGAATGAACTTTTTGATTATGCTTTGGCAGTTAAGAATGTAGAAGTATTTGAGGAGTTTGTACAGAATCTGTAAACAAGAGGTCTTCTGTTTGGGAGACCGGAAAGTTGTCTTGTCGTTTCGACAAAATTGAAATCAAAAAATAAGTAAAAGCAGCAGAGGAAGTTTTTGTATGATGGTTTTACGGAAGATAAACAGGAATAAATAGGAGTGGATATATTGGCTTGTCGGATGACAGGCTTGTATTTAAAAGAAGCAATACGTATATACGAAGAGAAAACGTATATTGACAGTTTGGCGTCGTGCTGATATAATGAACGCATACAATGACTTCCTCTGCGATGAAGGGGGAAGTAATGGGTAGAAAGAGTCTGCAGGAACAAACGATGAAGAACAGTTTTCTTTTTGCGGCGGTTATGCTGGAAGGAGATAATTGCAGAGACGTACTTTCGTGTGTGCTTGGGATGGAGATAGAACGAGTAGAAGTCAGCGCAGAGAAGAGCATTGTGTATCATCCGGAATACCATGGTATCAGGCTGGGCGTATTTGCGAAAGGAGCTGACGGAACGCATTTCAATGTGGAGATGCAGATTATGCCGCAGAAGCTGCAGAAACGTTCGCGCTATTATCATGCACAGATGGATATGGAGATGCTTACATGCGGAAAACGCTACGAAGAGTTACCGGATACATATGTGATTTTTCTATGTGATTATGATCCGATAGGGCTATCGAAGTATCGCTATACGGTGAAGGCGGTCCTGGAAGAAGAAAGTGAGTATTCGTACAGGGACGGGCGTCATACCATATTTTTGAACACGAAGGGAACGAATGAATCGGAGGTTCCGAAACAATTAGTTAATTTTTTACATTTCATGGGAGCTTCTCTGCAGGACAGTATGAAAGAGTACGATGATGAACTTGTGAAGAAGCTGCAACAAACGGTGAAGTACATCAAGCGAGACCGAGAAATGGAGGAACGCTATATGTTGTTGGAAGAACTGATGGATGAGGAATTTAGTAAGGGTAAGGCAAAAGGTAGAGTCGAAGGTAGAGCTGAAGGCATAGCTGAAGGTAGAGCTGAAGGCATGGCTGAATCCGTTATGAAACTTCTGTCTAAATATGGCGACATTTCCGAAGAAGTTAGATCGAGAATAAGTACAATTACCGATATCAATAAGCTGGATGATCTTTTTGAGACTGCATTAAATTTGAATAATGCGGAAGACCTTGAGGAGTTTATTCGGAATCTTTAAACGGGAGAAACATGTCCTTATTAGGGATATGTCAACCGTTATCTTGTCAAATCGACGAAATCCAGAATATTAATCAAGCAGAGGAAGCTTTGGGTGGGGGAAATGAATTTACAGCAATTATTAGCGATAGAAATAGTAGGTTGTCTGAAATAAAGTGCTTTACCAAAGATGAAATAAATACAGTGAGGTTAAACAATGACGATCAGTGAAAAGATTTTTGATATTTTGTTGGAGAAGGATATATCGCAGAAAGAATTTTCTGAAATGACAGGTATTTCGCCAAGTACCATAAGTGACTGGAAGCGAAAGGGTACGAATCCGGCGGCAGACAAGATAATGGTTATTTGTGATGCCTTGAATATTTCTGTATATGAGTTGCTCAATGAGGGGCAAAACGAACGATGCAGACAATTGGATTATGTGATTATTCTTAAAGGTTCGGCAGAATATGCTCTGCTGGAAGAATTTCGAAGTTTGAACGGCAAATCTAAGGAGCGATTGCTTGGTTATGCAGAAGCGTTGAGATCCAAATAACTTGCAAGTTCATACTGCAAGGATTCATTGATTAGTGTAAAGAATTATATGAAGAATAAGATTGTAGAGATATATTATGAAATCAAAATGTAAATGGAATAAACGGGTGGTCATTTGGACCGGGGCAATTCTTGGAGTGATTGCATCAATTCTTTTGATTGGAGGATATTTGCTTTTTGCCCGCTACTATTATCGCTTGGATAGAGATATGAATATAGGCCAAACGGAAATACCGCAATCGGAGGTTTTCGTGGAAGAACCCGAGGCAAATGAAGAATATGATGAAGATATTTCGGAGGTAACATCCGAGGAAGTTGTGGAAATCGATGATGCCCTGGAACAGAATTTGAAGGCGTTGGAAGAACAGTCGGAATTATATGGTGAAGAGTTGTTTAATTTGCTGTTGATAGGTGTGGATACGCGTGGTTCGTCATATGCGGGCCGTTCGGATGCGATGATTCTTGTCAGTATCAACCGTGAAGATGAAAGAATTGTGATGACATCTTTCTTACGTGATATCTATGTGACAATTCCACGCCATGGAAACAACAGATTGAATGCGGCATATGCGTATGGCGGAACAGAACTTCTTACAGAGACCATACAGGCTAATTTCGGCATATCGGTGGACCGTTGTGCCGTGGTAAACTTTTATTTTGTAATGGATATAGTGGATGCTGTAGGAGGCGTGGAGGTTGATATAACAACGGAAGAAATACGTGTTATGAATGACTATATCAAGAATCACAATAAGCTTCTTGGGAATCCGGAAGGGACTGATATACTAACCAATGCGGATGCCGGTATGAAGCTTTTGAGCGGAAGTCAGGCATTGGCATATTCGCGTGTGCGCTATATTGGTACGGATTTTGCAAGAACCGGAAGGCAGAGAGAAGTCATTCTCGCTTGTCTTGATAAGGTGAAAGGACTTAATCTTTCTGAATTGGATGCCTTGATGATGGAGTTTTTACCCCGGATTAAAACGGATTTGACCGAAGGCGATTGTGCGATGCTTCTCTTACTCTTATTAGATATTACAGATTATGAAATAGACAATTTCGCAATTCCGGTAGACGGCACTTGGGGGAATGCGCGAATTAATGAGATGTCTGTGTTAATTGTGGATTTTGCGGCTAATACGAAAGCTTGGCTTGCAGCTGTAGAAAAGGATGAGGGTTAAAAGGATACAGGTATGAAAAAAGAGAAAAAGAAACGAAAGCTTAAAAAAAGATTTTGGGTATTAGCCGGCATCATTCTGATTTTTTTTATGGTGATTGGTCTTGCGACAGGTTATGTATTCTCTAAACTGAATAAATTCAGCTATCACGATGGTTCGCTTGAGGCAGAAGTGCCATCGGGTGTGATAAGTGGAGATGATTTACTTGATGATGCGAGTGAAGAAAATGCTCCGGATTCGCTGATTTCGAATGAAGAGGCAGCAGAGCTGGGCGAGGCGGAGACGATTTTGGCCGAAGGAGAAGTCGTTTCGGATAAGGATGTTGTGAACATTCTTTTACTTGGAACGGATGAGCGTACGAAGGCATTCAGCACGAACGCCAGAGCTGATAGCATTATGATTCTCTCTCTGAATAAACGCGATAATACCATGAAGCTGGTAAGTCTTCAGCGTGGCATGGGTGTACCCGTGCTTGAAGGGCAATATGAGGGGCAGTATGATTGGATTACGCATGTGTTTCGTTACGGTGGTGCAAATTTAATGCTTCGTACAGTACGTGAGATGTTTCACATTGAGGTAGATTATTATATGCGTGTTAATTTCAACACATTTGCACAGGTGGTAGATTCTGTTGGTGGAGTGGATATTGAACTTACGGATGTGGAAGCATCGGCGTTAAATGGTGAAATTCGCACCAATGCATATGCCAAACATCTTATGTATCCCGGAGTGAATCATTTGGATGGTTACGATGCCCTACAGTATTCACGTCTGCGCTATACAGACAGTGACTGGAAACGTGTGCAGCGCCAGCGGAATGTAATTGAGGCGGTAATGACCTCGTGTAAAGACATGAATCTTTTTGAACTGGATGCAATGTTGAATGAAGTGTTACCGTTAATACAGACGAATATGAGCAGTACGGAAATGCTTAGTCTGCTACAGTATTCACCTGCGGTTCTTGGTAAGAATTTTGAGCAGATGACAATTCCGGCAAAAGGAACTTACGGAACTATGAAGGGAATGGGCGGTCGCAATTTGTATGCGGTTGATTTTCAGCAAAATACGGAAATTCTACACAAGTTTCTTTATGGTGAAACTGCAACAGATAAGAAGGAAGACGCAGATGCTGCTGAAGGAAACCGGAACCGGTGAAACATAAACGATTGACAATAGCTGTTAAGCGTTTTAAAATATTGCTATGAATTTTCAGCAATTTGTGGTGGAAGCGTAGATTGTATGGATGATTCTGAGGCATTGGCAAACGATATAAGGAGAGCAGACGCATGACGAAACAGAATGGGGCACAAATTGTAAATGAGATTCCGAATAGAAGAATTATTGTATCTGCAGGCATTGGTAAAACAAATGTGAGTGAGATTAGATGGTTAGTAGATACGGTATTAGAAGAGGCTGCGGTTTGGAGAGGTCAACCGTGGGCATATATAGCGGATTGTTCACAGATGTCACCGATTACACCTGCTGAGGGTGCAGAATTGGTTGGTATGACGAAGAAAATGGTTGCGGCAGGGTGCAAAGCCATTGGGTTTGCAGAAGGAAAATCCATCATGTTGAAGGTGCAGGCTATGCGTAATACGGAACAGTCTCAGACCGGTATTCCGGAAGGACACTTTGAAACGGTTGAGGAAGCGCTTGCATGGCTTGAGAAAGAAATCGGAATCTAGCAGATATTTTTATGATATTGATACAGACAGGCAACAGGTTGTCTGTCGTGAAGGAATGGAAGACACAATTCACTTTCGGGTGCAATTGTGTTTTTTTTGTTTCAAGAATACTATTGACAACATAATACTATATGGTATATAGTATAACGCGTAAGGAGGTATAGTATGGATAATCAGTTAAAGAGAGGTCTGCTGGATGTTTGTGTCCTGGCGGCAATCAAGAATGAAGATTCCTATGGATATCAGATCATCAAAGATATGAAACCATATGTTGAAATTTCAGAATCTACGTTGTATCCCATTTTGCGACGTCTTGAAGCGGCAGAATTACTGACGGTTCGCACTGTTGAGTATAATGGACGGTTACGCAAATATTACCATATTGAGAAGCAGGGATTGGAACGTATAGAAACTTTTAAGGAAGAATGGAAAGAAATTGTGTCAATTTATGATTTTGTAGTACGGGAGGAGAAGAGAGATGAGTAAGAAGGAGTTTCTTACAACACTTGCGGGGAGGCTGGAAGGACTGCCGCAGGATGATGTGAAAAAGTCTGTGGATTATTACAGTGAAATGATAGAAGACCGTGTAGAGGACGGTTTGAGTGAGGATGAGGCTGTTGAGGCTTTGGGTTCGGTGGACGATATCATTGGTCAGATTCTTTCGGAGGTATCACTTCCGAAACTTGTGAAAGAGCGTGTGAAACCCAAGCGCTCACTGGCTGCGTGGGAAATCATTCTTCTGGTTTTGTCAGCTCCGATCTGGTTACCGATTCTGCTAAGTGTGATTGCGATTGTGGTATCCCTGTACCTGATAATATGGGCAATTATCGCAACCTTATATATTGCGGATTTGAGTATTGCGCTGTCCGGATTGATGTGTTTGTTTGCGTTTGTGGTTTTCCTGACAGGAGGAAGAGTGGCGCCGGGGTTCCTGATTTTGGGTATCGGATTGGTTTGTGCGGGAGTGTCTATTTTACTGTTCTTTGCTTTTAATCTGGTTACAAAAGGTATTTTAATACTAAGCAAAAAGATATTAACAAGTATTAAAAAATGCTTTATCGGGAAGGAGAAAATATAATGAAGAAATTTAAAATAGGGGCAATCATAACCGGTTTTTCTATGATTTTGGTTGGCCTTGTAATTGCCGGAATTGCTTTGGCTAAGACAGATTTTAGTTTGGAAAAAATATCTACTGTTGAAATGGTGGAAAATACATATATGATTGAAGAAGATTTCACCAAGCTGAATGTGGAGTGTGGCGTTGCGAATGTACAGGTGCATCCGTCAGAAGACAGGTCTGTCAGAGTGGATTGTATAGAAACGGATAAATTGTATCACGAAGTATCGGTTGAAAATGATACGCTGGTAATCAGACAGATTGATCAGACTGATTGGAGTGATAATATAGGCATATACACTAAGCCTGTCGAAGTTAATGTTTATTTACCAAAAGCAGAATATATAAAGGCTAAAGTGCAGACAACCAGCGGGACAGTCAATTTCACCGTAGATATCAATGGCGAGCTTGAAATACAGAATTCCAGCGGATCCACATACGTGGGAGAAATCAGCGTGGATAGTCTTAATGTAAATAATAGCAGCGGCGGCATTAGCATATCTTCCGTGCAGACGCCGGGAGACATAGTACTGAAAGCAAGTAGCGGCAGCCTTAAATTGGATGGAATCAAATGTGAAAACATGACACTGGAAACTACCAGCGGAAGTATCAGGCTCGGAGAGGTTGAGGCATTAGCGGATATAAATATAGTTGCTTCAAGTGGTGAAATTGATTTAGAAAACCTGACTTGCGAGAATCTGAATGCGGAAAACACAAGCGGCAGTGCAAATTGCCGGGATGTGATTACAACAGGAAAGATTTGTATTGAAAACAGTTCCGGGGGAATCAGATTAGAGCGTTGCGATGCGGCAGAGCTGAAATTGAAGGCAAGCAGCGGCAGCATTAAGGGAACTCTCCTTACAGAGAAGATTTTTGTGGCAGATGCAAGTTCCGGAAGTGTGGATGTACCTAAGACAACAAGCGGCGGAGTGTGTGAGGTGACGACAAGCAGTGGTAGTATTAGTCTTGAAATTATCTCAAAATAATGATATAATTTAATATATGTAAAAGGAAAGAGAAATGCATCAGATTGCGTGTGCAATCCTGTACTTATGTGACGTTTTTTCTCTTTCTTTTTTTGTATCATGAATGAATTGAGACTGTGACGCTCAAACTTGTCCGTTTGTTTTGATGACGGATGCGGGAGTGGCGTACGGTAACCGAAAGGGGAGAAAAAGAAGAGATGAAATCATCAATTGAGAACTATAGAATGTCCAATGGACAGCAGATTCCCTGTCTGGGGTTTGGTACTTATAATCCGGATGGTTCAGATACCGGTGAAATGATTCGGGAGGCCATTGCGGCAGGGTACCGTTATTTTGACACGGCTTCGCTCTACGAGACGGAGCGTGCACTTGGTAAGGCGGTAAGGGAGAGCGGCATCGAAAGAAAGGATTTGTTTATTGTTTCTAAGCTCTGGATCGATGAAATGGGATATCAGGAAACAAAGGAGGCTTTAGAGCGTACGCTGGAACGTCTGCAAATGGACTATTTGGACCTTTATCTGATTCATTGGCCAAGACGCACGGAGGACGATACGGACTGGAAAGAGCGTGATATTGTGACCTGGCAGGCAATGGAAGAGCTTTACACCCGGGGACTCATTCGGGGACTTGGATTAAGTAATTTTCTGCCGCATCATACCGCAAACATTCTTGCAAATTGTAAGGTGAAGCCGGTTGTAAATCAGCTGGAACTTCATCCGGGGTATATGCAGGAAGCAGCGCTTGCAGATTGTAGAAAGAATGACATTTTTGCGCAGGCATGGAGCCCGCTGGGGCGCGGAAAACTCCTGTCGCATCCTATTATGGCAGCGCTTGCAGCAAAGTATGCCAAAACCCCGGCGCAGATAAGCCTCAGATATTTGCTGCAGCGTAATATCATTCCTCTGGTGAAAGCTTCCGGCGCAGAACGCATGAAGCAAAACCTCGACATATTTGATTTCTCAATTTCTGAGGAGGACATGTCATTCTTATCCTGTATGCCGCAGACTGCATGGTCAGGAGAGCATCCTGATTTCAATATTCCGAAGGTCGGAAGCAATTTTTCTCAGTAAGGGCATATTATATCATCTGCAAATACAGTAAAAATGCATTTAACCGATACGATTTAACAAAGAAGTAAGAACCGGGATACAAAGGAGGTATATTTATGGAACAAAGACTGGAACCCCTGTTTACACCATGGAGAATTGGTAATTGCGAGTTGAAGAACCGCATCGTAATGACTTCCATGGGCGGCACAAACCTTTTAGGATGGATGGAAATCAACCACTTCGACAAAGCGGGTGCGCAATTGATTATGGAAGTGGCGAAAAATAATTGCGGACTCGTACTGCCCGGGTGTCAGCCGGTCTACAACCCGATGTTGGGACAATGGTTACACAAGAAAGAGAAGATGTATAAGGAACTGGCAGCCTGGATGCCGGAGTTTCATAAGACGGGCGCGAAGCTTTTTGTACAGCTGACTGCAGGTTTTGGGCGCTCTTTTACCATCAGTCATGTGATGGAGACACTATATACGAACAAGGTGTTGCGTACGGTTTCCAAGCCGATTATGAATCTTGATAAAATTACCGCAGCGCCGAGTGCATCGCCGAACCGCTGGTCGGATAAGGTGCCTTCCCGCGAGATGACCGTGGAGGAGATTCGGGAGTTTATTGAAGCTTTCGGTAAAACAGCAAAGCTTTTGCAGGAGGCCGGCGTTGACGGCGTGGAAATTCATGCGGTGCATGAAGGCTATTTGTTAGATCAGTTTACCCTTAAATATGTGAATAAAAGAACCGACGAATATGGTGGTTCTCTTGAAAACCGTTATCGTTTTGCGGCAGAAATTGTGAAAGAAATCAAGCGTATGTGCGGACCGGATTTTCCGGTTTCATTGCGCTATAGCGTAGAGTCCAAAACCAAAGGTTTTCGCGAAGGTGCACTTCCGGGAGAGATATTTACCGAGGCCGGACGTGATATGGAGGAGTCAAAAATCGCGGCACAATTTTTGAAAGACGCAGGTTATGATGTACTAAACTGCGATAATGGTACCTATGATGCATGGTACTGGTCACATCCGCCCATTTACATGCCCGAAAACTGCAATCTGTCCGATGTTGCCGCGCTTCACCGGGTAGTAGACATTCCAATGATTTGTGCAGGTCGTATGGACCCTCGTGTGGCTGCGGATGCAATCCGTGACGGGTTGATTGACGGTGCAGGTTTTGCCCGTCCTTTCCTTGCAGATCAGGAGTGGGTAACGAAAATGATGGAAGACCGCGAAGCGGATATCCGCCCCTGTATTCTTTGCCACAATGCATGTTTTAATATGGCACATTATGAAGGCGTGCCCAATGACCAGGCATTATCAGATTCTCTGCGTTTGTCACGTTGTGCGGTAAATGCAGAGACCATGCAATGGAATAAGCATAAAATCATTCCGACCAAACATCCGAAAAAGGTACATATTATCGGCGGTGGCATCGGCGGAATGGAGGCGGCAAGGGTTTTGAAACTGCGTGGTCATGAGCCTGTGATTCATGAAAAGTCAGACCGTCTCGGCGGTACTTTTATCCCTGCAAGTGCGGAAAGTTACAAGGGCAAGCTGCGGGAACTTTTGGCATGGTATGTAAAACAGATGCACGATCTCGGAATCGAAATCCATTATAACGAAATGATAGATAATGTTGCGCGCTTTGCGGGCAGTCCTGTCATTATTGCGACCGGATCGAAGCCGCGTGTTCTTCAGAATGTTCCGGGCCATGAGAAGATGATCGAAGCATGTGACTATCTAAACGGTGCGCCGGTGGGTGAGACCGTAGCGGTAATCGGCGGTGGCCTGACCGGTTGTGAAATTGCATATGAACTTGCTCTTTTAGGCAAAAAGCCGGTTATTGTAGAAATGAAAAATGATTTGGTTGCGCAAACCGGTGTGTGTCTGGCAAACAGTTCCTACCTGCGTGAGTGGTTTGCATTATATCAGATTCCTGTCTATTTAGAGACTGCATTAAAGGAAGTTGGAGACGGATGCATTACCTGTCAAGGTGCGGACGGAAATACATTTGAGATTGCCTGCGACAGCGTAATCAGCTCGGCCGGTTATGTTTCCAATCCGCTCACAAAGGAGAGAAGCAATGTATATCTGGTGGGCGATTGTCTTAAGGTCGGAAATTTAAGAACGGTAGTGTGGCGCGCGTATGAAGTGGCTATGAAAATCTGATAGGAGGAGCGAGACGTGAATTTAACAAAAGAACAACAGGAAATTTTAGACGGCGCAAAAGGCGATGTCCTTGCCAGGGTAATGAAAACGCTGGTGCGTTACGGAGAGCTTTTTGGTGCGGATTCCATGGTGCCGGTGACGAGTACATATAATCATTTGGTGACTTCCTTTGGATTGAAGGCACTGACACCTGTGTACGATTTAATGGACAAGCTGATTGAGTCGGGAAATCTTTCAACGCAAAAGTTTTCGGCTGATCCGCGGCCGCTTGATGCAAATGTGCCGAGTAACCTACTGCAGGATGTTATTTTTAAGAATTTTATGTACTCGAAACAGGATGATTACGAGAAGCAGCTGACTTCGCTCGGATTGATGGAACAGGATGCTTTTACCTGTACCTGCTATATGGATGAGGTGGGAAACACTCCGGCGCAAGGTGATATTCTCTCCTGGTCCGAATCTTCGGCGGTGGTCTATGCAAACTCTGTTTTAGGGGCAAGATGTAACCGTAATTCCGGTATTATTGATTTGATGGGATCTGTGGTTGGATATGTCCCGAATTTTGGACTTTTGACAGACGAGGGGCGAAAGGCTACCTGGATTGTCCGTGTTGCGACAACGAAAAAACCGGAAGCACAGCTTCTTGGTTCTGCAATTGGCATGAAAGTAATGGCGGAGGTTCCTTTTATCACAGGTCTGGATGAGTGGATTGGCAACGAGCTTGATGATGCTGCCAAAACATATTTGAAAGACTTCGGCGCGGCAACTGCTTCGAATGGAGCGGTCGGTCTTTATCATGTGGAAAATCTGACACCCGAAGCTGTGGCATGGGGGACTAATCTTGTGATGCCCGATGCGAAGGAATACGTGATTGATGATGCAGAGCTTGCCCGCATATATGAAAGCTATCCGGTGATTTGGAAAAAGAAAGATGCCAAGCCTAAGCTTTGTTTTATGGGATGTCCGCACATGAGTCTGAATCAGCTGATTGACTGGACGCAGAAAGTAGACGCTGCCTTAAAGCAGGCCGGAAAAAGCAAAGTTTGCATTCCGACTGTTTTCACCGCAGCCCCGGCAGTTTTGAAAAAGTTTGAGGAAACACCGCATGCAGCGACCTTGAAAGCTACAGGAGTTATTACTTCATATATCTGTCCGCTTATGTATATGAATAATCCGCTCAGTGAGAAAATGCCGGTCATTACTTCCAGCAACAAATTAAGAACATATACCAGCGCAAGGTATTATACGGATGAGGAGATTTTAGAACAGATTACGAAAGGAGATGCCAAATGAAAGAGTTCAAAGGAAGAGTTGTAGCACCCGGGACCATCAGTGCTCCGGCACTTGTGTCTCACGGCGGATTGAATACGCTGGCATCATTTCAGAAAGCACTGCAGTTTGGTGATAAAAAAGCGACTTGTGGGGATCAGAACAATCCTGATCTTTACGGTAAGCAGATGGCAGGCAAGGCGTTGTGTCTCCCCTGCACGATTGGTTCCACCACCGGCGGACTTGTACTCTATTGTGCCTGTTCCATGAAACGCCAGCCGGCCTGTATGTTGTTTTCGGAGCCGATTGATTCCCTGGCGGCAGCAGGTGCTGTTTTGGCAGATGTATGGCTTGATGATGTTACCATGCCTGTCGTTGACAGCCTCGGTGCAGAGTTTTTGGACTATGTCAAAGAAGGAATGAACATCACAATCAAAGAGGATGGAATTGTGGTGGTTTCCTAGAACGGGCAAATTGAAAAATGTAAATACGTAAGAATGAAGGGCGAAAAAAATCTGCCCCATGAAAAGAGCAGCTGCGGTGAACCTTTTTGGTATTACCGTAGCTGCTTATATTTTTAGGCGTTTTTTTGTTGTGTTCTGCATCGTAAATACTGTTTGATAACAAAAAATTCACATTTTAAGAAAGGAAGTACTACACATTTTCTGATTATTATGATATTATTTAAAATATAATGTGCGGCAACGATAGGGGTGGCCGCCATGGGAAAGGAGAAAACATGGAAACGAAAGAAACGATGGGAAAGGAAGCTATGGCCAATGTGAATATGACAGGAACCAATGCCAATATGGCCAATGCAAGTATGACAGGAGTCAATGCCAATATGGCAGGAGGCGTGAATGATGGGGGTAAGATTACACAGGAAGAGTTGGATAAGGCCAGAGAGATTATAAAGAGAATTACAAATTATTATTACAGTAAGATGGTTGGTCAGGAGCGTCTTGGTATGTCACTTCTGGCAACAATGCTTTGCAATGGTCACATTCTTTTGGAATCGGTGCCCGGACTTGCGAAGACGACTGCTGCAAAAACAATGACGGAAGCAGTGAACGGTGCGTTTTCACGAATCCAGTGTACACCGGACTTGTTGCCGAGTGATATTATCGGTACACAGATTCTTAATTACAAAACCAATTCTTTTGAGACGAAGCTTGGTCCTGTATGTGCGAATTTTGTTTTGCTTGACGAGATTAACCGTTCCAGTGCCAAAACACAAAGTGCGATGCTTGAAGTTATGCAGGAGCAGCAGGTTACGATTGGTGGCGAAGTGTATCAGATGCCGCAGGTTTATATGGTAATTGCGACACAGAATCCAATTGAACAGGAAGGAACCTATCTTCTTGCGGAAGCGCAGCTTGACAGATTTTTACTCAAAGAAAAGATGACATATCCCAAGCCGGAGCAGGAACTTGAGATTCTTAACCGCCTTGAGAAGGATGTTTTCAAGCACCATAATGCGGTGGCGTCCATTGAAGATATTGAATATTTGCAGGGACTTACCCAACGGGTGTATATTGATGAAGCTGTTAAGAAATATATCGTTGAGATTGTGAATGCTACAAGATATCCGGGCAAATATATTGATCGTAAATATGCTGAGTATATTGTACTCGGTGCCAGTACAAGAGGTGCAATTGCCTTGATGGACGCAGCTAAGGCGATTGCGTTGATGCGCGGCAAAAATTATGTGACACCTGAGGATGTGAAAGTGTTGGTTCACAGCGTTTTAAGACATCGAATTACCCTGAATTATGCTGCTGTAGCAGACGGCGTAACGGAGGAAGAAATTATCGATGCAATTGTGGGAGCTGTACAGACACCATGAAAATGAAATATGTATCTCAAATCAGAGCCAAAGTGAATATTTACTCGAACAAAAAGACCGGCAATCTTTTTGATGGTTCTTACAAGTCGGTCTATGAGGGGAACGGACTGGATTTTGAAAACCTGCGAGAATATATTCCCGGTGATAACATACGTGATATTGACTGGAAGTCTTCTTCTCGAAGCACGAAATTACTGGTTAAGCGTTATGTAGCGGAAAAAAAGCATAATATTATGATTGTCTGGGACTGCGGACGCAAAATGTCCGGTCACACCGGCAAAATGGAGCTGAAACATAAGCTCGCGTTGAATGCCGGCGGAATAATCGGTTATCTTGCAGCACACAAAGGGGATAATGTCGGAGCAGTTTTCAATCGGGACGGAATGATTCAGTATCATCAGCTTCGTACGGGCGAAAACAACATTGAGCGTATGCTTTCTTTTTATGATAATGAGAAGGATGCAGACTATGCCTCCGATTTGGAGAAGAGTCTTGATTTCATTGTCAAAAACATACAGCGCAGGATGATTGTTTTTGTAATTACCGATGCAATGGGAATTCGTGAAATCAGTGATGATACATTGAAAAAACTGGTACATCGACATAATGTACTTTTTGTCAGAATCCAAGATGCGGATTATACGAACGGAAAAGCGTTTCATCTTGAACTTCGCAGATATATTCCCGATTTTTTCACAAGAAGTAAGAAACTGCAGAGGATTGAGAAGGAGACCCGCGAAAAGCTTGCGGCACAAAATAAAGCGAAGCTTACGCGTTACCGCATCGCTGAAGTTGGAATTGAAAAGGAAGATGAAATGGTGGATTCTTTGGTTGCCCTGTTAACCAAACACCGCCACATGAATTCAAGATAAAAGGGGAAAAACAATGCCTATTACGGTTGAATTGCAGGATATGTATCAATATTCTGTTTTGATAATAATTCTTCTGGTGCTTTTGCTTGTCGGGAGTGCTGTTTTGATTCCGGTAATCTGGATCATACGTAAAAAAGCCAAAAAGAAAGAGGCGCCTAAGCCCGTAGCACCGGTAAAAAAAGAAGTGCCGCTTACAAAGGCACAAATCAAACAAAAGTATTGCGTGAAACTTGATGAATTGGAACAACGGTGCAAATCCGGTAAAACGGACAGCCGTCGCGGCTATCAGGAGCTGAGTGTTTTGATGCGCTCTTGTGCCTATGAACTGACCGGAAGACCTGTTCATAAGTATACGCTTGATGAGATTTCTAAGGGGAATATCCCGGGTCTTGCTGAACTGATTGACGATTGCTATGCGCCGGAGTTTTCACAGGACAAGCAGGGAGATATTTTTGGTACGATTAATAAAGCAAGGATGGTAATGGAACAATGGACATGATGAATCCATGGGTACTCTACGTCGGAATCCCGGCTGTTATCATCCTGGTTCTGTTGCGTCTGAAGCGCAAAGGAAAATATCGGGATGGTAAAAAGGTGGCCAATGCAGAATTGGTGGAAGAGATACCTTATTACAAAAATTTGAAAAGTAAATATAATTTTTTCTCCGCACTCGGAACAGTATGCATACTGTTTGCTCTTGTGTGTGTGGTAGTGATGATGGCTCGTCCGGTCAAAATCTCCACGATTGAGCCGGAGGTACGCAATCGTGATATTTTTTTGTGCATGGATATATCGGATTCCATGGACGAGTTGAATTACGCGATTTGTGATAACCTGAAGAAGGTGGTCGAAGAGCTTGACGGTGAACGCTTTGGTATTACTATTTTTAACGGACAGACAGTACTTCTGGTGCCGCTAACCAATGATTACGAATATGTAATAGAGACGCTGGACCGGTTAAAAGAGGTGCTGTGGAACAGCATGGAGTACGATAGCGGTAACAGTGATTTTGATTTATCGCTCTATACGTATAAGTACGGTGGGACACTTTCGGATTGGGGAAGCTCGTATATCGGTGAAGGACTTGCAACAACATTATACAGTTTTCCGGAGCTTGAAGAAGATACGGGACGTTCAAGAAGTATTATTTTTACAACGGATAATCAGTTAAACGGCGATCCTTTGATTACAATTGAGGAAGCTGCAGAACTTTGTAAGCAGCATGACGTGAAGGTTTTTGCGATTGCACCGGACCATATTGAGGATGAAGAAAATTTCAGAACCTGGATGCAGGGCACCGGTGGAAAATATTACAGAAACACGTCACCGCAGGCTTATAAACAGCTAATCAATGATATTGAAGCAACCGAGAACTCCACTTCGGCAGTTTTTGAAATGCAGACACTGGTCATGGACCAGCCACAGGTGCTTTTCGTGTTGCTGTTGTTGTGTATAGGGGCGTATATGATAATCTGCAGGATATTACGTGTGTGATATTCTGTCCAATTTGTGTGAGGGAAAAACAATGATAATAAACCCAATAATTCCAATCGGGGTAATGGTAATTATCTGCATCGGTCTCCTGTTTATGAAGCGAAAAGGCTGGATGGGATATATCAGGCAGATATTAATTATCTTACTTCTTTTTATAATTAATCTACGTGTCATGGTCAAAGATGTTGAAATTCCGACAGTGCTGCCGAAGGTTGATGTTATGTTTGTAATCGATAACAGCATCAGTATGGTTGCGGAAGATTACGGATTTGCAAAAGAAAGACGTCTGGATGCGGTCAAACGGGATTGCAAATATATTATGGAGCAACTGCCGGGCGCATCTTTCAGCATCGTGAAGTTTGACGACAAGGTAGATGTGCTGGTTCCGTATACGACGGATACGAATATGGCGATGCAGACATTGGACCTTTTGAAAGGTGAACCAAAACTCCATGCAGGAGGAACTTCCTTAAATGCCATGATGGAGGAAATGGAGAGTTTGCTTAATGATGGCAGGGAAAATTGTAAAATAGTCTTTTTTATCAGTGACGGAGAGATTACAACCGGTGATAATCTGAAATCCTATTCCCGTCTGCGTCTGTTTACGGACGGCGGTGCCGTACTTGGCTACGGAACCAGAACGGGTGGCGGAATGAGACCGGTTCTAAGCTATGGAGACGACGAAGAAGAAGCGGAGTATATTGAGATTTATGAATCGCTTCTTGATTCTGAAAAAGCTATATCCAAAATTGATGAGAAGAATCTGCGAAGCATTGCTTCCGATTTGGGTGTTGATTATGTGCATATGACAAGTCAGTCGGAAGTTGACAAAATTTTGAAATCGATTGAAAATGATGTATTCAAGAACGCAGAGACGGAACTTGAAAATGATACCGCAGGATATGCGGACACCTATTACTGGTTACTGATTCCGCTTGCTGTTTTGCTGGTGTTTGATGTAATCGCTTATAAACGAAAGGTTTAAAAATGAAAAAGATTTTATTTGCAATTGGATATTTTGCATTGCTTTTGCTGTGTGCCGTGCTGATTTTTAAATATAGCTATAATGCTTTTCTGATTTACAATTACAATAATCAGAATTATAATATCAGCACAACGCCGCTTGGCATTTTCAATTTTGCACAGTCTTATATTGTGCATTATAATCAGGGAAATATTCACTATCAAAAGGGTGAGTATGAAGATGCAATCAGAGCTTATAATGAGACGCTTGCGCTGAATCTTCCGAAAGGGAAGGAATGCTCCGTGCGTATTAATCTTGCACTTGCCATGCTTGGAACAATAAAAGAACAGTATGATGATCCTGCATTCCGGGAAGATACCATTCAGGTATTGCTGAAAGCAAGGGAGGTTCTTTTGGTGGATGGTTGTGCGACTGTCGAAGGAGACGGTCACAGCCGGGAGGCTGAGAAACTGAAAGAAGAAATTGAAGCAATGCTTGAAGAACAGCAGCAAAAACAGCAGCAGGAGCAACAGGATTCGCAGGGTTCTCCTGATACACAACAGGAAGAGAACAGCTCTGATACACCACAGGATCAGGAGGCAGAGGAGGAGCAGGCAGCTTCTCAGGCCCAAAAACAAAAAGAACAGATGATTAAGAATGAGCTGAAGGAAAAGCAGGAGCAGGCAAATCGTGAACGGGAAGATGATATGGCATTCATAAGAGGAATGGAAGAGGGATATAATTTTCTTGTTACGGACGAAATATGGTAAACAGTTTCATAAAAACGAACGCTGATAAGCGGCCGGCTGATTTTGTTAAAATTGTTTGAACAAAAGATGTTTTTTTTGTGCCCCACAGTTTACGGTTATAGTGTTTATGTTATGATTGGGTGGAGATGAAAAAATATATTTTTGGGAGGACCAAAATGAAGAAACTGGTATTGATAGCTTTATTGTTAGCCATGGCCGCTTTGGGCGGATGTACGGAAGAAGATCCATATGCAGGATGGGAAGAAGATTGGAACGAATTAGGACCAACAGACAGTGACGGGGCGGAAAGTGAGACAGAGAAGCCGCCGATAGAGAGTCTGGAGAATCAGAATGTAGCTGCATTGACTTCGTATAATGCGGAAGACTATGGGTATATCACTCCTCTTGAATTGAAGCAGAGTCAGAATGACTTACCTGTTGCGGATTGGGCATATTCTGCTTTTCAGGTGATTGAAGCCAATATTATCAAACAGGGAAAAGCAACGGCAGATACGATTGACTTGTCTGAGGGACATTTCATTTATTATAATTATGAACTCGCGGGTAATTATGATGAAAACTCCGGTAAGGATATGATTGTTCTGGATTCGGGAGATGGTGTGAAACCGACGGATTTATACTATAATATATACGGTTACTATAATATTATTCCGTTCCTTGCGCGCGGATTCGGACCTGTTTCAGAGAATAAGGTTCCGTTTAAAGAAGGAAACAAAGGTGAGATTAAGGAATCCATTGAGAAGCTGATGGAGGCGGATAGTCAGGGAACGATATATGATTCTATGGCAGACTGGTTGTTAAAAGAGGCAAAATATATCGACGTTGATGATCGCGATTCCATCAAAAAGGAAATCATTGAAAAGGGAGCGGTTCAGCTTGGCTACTATGCTTCGGAGAAATACTATTCACCGGAAGGGGCATATTATTCACCGTATACCCTTAATTCTGTTTCCCATACGGCAACGATAATCGGATGGGATGATACATATTCTAAGTCTAATTTCCTTGAAAAATCTCAACCCAAGAATGACGGCGCATGGCTGGTATATGACAGTCTCGGAGATTATTTCGGAACAGACGGACATTTCTGGATTTCTTATGAAGATACTACAATGCAGGAAGTGATTTCCTATGAGGTATGTCCGCGAGCGGAATATGGTGAGATTCTTTCCTATGATGAAGTCGGATATCATCGAACACTTCAGCTTGCGGATGAGGAGGCCACGACCGTTGCAAATATTTATACGGTACAAGAGGAGCAAGAGGTTCAGGCGATAGGAATTTACACGATGGATCCGAATCAGTCGGTAGAAATTAATGTTTATACAGGGGTATCGGAAGGTGCTCCTACCAGTGGAAATCAAGCAGCTGTTATGGAGATGACCTTTGAACAGGCGGGGTATCATGTGGTGGATTTGGAAGATACGGTACAGGTAAACGGCGCAGAAAAATTCAGTGTCGTTTTGAAATATGCACATGGTGAAACAATTGCGCAGGCACCGATAGAAACCTATGAAAGCAGAGATATTCAAGGTGTTAGACTGTATTACTATTATACTTCAGAACCCGGACAAAGTTATGCTTTTTGTGGAGGCGAATGGCTTGATCTTTCTGATGAAAATAATGGGGAATCTCTTGGCATAGTCCTTGCGGCAAACAATGCCTGCATGAAGGTATTATTGAAAAAATAATGTGAAGAATATCATGTCTGAAATGCAATAACAAAAAAATAGGAATGAGATTGTGAAAGGAAAAGGTATGAAAAAAATAATAGTAACAAGTATTCTACTTGCGATGTGTGCATTTTGCGGATGCGGTGAAAAAGATCCTTATGCTGAATGGGAAGAGGATTGGGCTGCATCCGGAAATGGTGAAACTGTAACGGATGTAACGGAAGATGAAAGTTCCTCGCAGGAAGAAGAGGCGGATTCACAGAATGTAGTGTCGGAGATTCCGGCAGAATACTCGTTGGAAGAGAAAGGTCTTATTACCGAGATTGCGTTAACACCGATGAGACAGGATGCTGCGGCAATCGATTGGGCGTCTTCTGCGATATCGGCAATCGAATCGAACCTGATAGTACAGGGGAAAGCGACAAAACAAAATATTGATTTGTCAGAAGCACATTTGGTTTATTATTCCTACCATCATCCTACCAGATATGATGAAACAACAACCATAGATGGAAAATATTTACTTATTAATGAAAAAGCTTCTCAGGCAGCTGCATTTTCCGGTGTATTCGGATATGATCAGGTTGTTCCAAAGCTTGCGAACGGAGTAGGGCCTGTATCAGAAGAAAAAGTGCCTTATAAAGGGAATAATAAGGAAGAACTGGAAGAATCCGTTGCAAAGCTGATGCAGAATGAAATGAACGGTTCGGTACGCATGTTTATGGGTGACTGGCTGCTGAAGGATGCCAATTATCTGGATGTTAAGGATCGTGATGCGGTGAAACGTACAATTATGGAAAAGGGAGCCTTACAGATTGGATATTTCCTGTCTCCGCCATATATTTCAGAAAATCAGGCATATTATTATCCGAACTGCCTGCCTTTTGTATCACATACCGCAGTGATAGTCGGCTGGGATGATAATTATTCCACATCAAACTTCGGCGAACAAAAACCACAGAATGACGGAGCGTGGATTGTGTTTGATACCGTGGGTTCTTTTTGGGGCACAGACGGATATATTTGGATTTCTTATGAAGATCCTTCCATCCAGCAAATGATTTCTTATGAAATGTGTTCACGTGCTGAATACGGAGACATTTTATCTTATGACGGAATTGGTTATAATGACACAATCAAAACTGCAGACGAAGAGTATACCACGATTGCCAACGTTTTCAAAATGGAACAAAAAGGTGAAGTTAAGTCGGTTGGTGTATACACAATTGATCCGAAACAGACCATCGAAGTTACGGTCTATCGGAATTCAACCGAGGGATTTCCTGATAGTGGTGACAGGATGTCAACATTAGAGGTTGAAATGCCGTATGCAGGATATCATGTGCTTGATTTAGAGGAATCTGTACCGCTTGAAGCCGGAGATTCTTTCTGTGTTGTGGTAAAATATCTAAACAGCGATACTACCGGTCAGGCACCGATAGAAGGACCGGCGGGTGAAGATATACTTAGCAATACCAAAACAAATAACCATATTGTATCACAGGAAGGACAAAGCTATGCGTTTGTTGGCGGCGAGTGGTATGACCTTTCATTGGAAGAAAATGCGGAATGTTTTGACAAGGAAGCAGTGATGAATAATGCCTGCATTAAAGCTTTGTTGAAGAAATAAAAGATGAAAAAGGGTGTCCCAAACTATGATGTTACTCATAGGCAGGGGCATCTTTTCTATTTTTCGTGGTGTTCCTTTGAGGGCTGTGGTAGAATGTGAAAGACGGAAAGTGACAGTTTAGCAATGAAAGTGTATGGTTTAATTGTTTTTTCTTGTTTGTTGCCAAAAAAATGATATCTTTAGAACATAAGGAGCGATAAAAATGCATGAAGGATTGATATTTTCTCTGGGTGCCGTGTTGGTACTTGCAATTTGTATTAGTATCATATTGTTGCATTACAGGCGGCTACGCGAGCGTTACATCAGCATTCAGGAGAGCTGCAATAATCTGGAGCAATTAAATTATGAGCTTAGGGCTGCAAGGCATGATTACCTCAATCACCTTCAGGTTGTATATGGACTTTTGGAACTTGAAGAATATGAGGAACTTCAAACATATCTGGCACCGGTGTATAAGGATATGATGAAAACAGGAAAAGCACTCAAAACTTCCAAACCGGCATTAAATGCACTTCTTATGGCCAAAATGCAAGAGGCAGAAAGTCGAAAAATTGATTTTTATGTCGAGGTCAAATCAGATTTGAAGGAACTTAAAGTAGAAGACTGGCAATTGTGCAAGTTATTATCCAATCTGATTGACAATGCGATGACAGCGCTTGAAAAGAAGGAAGAAGAGCGTAAGCTTGAAGTGGATATCAACGAGAGCAGGGAACGTTATAGTTTCAGTATTTCCAATAACGGACCGGCCATTCCGGTTGAAATGCAGACGAATATTTTTAAGAGAGGCATAACAACCAAAAGGGGTGAAGGACATGGCATGGGTCTTGCAATCGTTTCTGATATAACAAGGGAAAACAACGGAAAGATCGAGTTGGCGTCGGAAGAAAAGCAAACGACATTCACGGTGTTCTTTCGGAAAGGAGAGATGTAAATGGGAGTGATGGAAATCATAGGTCTTATTTTGCTGGTGGCAGGTTTTTTGTTAGTCGGCATTGAGATGATGATGCCGGGATTCGGTGTACCGGGAATCAGTGGAATTGTTTGCCTGGTGGCCGGAGTGGTTATGACTGCAAAGACGGTATCGGCAGGTATTATTATGGCAATTGTCATTATTGTGATTCTTGCAATTATGCTTGCGATTGCGATGACGATTTTCAGTTCCAGGAAGATGAAAACACCGATTGTGTTGCGTGAGGATGTGAAGGGCGAACAGGGATTTCTGAATCCTTCGGATTTGGAATATCTGGTAGGTAAAGAGGGCATAACTGTAACGGATCTGAGGCCGGCCGGAAAAGCGACTTTCGACGGTGTGGATTTCGATATTTTATCAGAAGGCAAATACATTCCGCAAGGGAGAAAAATACGCATCACGCAGGTGAAAGATAACAAACTTCTGGTGAAAGAAACAGAGTAGAAGAAGGAGGAGAAAGAATATGCTTTGGAAATGTTTATTATTGGTAATTATTATTTTTCTTGTAATCGGATTTTTTATGATGGTTCCGATGGGATTGTGGATTTCTGCAATTGCTTCAGGGGTTAAAATCGGTATCTTCAATTTGATTGGTATGCGTCTGCGTCGTGTCAGACCGGCACAGATTGTAATGCCTATGATCAAAGCAACAAAAGCAGGTTTGAAACTTACTGTCAATCAGTTGGAAGCGCATTATCTCGCAGGCGGTAATGTGGATTCTGTGGTAAATGCCTTGATTTCTGCGGAGCGTGCAGGTATGGATTTGAGTTTTGAACAGGCATCCGCAATTGACCTCGCCGGACGTGATGTCTTCGAAGCTGTGACCATGAGTGTAACACCGAAGGTAATTGAAACTCCTCAGATTTCGGCTGTGGCAAAAGACGGTATAGAGCTTGTGGTTAAGGCACGTGTTACCGTGCGTACTAACATTGCAAGATTAATCGGTGGTGCCGGTGAAGCAACCGTACTCGCCCGTGTCGGTGAAGGTATTGTTACCACTGCCGGTTCTGCACAGAGCCATTCAGAGGTACTTGAGAACCCCGATGAAATCTCAAAAGTTGTGTTGGAAAAAGGTCTGGATTCAGGAACTGCATATGAGATTATTTCCATCGATATTGCAGATATTGATATCGGCAGAAACATTGGTGCGAATTTAAAGATTTTGCAGGCTGAAGCGGATAATAAGATTGCACAGGCAAGAGCAGAAGAACGTCGTGCAATGGCTGTAGCACTCGAGCAGGAAATGAGGGCAGCCGTTGTGGAAGCGGAAGCTGAAATTCCTAGGGCGATGGCAGAAGCATTGCGCAGCGGAAACATGGGCGTGATGGATTATTACAAATTGCAGAATGTACAGGCAGACACTTTGATGAAAAAAGAAATCGGAAACGGTGCCAATGCCTTTGCAGAGCAAAAAAAGGTTGTGAAGTCTGAGTAATGAATGAGAAACGGTGATGGCTATGATGAAAGTAATGGTAGTGGATGATGAACCGACAATCAGAACCATTTTAACGAAAATGATTGAAAAGCAGGAGGGGTTTCGTGTCGTCTCCTCCTGCGGGACTTTTGCAGAGGCGGTAACGGATTATACGAAGTACCGCCCTGAAGTCGTTTTCATGGATATTGATTTGGGCGGGACAAGCGGTATGGATTGTGCCAAGGTTATGACGGAGCTTGATCCAAAGGTGCGGATTATTTTTGCAACGGCGCATAGTGAATATATGGCAAATGCTTTTGAAATCTATGCATTTGATTATCTGGTGAAACCTTTTAACATGGAACGGGTTGAGAAGACACTTTCCCGCATTAGGGAAATGGAAGGTCAGAGTGTTTCCGTGCAGGAAGATAAGTTGTTGATTAAGGGAAAAGAACAACTTATTTTCATAGATAAAAAAGATATTATCATGGTAGAACGTCTGGACGGTGTAACCTATATTACGACAGCAGATGAAACATATAAAACCTCCGTTGCACTTGGAAATATAGAGGAAAAGCTGGATGATTCCGATTTTATGAGATGTCACAAGTCTTATATTATTAAATTATCCGAAATATCTCAGATTGAGGTGTATGGAAGATGGACGTATACGGTAAAGCTTAAGAATACGGAGCGAACGGCATTAATGACCGCACAAAACTATGAGGAAGTGAAGAAAAGATACGAATAAAGTAAGTTCATACGATGTTGACAAAATCCGGCAATGTTGTAATAATTATGTCTGTAAAAGATAGTTAATAAAAGGGGATGCGAGAATGATTACATGGATTTTTTTGGGTGTTATTATTCTGATTATGTTGATTGGATTTTTGTTTACAGGAGTTTGGAAATTTCTTGTGTTGGCAGTGTTTTGTATTGTAAGCGCATTTATTTATTTGCTTGTGGATAAAATGAAACCTACCCGGACTGCCAAAGAAAACGTTGAGCGTGTGGGAAAACGAGTGATTGGGACCGTATTGGTTACAGGCATTGTTCTTGTGTTTCCGCCCCTCTTTGTCAGCTCGTTTGGATTATGGCAATATCCCATGCAGTCTGCTTTTTTGAATCTTTATCATAACAATCGTGAACCGGAATGGTTTCCGGAGTTTTCTAAAGATGTGGAGCGGAATTTTGAATTTTCGTATATGCCGTCTGTTTTGCAGGGGAATGGCTGGTACAGCGTGTGTTTCGAAACAACGAAAGAACGGGCAGCGGAATATGAGGCAGAGTATGCATCACAGGCGCAGTTTATCATCCCCGTGTCAGACTATTTGAACCAAATAGTTGATTTGAAGGCTTGCGCGGCAGATGGAAAAGTCAAGGATAATGCGGTGTTTGAATGCTATATTGATCGGGAATTTTGGGACGATGCGAAGAATGAAGAGTCCAAAGCGATGATTTATGTGCTTAGTACGAATCTTGATTGGAACCATGCAAGTGCATCCGTTGTAATCGTAGATGCCGAAACGTGTAAAGTGCAGTTATCAGAGTTATAATTTTTAAAAGAAACAGAGAGAAAAGGAAAGAGAGAATATCCGTAAGCTGATTGTGATGCTTGACGGTATCCTCTCTTTTTTAGTGCTTTGTTTGCATGTATTGCTTATGAAAAGATTAGTTTGCCTTCTCTTCTTTAACCGATTCAAGATACTTATAAACGAAAGCTGCAAGTGCTGCACCTACAAGAGGTCCAACGATAAATACCCAAAGGCTTAACATGGGAGTTGTGTTTCCTGTGATTGCTGCCATGATTGCAGGTCCGATACTGCGGGCAGGGTTTACGGAAGTTCCGGTAAGTCCGATTCCAAGGATATGTACGAGGGTTAAGGTCAGACCGATAATCAGTCCGCCAAAGGAACCGTGGTTAGCCTTTTTGCTTGTAACTCCAAGAATGGTAAGCACGAAGATGAAAGTCAGCACGATTTCGACAATCAATCCGGCCCAGATATTACCGTTTACTCCGGCAAGTCCGTTCGCACCAAAACCGCCTGTCATGTCTGTTACAGAGCCAAGTTTCCAGATGGCAAGCAGGATTCCGGAACCTGCAAAAGCACCGAGACACTGGGAAATAACATAACCGATGAAATCTTTGGTTGTCATTTTACCGCTTAATAAAACACCGAGAGATACAGCCGGATTAATGTGACATCCGGAGATGTTTCCTACGCAATATGCCATTCCGACAATTACGAGACCAAAAGCAAGTGCGGTTAATAGGTAAGCACTTCCGTCTGATGAATCACATCCAACTAACATTGCAGTGCCGCAACCCAGCGTAACGAGTACGGCGGTGCCGATAAATTCAGCAATAAACTTTTTCATTTTTTTTCCTCCTTAAAGTAAAAAGTTTTAAAACCAAAGTATGTATCGGCAGAAGGAAAGAAAATATCAAGAGTTGATTTTTTTATATTTCGTTTCTTTCTTTTTTGGATTCTGCCGTAGGAATCATGCAGGTCCTTTTAAGGTATCATTTTCAGAATTTGTTCCTTGGGAAGGACGCCGACTACTTTGTTGATTGCTTTACCGCCTTGGAAAACAATCAGAGTAGGGACACTCATGATGTCGTAACGTGTGGCGAGCTCGGATTGCTCTTCCATGTTGATTTTGGCAACCTTGAACTCTTTTGCATCGTTTGCAAGTTCATCCATAACGGGGGCAAGTTGCCGGCACGGTCCGCACCAGGTTGTGTAGAAATCCACCAGTACGGGAATTGGGCTTTGTAACACTTCCTGATCGAAATTATCTCCGGTGATTTGTAAGACTGACATTGTACTACCTCGCTTTTATCAATGAATTGTTATAGGCGTAGTATCTGCTTTTTTGTGTTTTTTATACATAGTTCCAAGGGTGATAGGGGAACAATATTTTTAGCCATGAATGGAAGGAAAATGAAATATGAAGGAAATTTTTGAAGAGGATTTTGTGAAGGAGCTGGAGGCAGATTATCGCTATTTGCATGAACATGCGGAAACAGGGTTTGAATTGAATGAGACAGTTTCCTATATTCAAAAGCGTTTAGCGCAAGCAGGGATGCAACCGGTCAGGTGCGGAAGGAGCGGTTTGACGCTAACGTTAGGAGCGGTGAAAGAAGAGGACAAAAATGTATCAAAAGCATCGCCGCAAAAGGTGTTACTTTTGCGTGCAGATATGGATGCGTTGCCAATCATGGAGGAGAGCGGACTTGCATTTGCATCGAAAAACGGTAACATGCATGCCTGTGGTCATGATGCGCATGCGGCAATGCTTTTAGGTACTGCGCGGTTTTTGAAAAAGAATGAAGACAAAATCGCAAAGCCTGTTAAACTGATGTTTCAGCCGGCAGAAGAAGTGCTTGAGGGAGCGAAAGATATGTTGGCAGCAGGAGTTCTCAGAAACCCGGAGGTGAGCGCAGCCATGATGCTGCATGTGATGTGCGGTGTGCCGATTGAGACAGGAACCTTGATTGTTGCAGAGGGGGGTGTGAGTGCTCCGGCAGCAGCATTTTTTAGAATAGAAATTGAGGGACAGGGATGTCATGCTTCGATGCCGCATCTTGGCAAAGATCCTCTTACAACGGCAGCACATCTGATGGTTGCCTTAGAAGAGATTAAAGCACGAGAGCTCGAATATGGCAAAAAAGCAGTGTTAACCATAGGTGCGCTCGAAGGGGCTAAGGCAGCAAATGTAATTCCGGACCGGATTGTGCTAAAAGGAAGTCTGCGCGCGTTTGATGAAGAGTCACAAAAGTTATTGAAAAAGCGTCTGGTAGAAATAACGGAGGGGATGGGGATGGTTTTTCAAACACCGGCTAAGGTGACTTTTACTTCCGGTGCACCAACACTGCGAAACGATGCCAATTTAGCCGGGAAATGCTATGAATGTTTGCAGGAAGCATTGCCTGTCTTACGTGCCGGCGATCTGCCCGGGGGCAATAGTGGCGGTTCGGAAGATTTCGCATATGTCTCCCATGAAGTTCCCACAATCATGGTTGCTCTTGCAGCCGGCGACAGCCGCGAAGGCTATAAATACCCGTTGCACCATCCGTGTATGCGCTTAGATGTGAGGGCGTTGCCGTATGGAGTGGAAGCGATGTGCAGGATGGCTATGCGTTGATTATCAGACTGCTTTGAAAGGTACAAAAAGAGGGTGCCCCAAAACTATGACCTTAATAAGTCATGGTTTTGAGACACCCTTAACTGCATCGGCAGCATGTTTCTCAAATTCAAATTATGACAGTGCAAGTCCTAAAAAGCCTAACAGGATGAAGCCAAGTGCACCTAAGGTTCCGATTGCATTCAAAATAATAGCAATGATTCCGGGAATTCCTGAGCCTTGCTTTAAGCTGCTGATTCCGGTGATAAGACCGGAAATAGGAATGATAATGAAAATTCCTCCAAAACGGAAGGAACCTGAGCCAAACATTGCACAGGTCATGATTAAGTTTAAAACGTTTGAAATGATTCCGCAAATCATGGAACCGAGTACGGGATTTTTACGATTCATAACTGAAATTCTCCTTTTGCTTTTTCTTCTTTTTTTGACAAAAATTGCTACGTTTGGAATTATATCACAGAAAACAGATATAATGCAATAAAAAATAGCAGAAGGATAAAATATTTGAAATATCAATATAAATCTTAATCAATTCTTAAGGAGTTCCATACTTTTATCTTAAAATGTTTTTTTGTATACTGTAATCCGAGGAGGCGATAACGATGTACAACATTTTAATTTGCGATGATGAAAAAGATATTGTAAATGCATTGAAAATATATCTGAGTGCGGCGGACATGAACTTTTATGAAGCGACAAACGGAGAGGAAGCCTTGGAGATTCTGGCAAGAGAAGAGATTCATTTGATTCTTCTGGATATCATGATGCCAAAGCTTGATGGAATTTCTGCATTGGTTAAGCTGCGTGAGAGCAGTAATGTTCCCGTAATTCTTTTGACTGCCAGGTGTGAGGACACGGATAAAATTCTCGGCCTGAATGTAGGTGCGGACGACTATATTACCAAGCCGTTCAATCCGGTAGAGGTCAATGCAAGGGTCCGTTCGCAGCTGAGAAGATATTTGACACTGGGAGGAAAGCTGCCCACTCAAAATTATTATGCGGTTGGCGGCGTGGAACTGAATGATTTATCAAAGGAAGTGTGCGTAGATGGCGTACAAGTCAATCTGACACCGACAGAGTATGAGATTTTAAGACTGCTGATGATGCATCCCGGCAAGGTTTTCTCGCCGCGGGAGATCTACGAAACGGTTTGGAAGGAAAACTTGTACGGAAGTGAAAATATTGTTGCGGTACATATCAGACACATTCGTGAGAAAATCGAAATTAACCCGACGGACCCCAGATATCTTAAGGTGATTTGGGGACAGGGGTATAAAATGGAAGCTGTCAAACAGACACGGATTTAGGAATGGAAAAAGAAAGGACGGGGATTGATATGAAGAAATTTGGAAATATAGCAGGAAAAGTCTGCGCATTCGTAGGATTTCTTTTGTTAAGTGCGTTGGCAATTGCTACAGCGTTTTTTATCGCGTGTATGTTTCAGGAAGGAACGTATTTCAAAAGCGAGGCTGACATGCGTAAGGAGGTTATGGGTAACGGGGTAAGGAACCGGATTGGATTGCCCCTTTTACAACATCTTGAAAGGGGAGAAAAAGAGGTTGCAGATTTATGGTGTGCGGACCAAGGTGTTTTTTATGCAACAGTAATATCCGAGGACGAGGGTGTTTTGTATGTATTCGGAGAGCAGGATGGTCGTAACAGGGCGCAGTATGAAAGTGAGTGGGAATGGTATAACGGAGCCTATTCGTATCCGGAAAGTTATGATGAATCGGTTGATTATGATACTGTTAAAATGATTATTGTTATGCAGGATGAACTGGCACGGGGCAGCGTTTTGTATTGGGAAAATCAGGCGATTACACTGATGTATGACTGGCAGTACCGGATATGGGCTGTTTTGGCTTTGGAACTGATGTTTCTGATTGCATCCTTTTGTTATCTGATGTGGGCATCCGGACGAAGGGCAGACGGAAGTGTGACTCCTGGGTGGGGTACTTTTGTGCCGATTGAGATATTGACCGGAGCGACACTTGTGGCAGGATATTTTGGTTGCCTGATTTTTGCCAATACCGTAGGAAGTGATGATCCGTTTGAAATGCTTGTTACGGCTGTGTCGTATTTCTTCTGTGTAGCTATTTCGATTGGCTGGTGTATGAGTGTGGCAGTGCGATTGAAACTGGGGATTCTGATTAAGAAATCACTCCTTGCATATTGCTGGTTTTTGGGTAAAAAATTTGTATCGGTTTTATGGCCGTTAGTAATGCAGATTCCTCTGGTATGGAGGACTGTGTTGTTGCTTGCCGGAATTTCGGTGGCGGAAATAATTGCATTAATGTGTATTTTATATGATACAGATATGTTGCTTTTTTTCTGGCTTTTGGAAAAGATCATTATCGTACCGGTCGTTTTGTATTTTGCAATCGGTTGTTATAAACTGCGCAAGGGAGCACGTGCACTGGCAGACGGGGATTTGTCACAACAGATTGATACACATTTATTGCTGGCTGATTTGAAAGCGCACGGAAAGGATTTAAACAATATCGGTTGCGGTGTGGCCAAAGCGGTTGAAGAAAGATTAAAAAGCGAACGTATGAAAACGGAGTTGATAACGAATGTATCGCATGATATCAAGACGCCGGTCACCTCCATGATTAATTATTCCGACCTGATTCAAAAAGAGGAGAGTACAGAAAAGATCAAAGAGTATGCAGAGGTCCTGCAGCGTCAGTCAGCCAAATTAAAGAATCTTGTTGACGATCTCGTAGAAGCATCTAAGGCAAGCAGCGGTAATCTGGAGGTGAATCTGGAGCCTTTTGAGATAGGGGTGCTTGTGACGCAGGCAGCAGGTGAATATGAAAACCGCCTAAAGGATGCCGGACTGGAACTGATTGTGAACCGTCCCGACGCTGAACTTATGATTATGGCAGACGGACGTCGTATGTGGCGCGTGTTCGACAACCTGTTAAATAATATCTGTAAATATGCATTGAGCGGTACGCGAGTTTACCTCACACTTGAACAGAAGGGGCAGGAGGTCATCGTCACTTTCAAAAATACCTCGCGTGAGGCTTTGAATATTGCACCCGAGGAATTGTTTGAGCGTTTTACTCGCGCGGATGCTTCTCGTCACACCGAAGGAAACGGTCTGGGATTATCAATAGCCAAAAGCCTGGTGCAACTACAGAACGGAACGCTTGATTTGGCGATTGACGCAGACTTGTTTAAGGCTGTACTTTGTTTTCCGAAAGTGGGATAAAAAATTGACAACTGATATTCCGTTGTAATATGATAAGAGTGCTGTTTCAAACAGAAAAATAGCGGAAAAACTGAAACGGAGATTTTGAAAAATGAAAAGACGAATGGTTGCAGCATTGCTTTTATCGCTGTTGGTTTTGGGCGGATGTGCTGAGAAAGACGTATATGCTGAATGGGAAGAAGACTGGGCAATGTCAGAGCAGGTTTCCGAACAAACGGGCGAGGAGGAACAAAGTGAAGTTTTGCCGCCTGATGAACTGCAGAATTCAAATATGACATCGTACAGTGCGTTGGATTACGGATATATTACTCCTTATGAATTAAAACAGAATGAGAATGATTATCCGAGGGTGGACTGGGCGTATTCTGCATTCAAGGTAATGGAAGCAAACCTTATTAAAAAGGGAGAAGCTTCGAAGGATACACTTGATTTATCCGAGGGACATTTCCTGTATTATGCCATTCGATATGCGGATAAGGTCCAAGAAGGAACAAACGAAGATGTTGTTTACATAGAGTCGACATATGGATTAAAGCCTACGGATGTATATTACAAAAGTTTTGGCGTCAGGTTCCTTCCGCTTATGCTTACAGACAGCATTACAGCTGTTTCCGAGAATGATGTGCCTTTCAAAGAGGGCAATAAGGCTGAGATTGAGGAATCGTTTCTCGCATTGATGGAAGCCGATGCGCAGGGTACGATAAAAAAAGACATGGGAGATTGGTTTTTGACAGACTATAGTTGGCTGGATGTTAAAGACCGGGATCTGATCAAAAACACCATTCTTGAGAAGGGAGCTGTTCAGCTGGGGTATGATTTTTCCGACAAGTATATTTCGCCGGAAGGGGCATACTATTCACCCTATACTACACAGAATGTTTCGCATACGGCAGCAGTAATCGGATGGGATGATAATTATTCCAAAACGAATTTTCTGGAATCCCATCAGCCGAAGAATGATGGAGCATGGCTTGTTTATGACACTGCCGGTTCCGGTTTCGGAATGGACGGATATTTTTGGGTTTCTTATGAAGATACAACGATTCAGGAAATGGTTTCTTTTGAAGTGACTTCACGTGCGAAATATGGAGAAATCTTATCCTATGACCAGCTTGGATTAAATGACACAATTAAACTGGCAGATGAGGAGTATACGTCAATCGCCAATGTTTATAAGGTTGAAGAAAATCAAGAGGTTCATTCGGTGGGGATTTATACACTTGCGCCCGGACAGGAAGTGGAAATTAATGTATATACAAACGTTTCAGACGGAAATCCTTCCTCGGGAGTATTGGCATCCACTATGATAGCAGCACCGGAATTAAGCGGTTATCATGTTGTGGAACTGGAAGATACCGTGCCGGTTGTTGCGGGAGAGAGTTTCAGCGTTGTTCTGAAATATACCAATGGTGAGGAATGCGGCGAAGCACCGATTGAAGGTCCATGGGTATCTTTTAATTATAATATTCTGATGACCGTTTTCTATACAGCGCAGAAGGGACAAAGTTTTGCTTTCTGTAACGGGGAATGGCATGACCTTGCAGACGAGGCAACAATAGAAGTGTTAGGTAAAAGAAATATGCTGAATAATGCCTGCATTAAAGTTTTGATGAAAAAGTAAGAAGGAGAAAAATGATGATCAGACACATTTGTATGTTTACGTTAAAAGAGGATAGAGAGGCAAATAAGGCAGAGTTTATCAGACGTGCTGACAGCTTGAAAGAGATTGCCGGATTGAAGAGATTTGAGGTTGTAACCAATAAGGAGGGAACCCCCGAGAGCAATTATGATGTTTCTCTGATTCTTGATTTTGATGATGTGGCAACATTGGACGCTTATCAGAAAGATCCCATTCATGTGGAATTCGGTAAGTTTGTAGGTACCGTGCGTGAAAATCGTGCCTGCATCGATTACGAGTTTTAGAAAGCGGGTAGGTTCGGATGCGAATTTCGGTTTTGGCAGAAAATACTGCTTTTTCGGATGCGTTTGAAAAAGAGCATGGACTGAGCCTATATATTGAAACGGAAAGCAGGACTGCGGGCAAAAAGCTTTTATTTGATTTTGGTCAGACGGCGTTGTTTGCGAGAAATGCAAAGACGCTTGGTATTGATTTGGCCGGTGTGGATTTGGCTGTGCTTTCCCATGGTCACTATGACCATGGTGGTGGGATTTCTGTGTTTCTGAAAGAAAATAGTCATGCACCGATTTATGTAAGCAAACATGCCTTTGGTGCATACTATAATGCGACGGATAACTATATCGGGCTTGATTGCGGGATGCAGCAAGACAGAATGGTTCTGACCGGTGAAAAATATGAATTGTCCGAAAACATGGTGCTTTTTTGTTGCAATGAGTATGAGAGAACGGAGTTTGTTCCGGCCTGCGGATTGACCAAGGTAGCGGATGGTGTGAAAATGCCGGATGATTTTTCACATGAGCAGTATCTTTTGCTGGAAGAGAACGGGAAAAAGATTTTGATTAGCGGATGCTCTCATAAGGGGATTTTGAATTTATGCCGCTGGTTTGAACCGGACATTTGTATCGGTGGTTTTCATTTTATGAAAATGGAACCGGATAAGCAGGGGAGAAAAAGCCTTGCAGAAATTGCGCAGAAACTTCTTACATATCCCACGGTATTTTATACCTGTCACTGTACCGGAGAGGAACAGTACCGGATTCTGAAAGAACAGATGGGAGACAGATTACGTTACCTGTCAGCAGGAATGCAACTGACTGTTTGAATGAGCGGATGTGAGGTTCGCTTTGGAGGAAAGCGCTTTTTTGTCGGGAAAACTTGAAAGTTGCGTTAAGCTTTCCTTGAAAAATCTTGCATTTTTGAGCGTAGTGATGTAATGTAAAGAGATGAAACAAATCGGAATAGAAGTGATTAACGATTTCTCTGACAGAGAAGAATTAAGAAAGAAGAACGAAGATGCATATTGAAATTAAAGGAAACAAAAATGGTAAAAAAGTACTGCTGCTGCCCGGCATGTTTCAGTCTGCTGACTGTTTTGAATCATTGTGTGATTTCATGAGTGAGTATTGCCTGGTGCTGGTTACTTATGATGCGCATGATGCACAGAAACGCGAGTTCAAGAGCTTTGCGCATGAGATGTATACGCTTGAGAACGGTTTGAAGAAACTTCATATGACGGAGTTCGAGCTGATTGCCGGTTTTTCCATGGGTGGTATTCTTGCGGTTAGTCTTGCACGTCGCGGTCGAATTACGGCTAAGCATGTCTTTGTAGATAATTTGAAGACGTACAAACCGTTTTGCAGAAGAGTGGTATATTGCAAGGAGGTTATACAGAACCGTCTGTTTTCCCTGTGGGCAGGGGGACCGTTCAAAAAGAAGCTTCTTTTATCCAAGCAATATACGGATGAGTGGGCTTGTAAGATGCAGAGAAATGCCGGATATATGAATTTCTCTTCTGTCAAAAACATGACATGGGATTTTGTTCGTTTTGCGTTGCCCAAAGAGCTTACGCTTCCGATCCGATATTTTTACGGGAGTGAAGACTGCAAGTGCAATATTCGCAGGTTGTTTAAGCTTTACCCTGATGCAGATGTGGTAATCAAGAGAGGTTACGGTAATCTTTCTTATCTGGATCAGCATCCGGTAGAATATGCGGTTATGTTGAAAGAATATATGAAATAAAAGCAAGCGGAAGCAGGAGTTTGCGTTTGTAGAGGATAGAATCAGGGAACGTCTCATTGGAAGAGAGCGTTTCCTGATTTTTCACATTTTATCCTTATATTGACATTGATTTTCTTTTGTTAACTTGTTAAAATGACGACATAATGTAGTAGGGGACAAAGCAATCTGATTGCGTAGTGAAATCAAGAGAAAGACAGGAAGGTGGAAAAGACATGATAAAAAGAGGTCTTGCAATTATGTTGACGGGTCTGATGCTTTTTACGAGTGCATATCCCGTGAATGCAATGGAAGGAAATATTGGAATCGAAATACAGGACGCTTCAGGAGAATCCGACGAGGAAGAATCGGCAATAGAAGAGACGGAAAGTGCTTTGCAAGAAGGAGAAGAAGCGGAAGAAACACCGGAGGAAACTTCTCAGGAGGAGACAGAAGCATCGGAGGAATTTTCGCAGGAGGAGGAAACAGAAGCACCGGAGGAATCTTCGCAGGAGGAGGAAACAGAAGCATCGGAGGAATCTTCACAGGAGGAGAAAACAGAAGCATCAGAGGAATCTTCGCAGGAGGAAACAGAAGCACCGGTGGAATCTTCACAGGAGGAGGAAACAGAAGTATCAGAGGAATCTTTTGAGCAACAGAATGCGCAAGCAAGACAGCAAGCCGGTCAGGCTTTGCGGGAATTGGCGGCCACTCAGGATCTGATGGCTCTTGTTTATCTGGTTGAGTCTTACGAAGTAAGGGAAAAGCCTGCATTAGACAGTGCAGGTATCATGACGGTATATTCCGGACAGACAGTGGCAATTCGTGATGTTGTTACAACGGGGAATGTGATTTGGTATGAGGTAACGGTGCTGGGGGATGAAGCGGTAACCGGTTACATAGAACGGGAATACCTTGTTTATACAAATGAGATGCTGTTGGAATGGGAGATGCAGTATCTGGATGTGTTTATGCAGTTAGAGGAGAGTCAGATTGCTTCCGCGGTCGGAAGAGAAAACTACGGAATCATGGAAGTGAATTCCTTCCCGGAAAGTTACAGAACCTATATTAACGAAATGAAGGCGGCGCATCCTAACTGGCATTTTGTGCCTTTTAATATTGCAGAGGATTTTGATGTAGCAGCAGAGAATCAGGTGGGAGAACGAAGTCTGGTACATTCTTCGGTGGATGATTCCTGGAAAGGAGAGTATCATTCGCCAAACTGGTATTATGCCAAGCCTTTTATCATTCGCCATTTCATGGATCCGCGTAATTTTTTGGATGAGACGAATGTGTTTCAGTTTGAACAGCTGACCTATAATAAGTCTTATCACAATGTTGAGACGGTCAGTCAGCTGCTTAGTAAATCTTTTATGTCAGGAAATGTTCCTAACGAGGGTGTGACGTATGCGGCTGTCTTTATGCAGGCAGGTATAGAAAGTACGGTAAGTCCTTATCATCTTGCGTCCCGTGTTATGCAGGAGCAGGGGGCGGGAACCTCACCGTTGATTTCGGGAACGCATTCTAAGTATCCCGGATATTATAATTATTTCAATATTCAGGCGTCCGGTAAAACGACGGATGAGATTATTGAAAACGGACTTGCATATGCAAAAAAACAGGGATGGAATACCCGCTATAAGTCAATCGTCGGAGGTTCGCAATTTATCGGTACAGGCTATATCAAAGTCGGACAGGATACCTTATATCTCCAGAAATTTGATATGGTCGGAACCTTTTATACCCACCAGTATATGCAGAATATCATGGCACCCACATCCGAAGGAAAGAGCATTGCATCTGCTTACAAATCAGCAGGTGCGTTGAATAAGTCTTTTGTATTTAAAGTGCCGGTATACAAAAATATGCCTGCAGTGCCTTGTCCTGCCAATCAGGGAACCATCACGTTTATGCGTGAGGTAGAGACAGACGGCGGACTTATAGGCTATGAAGTGTGCAAGTCTTACCGGGAAGATAAAAACGGCCCGCAGATTAAGCTGGTACCTTTCATGGACAATGCCGGTGCACCTGCCAACTGCGCAGATTTCACATGGGCAGTCAGCGACGCAACAATTGCAAGTGTTACAAACGAAGGTATTGTTAACTTCTTAAAACCCGGTACTGCAACCGTTTCGGCAACCTACAAAGGGTCTGATTCTTCTTATAAAGGAAAGAAAGCGACCTGTAAAATCACTGTATACGGTATCTGGTTTGATGACGGAAGCTCTGTGGAAGCAAAGCAGTATGCACTTCGGATAGGAAGTTCCCATACGATTAAAACAACTGTAAATCTTCCGTCGGACACCAAAGATAAAACGCTTTACTGGAAGATTGATGATGAAAAAATTGCAACGATTACAACCAAAGGCAAATTGGAAGCGTTAAAAGAGGGGATTACTACGCTTACGCTGACCGCAGGTGATTATACACAGAGTGTAAGAGTTGTTGTATTACCTAAGAGTTTTGAAACCACAGAAGAGGTGTATTACCTGTCAGCTTCTGAAAGTAAAAAAATAGAGGTGGAATTTGAACAGACGGAAATTCCGGACGAAGTGATGGAATTACTGACATTTACCTATGATAGTGAGAATCCGGGAGTTGCGACCGTGAGTGAAGAGGGCGTTGTCACTGCTGTCTCACCGGGAGAGACAACCATACGTATTTCAGCACAGGGAATGGTTGCGACCTGCAAGGTTAATGTTGAGACTCAACTGAATCTGATTGAGAAAAAAGACGGATACACATATACACAGACCTTGAAAATTCCCTATGGGCATGCATATGGGGATGAAGAGTCCTTCCCGGTACCGGATGAACGTGAAGGCTATGTTTTCGTGGGATGGTATGTTGGAGAAAACGGAAGTGGGGAACAGTATACATCGCAGACGGTTTTATATAAGAATGCGACTGCATATGCTTTTTTCCGGAAGGTGACAGAAGGCTTTTATGTAAAACCTGTCGGTGATATGGTTTATACCGGAGCTGCACTGAAACCGGAGGTTGAGGTTTATGATGGCGCTACCAGACTTATTTTGAATCGTGATTATAAGGTTTCCTATAAGAATAATAAAGATGTGAACGCGGCAAGCGGTAAAATCCCCACCGTTACTGTAAAAGGAATCGGAAATTACAGCGGAACACAAACGGTGACATTCCGTATTTTGCCTATGGATATTGCAAACGAAGCGGTAAATGCCGAAGATTTACTTGTGGCACCGACCGGTAAAAAAATAACCAAGAAGCCGGTTGTTAAACTGGGAAGTAAGAAATTGGCATACAACAAAGATTATACGTTAGAATGGCGTAATACCGCTCCGGAGGCGTATAAAGAGCCGGGTGTCTACGAGATTACGGTAATCGGCAAGAAGAATTTTACAGGTGAGCGAAAAGTTAAACTTACAATCACCGGTAAAACTTTTATGTCTAAATGCAGCATCGGAAATATTGCGAAACAGACCTATCAGAACGGCACTGCAATTTGTCCGGATGTTACGGTGAAGTACAAATCCAAAGTCCTTTTAGAAGGTAAGGATTATATGATTACGTATCGCAACAACAAAGAAATCGGAACGGCAAGTGTTGTGATCCGTGGTATTGGAGATTATGAAGGCGAGAAAACCAAGACATTTGCGATTACGGGCACAGACTTAAAAAAGGTCAAAGTTGCCGGTGTTGTGACAAAAGAATATACAGGCGATGCAATTGAACAGAACGCTGTTCTGACATATAATGGCAAGCCACTTACAGAGGGTGTGGACTATTCGGTCAAATATGAGAAACATGATAAACCGGGCAAGGCAACGGTTATTTTTACCGGAATGAATTCTTTTACCGGAATTGTGAAAAAGTCGTTTACCATTACGCCGTATGCGATGGATAAGGATTCGGCTTCCGCGATAAAAGTATTGCTTCAGTCCGAATGCTCTTATATGAAGGGCGGTGCAAAGCCCGTAGTTATAGTATCGTATAAAGGTGCGGAATTGACGGAGGGTGTGGATTATACGCTCACATATAAGAACAATAAAGCGCTAACCACAAAAGATACACCGGAAAACAAAAAACCGCAGGTTTTAATAAAAGGAAAAGGTAAATTCAAAGGAACGTTACCGGTAACTTTTAGCATTCGACAGGCGCAGCTTAGTCAGGTCAATGCAGTGGCGCAAGACTTTGCTTACTCCACAAAGAAAAACGCTTACAAAAAGGTTCCTGTATTGCTCGATAAGGACGGTAAAAAGCTTCAGGCCGGAAAAGATTATGAGAAGCAGATGCAATATACGTATGCTGACGGAAGTGAAATAACGCCGGGATATGTGCCCCAACCGGGTGCAACGCTGAAGGTGACCATTACCGGTAAAGGGAATTATGCGGGCACGGTAAGCGCGACTTACCGTGTGGTATATGCTTCTCTTGAAAAAGCGAAAATCACAGTGAAAAATCAAACCTATACCGGTGCTCCGATTGTCCCGGATAAAAACGATATTGTGGTACGTTTCGGAAAAGAAGAACCATTGAAGGCCACAGATTACGAGATTATAGCGTTGGAGAATAATGTTGAAAAAGGAACGGCCACTATTACGTTGCGTGGAGTCGGAAAATACGGTGGAATAAAAAAGGTGAAATTTAAAATTGTTTCAAAAAGCTTTTTTTAGAAATTTAAGCTTGCATATTGAAACCTGTGAAATTATAATGAAGAACAAAGCAAATGAAGAATGTGATTTGTAATGCACAGTGCACAGAAAGGTGAGATGAGGATGAAAGGTTTTATTAAGGAATTTAAGGATTTTGTTTGCAGAGGAAATGTGCTTGATATGGCAGTCGGCGTTATTATCGGTGCCGCTTTTAAAGATATTGTAACGTCACTTACGGATAATATCATAAGCCCGATTATCGGAATGTTTGGTGGCGCGAATTTTGACGCATATTCTGTTACCCTGTTTGGCAAAGCTACCTTGAATTACGGTATGTTTCTTACGGCAGTGATTAATTTTCTGATTATGGCTTTTGTGGTATTTCTGATTGTGAAATTTGTAAATACAATTACCAAAGCATTTACACGTAAGAAAGCGGATGCAGCACCTACAACCAAAACTTGTCCGTACTGCAAGAGTGAGATTCCTCTTGATGCAGTGAAATGTGCTCATTGTACATCTGATGTGGAATAAACAATTTAAGGTTTGATTGTATGAATGACGACAGGGAAGCGCGAAATGCCGGAAGGTATTTGCGCCTTCCCTGTTTTATCCTTTTTGTCGGGGATGTAAGGGAGGTTGCGATGGAAAGGAGGAAATGAAAATGGCAGAGAATAAAAAAAGTAAATATGAAATGGATATGTGCTCGGGTTCGGTGTTAAAGAAGCTTTTACTGTTCTCCATTCCCTTGATGTGTTCGGGAATGCTGCAGTTGTTATTTAATGCTGCGGATATTGTTGTAGTCGGACGATTTGCCGGAGACGATCCTTTGGCGGCAGTCGGTGCAACATCTTCTCTGATTAACCTTTTTACAAATGTATTCATAGGGTTGTCAATAGGTTCTAATGTTTTGACTGCGCGCTTTTTTGGCGCCGAACGCAAAGATGAAATTGAGAAAACTGTTCATACTTCGATTGCAGTAGCTCTTTTGAGTGGTGTTTTTCTTGCAATATTCGGGATTATGCTTTCACCGTATCTTTTACGTCTGATGGATACTCCGGGTAATGTTTTGTCACTGGCAATCCTTTATATGCGCATATATTTTTTGGGAATGCCGGCGATGATGGTATATAACTTCGGAAGTGCGATTTTGAGAGCTGTCGGCGATACCAAACGTCCGCTTTATTATCTTTTGGCAGCAGGCGTAATTAATGTAGTCCTGAATCTTTTGTTTGTTATTGTATTTCATATGAGCGTTGCGGGTGTTGCGCTGGCAACCGTTATCTCACAAGTAATATCGGCATTTTTGATTGTGCGTTGCCTGATGAAAGAAAACGGAAGTATTCATCTTGACCTTCGTAAAATCAAAATTGACAAAGGTACAATGTTTAAGATTTTACAGATTGGTCTTCCGGCAGGCGTGCAGGGTACATTGTTTTCATTGTCCAATGTTTTTATTCAGTCTTCGGTAAATTTGTTTGGTGAGATTGTTATTGCGGGAAATTCGGCTGCCGGAAATCTGGAGGGTTTTGTATATATCGCAATGAATTCCATTTATCAGGCAACAATTTCTTTTGTAAGTCAGAATGTCGGGGCAATGAAATATGAACGAGTGAACCGGATTGTTCTGGCCGCAGAAGGAATTGTGTTGACAATTGGTGTCGTGCTGGGGAACTTTGTGTTTATTTTCGGAAGAACGCTCCTTGGTTTTTACTCCGAAAATCCGGATGTAATAGAGGCGGGAATGATAAGATTGGCGTGTATATGTATTTTGTATGCCTTATGCGGTATGATGGATGTTATGGTGGGGGCTTTGCGCGGAATCGGTTATTCTGTAATGCCCATGATTGTATCCTTAATCGGAGCCTGCGCGTTCCGTCTGGTCTGGCTGGCAACTGTTTTTCAGATCGATTCATTTCATCGGATCGAAACCGTTTATGTGTCGTATCCTGTTTCGTGGACGCTTACCCTGATTGCTCATATTATCTGTTTTTTGATTGTACGACGGAAATTGGGAAAAGAGTGGAAGAAATCCGGGCATGAAATGTTATGAAAACACAATAAAACGTTATGAAAAACATGTCGAAAAAATGGACAAAAGTGTCATTTTATGGTATGTTAAAAGCAGTGGATTATCGGCTCACTTGAAAAAGAGTGCGTAACGAGACAGATGGCGGTTTAAAGGGAGGATTTGTCATGGCAAAATTCGAATGTAAGGTGTGTGGTTACATCTATAATGAACAGCAGGCAGGCAGACCGTTTGATGAGTTGACGGAGTGTCCTATTTGCAACGAGGATAAGTCTAATTTCAAAATGCTGGAGGAAGAAGAAGTCTTTTTTGAATGGGCTGATGAGGATGATGATACGATTATTGACGTAGAGGTGCGTCCTGTTGAAGAGGAAGAAGAATCTCTTGCTGAAGAAAAGGTTGAAGCACCTGCAGAGGAGATTGTGGAAGAAGCAGCAGAGACGATCATTGAAAAAGAGGAAGTGAAGGAAGAAGCAATTGCAGAAACAGCAGAACAGAAAGAAGAAACATCTGCAGCATCTGCATTGATGAAAGACCTTCATTCGGGCAAAGATATTAATACGGAATATGTTGTAGAGAGACGTCAGGAATTCTGGTCTCCGTTTAGTATGAAGTCCGGAAAGACCGAGAAAGAAGAAACTCCTGTGAAAAAAGCATGGAGCATTGAGAACGCTTATGCTTCCGTAGAGCGTGTTCTTGATTTGAACGGAAACGAAGTAAAACCTGAGGTGAAAGAAACCGTTACGGATATTACTGATAATGTGGTTAAGGAGATTTCAGAAGAAACTGTTTCGGGAACCGTAGAAGAAGCAGTTCAGGAGATTGCAGAAGAAGCAGTTCCGGTAAGTGTAGAAGAAACCATTCCGGAAATTGCAAAAGAAGCAGTTCCGGTAAGTGTGGAAGAAACCATTCCGGAAATTGCAAAAGATACGGTTTTGGAAGCTGCAAATGAGGCGTCTTCTTTCAAGCCGTTATGGCAGGAAGGGGAAGGCGGTCTCCGTAAAGTCGAGGAAAATTTAGAACCTAAGGCTGAAAATGTATTTAAGGTGGAGGCTCCCGTAACACCTGTCGTAGAAGAAAAAATGGAAGAGACAAAAGAGCCTGTAGCGGAAGCGGTAGCTGAAGAGACGGCCGAAGCACCCGCAGAGGAAGCAGCAGTCGAAGAGACAGCTGAAGCACCTGCAGAGGAAGCAGCAGTCGAAGAGCCAGCCGAAGCACCTGCAGAGGAAGCAGCAGTTGAAGAGCCAGCCGAAGCACCTGCAGAGGAAGCAACAGTTGAAGAGACAGCCGAAGCACCTGCAGAGGAAGCAGCAGTCGAAGAGACAGCCGAAGCACCCGCAGAGGAAGCAGCAGTCGAAGAGACAGCTGAAGCACCT
>JAZSCW010000023.1:0-2549 GCA_045530835.1 Lachnospiraceae bacterium | reverse complement strand
GCTACTTGATAGGCATCATGGGTTAGGCCTATAAAGAATGTATCAGCCAGATTGTAAATTAATACCATAAGCATAGCAACCATTGCCGGTACCGCATTTTTCAAAACAGCTTTTGGCACTGGTGCACTACGAAATACTTCCAATTCTTTTGTCATTTCCATAAAGATTCTCCTTTTCATCCATAGCACACTATTGATAGCATGCTATTAAAATGTGCTATTAATATGCCCGCTTTTAGCGAGCATACTTTCATTTATCTACAGATTTTCTGTAGTAAATTGCAAAATTGAATTTTTTCCGATTCTGTTAATTCAGACAACAACTGTTCTTCCATGTTCTTGATATGAGAGTGTGCATTTTTGCAACATTCTAATCCGTCGGCCGTAATAGCTACTCTCTTTGCTCTGCGGTCATTCGCGTCAGCAAAACTTTCCACATAACCTTTTTGCTCCAAACGGACTACGATTCCGGCTGCCGTTGACTGCGCTACGTGTAGCAACGACTCCAGTTCTTTTAATGGCAATTGTCCACCGGGAATGGTTCCAAGTTCCATCAAGACACGCATTTGTGTAAGTGTCAAATTCTGAGAAGCTAATGCATTATTCGCTTGTTTCTCCAATTCATCGTGGATTTGCTTGATGAGCTTTCCACATTCATAATTTTGTTCCATTTATTTCCCCTTCCAAGACTATAAAAACAATAGCATGCTTTTGATTGTATGTCAATGATAGTTTTGCTTGATTTAAGAGACAAGAATTGTTATTGTGAGTGGAGGTGTGTTTGGATTAGATCATAATTCCTCAGTGTACATACTCCACTGAGTTTTAATGTTCCGTAAAACCGTTACGGGGAACCGTATCATAAGTAGGGGTAAGATGAAAGGAAATGATTCATTAATGAAACGTGTATTTTTAGTACTTACTGTTTTTGTTTTATTGGTAGTAACATCATGCGGTTCGAAAGAAACCGGACAAACGACCGTCGCGAGGGGAAATAAGGAAGAGTTTAATCACTTTCTAACAGAAATCCGGCAGCAGGAAGAACCATGGACGGAAGAAGAGATTCAGGCTTTTGAAGCCTACGTTCAGCCAAAGGAGTATGAGCATATGTTCAGTGAGGATGAGATAAAAGTCCTCATGGAGGAAAAAGAAGTCCCGAAAACCGTCACATCAAAGCAGGCGGCAGAAGATATTGGGCTGGCCTTTCAGCTTCTTTCCTATGCTTACGGAGGGTATCAGTACTTTGGTGGTGACGAGGTTTTTTTACCGATTCGGGACGATATTTTAAACGAATTGAAGACGGTATCAGATATCAAAACATACGATTTATGGAAACTTTTATGGGATTCGTTATCTCCGGTGATTGCGGATGATCATTTTTACATCGTAACCAATCAGCGCCGCACATGGATTGTTGACCGGGAATATTTGCAATCTACTTATTTTGTACGGGACTTGTATTTTGATGACCCGGCCGGTATCGATTCCCAATACGTCAAGCGCACGATAGGTCCTAATGGAGCTATTACATATTGTCTTGCAGCAGTTGTTCAGAGTCCGGAAAAGCTTCCTGCCAAGATGACCATCGAAGGGGTTGAATATGATTTGCGCTGGCGTTTGGCAAAACCAACATCGCACTCGGATGATACGTATGCTGAGGTTTTTTCTGAAACTACCGTTGCTGATGGACGGCTTCCGGTGATACACAATTATTCGCTCAGTGGTGACGATAGCAGGATGGAGAAATTTGTATTCACCGGTGCTTCCTATGAATACAAAAAGGCACCTGCGTTTGTGTTGGATCTTAGGGGGAATAATGGTGGAAATGCCAATCATGCCCGTTTATGGCTCAGATATTTTTGTGACAAACAAGTTGAGGGAAAAACGTTGTCGTCAATTAAATTAAGCAACTTTCATACAGTTGTTTACGGAGGTGTCAGCAAAGATGTCGGTTCATGGCACTATAAGCGTTCCGATGGGGTTCCTTGGGATACCGGAAACATTATTTTCGTTTTGATTGACGGTAATACCTGCTCTGCCGGAGAAATCTTTGCGAATATGCTTACTATGGGAAAACAGGTTGTGCTGGTAGGCACGAATACGAAAGGATGCCTGAACTTCGGGAATATAAACTCTGTGTACCTGCCAAACAGCGGTATCCGGCTTCAATTCGGATCGCAATACAGCATTGATCAAAGTCTGGAAAAAACAGAAGGCGTTGGTTATTTTCCGGATTTGTGGGTGGAACCGGAGGATAGTCTTGATGCAGTAGTCCGGTTGTGTAATTATTACGGACTGTTGGAGGAGAAAAGTAAATAATGATAAGATTAGCGACTGTAAATGATGCAGAACAATTAAGACGTTTGAATGAGGAATTTAACGGAGAGGAAACAACCATTGAGAGTATTAGGGAATCTCTTCGGAACAATACCCAGGAAGTTGTTATCGTAGCGGAGGAAGACAACGCGTTGGTTGGGTTTGTCTGTGTGCAGTTGAAGAAGTCGTTTTGTTATGATGACTACATGCCGGAGATTACGGAAGTGTATGTCA
>JAZSCW010000072.1:0-27854 GCA_045530835.1 Lachnospiraceae bacterium | reverse complement strand
GGCAGGGAATGGTATGATAGGGGAGAATGGAAATTTTTTGATATGAAAGTGGAAATTTATCTTGGTGATGAAAAAACACCATCTCATACCATTGTAGCACCGGAATGGGATGATTTTAGTAAAGATAAATGGATACCGTTTGTATATGATGCAAAAACAAATACAGTAATAGAAACGAATGAAATGTGTGACGAAGACAGATGTTTAGAATATAGTTATGAATATATATGGAGAAAGGACAACGGATGAAAAGAAAAAATATAGTAATCGGAATCATTTTATTGAGTATGCTGCTTCTTGCTGCATGTGGCGAAGAAAAGCCACTGGCAGACCGTGTAATTGAGAATCTTGAGGATTGCATGGGGGCGAGGGAAATGACGGAAGAAGAGTATGAGGAGATAAAGAGAAAGAAAATATTGTATCCGGTAGATTATAAGATATATATGGGGCAAAAAAATATATATTTGCTTTTTAAGGAAGAAGATTTAGAGAATGCTAATGATGACTTGAGTTATTTTGTTAATGAAGACATAGAAGTTAGCAATGCACTTATTTATAAGTATGAGAATCATATTGATGATAAAATTACAGAAATGACGGTTCAATTATACGAATTTACAGATGATGATTCAGTTTTATATAAGAAATATATAAAAGATGTATGGGAAAGATATTATGAAGATGCAAAGTTCGATAATATGTCTCCCCAAATATTGTCAAAAGAAAAAAAACTTGGAAAAACAGAAGGAGAAAAATATATATATCAATTTGTTAAAATTGAGGAAACAAAGGGAATTGGAGAGGTTTATTGTTTTTGGGATGGAAGTCAGGTGATTGAAATTTGTTTTAATGGTTATGAAGACAACGAACTTTATCCCAAGTTCAAAAAATTTCTCAAAAAAATGAAATTCGAAGGCCTGAATGATATCAAACTCGAATACGCAGAACCGCAAAGTGGGGATGAGTAAGGTTACGCGGGCGCGTTGCAAAATAAGTGATTTTGAAATGGAAATCATCTTATGGAGCGACGCTCCTTTTTTTGGTTCATAGAAAATCTATGGAAGTAAATCGTAATTACCTTTTGACACCCGAAACACCTACGCGGTATAATTAATAAGATAAGCTTATTGTTTGGAAGGAGAGGTGACGCCCATGGCATTCACGCATTTACATGTACATACGGAATACAGCCTTTTAGACGGCTCTAACAAGATAAAAGAATATGTGAAGCGTGTGAAAGAATTGGGCATGGACGCAGCTGCAATTACCGACCACGGTGTCATGTACGGTTGTATTGACTTTTATAAGGAAGCCAATGCAAATGGGATTAAACCGATTCTTGGGTGTGAAGTGTATGTTGCGCCGAATTCACGTTTCGATAAAGAGATTACGGGTGGTGAGGACAGATATTACCACCTTGTTTTGCTGGCTGAGAATAATACCGGCTACAGCAATTTGATGAAGATTGTTTCCAAAGGCTTTACGGAAGGATATTATTACAGACCGCGTGTGGATTTCGAGATCCTGAAGGAATATCATGAAGGAATCATTGCGCTTTCAGCCTGCCTTGCGGGAGAGGTGCAGCGTTATATCAGTAAAGGGCTTATGGAAGAAGCGAAGAAGGCGGCCTGCAAATACAGGGACTGCTTTGGCGCGGACAATTACTTTTTGGAATTACAGGACCATGGGATGCCGGAACAGGCGACTGTGAATACGGCGCTTTTACAAATGAGTAAAGAGCTTGATATACCGCTCGTGGCCACCAACGACGTGCATTATACGTATGCGGAGGATGCGATTCCGCATGATATTTTACTTTGTATCCAGACGGGTAAAAAGTTATCAGACGAAGATCGTATGCGTTACGAGGGCGGCCAGTACTACGTGAAATCAGAAGAGGAGATGCGCACGTTATTTCCGTATGCGCAGGAAGCCATTGATAATACGGACCGCATTGCGAAGCGTTGTAACGTCACCATTGAATTTCATGTAACCAAACTCCCGCATTATGAGGTGCCGGAAGGTTATACGTCCAAAACATATCTGCAAAAGCTGTGTGAGGACGGTTTTGCGATGCGTTATCCAAACGGCGATGAGAAGTTAAAAGAAAGACTTTTTTACGAGCTTGATGTCATTGAAAAAATGGGCTTTGTGGACTACTTCCTGATTGTTTGGGACTTCATTAATTATTCCAAAGCCAATGATATTATTGTAGGTCCCGGGCGAGGCAGCGCGGCAGGAAGTATGGTTTCATACTGTCTGCGCATCACGGACATTAACCCGATTAAATATGATTTGCTTTTTGAGCGATTCTTGAATCCGCAACGTATCTCCATGCCCGATATCGATATTGACTTCTGCTTCGAAAGACGCCAGGAGGTCATCGAGTATGTAGGGCGTAAATACGGTGCAGATAAAGTAGTGCAGATTGTTACCTTTGGTACTATGGCGGCACGCGGTGTCATTCGTGATGTGGCGCGTGTCATGGATATTCCGTATGCAACTGCGGATATGCTTGCCAAGAAGATTCCGGAGGAATTAAATATTACCATTAAGCGTTCTCTTGAAATCAGTGCGGAGCTGCGTGTGTTGTACGAAGAGGATGCATCTATCCGTCATTTGATTGATATGGCGATGCGCTTGGAAGGCCTTCCGCGCAACACTTCCATGCATGCGGCAGGTGTCCTGATTTGTCCGCAGTCGGCAGATGAATATGTTCCGTTAAGTCGCGGTGCAGACGGTACGATTACCACACAGTACGTCATGACGACTTTGGAAGAACTGGGGCTTCTGAAAATGGACTTTCTGGGGCTTCGTACCCTGACCGTAATCCAGAATGCGGTGCGCAATATCGAAAAGAGCTGTGGTATTTTAATCGACACGGAAAAGATAGATTACAATGATGAAAAAGTTCTTTCCTATATAGGAACAGGTAAAACCGAAGGCGTGTTCCAGTTAGAAAGTGCGGGAATGAAGAGCTTCATGAAGGAATTGAAGCCGAGGAGCTTAGAGGACGTTATTGCGGGTATTTCCCTTTATCGTCCGGGGCCCATGGATTTCATTCCGCAGTACATTAAGGGTAAAAACAATCCCGAGGGAATTACGTATCTCTGCCCTGAATTAGAACCGATTCTTGCTCCGACATACGGCTGCATCGTTTATCAGGAACAGGTTATGCAAATTGTGCGTAATTTAGGAGGTTATACTCTCGGTCGAAGCGACGAGGTGCGTCGCGCCATGAGTAAAAAGAAGCTTTCGGTTATGGAGCAGGAACGCGAATATTTCGTGTACGGCAACGCGGATCTTGACATTCCGGGTTGTGTAGGAAACGGCATTCCGGCAGAAGTCGGAAATAAAATATACGACAGTATGATTGACTTCGCGAAATATGCTTTTAACAAGTCTCATGCGGCAGCATATGCGGTTGTTGCATATCAGACCGCATATTTGAAATACTATTATCCTGTGGAGTATATGGCTGCGCTTATTACTTCCGTGATTGATAATGCGGGTAAAACCTCCGAATATATTCTGGTCACCCGCAACATGGGAATTCAGATTTTGCCGCCGGACATCAACGAAGGAGATGTTGGTTTTTCCGTATCGGGTGATGCAATCCGCTATGCGCTGACTGCGATTAAGAATGTCGGACGTCCGGTAATTGAAGGCATTGTTGAAGAAAGACGGGTGCATGGTCCTTTTACGAATTTAAAAGATTTCATTATCAGAACGGCTGAGCGTGATGTGAATAAAAGAGCCGTAGAGAATTTTATCAAGGCCGGCGCATTTGACAGCCTGGGCGGAAACCGGCGTCAGTATATTTCTATTTACAGCCAGGTGATTGACGGTATCCAGAAAGACCGTAAAAGTAATATGGCCGGACAGATTTCCCTGTTTGATATAGCGGGAGAGGAAGAAAAGGAAGAATTTGACATAGCATTGCCAAACTTATCGGAATTCCCCAAAGAAACCATTCTGCAGTTTGAAAAAGAAGTGCTGGGAGTTTATGTAAGCGGCCATCCGATTGAAGAGTATCAGGGGCTTTGGAAAAAAGTGATTACAAATCCGACAACAGATTTCTTTTTGCAGGAAGATACGGGAGTTGTTAATTTGAATGACCGTCAAAAAGTTGTTATCGGCGGTATTATCGCAGAGAAGAAGACGAAATATACGAAAAATGATAAATTGATGGCTTTTTTGACCGTTGAAGATATGGTGGGAAGCGTGGAAGTTTTAGTCTTTCCGAGACAATACGAGACGTATTCATCGCTGTTGACTGAGGATGCGAAAGTTTTTGTGCACGGAAGTGTTTCGGTGGAAGAAGATAAAGATGCCAAGGTGATTTGCGAAAAAGTGATTGCGTTTGAACAGTATCCGCGTAAAATCTGGATCAAATTTTCCGACCGTGCTGCGTGTGAGAAGATGGAAAAGGAATTGGAGTACCTTTTTGCTCCTTCAGACGGTATAGACGAAGTGGTATATTATCTGGAGGCAGAAAAGCAGATGAAAATGCTTGCCAAGAATAAAACAGTCAGGGCAGATGTTTCCCTTATCGAGGCACTTAAGGCATTGGTTGGAGAAAATAATGTGAAGGTGGTTTAGGCAAAATGCCATAAAATTGCCACCTCAACAGGTGAAATTTTGGTATGCCGCAAAGGCAGGAGATAAGAAAAAAGATTGAAAACCCCTCTAAAATGGATTATGATTAAGTCGTTAGACAGGAGGAATGAAACATGTCAGCAGAAATTAAGACGATTGGTGTTTTGACCAGCGGCGGTGATGCACCGGGAATGAATGCCGCAATCCGTGCGGTGACAAGAAAGGCAATTGCGAATGGTGTTGCCGTGAAAGGAATCAAAAGAGGTTATCAGGGATTACTTGCTGAAGAAATTATAGATATGGATAAAAAGTCTGTTTCTGATACGATTCAGAGGGGTGGAACAATCCTCGGAACAGCGCGTTGTTCTGAATTCGTAACAGAAGAGGGACAGCTTAAGGGTGCGGAAATTTGCCGTAAACATCAGATTGACGGTATTGTCGTAATCGGTGGAGACGGTTCTTATCGTGGTGCTCTTGCTCTGTCACGTCACGGAATCAACACGGTTGGAATTCCGGGAACCATTGACTTGGATATTGCATGTACTGATTATACAATCGGTTTTGATACTGCCATCAATACCGCAATGCAGGCAATTGATAAAGTGCGTGATACGTCATCTTCTCATGAAAGATGCAGTATTATTGAAGTTATGGGACGAAATGCAGGTTACATTGCACTTTGGTGCGGTGTGGCAAACGGCGCAGAAGATATTCTGATTCCGGAGAAATATGATTATAACGAGCAAACGATTATCAATAACATTATCCGTAATCGCAAGAGAGGAAAGAAACATCATATTATTATTAATGCAGAGGGAATCGGACATTCAACATCCATGGCGCGCAGAATCGAGGCGGCAACAGGAATTGAAACGCGAGCAACGATTCTCGGATACATGCAGCGTGGTGGTTCACCGACCTGTAAGGATCGTTTCTATGCTTCTGTTATGGGAGCGTATGCAGCTGATATTCTTTGCGAGGGTAAGACAAACAGGGTAGTAGGTTTCAAAAATGGTGCATTTACTGATTTTGATATCGAAGAGGCACTTGTAATGACGAAAGAAATTCCTGAATATGAATTTCAGGTCAGCAGACAGCTTTCACAATAAAAGTATGTTTATTCTGCCGGCAGACCGATGCAACAATCGGTTTTGTCGGCAGTTGTTGTTATAACAGCGAAAAAGAAAGGAACTGACAGTATGATTACGTCCGCTTCAAACGGCAGAATCAAATGGGTGGTATCCCTGATGGAAAAAGCGCGTATGCGCCGCAAAGAGCAGAAATATGTGGTAGAAGGAGTGCGAATGGTACTCGAAGCGCCTCTTGAGCAAATTGAGGAGGTCTATATTTCCGAAACTTTTTGCAGACGTGCCCAAATATCCGGCAGTCAGGAAAAAGCCTGCATGGACCGCCTGATAAAAAAACAGGATGCAGTCATGGAAGTAAGTGATGATGTGTTCAAAAAAATATCGGATACCGTCACACCGCAGGGTATTCTGGCGGTTATGCATATGCAGGAATGTCCTAAGCAGGAAATGATGAGTAGGAGTGAGAACCCTTTACTTCTGTTACTTGAGAATCTTCAGGACCCCGGAAATCTGGGAACGATTTTACGCACTGCGGAAGGGGCAGGAGTAAACGGCATCATATTAAGCCGTGATTGCGTGGATATTTATAATCCGAAGGTAATCAGATCAACCATGGGAGCGGTTTTTCGTGTGCCGTTTTGCTATGTAGAGGATTTGCCGGAGACAATGCGCGAATTAAAAGCACAAGAGGTTACTGTGTATGCTGCGGCCCTGGATGATAAGGCCGGTACATATGATGCTTATTCCTATACCGCTGCATCGGCATTTGTGATCGGAAACGAAGGAAATGGTTTGACTGCAGAGGCAGTTGCGGCAGCAGGACAAACCTGTTATATTCCGATGGAGGGCAAGGTGGAATCCCTGAATGCATCCGTCGCGGCATCCGTTCTGATGTATGAGGCATATCGGCAGAGAAGAATGAGTAAGAACAATAAAGTGTAAATGGAGGGAAGTATATGAAAATAGGATTTATCGGACTTGGTAACATGGCACGTGCCATTATCGGAGGAATGATTGCAAAAGGAGGTTTTGCACCCGAAGACATATGTGGTGCTGATGTAGTGCAGGAGGTTGCAGACGATGTGGCATTGACACATTTTATTTCAGCAGGTACAAACAACTCTGCAGTAGCACGAATTGCGGATGTTCTGGTTCTGGCAGTGAAACCGCAGTTTATGGATAGTGCTCTTCGCACGATTAAGGATGAGGTAAAAAAAGACTGCATCATTATTTCGATTGCACCGGGAAAAACCTTGAATTATTACGAGGATGCCTTCGGACGTAAGGCCAAAATTGTACGTTGTATGCCGAATACACCGGCTCTTGTCGGTGCAGGTTGCACCGGATATTGTGTGAATGAGAATGTGACGGAAGCGGACAGGGATATTGTATTGAGGATTCTTAACAGCTTCGGTAAGGCAATTGATGTAACCGAATCTCTCATGGATGTTGTGGTCGGTATTTCTGGCAGTGCACCTGCGTATGTATTTATGTTTATAGAAGCACTTGCTGATGCAGGTGTTCGTGAAGGCATGCCGCGAAAGAAGGCATATGAGTTTGCTGCGCAGGCAGTGATGGGAAGTGCGAAACTGATGGTAGACAAGGGCGAGCATCCCGGCGTTTTGAAAGATATGGTATGTTCACCGGGCGGAACAACAATTGAAGCAGTCAAAGTACTTGAAAACAGAGCTTTTCGCGGTGCTGTGATGGATGCGGTGGAAGCTTGCATAGAGCGTTCGAGAGAATTGTAAAATGAACTTTTTTTTCTCATAAATATTGCATATTTTTGAACGGATTTGACAAAATGTTAATAAAATGTTAATATTCGGGTGTGTAACAAAATTGTAATATTTCTTGAAAAAAATGGAGGAAAAAAATGAAAGCGAACACAACCAAGCGATTGTTGTGTGTATGCGCACTCTGTCTTACCGTTGTGATGGTAATGCAGGCATATGCGGACATCGTGTTTGCTACGAAGGCTGTTAATTTCGATTTGAATGCCGGTGTAGCAGAATTTGTAGAGGCGGACATTGATTCAGATGATGAGGAATTCCGGCATTTGCTGGAAGAGGCACAAAGAGAAGAAGAGGAAAGAAATTCCTTTTTTATGGCAAACGTTGACAAATCTGTTAACGTTCGTGTGGAAGCCACAACGGAATCTGCAGTTGCAGGTAAGCTTTATAAAGATTGTGGCGGTAAGATTTTAGAGCGCAAAGAGGATTGGACCAAAATTCAATCCGGAGAACTGGAGGGCTGGGTAAGTAATGAATTCCTTCTGTTCGGTGATGAAGCGTGGGCGTTGGCTGACGAAGTCGGCGTCACAACCGCAACGGTTCTGACACAGGCGTTGCGTGTCCGTAAAGAGCCTTCCGAAGAAGCTGGCGTTTACGGTTTACTCGAAATCAATACCGAATACACCGTAGTTGAAGAACTTGACGAGTGGGTAAAGATTGAGTATAAGAACAAACAAGGTTATATTTTCAAAGAATATGTCATTCTGGAGTTTTTTGTAGACGAAGGAGAGACAATTGAAGAAATCAAGGAACGTGAAAGACTCGTTGCCCTTGAAAAAGCGAAACTGACTGCACAACAGGCAGCAGTTGCAGCAACTGAGGAAGATATTTATCTGTTAGGTGCGATTATCCAGTGTGAAGCAGGAAATCAGAGCTATGAAGGAAAACTCGCGGTTGGTGCTGTTGTATGCAATCGTGTAAGAAGCGCAAGATTTCCGAATACGATTTCAGAGGTTATTTATTCACCGGGACAGTTCACACCGGTAAGTAACGGCAGACTGGCAAGTCGTTTGGAGGCAGGCGTAAGCGAATCATGTCTTCAGGCAGCAAGGGAAGCTGTTGCGGGCGCAACCAATGTTGGTACAGCGCATTACTTCCGCCGTAAGGGTAACAAAGAAGGCATCATTATCGGTGCTCATGTTTTTTATTAAAATTCTGAATATAATGCCGGAGAGGGTATCCAAAGCGCGTGACAGAGAGTTATGTACTTCGGACACCCTCTCTTCTTGTAAAGAAAAGGGATTCATGGTATTATATGCCATATGTTTGAAACGGCGTGAGAAACGTGTGAAAAACGAGGGAATGCAATGAAAACGAACAAGGTATGGAAAGTATTAATATGGATCTTGATTACAGGAAGTGTTCTTGCTGCAATTAAGGTAATCTTTTTTGATTATACAATGGATGAAGAATATCAGATTATGATGTCATACCGGAATCTGCAGGGCGATAAGCTTTTTCGCGAGATGTGGGAACCGCATCAGACGTCTGCGTTTCTGTGCACCGGTCTGATGTGGCTGTATCGAACCGTTGTCGGGACTTATACGGGTGTTTTACTTTATCTGCGCATATGTACGACGCTGATTCAGCTTGGGATTTGTGTATTATTGTATCGGACACTGAACAATTGGACAAAGAAAGAATATGCTTTTCTTCTTACGCTGACTTATTTCAATATTGTGCCCAAGATTATCCAGATTCCGGAATTTGCCAATATGCAGTTATGGTTTTTTACCCTTCTGGTACTGATTCTGATGCATTATTATGCACAGTATGAAAAGAAACAAAAAAGTGCGTGGTGGTATATGATTTTGGCGGGACTGGCAATGGCGCTTGAAGTACTATCCTATCCGTCCTGTCTGTTACTTTTTCCGTTTTTTGTGGTTTATATCGGGCTTATGTCTAAGGGGCACAGATGGCGTGATATTCTTATTTTTGCAGGAACATGTGCAGTGTCTGCGCTTGTCTGGTTGGGGCTTGTATTGCGTCATATCCCGTTTGCGGATTTCGTAAGAAATGTCAGACTTTTACTTGCGTTTGATTTAACGCACGAACTGTCGGGAGCAACTTCCGGTAAGGCAATGGGAATTCTTTCAAACTTCCTGTGGGGTGTTGCGGTGATTGCCGTTTGTGCACTGGCCGGAGGCGTGGTTCTTTGGATTACCAAGAGAAGGGTGAAAGAATGGAATAAGGAAAAAGCACTTTCGCTGGCAGCAGGTGCCGGTGTCTTGACAGCAGGTCTGATACAGCTTTTTCTCTGGGTGGTGAAAAAAAGCGGATATGAAACCTATCAGCTGCATCTGTTTCTTGTTATGTTTTGTGCGTTGCTGGTATGGCGCATTGCGGATGAAAAGAAAAAAATTTTTATCCCCGGTATTTTTGGAACATTACTTTCTTATCTGGTAGTTATTTATATCAGTGATTTGGAAATGTATTATGCGCTTCCTCATGGCGTGCTTGGCGTTATTTTCGGTGCACTTATTATCGTTTATGCATTAGAAAAGGCGTGGAAGGAAACGTCACGCCTTCCTATCCTGATTTTTTTGACCGGTCTTTGCTTTGTTTGTGTATTTGGAAAAGGATATACACTTCGTGCAGGAAGAAATTATAATGTAGTTATTGATACGGAAAGCATTATGAAACACGGTCCGGCAATCGGTATTTTGAGCGATTACATGAACGCATATATGTATAACTGTAATTACGAGGACTTTGGGCAATACATCAAAGAAGACGATACGGTGCTTATTGTTACGAATATGGTGCATACGGAGAGTACCACGCCTTATATGTTTGGCGGAAATGAAGTCGCACATTATTCCATCGTGGACCCGACAGCCTATGATGAGAGGCTGTTGGCTTATTGGGAATTATATCCCGAAAAAGAACCGGATGTCATAGTGGTGGACTGTTGGTACGGAGAGTTGAAAGAAAATCCGGAAAACTGGATTATGCAATATATAGAGAATGACTTTGGATACAGCAAGGTATATGACGGAAGATATGTACGCTTTTATTGCAGATGACCTATGGCGTACGATGCTTTTAACTTGCATGAATCTGTAAATTAAGGTATAGTTAAAATGATTTCTTTTTTTGGGGAGGTAAATTCGATGACTGCTGTGATATGCTGGGTTGCATTCATGATTATCATGGTTGTGATTGAAGTTGTGATACTGAATCTTAAGGTTATCTGGTTTGGTGTTGCAGCCCTGCTTGCCGCAATCTTGGCTTTGTTCGGTGCACCAATCTGGGCACAGTGTCTGGCATTCGGTGTAACAGCAATACTTTTGATTCTTTTTATAAAGCCTTTGATGTTACGCAAGATAGAAGCAAAGAAAGAACAGATGCAAAAGGAATTGGAAGAGAAAGAGAAACAGGAACAAAGAGAATCAGAAGCGGAATGTGCATCTGATCAAAGTGAAATAGAAAGGGAAGTATAACGGAGGTAGAAAGATGAATTTAAAAGGACGCGATTTTCTGACATTGAAGGATTATACACCGGAGGAAATTTTATATCTGATTGATTTGGCAGCAGAACTGAAGGCCAAGAAGAAAAACGGTATTCCGACGGATGTTTTACGTGGTAAAAATGTTGTTTTGATTTTTGAGAAGACCAGCACCAGAACACGTTGTTCTTTTGAAGTGGCTGCGTATGACCTTGGTATGGGTGTGACTTACCTCGATCCTTCAGGAAGCCAGATTGGCAAGAAGGAGAGTATAGCGGATACTGCTCGCGTATTAAGCCGCATGTATGACGGTATTGAGTATCGCGGATATGGGCAGACTATTGTAGAGGAGCTTGCAAGATGCTCCGATGTACCTGTTTGGAACGGACTTACCAACGAATATCATCCGACCCAGATGCTTGCCGATATGCTTACCATCAAAGAACAGCTTGGACGCATCAAGGGTGTGAAGTTAACATACATGGGAGATGCGCGTTACAACATGGGTAATTCCTTAATGGTAACCTGTGCAAAGCTCGGTATGCATTTTGTGGCATGTGCGCCGAAGCGTTATTTCCCGGATGAAGAGCTGATTCGTCAGTGTGAAGAATATGCGAAAGAAAGCGGAGCCACCCTTACATTTACAGAGGATGTGGAAGAAGGTACCAAGGGTGCTGACGTAATTTATACCGATGTATGGGTTTCCATGGGTGAGCCCGATAATGTATGGGTTGAGAGAATCAAAGACTTGACACCGTATCGTGTTACAATGGATGTGATGAAGAATGCAGGAGAGAATTCCATCTTCTTACATTGTCTGCCGTCCTACCACGATCACAAGACTACCATTGGTAAGGAAATCGGTGAGAAGTTTGGTTTGAGTGAGATGGAGGTTACGGATGAAGTGTTTGAATCCTCTTACTCAAGGGTATTTGACGAGGCAGAGAACCGAATGCATACCATCAAAGCAGTTATGGCTGCAACGCTGGGTGCTTTCAACGACTAAAAGAATTGGCCGGAGGCTTTTACTATGGATGACAGAGTAGTTTTATGCGGGGCAAATGCATATGAGCAGAAGTATTATCTGAATGAGCGTTTTAATAAACTTCCGCAGACCATACAGGATGAGTTACATATCATCTGCGTTCTTTTTACGGAAGAAGTAGGTGGTGTATTGACGATGGTTTTTGATGAAGAGGGAAATCTCTCTCTTGAGACGAATGCCGATGCGGATGATTTTTACTATGATGAGATATCAAGCGGTCTTTTGGTGAAGGAAATCTGCCGGAAACGTCAGGAATTGTTTGCGTCTCTTAAGCTCTATTATCGTGTATTTATTAACAATGAGCCGGTGGATGATATTCTGAAAGAAATAGAGTAGCGCATCAAGCGGCACGGACAGAGAGGTAGTAAAATGTTACTTGTAGTGGATGTTGGGAATACCAATACGAATTTTGGTGTATATCGTGGAGAGGAACTTCTTGTGAAGTTCAGACTGATGACGAAGTCCCCCAGAACTTCAGATGAGTGGGGCATGTCCATTCTTAATCTGATGAAAATAAATAATATCGAAAAAGATGATATCAAAGGCTGCATTATTTCCAGCGTTGTACCGAATGTTATGCATTCCCTGAAAGGGGCGTTGGAGCGTTATGTGAAGGTGAATCCGTTGATTGTCGGCCCCGGGGTTAAAACCGGAATCAAAATCATCACCGAGAATCCTCGTGAAATCGGTGCAGACCGAATTGTAGATGCGGTTGCAGCCTATGAGAAGTATGGCGGACCTGTGTTAGTAATGGATTTTGGTACGGCAACGACTTATGACCTTGTGACAGCAGACGGATGTTTTGCGGCTGGTATTACGGCACCGGGTATCAGAATTTCTGCTAAGGCTTTGTGGGAGGATACAGCAAAGCTTCCTGAGATTGAGATTAAGAAACCTGCGTCTATTTTGGCCCAGGAGACCATTACAAGTATGCAGGCAGGTCTGGTTTACGGACAGATTGGGCAGACGGAATATATTATCAATAAGGTGAAGGAAGAGAGCGGAATCGAAGATTTACTTGTTGTTGCAACAGGTGGTCTTGGCAGTATTATCAGTAGTGAAACAGATGCGATTGATATTTATGACCGCCAGCTTACCATTGAAGGTTTGCGTCTGATTTATGAGAAGAACCGTAATAAGAAATAAAAATGAATCACAACTATTAATGTTTTTGTGTATACAGATAAATTAAGCGAAGGAACGGGAGAAAAGAATGAATACAGAAAAAATGCAGGGAATGAAATCTTTGCAGATTGGTTCGGTTACATTAGAGAATCCTTTTATCCTTGCACCAATGGCAGGCGTAACAGACCTGCCATTTCGAATTCTTTGCAGCAGACTCGGAGCGGGGATGGTCTGCATGGAAATGATTAGTGCCAAGGCAATTACATATAAAAATAAAGCAACGCATGCGATGACGGAGATATCGCCGGAGGAATCCGTGGTATCCCTGCAATTATTCGGAAGCGAGCCGGATGTGATGCACGAAGCGGTCAAAATGATAGAAGAAGTACCTTATCATATCCTGGATATTAATATGGGCTGTCCCGTGCCGAAAGTTGTGAATAACGGGGAGGGCAGTGCCCTGATGAAGAATCCTATTCTTGCAGGGAAGCTGGTGGAGGCAGCCGTGTCGGCGACGAAGAGACCTGTTACGGTCAAAATCAGAGCCGGTTTTGACGAGGAGCATAGGAATGCGGTCGAAGTTGCACGGATTGCACAGGAGTCCGGTGCGGCAGCAGTTGCCGTACATGGCAGAACGCGGGCACAGTTTTATTCGGGTCAGGCGGACTGGGATATTATTGCAGAGGTGAAAGATGCGTTAAAGATTCCGGTACTCGGCAATGGCGATGTGACGGATGGTCCGTCGGCGGAGCGCATGATGAACAGAACCGGTTGCGACGGCGTGTTAATCGGCAGGGCGGCAAGAGGAAATCCATGGATTTTTGAAGCGCTTGAGAGATATTTTAAGGATGGTACGATTCTGAAGAAACCATCGTTAAGCGACGTACAGCAGATGATTCTCGAGCACGGACGTATGCTTACCGCGTACAAGGGCGAATATACCGCCATTCGCGAAATGCGTCAGCATATGGCCTGGTATACGACCGGCTATCCGAATTCCGCTGCTTTTCGAAGAAGAATTAACGAAGCCGAGACGCTGGAAGCATTGGAGATGCTTGTGAAATCAATGTGTGTCGAAAAAGATTGACAGAAAATACATTTTACGATATTTTAATTAAATGAGTCAGGTGATGCATGCCGCATGAGCGGATGGATGCATTGAAAAGGGAAACAGGTGCAAATCCTGTACGAACCCGTCACTGTAAGGATGGAGTGATAGCTGCAAGAAGCCACTGGGAATACCGGGAAGGCGCAGTATCGCAATGAGAGCCAAGTCAGGAGACCTGCCTGAGTCAGTACAGGAAGCTTGTATCGGCAGGCTTCGTGCCACGAGGATTTGGTAGTACGAACAATAATGTTTAATCGGGTCAGTATGCCCTTTGGACAGTTGTATTGGAATCCTCTTTGCATTTCGCATGGAGGATTTTTTGATGGGCGTTTGTATCAGTGACAGCACTGCATGACCCGGTAGGACAGACAGGATGGAGGAGAACAATGGAACAAATGAAAACAACAAAAACAACGGAAACAACGAAAACAGTGAAAACAATGGGAATGGTCAAAAAAGTGAAAGCAAGTCTGGTAATGGCTGCCATTACCGTCATGATGACACTGGCATTGGTCGGATGTCAGGGAAAGAAAGCAGTTACCATTGAAGTGGTGGATCAAACCGGCGCTTCAACCGTGTATGAAGTGAAGACTGATGCAGAGTTTTTATACGACGCAATTTTGAATGACAGTGAGATTAAATTAGAGGGAGAAGAGGGCGATTACGGTTTCTATATTACCGCGGTAAACGGTGTTACTGCCGATTACAATGTGGATGCTTCTTACTGGTCTCTCTATGTAAACGGTGATTATGGTCAGGCCGGTATCAGCGAGCAGATTGTGAATGATGGTGATTCGTTCGCACTGAAGTATGAATGCGCGGAATAATTTGGCGGCAGTCAAACTTAAGCAGGAAAGATTTCGATGAATAAGAGGTAACTATGAAAAGAGCACAGAGAAAGCAAGTTAAAAGTACTACCAAATCTGCAAAGCGAAGCCTTTGCTTTCTCACGGTGCTCTTTTTGTGTGCGATAATCTGGTCAGGATATGCCATGCATGTAAGGGCAGATGCGCCTGTTTCAGAAGAAAGCATTTTAGGGAAAGAGAGTGTTTTAGAAGAAAGCATTTTAGGGGAAGAAAGTGTTTTAGAAGAAGAAAGCATTTTAGGAGAGGAAAGTGTTTTAGGGGGAGAAGAGCAATATTTGAAGGGTCAGATAGAGGCCACACTTGATTATCTGGCGGAGTGTTATGGAGCGGATTCTTTGGAAGAACTATGGGAGAAGGCGGTATGTGACAAACCGGAGAATTCTAATATGCAGACGCTTGGAGAGACGCTGCATAAGCTAAATCCACAGGTAACCCCCAAGGAGTACGGAGAGCTTCTGTGTGACGCTTATGCAACGGCGGATAAGGAACGTATGGCTATGGCAACGAGACTGAAATTTGCCTTAATATGCTATCGTTTTGCGCCTGAGGAAGCAGATTGGGCGGCAGAAGAAGTATTGGCCGCCAAAGAGGAAGAACAGGGGATTATGAGTCTGGTATATGCGCTGTATCTGGCGGAGGAGACCGGAGCGCGCACGGATGATATCCGGCAGAAGCTTCTTGCATTGCAGTTGCCGGATGGCGGTTTCTCCCTTTATAAAGAAAAGTCAGATGTAGATGTGACGGCGATGGTATTACAGGCGCTTCTTCCTTATCGAGAGGAGCATTCCGAGACGGCGAAGGTGATAGAGGAAGGGCTTGATTTTCTGGCATCATCCTGCAATGCAGACGGCACGTATTCGTCCATGGATGTACCGAATTGTGAGAGTACGGCGCAGGTGATTTTACTTTTGGCGCAGCTTGGACCTGAGTATTTGGAGGAGGAACGTTTTACGCGTAACGGCCGTTCTTTGACAGAGGTGTTGTGTGGATTTGCAAATGAGAATGGGAGCTTTTCTCATGTTCCGGGGCAGGATAAGACGTCTGCGGGAGATGAAATTGCGACGATACAGGCATTGTCGGCGCTGGTATATGTGTACAGGACGCAGACACAGGAGTTTTTCACGCCGGATTTGGATTCCGTACGGGATGAGGCTGATGCAAAGGCAAATGACGGGCTTGTGACGCGCCTTCTTATCACTGTCTTGTTGACGCTTGTGGCAGCAGGCGGCGTCGCTTGGGTGATTCATAAGAGAGAGAATGTGAGAAACCGCCTGCTTTCGGTTGCCATTATCTATGTTCTGGTGCTGGCAGCAGTTTGGTTTGTGAAAATACAGGGTGTGGAAGAGTTCTATCGTTCCAACGAACAGGCGCAGGCATTGCACCCGATTACGGTTACGGTAAGCATTTCCAAGGAAGCGGTGGATTCAGAGAATCCGGATATTGCAGCGCCTACCGAGGTGATATTGGAAGAGGGGGCGAGTGCATTTGATGCATTGCTGCAGGTAACTACGGCAAATAGGATTCCTCTGGAATATCAGGGTAGCGGGACAAACGGAAAAATGGTTTACGTGGAAGGAATTGCACACCTTTATGAGTTTGATTACGGCGATTTGTCAGGTTGGATTTTCATGGTGAACGGAGAATCTGCCCGCGTCGGTGCTGCACAGTATATTCTTTCAGACGGCGACACCGTGGAATGGGTGTATTCCACGAAGCTGGGAAAGGATGTGGAGAATGAGTGAAATCAGAAGAATGCATCCTCTGCCTGTTTTTCTTTGTATGGCAGGTGTGATTACGTTTACGGCTTTTGCCATGGATCCGGGAATCAGTCTGTTGTCTTTCGTGAGTGTGGTATGGATGCACGTGGTGACGGAAAAAAGATACACTTGGAAGGAAATTGTGATGATGGCCGGCGGAACGCTGGCGATTGCCCTGGTGAATCCGTTGTTTTCCCACAATGGTGCAACCGTGCTGTTTTTCCTGAACGGAAATGCAGTTACCCTTGAAGCAATTCTGTACGGACTGCATATCTCTTTTATGATAATGACAGTGCTTCTCTGGGGGCGGATTCTGAGTAACTATCTGACTTCGGATATTATTCTTTACCTCGTGGCACGTGTTTCGGGGAAGGCCGCATTGCTTTTGTCACTGGTACTGCGACTGATTCCTTCATATATCAGACAGTGCAAGGAACGTTATGCAGTACAGCGAAGCATCGGTCTTTTCGGTGCGGGAAGTTTGTACGAACAAATCAAAGGCGGCTTGCTGCTTTTTTCCGGGCTGGTAACCTGGGCAATGGAGCATTCCGTGGAGACTGCGGATTCCATGCAGGCACGAGAATACGGAAGGGGAAAAAGAAGCAACTACCACGCATACCGTTTTGGTGCATCGGACATTTTTTTACAGGTTTTCGTTTTGTTAACGGGAAGCGCGATTGCGGTGGGAATTGTATGTATGCCGGATCGCTTCACCTTTTATCCGAATTTTTTTGTTGAAGTGAATGAAGCGGGAAGTGTATTTTATTATATTGTATTCGGTCTGCTGGCAGGGACTATGCCGGCGGCTGTAACAATCGGGAGGTTGCGATGGAATTATTACGAGCGCAGAATTTAAGCTTTCGTTATGCAACGGCGGATGGAGCGAAGCGGCCGGAAGAGAAGCCAATCATAGAGAATGTTTCTTTCTGTATCGAGGAGGGAAGCTTTGTTTTGCTTGTCGGACCTACGGGCTGCGGGAAGACCACGTTGCTTCGCTTGATTAAAAAAGAACTGGCACCTCACGGGGAGACGACAGGGGAGCTTTTATATCGTGGTAAAAAGTTGGAGGATTCTTCACAGATTGGTTATGTGATGCAGAATCCGGAGCACCAGTGCGTGACGGACAAGGTCTGGCATGAATTGGCATTCGGACTTGAGAATCGCAATACACCGTATGATGAGATGCGGTTTCGCTGTGGTGAGATGGCGGCATATTTTGGTATGGAGGAATGGCTTGAAAAAGAAGTGGATGCTCTTTCGGGAGGGCAGAAACAGAAGATGAATCTGGCTTCGGTGCTGGTGATGCAGCCGGAATTGATTATCCTTGATGAGCCGACCTCACAGCTTGACCCGATTGCGGCAGATGAGTTTATGGCGATGTTAAAACGATTGAATGAGGAGACCGGGATTACCGTGTTGATTGCGGAACATCGACTGGAACGCCTGATGGCGTACGCAGACCGGTTATTGCTGATGGAGAATGGTCGTTTGTGTTATGAGGGTGAGCCCCGCCGGCTGCGGGAGCAGGATGTGGTACCGGCAATACGCAAAGCGCTGCCTTGCGGTATGCAGATAGGGCTTGCAATGAAGTCAGAGACGCTTCCGGTTACGGTGAGCGAAACCCGTACCTTCCTGGGAGAATGCCGTGGCAGGAAGAAATCTGTTTCCAAAGAAATACCGTGCAGGCATGTAGGAGCGGGAGAACCGCCGGCTTTAGCGGGCGCCTATGGAATACAGGGCGATGAGAAACAGGAAGCCCTTATCTGGAAAGATGTATGCTTTAGGTATCAGCGCCGGGATGCGGATGTTTTGCGGCATTTCAGCCTGACGCTTCATCGTGGTGAAATTGTGTGTCTGATGGGAAGCAACGGCTCCGGCAAAACCACCGCACTGAAATGTGCAGCGGGGATACTGCGCCCGTATGGCGGAGCGGTGAGAGCTATGCTGCCCATGCAGGATGGAGGAAGGGTGCGGAAACGTCGCGGAAGTGAGGGAGATTTGTTTGCATCCGTGGCATATCTGCCCCAGGATGTAGAGACTGTTTTCCTCTATGATTCCGTGGATGAGGAGCTTTTAAGAATTCCGGAGGAAGTTCTTAAAAGTTACCCTTTTGATTTGGAAAATCTTCGCGGGAAGCATCCCTATGACTTAAGCGGCGGAGAAAAGCAGATGCTTGCGCTTGCCGTGGTGCTTGGTAACGGCAAGGATATTCTCTTGCTGGATGAACCTGCCAAGGGGCTGGATGCTGCGTCACGAGAACGGCTGATTGCGTTCTTATCTTACCTGCGAACGGAGGGAAAGGGTATTCTTGTTGTCACACATGATGTAGAATTTGCTGCGTCCTGCGGTGATTATCTGGGATTCGTCTCCTGCGGTGAGGTTGTTTCCCTTGCTCCCGTGCGGGAGTTTTTCCGGAGACATTTGTTCTATGCAACACAGGCTTCCAAAATTGCGCGGGGCTTTTATGAGGATATTGTAACAACGGAGGAACTGATAGAATGCGTAAGTGGCATTTCCTGATACCGCTTCTTCTGATACCGGCGCTTGTCGGTGTGAATGCGGTGCTTTTAAAAGAAGAATATTATGCCGCGTGTGCCTGTTTGATTGCGGTTGCCACATGTGTTCTGGTGATGCTCGGTTTTGATAAAAGTAAGACGAATGTGCGCCGCAGCCTCCTGATCGGTGTTATGACGGCATTGTCTGTGGCCGGCCGTTTCATGTTTGCGTTTATTCCGGCATTCAAACCAATGACGGCAATGATAGTGCTGACCGGTGTTTATTTAGGACCTGAAGCAGGCTTTTTCTGCGGGGCCTTTACTGCTTTTTTATCGAATTTCTATTTTGCACAGGGACCGTGGACACCGTTTCAGATGGCAGCCTTTGGATTAATCGGATTTGTTGCGGGGCTTTGCGGGAGAGTACTTCAACGCAAAGCAACTTTCCTGGTGCTTTACGGAGCGCTCGCGGGACTTTGTTATTCCATGATAATGGATGTATGGACAGTGCTCTGGTATAACGAAGGCATGAATGGAGGGATGTATCTGGCCTCCTTTGGTGCCGCACTTCCTTTTACGGTGCTTTATATGGTGTCGAACGTGGTTTTTCTGCTGGTGCTGCGCAAACCCTTCGGGCGCAAGCTGGAGCGCATGGTGAATAAGCACGGGATTTAAGATTGTAAAAAGATTGTTGACATACCCATATTTATCATGTAGAATGAGTAAAAATTTGAAAGGAAACGAAATCCATGAGCAGATTCGCAAACGTTAAATCATACATGAAGAGACAGATCGTGCATTATATTATTAAGTACGGTTTTGTTTTTGTATGTAAATATAACGCTTGCAGGGAAGAATAAATTTTCAAATTGACAGTATTTTGTGATTCAGACCACTTATTCTTTTCGGAGGATAAGTGGTTTTTTGTCATATAGGAAAGTTCTCGGCAAGAACTTTCCTATATGATAAAAAACGCTCCGCGATGGATGCACACTCGCGCGCAAGGAAGGAGAGGAAGAGATGGAGAAAGAGAAACAGTTGGTATGGCCTAATTACGAGGAGTGTCTTGTGAATATTCCCAATTCGGTTTTGCAAAGATTCGGCGTGGAACCGATTGGACGAACACATCCGCTTATTGATAAGTATCTTGAGAACGATTATAAAAATGTGGTGCTCTTTCTTTTAGACGGAATGGGCGTAAGCATTCTGGAGAAGCATTTGAGTAAGGACGGTCCGTTTCGTACACATCTTGCAGGCACCGCCAAAACCGTATTTTTGGCAACCACCGTTGCAGCAACCGTCTCGGCAATCTCCGGACAGCACCCTTGTGAACACAGCTGGCTTGGCTGGGACTGCTATTACCCGCAGGTGGATCAAAATGTTACGGTGTTCTTAAATACAATTCAGGGTACGGAGGAACCGGTTGCAGACTACAATGTTGCACGAACGGTTGCACCTTATGAATCGGTTGTGGAAAAATTGAAGAAAGCAGGTCATAAGGCATATGACGCGATGCCGTTTCAATCACCGTTTCCAAGTGACCCGGAGGAGATTTGCGACAGAATAAAGAAACTTTGCCGGGAAGATGGTAAGAAGTATATTTATGCATATTGGAGTCAGCCGGATTCTCTTTTGCATAAATACGGATGCGAGGCGGAGATTGTGAAGAATGAGCTTGCGTATCTGGAAGAATTAATCGGCACCATGGCATCAGAGTTGGAAGATACGCTTCTTATTATAACGGCTGACCACGGTCATATTGATACGGAGTGTGTGCAAATAGCGGATTATCCCATCCTTTATGATTGTCTTGAAAGAATGCCTTCTCTGGAGCCTCGGGTTCTGAATCTTTTTGTAAAAGAAGAGAAAAAGGAAATTTTTGAAAGGGAGTTCACCAAAGAATTCGGTGAAAAGTTCATACTCATGACGATGGAAGAGGTACTTGAGAGAAAATTGTTCGGAACGGGAGAGGAACATAAGGAATTCCGGTCTATGTTGGGGAATTATCTGGCAATCGCAACCGGGAATCTCTCAATTCTATGTACGGATTTGGATGCAAAAAAGAATTTTAAATCTTTGCACGGAAGTATTACGGAAGATGAGATGATGATTCCTCTGATTGTTTTTGCTAATGGAAAAGGAGACGTGTGATTATGGATTTGATTGTATTAATAGGAAGTGGTGCCGTCGGTAAAATGACCGTGGGGCAGGAATTGATGAAAATAACCGATTTCAGGTTGTTTCACAACCACATGATGATAGAACCGGTAATCGAGGTGATGGGTAAATTTGACGGTGCGCTGGTAGCAAAACTGCGGGAAGATATTTTTGATGCTTTTATGAAGACAAACTATACCGGAATGATTTTTACTTTTATGTGGGCCTTTGATATGCCTTCCGACTGGGAGTATATGAGAAAACTGGCGGATAAATTCGAGGCGACCGGCGGAACGGTATATTATGTGGAGCTGGTTGCGGATCGTGCGGTCAGAATCGAGAGAAATAAAACGGAGAACCGGTTGCGCAATAAGGCATCCAAACGTGATATTGTCCTGTCAGAGGACCGGATGCTGCGTGAGGAAACAAAGTACAGGCTGGAAAGCAGAGAAGGAGAGATTCCTTTTGCGAACTACATAAAGATTGACAATACGCATTTGGAACCGCAGGAAGTTGCAAAGAAGATAAAAGCGTATTTTAAACTTCCTTCCGCCGGTGCGGCAGAACTGTGTAATCGCGTTATGCTGGAAGAAGTAATGGAGGCGGAGCTGGAACAGCTGCACGGCATGCAGGTAGAGAGCTTTATGCCGCTTTATGAGAAGTACAAGGATGATGTCTCTCCGGCACTTGAGACGCCGGAACGCATTCGTCAAAGATTTCTGCAGGATGGGCGAAAATACTTTTTTATAGTCAAGGACGGCGCAAGAGTAGGGGCCATTAACCTCGGAGCGCGGAAGATAGGGGACGAGATGATATATTTCATCAGTCCGCTGTTTATCTTACCGAAATATCAGAATCAGGGAATCGGCTATGTTGCGATTCGGAAAGCCTTCGAGAAATATCCGCAGGCACTCTGCTGGCGTCTTGAAACGATTCTGCAGGAGGCGGGGAACTGCCATCTGTATGAGAAATGCGGATTCGTACGAATCGGTGAGGAGGAAATCGTGAATGAGAGGATGACGCTGATTCAATATGAGCTGCGTTTGTAATTCGCGAACGTTATTTCTTGACAGTTTCGTATGGGTTGCGTTATAATATTTAATCGCGATAGACTAAGCAGGAAAGTCATCCCTGCATAAAAGAAAAGGAGCTCTGAAATGGAAGAAGTAAAGAAAAATTTATTGACACGTGAAGGTTTACAGAAATATGAAGATGAGTTACACGAGTTAAAAGTTGTAAAACGAAAAGAAGTTTCCCAGAAGCTCAAAGAAGCAAGAGCTCAGGGTGACTTGTCCGAAAATGCTGAGTATGATGCAGCGAAAGACGAGCAGCGTGATATTGAAGCAAGAATTTATGAACTTGAAAAATTATTGAAGAACGTAGAAGTAGTTGATACAGATGCTGTTGAAAGCGATGGTAAGAAGGTTAACTTCGGTTCTACCGTTCGTATTCTTGATAAGGAATTGAAGGAAGAAATGGTGCTTACCATCAAAGGTGCATCCGAGGCAGACAGTTTAAACGGAAGTATTTCCAATGAGTCCCCTCTCGGCAAGGCTTTGCTTGGTGCAAAAAAGGGTGAAACCGTAAGCATCGAAGCACCTGTTGGTACATTAAAGTATAAAATCCTCGAGATTATGAAATAAGAGGAAAGAGTAGGAGAAATAGAAGTGGCAGAACAGAACAATAAGGCACAGCAGCCGGAACAGGATTTGAACCAGCTTCTTAGGGTAAGAAGAGAGAAACTTGCCAATTTACAGGAAGCAGGAAAAGATCCTTTTGTAATTACGAAATATGATCAGACACATCATACGACAGAGGCTAAGGAATTATACATTGCACATGAAGAGAAGCTTCTGGCAGGAAGAGTGGCTCCCAATGTGGACGGACTGGATGAGGCAGAAGCAAGAGAGATTGTGAATGCAGACTACAACGAGAGAAGAGCAATCATGGATGCAAGCCCTATCGAGATTTCCATCGCAGGCCGTATGATGTTTAAGCGTGTTATGGGAAAGGCTTCATTCTGTAATATTCAGGATTTGAAGGGAAGAATTCAGGTATATGTAGCCAAAGATGCTATCGGCGAAGAAGCGTACGCTGATTTCAAGAAGTCCGATATCGGTGATATCTACGGTGTGAAAGGATACGTTTTCCGTACCAAGACCGGCGAGATTTCCGTGCATGCGGTAGAGATGACTCTTTTATCCAAGAGTTTGCAGATTTTACCTGAGAAGTTCCATGGCTTGACCGATACCGATATGCGTTATCGTCAGAGATATGTGGATCTTACCATGAACGAGGAAGTAAAAGATACTTTTGTAAAGCGTTCCAAGATGATGAAGAGCATCCGTACCTTCCTGGACGGACGTAATTTCATGGAGGTTGAAACTCCCATGCTGGTTGCAAATGCAGGCGGTGCGGCAGCAAGACCTTTCGAAACTCATTTCAATGCTTTGGATGAGGACGTGAAGTTGCGTATTTCCCTGGAACTTTACTTAAAGAGATTGATTGTAGGCGGATTGGAGCGAGTATATGAAATCGGCCGTGTATTCCGTAACGAGGGTGTAGACACCAGACACAATCCTGAGTTTACATTGATGGAGCTCTATCAGGCTTACACCGATTACTACGGAATGATGGAATTGACCGAAAGCATGTTTAAGTATGTGGCACAGGAAGTTTGCGGTTCTACCGTAATTACTTACGGTCCTCATACCATCGACTTTGGCAAGCCTTTTGAAAGATTAACCATGATTGAGGCGGTAAAGAAGTATGCCGGTGTGGATTTCGATGAGATTCCCGATACTGCAGCAGCAAAGAAGATTGCTGACGAGAAGCATGTAGAGTACGAAGCACGTCATGAGAAAGGCGATATCTTAAACCTCTTCTTCGAGGAGTTCGTAGAGGAACACCTGATTCAGCCTACCTTTATCATGGACCATCCGGTTGAAATCTCACCTTTGACCAAGAGAAAACCGGACAAGCCCGACTATGTAGAGCGTTTCGAACTTTTCATCAACGGATGGGAAATGTGTAACGCATACTCCGAGCTTAACGACCCCATCGACCAGAGAGAGCGTTTCAAAGCACAGGAAGCTGCTCTGGCAGCAGGTGATGACGAAGCAAACACAACCGATGAAGATTTCATGAATGCACTTGAAATCGGTATGCCCCCTACAGGCGGTATCGGCTATGGCCTTGACAGATTGTGTATGCTGTTGACAGATTCACCGGCTATTAGGGATGTTTTGTTGTTCCCTACAATGAAATCGCTTGATAAGTAAATATTCCGAAAAATTAGAAACTATTCCGACACCCTTCAAATAATTGGAGCGTGTTAACGGAATACGAAGGAATATGGATTTTTGTCGGATTCGTTTGGAATCATATGCAAAGCAAAAGTTAATAGAATAATCTCGAGGAACAACCCTCGAAAATGTTAAGAGACATTTCGTATTTAGTCGTCAGACTAATGTGAAATGTCTCTTTTTGCGTTTTACAAACTATATGGTTTCAGAAAAGGAGGACAAAGAAATGGCACACAAGCGAAAAGCAACGGTTCGTATTAAGGGTATCGTGCTGGTGAATGTTGAGATTTTTGAAGAATATTTGGAATTGTTTAAGGAGGATTTTGGACTAACAGTCCAATGAAACATGTATTGACATAGTGTATGATAAAAAATTAAAGCACAGCTTCAATGACAAGGTGCAGTATGGAGTTTAAAATGATAAGGAGAGGCGTGATAAAAGCATAAAATCATCTGAACAATGCATAGTTTTCTGAAAATGGGAGACAATATATAATGATTATATTTTCGGCACCAAAACTGATTTGCTGCCGAAAATATATTGACTTTTGTACCAAGTGGGATTAGACTATGTTTATATTATCGGCACTAAAATGCAAATGGTGCCGAAAAAATAATTTGTGGAGGTGGTTTCACAATGTTAGAAAAGCGTTATTACGATGGATTGTTGGATGCGACAAGATTTACGAGAAAAGAACTATTAGAGTCTTTCCGAATGGCTGGCTATATGTTGAGTGAAGCATCCTTTTACAAAAAGGTAGAAGAATTAGTAAAGAATGGACAGATTATTCGTATCGGACGTAATGTATATAGTTTACCGGACGATAAGCGATTGGCATACGAGTATAAATATTCGGAATTAGCAGAAGAGGTAGCACAGGAGATAGCACAGCAGTATCCGTATGTAAATTTCTCGATTTTTGAATTTGTACAGTTGAATGATTTTGTTAATCACCTGATTGCGCATAATGTGATTTTTCTGTCTGTTGAAGCAGAGATTATGGATTTTGTATTTGAGACATTGAGAGATAAGTACCCGGGCAAAGTGCTTATCAATCCGACGGTAGAGATATATCATCAATATTGGAGCGATAATATGATTGTGCTTGGAAAGCTGACTACGGAAGCACCAAAGGGGCAAAAGGTTTCATGGCATACAAGATTGGAGAAAATGCTGGTGGATATAATGGCGGAACCATTGTTGCTTGCGTCAATTAGCAGAGCAGAATATCCACACATATACGAGGATGCATTTGACAGATATATCGTAGATGAAAATGGCCTATTTAGATATGCATCCAGACGTAAGGTGACTAAAAAGATTAAAGAGCTGATAAGAAAAGAGACGGATATTGTACTAAGAACGAAGGAGTAAAAGCTTATGTTGTTAAAAGAAAACTTTAGCGAAGAATATATAAGAGAATTACAAAAGAATAGCAAACGTGATCCTGTACTTCTTGAGAGAACTGTATATGCCTTTGGGTTGCTTGAGGCGTTAGCGCGAGTTGGCATGCCATTCATATTTAAAGGTGGAACCTGTTTAATGTTATTGATGGATAAACCACGTAGGTTGTCTACTGACATAGATATTATTGTAAAACCGGGGACGGATTTGGATGGATATTTGGATAAGGCCTCCGAGATATTTCCGTTCCAGATGGTTGAGGAACAGAAAAGAGTAGGAAAAAATAATATTGTAAAACGACATTTTAAGTTTACTTATGATTCACCAATTAACAATAAGCCCTTTTATATATTGCTGGATGTGCTTTTTGAGGAGAATCATTATGCGGAGTTAGTAGAAAAAGAAATTCGTAATGATTTGCTGTTAACAGAAGAGGAGTATTTAACCGTAAGCATTCCAAGTGCGGATTGTATTTTGGCAGATAAGCTAACTGCTTTTGCTCCACATACAACCGGCATAGAGTTGAATAAAGGAAAAGATATGGAGGTTATGAAGCAGTTTTATGATGTGTGCTCTTTGATTGAGATATTCTCTGAATGCAGCATTATAAAACGTACATATGAGCCAATTGCATTGGCGGAGATTGGATATAGGGGAATTTCTGCTACGACAGAGAAATGCTTAAAAGACACATTTGATTCTGCTTTGTGTATAGCTGCGAGAGGCAAGGTAGATGCAGATGAGTATGTGTATTATGTAAAGGGCGCAAGAGATTTAAGGGGCCATATATATGCAGAGAATTATAGTCCTGAGGTGGCGGCTAGTCGCGCGCCTATGGTTATGTATATGGCAATGTGCTTGTTGACTGATACAGAATTTGAAAAAGTAGAGGATTATAGGGATTACATAAACAGTAATTTGGAACAAGACAAATTGAAGCCTTTGAAGTATCTGAAAAAAGCTAATCCGGAGGCGTATGCATATGTGGTGAAGGTTGATAGGTTGATAGAGGAGAATGATGTTATACCCACGACTTAAAGTTGCTTTGGGTATAATGCGTATAACGCTACCTCGACAGAAATGCTGGGAATAGATTTTGGAGAGTAATGTGACTGAAATTAACAAGAAGCTGCGTAGTGGTTTGCTGCCTGCACCAATGATAATAAAAAACTATGTTGAAGGCGATGGAAATTGTAATTATGACCTGACGAAACGATGACGAAGCCGGATTTCAACGAGACGGACCAATATGAAATTCCGAAATGGAGGCATATGAAACCATACGGAAGACCACGGAATGAAAAAGGAAACCATTCCGACGCAGTCCCAACGATGAAGAGCTTGGACAAGTAAAGCCTTTGTTTATAAGGGATTGAGAGATTTGTGGTTGAAAATTGCGACCGATTTACTACCAATTTATACATTTGAAGAGAACAAGCTTAAAATAGGACTTCATCTAATGTAAGTCCTATTTTTAATATAAAAGAGAGATAAATCTTGAATTTGCAGGTGAGAATGATGGGCAAGAAATTATCAGAAATGACTTTGGAAGAAATATGAGCACAACAGAGATGCCTATACAAATGCGAAAACTGAATTTGTAAAAGGATATACCGAAAAAGCAAAAATACTGTATTGGAATAGATACTGACAATTTCCAAT
>JAZSCW010000097.1:0-23982 GCA_045530835.1 Lachnospiraceae bacterium | reverse complement strand
ACTGCCTGACCACCAATACCGGAATAACATTTCTTATTTTTCTTTCCCATAGCGGAAGCCTCCACTTTCGATAGTTAAAAAACAAGGTTGAGATATTTAACTACCTCAACCTTTCATGTCGCTTTATTTGCTTTCTACACCATACTTCTTATTGAACTTATCAATACGTCCACGAGCCTGTGTAGCCTTCTGCTGACCTGTGTAGAAAGAATGGCACTTGGAACATACTTCCACGTGAATATCCTTCTTAGTAGATCCGGTTACAAATGTGTTGCCACAGTTGCAGGTTACAGTTGCCTGATAGTATTCAGGATGAATTCCTTCTCTCATTTCTTCTCACCTCTCTATATTAAAAATAGCATTTTTTCGCTCTCATACAAACAGCTTGTTCATTATAACATGCGTTTTTCACGAATGCAAGTGTTTTTTTATTTACCAATGAATCTTTTTAATCATTTCAACAAATTCGGCATTATTTCGGGTTCTGGAGAAAAGATCAATTACCTTATCCACTGCTTCTTCCGGCTTCAAACCGTTAAATGCTTTGCGCATGGCGTTAATCGCTTCCAATTCCGGCTGTGTCAACAACAAATCCTCGCGTCTTGTACCCGATTTCGGAATATCGATCGCAGGAAATACACGACGCTCTGAAAGCTTGCGGTCCAAAACCATCTCCATATTACCCGTGCCTTTGAATTCTTCATATACAACATCATCCATCTTACTTCCGGTTTCAACCAACGCCGTCGCAAGAATAGTGAGACTTCCGCCCTCGCGCATATTACGCGCTGCACCAAAGATGCGCTTCGGCATATGTAATGCCGCAGGATCAAGACCACCCGATAAAGTTCTTCCGCTTGGCGGAATCACCTGATTATATGCTCTTGTCAGACGTGTAATACTGTCAAGCAGAATAATAACGTCCTGCTTATGTTCGACAAGTCTCTTAGCACGTTCAATTACCATCTCAGCCACACGCTTATGATGTTCCGGTGTTTCATCGAAGGTAGAATAAATAACTTCCACCTCCGGTCCTTCGATTGCCTCCCTGATATCCGTAACTTCTTCCGGACGTTCATCAATCAAAAGAATAATCATATGCATATTCGGATTGGAACGCTTAATACTCTTGGCAACATCTTTAAGCAATGTTGTCTTACCTGCCTTCGGCGGAGACACAATCATACCTCTCTGCCCCTTACCAACAGGGCTGATCAAATCCATAATACGCATCGAAACAGGACATCCGGGATGCTCTAAACAAAGCTTTTCATCCGGAAAAATAGGCGTCATATCTTCGAAATTACCTCTTTTCTGCGCCACATCCGGAGAATATCCGTTAATCCTCTTGATATATAATAAAGCTGAAAACTTCTCATTCTGTGTTTTAACCCTTGTATTTCCTTCTACAATATCACCGGTCTTGAGACCGAAACGACGAATCTGGCTGGGAGCCACATAAACATCATTCTCTCCGGGCAAAAAATTCTCACAACGGATAAAACCAAAGCCATCCGGCATAACTTCAAGAATACCTGAAGCAAGTTGTCCGCTGTCAAGCTCTGTATTTCCTGAAGGCGGTTCTGCAGGTGCTTTCTTCTGTTCCTCTTCTTTGGCAACCAGAACATCCACCAGTTCATCTTTTTTCATCGTAGAATATCCTTTAACATCTAAACTTTTAACCAGATCGCGTAAAACCGTGGTGCTTAAAGATTCATACTTTGTACGCATACTACCTTATAATCTGTTCATCTTCCAAAGTAACAGATTAATCTCCTTTCCTTCTTAATCTGATAATACTTATTCAACCAATTATCATTTTCCCAATTCAAAACTTTTTCATTCTTTGTATCTATCTTTGTATATATTTTTCGGGGGATTTATAACAGATATGTTAATACGATTTGTTTTGTTATTATACTTCATATATTGGAAAAAGGAAAGAACTTTTTTACCATTTTATTCTCTTTTTTCATGAGTTTACGTTTCTCCCAAAATATCTGTTAGGCGAATACAAATTGTTTTCCTGTTTTATGAAGATTGCAGCAGTTCTCTGCCAAAAACATATTTTATCATTTACTCTGTCAAACTTGCCAATTCACATCATTTAGTGTAATATTAAATTCTATATGAAATGAAAAGAGGAAAATCGGATGCCGCAAAGTCCGCTTACATTATACAAATTAATTGTTCTGTATATGCTTAATAAAGTTAATTTTTCTTTAAGCAGTTCACAAATCGGAGACTTTATTTTAAAGAATGAATATACGAACTTTTTAACACTTCAGCAAGTATTTGCCGATTTGAAAGAAAATAGCCTGATTCAGGCACAAACCATTCGCAACAGAACATATTTTTCCATTACCGATGAAGGAAGAAATACCTTAGCCTATTTTCAAAGTCGCATCAGCAATGCAATCAAAGAAGATATTAATCAGTACTTTACACAAAATGAGATGGAACTGCGAAATGAAGTTTCTGTACTGGCAGATTATCACCGTTCCTCAAACGGCGAATATACCGCACAGCTATGGGCCAAAGACCACGAAACAGAACTTGTTAATATTAAGCTCACAGTTCCCACGGAAGAAATTGCATCTTCCATCTGTTTAAAATGGCAAGAAAAAAATGAAGAAATTTATCAATATTTAACGGAGCAGTTATTCTAAACTGCTCCGTTTTCTTCTTCAAGACGTTTCCGCTCTTCTTCCTTGATAAATTTCATATGTTCGATAATTTTATTCTCATAGCCCTGGGTTGCCGGACGATAAAAGGTCGTTCCCGTCAGTTCATACGGCAAATATTGTTGAGAAACATAATGATTCGGATAAATGTGTGAATATTTATAGTTCAGACCATGTCCAAGTTTGGCCGCTCCTTTGTAGTGTGCATCCTGTAAGTGAGACGGTATGGGCAAATCACCCGTTTTTGCCACGCATTCCATCGCTTCAGAAATTGCATTTACCGCAGCATTACTCTTGGGAGCACACGCCACATAAGCTGCTGCCTGCGCAAGAATAATCTGTGCTTCCGGCATACCGATGCGCTCTACGGCAAGAGAAGCGCTCACTGCCACCTGAAGAGCTTGCGGATCTGCATTTCCAACATCCTCAGATGCACAAATCATAATACGTCTGGCAATAAAAGTAACACTCTCCCCTGCCGTAAGCATCTTAGCCAGATAATAAACAGCGGCATCCGGATCGGAACCTCGCATACTCTTAATAAAAGCTGAAACGGTATCATAGTGATTATTCCCGCTCTTATCATATCGAATGACTTTCTTCTGAATACACTCAGCGATTACCTCAAGTGTAAGATGGATTTTGCCATCTTCAGAACGCGGTGTTGTCATAACGCCAAGTTCTACCGCATTCAATGCGCATCTTGCATCTCCCCCTGATAAATCAGCCAAAAAAGCAATTGCATCCTCGTCCATCAGGGCATTATAAGCACCCATCCCTCGTTCAGAGTCATATACAGCACGTTCAATCAAACGCCTCACATCCTCCTCTTCCAAAGGTTTCAATTCAAAAATGGCAGAACGCGAAATCAACGCTCCATTCACTTCAAAATATGGATTTTCCGTCGTTGCACCGATTAAAACAAGCGTTCCGTCCTCTACAAAGGGAAGCAGATAATCCTGTTGTGCTTTGTTAAAACGATGAATCTCATCAACAAATAAAATAGTCTTTTTCCCATACATCCCCAAAAGCTTTTTGGCATTTTCAACAACTTCTTCCATATCCTTTTTACCGGCAACCGTCGCATTAATCTGTGTAAACTCCGACTTTGTTGTATTAGCGATTACCTTGGCTAACGTTGTTTTTCCTGTCCCCGGGGGACCGAAAAATATAACAGAACGCAACTTATCTGCCTGAATTGCACGATAAAGAAGCTTGTCCTTCCCTATAATATGCTGCTGCCCTACCACCTCATCCAAGGTTTTAGGGCGCATTCTGGCTGCGAGCGGCGAATCCTGTTTCATCTTCGTCTCTCTCATATAAGAAAACAAATCCATCTTGATTCCTTCCTAAACATTCCTATGTAAAATTCATTGCTGCAATATAAGCCTCTTCAAAGCCATCTAACGTTGCCATTGAAAATTCCTGTGTTTCTTCTGCAAGATTCTTAAGGTCTGCACGAAGCTGTTCGGGCTCCTCTCTGTCTGCAAGCGCATAGCGGTATGCTCCCTCCAGGGAAGTATTTCCTACTACTTCAACTTTACCCTGCAAATCCCGGGGAAATAACCCGATGTCGAATGCCGCCTCCAAATCCAGATAAAATCCAAGCCCGCCCGCCAAATACAACTTATCAATCTCTTCTAAGGTAACACCATATTGTCCGGTTAACAATGCAATTCCTGCATATACTGCAGCCTTCGCCATCTGCAAAGAACGAATATCTTCCTGCTTCACCAGCATACGTCCCGCAATACAACCCAGTTCGAAATATTCCTCTGCCAGACATCCGCTTTTATCAATTTTACCCTCTCGTAACAATTGTGCTACTGCCTGAATTAACTGCGTTGCATAAACCTTCTGTTCAAACGCGGGGCCGGCTGCTGCCGACGTGGCAATTCTTCTCTTCGCATTACCGATTACCATCTCCGCATTTGTCCCTAGATCCAGTAAAAGAGCCACTTCCTTCTTCTTGTGGAATTCCAGCGTATATAGCCCAGATACAATATCTCCACCGACAAATGCAGAAATTCCCGGCATAAGAACGGTTGGAATATCTGCAATATGAGTCGTAATAGTCCCCTGATGTTCTACTTCAAAAGGAAACACACCCAACTTAGAAGTGTCATATCCCATCAAAAGATATCCCATTACCGTATTTCCCGATATCACTATTTTGGACGGTGTTTTTCCCTTAGCAAGCTTTTTGACACCATTCTCTATCGTTTCGAGAATCAGCGCACGCAATTCTTCTTTGGCAGAACCGGTTGCCGCCGTAATACGCGAAATCACGTCGGCACCATGCAACTGCTGGGGATTTAATGCGACAAACACACCCATCTGCTCACCGGTTTCTGCATTTACAAGATACATTCCGACCGTAGTTGTTCCCAAATCAACCGCAACTACCGTAGGAACCTCAGATGAGACTTCTTCCTTTGCCGAAGCGGGAGCATTGGTGCTGAACGTAACTACATCCGCATTCTTTTTTTCACCTTTTCCGCACAGACCGCAATTGCTGCAATCACTGCAACCACCCGTGGGAATATTAACCACTAAATTCTCAGACAAATTGATTTTTCTCCTTATCGTAATGGTAATCTATCTCGGATAGTTTCTGCTCTATAACAGTCATATCCTCATCCAAATCTTCGCAAAGCGCCTCGAGCGAGGGATAAAAATCCCTCAGCTTCATATTAACGGCACTTAATAACATCGCAGGATCTCTTGGTAACATCTTATCCTCCAAACCGTATATACCCATATACCAATCTACTTACATTATTGCTCCTGTTTGACCACCGCTTTCAACTCATTGTCCGAAACATCCAAAAGAACATCATTGCCGGTTCCTATTTCTCCTGCAAGAATCATTCTTCCAAGCAATGTTTCTATATGTTTCTGAATATATCTCTTTAACGGCCGCGCTCCATAAACAGGATCGTATCCATTCTCGACAACATAATCATACGCTTCATCTGTCAAAGATACGGTAATCTCCTTTTCAACCAGACGTTTATTTAAATCTTTCACCACTAACGTTGCAATTCCCTTAATATTTTCTTTTGTCAGAGGTTTAAACGGTACTATCTCGTCGAGTCGATTCAAAAATTCAGGTCGGAACGAACGGCGTAATTTTTCCATAACCGCGTCCCACACCTCCTGCGGAATCGTTCCGTCTTCCTGCATTCCTTCCAGCAAATCAATCGCTCCGATATTAGAAGTCAGAATCAGAATCGTATTTTTGAAATCCACACATCTTCCCTGTGAATCTGTAATACGCCCATCATCAAGCACCTGTAAAAGAACATTGAAAACATCGGGATGCGCTTTTTCCACTTCATCAAACAAAACAACCGCATATGGTTTTCTCCTGACTGCCTCAGTCAATTGTCCGCCTTCATCATATCCGACATATCCCGGAGGCGCTCCAATCAAACGTGAAACAGAATGTTTCTCCATATATTCACTCATATCGATACGAATCATATTATTTTCATCATCAAACAGACATGCAGCAAGTGATTTGGCCAGCTCTGTTTTACCAACACCGGTCGGTCCGAGGAACAAAAACGAACCAATCGGTTTCGAAGGATCTTTAATTCCGGCTTTGGAACGTATGATGGAATCTGTTACAAGGGCAACACCTTCATCCTGACCAATCAGACGCTCATGAAGCAATGTGGCAAGCTGCAAGGTCTTATTTCGCTCAGACTCCGTAAGTTTAGCCACCGGTATGCCTGTCCATCTGGAAATAATCCTTGCAATTTCTTCATCAGATACACGCTCATGCAACAGAGAAAACTCCTGCTTAGCCATTTTATCTTCTTCCGTCTCAAGTTCATTTTTCAGATTAGGCAAAACACCATATCTTAGTTCCGCTGCCTTTGCAAGATTTCCTTCTCTTTCCGCTGTTGCTATTTCAGAATTCACATTCTCAATCTCTTCACGAATTCTGCGAAGCTTTTCAACAGACTGCTTTTCATTTTCCCATTGCGCATACTGTGAGTTGAACGTATCTTTATTCTCCGCAATTTCTTTTTGAAGAAGTTCAAGACGTTCTCTGCTCATCCGGTCTTCTTCTTTTTGTAAAGCTGCTGCTTCTATCTCCATTTGCAAAATTCTTCGTTTGAGCATATCAAGCTCAGTCGGCATGGAATCAAGCTCTGTTTTAATCAAAGCACAGGCTTCATCCACCAAATCAATTGCTTTATCCGGTAAAAAACGATCCGTAATATATCTGTGCGATAAAGTCGCTGCACTAATCAATGCATTATCCATGATTTTGACACCATGAAACACCTCATAGCGTTCTTTGATGCCGCGTAAAATCGAAATCGTATCCTCCACAGTCGGCTCATCAACAAGAACCGGTTGAAAACGTCGCTCCAACGCCGGATCTTTTTCAATATATTTGCGATACTCATCCAGAGTTGTTGCTCCGATACAATGCAACTCACCGCGTGCAAGCATTGGTTTCAGCATATTCCCTGCATCCATTGCACCATCTGACTTACCTGCCCCTACAATGGTATGCAATTCATCGATAAAAAGAATGATTTCACCCTCTGAATTGCGAACTTCATCCAATACCGCTTTCAAACGTTCCTCGAACTCTCCTCTGTATTTTGCGCCAGCAACCAAAGCGCCCATATCCAGGGAAAATACTTTTTTATTCTGCAACCCCTGCGGCACATCTCCTGCAACAATACGCTGTGCAAGCCCCTCTGCCACTGCTGTCTTACCAACACCGGGTTCACCAATCAGGCAGGGATTGTTCTTTTGTTTTCTGGATAAAATACGAATTACGTTGCGAATCTCTTCTTCACGCCCGATTACCGGATCAAGCTTATTCTTGCGCGCCCGTTCAACCAACTCCGTTCCATACTTCTGCAACGTTTCATACGTATCCTCCGGATTATCGCTGGTTACCCGCTGGTTTCCGCGCACGGTTGAAAGTGCTTTCAAAAAGCGTTCCCGTCCAATACCATACTCACGTAATATTCCTTTTACGGTTTCACTCGGTTGCTCAAGCAATGCCAGAAAGATGTGCTCAACGGAAACATATTCATCTCCCATTTGTTTCGCTTCCTTCTCACAATTCCCAAGAACCAGCCTTAAATCCTGCCCAACATAAGGATTCGCTCCTGTCACCTTAGGTCTTTTCTCAATTTCAGAAATAACCCTTTGCATAAAATGCTCACGGTTAATTTCCATACGTTCAATCAGCTTACCAATCAGGCTGTCATCAAGCACAAGTAACCCATACAAAAGATGCTCCTGTACCAATTCCTGATTACCGTATTCTTCGGCGCACCTCTGACACGCCTCGATTGCCTGTAACGATTTCTGTGTAAATTTCGATGTATCCATATCAGATGCCTCCCTTCATTCCGATTATCGTATGTAATTTGTCCAAATCTTATTCTCTAATTCCGGGGTCTCAATTCCATTCTTTTTTCCATTCTCGATGCACTTAAGAAGCCAAGCCATGTTTGCACCAAGCTGATGCATCACCTGCATTCCCTCTTCGTCCCGGGCAACATCCTCAGCATTGCCACCATGTACCATATTCCAATAACGTGAAGATACTAACGGCATATTATTAAACAGGAAGTACTTGTTCATCACATCCAACGAAGCGGTGGTTCCGCCTCTTCTTGCAGCTGTTACACATGCTCCGGGCTTGAATGCAAGCTTAGAGGATGCCGCATAAAACAAACGATCCATTAATCCGACTAAACTTCCGTTTGCGGATGCATAATAAACCGGACTTCCGACTACCAACCCATCGCAGTCCTCCAATTCGGCTATGATTTCGTTTACAATATCGTCATATGCACATTTTCCAATTTTTTTGCAGGCTCCACATGCAGTACAACCGCCAACCGGCTTATTCCCAATCCAGATTTCTTTGGTTTCTATTCCTGCATGATTCAACTCCGTGGCAACCGCCTCCAAAGCAGTATGTGTACTTCCATCTTTATGCGGACTACCGCAAATCAGCAAAACTCTCATTCCCTTACCTCCATCCTTCTCATTTATTAAAAATACTATCTCTTCGTATATTCTGCTTTTTCATTACAAACACCTAATTTTTATTATAGCACCTATTTTCATAAAAGCATATGTTTTTTCTGTGTCTCTCAAACAATATATGCAGTCCGACTGTCAGTCTTGCCTCATAAAATCCTGAAATATACCAATACGCAGCCGGACCTACCATGAAAAACAACCTTTCCCTGATGGGAAAGGTTGTCTAACTGATACTATTCAATATTTTATAATAACTTCTGAATTTTCGCTTTGTCATCCGCTGAAAACTTCTTAACGGTATTCAAAGACTCGATAAGTGCTGCCACATCCCCATCGAACCAAAAATCGCAACAATCTTCAATCGTTGCCTCACGATAATCCTTAAAAGAAATGATATCGTGATAAAAGAAAGAACGTCCCTGGCGATATACTCTCAAAAAACCTCTGTTTACCAATCGTTTCAAAAAAGTAGATACGGTCTGAGGTGCCCACTCTTTACCATACGTACTATTGACCAGACCCAGAATCTCCGGTAATGCCATGTCTTTCTCAGGATGTGACCAAATGGTTTTCATAACCAGTAATTCACATTCAGTAACATGTTGTGCTTTCATAGTATCGACCTCCAAATATGTTTATAGACTGATTCTAGCATCTGTCAGAATCAGCGTCAACAAAATTTTGAGTTTTCTACTTCTCAATACTATAATTCGGAGACTCTTTTGTAATATGAATATCATGAGGATGACTCTCTCTTAAAGCAGCTGCGGAAATCTTAACAAATTTACCGTTCTGCTTCAATTCTTCAATAGAAGGGGTTCCGCAATATCCCATACCTGAACGTAAACCGCCAAGCAACTGGAATACAGTATCCTCAACCGTTCCCTTGTAAGCAACTCGCCCTTCTACACCTTCCGGAACAAGTTTCTTAGCATCGGCCTGGAAATAACGGTCTTTACTTCCGTTCTCCATAGCTGCGATAGAGCCCATACCACGATATACTTTATATTTTCTTCCCTGGAACAATTCAAACTCTCCCGGGCTTTCATCACAACCGGCAAAAATGCTACCCATCATACATACATTAGCACCTGCTGCGATTGCCTTTGTCATATCGCCTGAATATTTAATACCACCATCTGCAATAATAGGAATATTGTATTCTTTTGCCACATTGTAGCAATCCATAACAGCAGTAATCTGGGGAACACCAATACCTGCAACAATACGTGTTGTACAGATAGAACCGGGGCCGATACCAACCTTCAACGCACTTGCACCGGCTTCAATCAAATCTTTCGCAGCTGCACCTGTTGCAATATTACCTGCGATAATCTGCAAATCGGGATATGCTTCACGGATCATTCTTGTACATTTCAAAACGTTCTCTGAATGTCCGTGTGCAGAGTCAAGTACAATAACATCAACTTTAGCTTCCACAAGAGCTTTCACACGATCAAGAACGTTTGCAGTAATACCTACGCCGGCACCGCAAAGAAGACGTCCCTGTGCATCTTTTGCTGCCAAAGGATACTTAATTGTCTTCTCAATATCTTTGATGGTAATCAAACCAACCAGGTTATAATTTTCATCTACAATAGGAAGTTTTTCTTTTCGGGCATCTGCAAGCATCTTCTTTGCTGCCTCAAGTGTAATTCCCTCACGTGCAGTAACAAGATTCTCGCTTGTCATGGATTCTTTGATCTTTTTAGTTAAATCTGTTTCAAACTTTAAATCACGATTGGTAATAATACCAACTAATTTTCTGCCTTCAGTAATAGGTACACCTGAAATTCTGAATTTCGCCATTAATGCGTCTGCATCCGCAAGCGTATGCTCTGCTGTAAGACTGAACGGATCTGTAATAACACCGTTTTCTGATCTTTTAACCTTATCAACTTCTTCTGCCTGTGCTTCAATGGACATATTTTTATGAATGATACCGATACCACCCTGACGTGCCATCGCAATTGCCATACGATGCTCTGTAACCGTATCCATTCCTGCACTCATGATAGGAATGTTCAGTTTAATTTTGTTTGTTAACCAGGTACTCAAATCAACCTGATTCGGAATTACCTGAGAATAACTCGGTATCAACAGTACATCATCAAATGTAATGCCTTCACTAACAATCTGACCCATTTTAATGCCCTCCGTTTAATTTAGTATTATTTATCAAATGCGCAAACCGCCAAACATTAATCAAGCTTGATTTTGTGCGGCATAGTTGTACGCATTGCTTTCAAAAACTCATCCGTAACAGATATAAAATATCTTTCCCCCGAAAAACAAATCATATAGGTCTTAAGTTCCTTTGTGTCAGGATACCCGGTTGAATAATCAACCGCTTTACCCTCTTTACGCATATAATGATCCAGATGTGCAGACCCACGCGGCGCCATCAGTTCCATTTTGTTCAAATCCAAAACAGCTACGCTTTTTCTTTTGGATTCATTACAAATACGATCAATTCTTAACTCTTTATCCATATAAGTGTATTCATATTCAACCTGCATCTTCGAAAAGTACAAAACATAGGACAGAACGCCAAACAAAACAGTTCCCGCAAGAAACAACGGAGTAACAAAAACTGCTGCCGCAATGCAAAGCAGTGCCAAAGCAATCATCGCATATCCGATTACTTTATCCTTCATGCTTTCTTTCTGCTTAATTAACAATTCTTTATAGGCTTCGCTCATATGGAAATCTCCTCAATAAAGTATAATTGTTTTTAAAGATAGCACATTCTGAGCAAAGTTTCAAGGACAAAATTTCTTATTTTGTTTTATTGCTAAAATTTACTTTTTTAGATATGATAAAGCTAAGAATTAGAAATATCAAAACGGAGGGCTTACATAATGAAAGAAAAGCTATATACAATCCCTTTGAATGATGCGATGAATGCCCATGACGAGTGCCCGTTCTGTTTTATTGAACGAAACGTGGAACAGGATCTTCTGGATTTCGCTTTAGGCTCCGGTTCTTCCTATATGGAAAGTGATGTGCGTGAGCAAACCGACAAAGCCGGCTTCTGCCGCACACATTCAAAGAAAATGTTTGATTACGGGAATACGCTCGGAAACGCCTGGATTCTGAAAACCCATTACATGGAAATGCGCCGCCAGATGGCAGAAGAATTCAAGAACTTCACCCCCGGCAAAACCACTTTCAAAAGTCGCTTTGCCAAATCAGGTCCGGAAATGAAAAATTCCGTTGCTGCTTGGGTGAAACAAAAAACAGACTCCTGCTACATTTGCAAGCGTTTTGAGGATACCTACGAGCGTTACCTTGACACCTTCTTTGTTATGTACAAAAAAGATCCCGAATTCATACAAAAGGTCAAAGACAGCAAGGGCTTTTGTCTGCAACACTTCGGCGATTTGTGTGAAGCCGGTGAAACCAAATTAAACGACAAACAAAAAGCTGAGTTTTATCCGTTGGTATTTGACCTGATGAAAACCAACATGGACCGCCTGCAGGAAGATGTTTCCTGGCTTGTAGAAAAATTTGACTATCGAAACAAAGATGCTGATTGGAAAAATTCCCAGGATGCCATCCAGCGCGGTATGCAAAAATTGAAAGGCGGCTACCCGGCTGACCCCGTTTACCAGCAGAAAAAATAGGAAATACATAAACTACCGTCCGGCGGATGATACATTTTATCACCTGCATACAGACGGTAGTTTTCTTTTTTGTTAGTTTTTATTCCTTCTTTTTTCTCTCATTTACAAACCAGAATACCGGAAACGCCCAAAAGTTACAGAAAAACAAAATCAAACACCATAATAGCTTCGTTTCCGGGCTCCATTCCTTGTTTTTGAATACTTTAACGATGTCACTAATCATGACGGTCCAAACGCTGATAACCACTAATATTGCATAGACCACCATTAAGATTACACTAATCACTCCACCCGCATCATTCATTGTCCACCCTGTCGCTCCGATAACAATGGAAAAAACAATAATCACCACATATAGGAAAAGGTAGAATAAAAGCGGTAAAAAAGACAATAAGCATGATAACACTTTTTTCATTTTAGTTTGTTACCTTTATCATAATTTCATTTTATATATACACTAACTAACGCCCCAATGCTTTCAGAAGTCCAGGAATAGCAAGTTCGAAGTTAACGCCATACCAGCAACCATCTTTATCTTTCATAGTAACATAAATACTCTCTGCCGTAAAGTCTGCTGCAATTTTCATTGCATCCTTCCATTCATATCCGTTCATCATTGCTCCCACAAATGTGCTGGAGAACACATCTCCTGTTCCGTGATAAGACTGAGCATGCTTCACATGACTGTAATAATGATAGGTATCTGTTACGCTGTCGTACCCCATCACGCCTGTCATACCTTCCTCAAAACTTACACCGGTAAGGATGGCTGTCTTTGCACCGAGTTTTACAAGCGCGCACAACATTTCCTTAATATAAGCCTCGTCATATTTTTCTTTATATTCCATACCTGTCATAAAAGAAGCTTCCGTCACATTCGGAAGAATAATATCTGCAACACCACAAAGCTCTGCCATTTTTATTGCAAACTTCTCATCAAAAGCAGGATAAAGTTTTCCATTATCAGCCATTGCAGGATCTGCAATTACAAGATTTGTATCCGTCTTGAAATCCGCAAACATCTTCTTAAGCAGTTCAATCTGCTCCTCAGATGCAAGATAGCCCGTATAAATTGCGTCAAAGCCTAATTTCTCCTGTTTCCAGTGCGCTGTCACCGGCTCAACCTGGTCTGTCAAATCCTTGCAGGTAAAATTTTGAAACATAGTATGTGTAGAAAGAACTGCTGTCGGTAAAATAGCCGTTTCTACGCCCATCGCAGAAATAATAGGCAATGCCACCGTCAGAGAACATTTACCGACACAGGATATGTCTTGAATGGTTACAATTCTTTTCATTTTTCAAACTCCTTACTTTACAATCACTATGCAGTCTATTATACTTTTGTTTGACCATATTAAAATATTCAATTTGATTATTTAGAACAAGGTCAGTTAGGAGTTTTTATGCTTACATATTCTTTTGAAGAACGAGGTAACGACAGTCTATATGAATATCTGTACAAAAAAATCAAAGGCGACATTCTCACCGGCGTCCTTTCTTCCGGTGAAAAAATCCCATCCAAACGAGCTCTTGCAAAACATCTGAATATCAGCACCATTACAGTCGAGAACGCCTATAATCAGCTAATGACGGAAGGTTATCTCTACTCCATCCCCAAAAGCGGATTTTATGTTAGTGATATTTCCTCGCAAGAACCACTCGAAAAAAAACCGCCTGTAAGAACACGCAAATTACCGGAAACAGCGCCCCGGTATATCGCCGATTTTTCTGATAATTCCACACTTGCAGACACATTTCCTTTCACCGTTTGGAGTAAACTGACCCGACTGACCATGTCAGATTATGCTCAAGAGCTTATGGTCAGATCCCCTTCAGGAGGTATATTACTGCTTCGTGAAGCCATTGCAGATTATCTTTACCAATTCCGTGGCATGCCGGTTGAACCGGAACAAATTATTGTCGGAGCAGGAACAGAATACCTCTACAACATTATCATACAGTTGCTTGGGCGCGACAAAGTATATGCCGTAGAAGATCCGGGCTATCAACGAATTACTCACATTTACGATGCCAATAAAGTTCCTTGTGTTCATATCCCGTTGGATGAACACGGAGTAAGCGCGTCCGCGTTGCACGCAACCAAAGCGGACATTCTTCATCTTTCTCCTTCACATCATTTTCCAACAGGAATCGTAACCCCGGTCAGCCGTCGCTACGAATTGCTCTCCTGGGCCGCAGCCTCAAATGACCGCTATATTATAGAAGATGACTACGACAGCGAATTCCGTTTGGTCGGAAAACCCATTCCTGCCCTTCAAAGTATTGACGCAACCGGAAAAGTAATATATATCAATACGTTTTCTAAAAGTCTTAGCTCGACCATCAGAATCAGCTATATGGTATTGCCTAAAAAACTGAGTGAAAAATATTATCGTGAATTAGGCTTTTATTCCTGTACCGTGTCCAATTTTGACCAGTATACCTTATATCAGTTCATCGAGCAGGGACATTTGGAAAAGCATATCAACCGCATGAGAAACCACTACCGCATCCAGAGGAACCTGATTCTTGACTGCATTCGCAATCAAAAATACTATAACCGAATTAAAATAAAAGAAGAAAATGCCGGACTGCACTTTCTTCTTGAGCTTGACACTTCCTATTCCGATGAGGATTTGATACAGGCAGCAATGCAAAAAGGAATTCGCATCACATGCCTTAGCCAGTACTTTTATAATAAAAAGAACGCCAAAGAACACACTGTAATAATAAACTACTCCGGCATACAGCCAAGCCGCATACCGGAGTCCATTGATTTATTATTCGAAGGAATCTTTAACGATCCCACTTGTCACACAAAGAATTAATCTGATCAGCAAATTTGGCAAGATCCTTATTTGCTCCGCCCTCATTCTTAGCAATAACAGCAAGCAAACGGTTTCCGGCTGCAAGCAGACGGGCAAATACTTCCGTAACACGTTTGGAAGTCTCTTTCTTCTTGACCGGAACCGGAGCAGCTTCGTACTCAATCTCATTCGTCAAAAGATTAAATCTTGTTCCGCTAAACGGTGCATATGCACTATAGCCATACTCTTTCTCAAGACAATCCGTGAAAAGATTACACGTCGTATCCTCTCCGTGTACTACAAATACACGTTTCGGTTTCTTTTCAAACGCATTCAGCCATTCCAATAATCCGTTCTTATCTGCATGTCCGCTGATGCCCGCAAGCACTTTAATCTGTGCCCTGACCTCAACAGGCTCACCAAACAACTTCACCTCATCCACACCGTCAACCAACGCACGACCGAGCGTTCCGATTGCCTGATATCCAACAAAAAGAATGGTTGACTCATTACGCCATAAGTTATGTTTCAAATGATGACGAATACGTCCTGCCTCACACATGCCGGAAGCAGATAAAATAACCTTAGGCTTATCATCGAAATTAATTGCCTTTGACTCTTCACTTGTAATAGAAAGTTTTAATCCCGGGAACGCAATCGGATTAATCCCTTTTTTCACCAATTCCATTGCTTCTTCGTCATAACAGGAGTAGATATTTTTCTGAAAAATTCCGGTCGCTTCAACAGCAAGCGGACTATCTACATATACCTCAAAATTCTCATGACCTTTTACCAGGCCTTCTGTGCGAATTTTACGTAAGAAATAAAGCATTTCCTGCGTTCTTCCGACAGCAAAAGAAGGAATAACCACATTACCGCCCATATCAAAAGTCTGCTGCAAAACTTCTGTCAGTTCTTTCACATAATCCACTCGTTCTTTCGAATGAATTCGTGTTCCGTAAGTCGACTCCATTACGACATAATCAGCATCCTTTGTAAATTGCGGATCCCTTAATAACGGCTGGTTTGTATTTCCGATATCTCCGGAAAATACAATTTTTCTGGAAGTACCATTCTCAGTAATCCAAATCTCGATACTTGCAGAACCAAGCAAATGTCCAATATCCGTAAAACGTACCTCAATACCACCACACAGCTCAAACTTCTTATTATAATCATGCGGAACAATGCGTTTGATAATTCCATCCGCATCTTCCATCGTAAAAAGCGGCTCAACACCACCATATTTAGAACTTCTTTTTGCCTTACGGCTCTTCCACTCCGCTTCATGCATCTGAATATGCGCACAATCTCTAAGCATAATACTGCACAAATCCGCAGATGCTTCCGTCATAATAACCTGCCCCCTGAATCCCCTTGCATATAACAGGGGAAGCAAGCCGGAATGGTCAACATGCGCATGTGTTAAAAGCACATAATCAATCAATGCTTCTTCCACCGGAATTTCACAATTCTCATATACATTAACTCCCTGCTCCATACCACAATCAATCAAAATATTCTTGCCACAGGCATGAATATAATGACAGCTGCCGGTCACTTCATGAGTCGCTCCAACAAAAGTTAGCTTCATGTCAAGCCCCTCCCTTATTCATTGTTTAAACCTTCCCAAAGAAGATTTTCTATTTTATTATATTTTACCAAATTGTCAGACAAAATAAAAGGTTTTCTTTCACAAAAAAGAACTTTCACACTATAGGTGAATATTCATCCACAGTGCAAAAGTCCTTTTTTAGAAGTTACTCCACTCTGATTGGCTCAGTTCCGCCCTTACCATCCGCATGTGAACCATTGATTTGAACAGCAACATTATTAGAAACCGGGTCAACCTGAATCATAATTGCATTACAGTCTTTAGAACGAAGTTGTTCTTTCACTGCTGCATAATTCTGTAATCCAAGTGTACCATACACGGCCTCACTAAACTCATCTCCGGCAAAATTTATACACATTCCCATCTCATTCGAAACAGGTCTTATGTAAGAATCTGACTCAACCACATCCGGGTCAGACATTGCCAATTCAACTGCCGTCTTAATGGAATTCGCAAGCTGTATGTCATGTGAAACGTTTGTTTTCTCAACAAAACCTACCAGATGCGGTGCAAAAAGGCCTACAAGAATTGCCATAATCGCAATCACAATCACCAACTCTACGAGTGAAAAACCTTTGTTACTTTTCATAATAATTCTCCTTTTTATGAAATGTAACATTTCTATAAGAATCTGCAACTCCAATTTAATAGATTTACGTCCCGCCGTCAATCATATTTCACCGCGTTTTGGCTCTTTACACAAAAAACAATCACATTTTTGGACATTATCTCCTAACTCGTTTTTGTTTCATAACAAAAAAACCATATTTGGTATACTCAAATATGGTTTTAAAAAAAGAAGAGCGGGTGATGGGAATCGAACCCACATGACCAGCTTGGAAGGCTGGTGTTCTACCACTGAACTACACCCGCAAAATATAATATAAAATTGTGTTGCACATCGGGGTGACAGGATTCGAACCTGCGACCCCCTGGTCCCAAACCAGGTGCTCTAGCCAAGCTGAGCCACACCCCGTTGAAGTGTTCACTCGCCGTGACACAATAGCTATTATATACACCCCTTATTGATTTGTCAACACCTTTTTTGAATTTTTTTTAATTTTTTTCTTCGAGCGTGCACTGAGTTATTTTGACAGTGCCATTTCCGTCTATTTCAACAATCGCATAGGTAGGAATTCTACCATACTGTCTTGGATATGTAAGACTACCCGGATTCAACAAAAGAACATCCTGCAGTTTTCCTTGATAAGGAAGATGCGTATGACCGAAAAAAGCCATCTTACACCCTCTTGCAGCAGCTTCTTCGGCAAGCCTTTCATATCCTGCCGAAACACTATAATAATGACCGTGCGTAATCAAAACCTTATTTCCCTGCAAATCCAGCACGCGCTCCTTCGGAAGAGAAGTAAAAAAATCATTATTACCGGAAACAACTTCAAAATCCGTTCCGGCGTAAGACATTAATGCATACTCGCCACCTTCGGCATCACCGCAATGTATCACCAAATCAAAAGGTTTCTCTTTGTCAACAACACGAAAATAGTTATCATTTACACGATGCGTATCACTTACAACCAATATTTTCATCTGTTATCACCCATTTCCAAGATATCCTTCATTGCACGGAACGCCTTACCACGATGACTGATTTCATTTTTAGCTTCCAAAGACAGTTCAGCGCTCATACAATCAAATTCCTTCAAATATAAAATTGGATCATAACCGAATCCGTTCTCTCCCTTCGGCTCATATCCGATATATCCTTCCATTGTTGCAGTAGTAACATACTCAGCACCCCCAGGACATACTGCCGCAACTGCACAAACAAAACGCGCTGTTCTTTTTTCAAAAGACGCATCCTTAAGCAACTCAATAATTGCAGCATTCTTAATATCATAAGAAGTTTCTTCTCCCATATAACGTGCCGAATAAATTCCAGGCTGCTTATCCAGATAATCTACCTCCAAACCCGAATCATCCGCTAAAACAACACAGTCACACTTTCCTGCAATTGCTCTGGCTTTCAGTAACGCATTCTCCTCGAAACTCGTTCCTGTTTCTTCCACGTCGGTTGTAATTCCGGCTTCTTTCATGGACAAAACTTCATACTTTGAATTATTAAATATGGATTTAATTTCTTTGATTTTTCCTTTATTTCCAGTAGCTACAATAATTCTCATTTGCTCTTTTTCTCCTGTTTTACTATTATCTGTCAACCCGTTTGGGAGGTTTTTGACCAAAATATTGCAAAAAATACGTTTTCATCATGCCATTATAGATTTTTCGATTCTTATCCGCCTTCTTTCCAAGGTCACGTTCTGCATTTTCATATGATGTAATCAGGAACATTGACCAGTCATTCAACGCGCGGAATCGTTCTCCTATTGTTGAATACAGCGCCGGAAGGGCTTCTTTTTCCTCCAGTCGCTCGCCATATGGTGGATTTGTAATAATAAATCCATATTTTTTGGGATGGCTTAATTCGTTGACCGGTCTGGTCTGAAAGTGAATCAGATGTTCTACACCCGCCATTTTTGCATTTTCTCTTGCAATTTTTACCATTTTTTCATCTATATCATACCCTTGAATGTCTGTCTTAACCGAAAGGTCAATATTTTCACGCGCCTCATCTACACAGTCATACCAATGTTTTTGAGGGACAATATGCTTCCAATTTTCCGCCAAAAATGAACGATTCATTCCGGGTGCAATATTGGCTGCCATCAATGCAGACTCAATTGGAATTGTTCCGCTTCCGCAAAAAGGATCCACCAATATACGATCTTGTTTCCAGGGGGTAAGCATAATCAGCGCCGCAGCCAGATTTTCCGCAATGGGTGCTTTGGCTGTCAATTTCCGATATCCGCGCTTATGCAGCGACTCTCCGGTCGTATCTAATCCAACCGTTACCTCGTCATTTTTGATAAATACGCGAATAGGATACGCTTCCCCATCCTCAGGAAACCATTCAATACGATGGACCTGTTTCATTCTTTCAACCATTGCTTTTTTCATAATAGACTGAATATCCGAAGGACTGAATAACTTACTCTTAATACTTGCAGCCTTCACAACACCAAATTTGCCGTTTACAGGAATAAATTCTTCCCATGGAAGATTCTTTGTCCCAACAAACAATTCTTCAAATGTTTCTGCATGAAAACTTCCTATTTTAATCAAAATACGTTCTGCTGAACGGAGAAAAACATTCGCATACGCAATTGCTTCTGCATCTCCCGCAAACGTAACACGTCCATCCATCACTTCACTGATATCATATCCCAAATCATTTATTTCACGTTTCAAAACAGCTTCCAAGCCAAAATGGCAGGGCGCTATCAACTCATATCTTGTCATTTTCGCCTCCAATTCCATATCACACATGCCCAAATTTTCCATTGCAATATTCTGTTCAATTATACCCTTTTTTATCATATTTGAAAAGAGGATATCAATCGAAAAGCCTGCAAATGCACATTCACACATGCATTGCAGGCTAAAATACTCTTTAGATTATACATCCATATTATCGGAATTATCCTGTGCAATACCACCCAGACTCTTCCATTTCAAATACGCAGTCATCATTTTATCAAGGTCACCATCTAAGACCGCATCAACATTTCCGGTTTCTTCGCCGGTCCTATGGTCTTTTACCATGGTATACGGTTGCATTACATAGGAACGAATCTGGCTACCCCATCCAATTTCTTTCACTTCACCTCGAATATCAGACAGCTTCTCTGCATTTGCTTCTTTCTTAAGCATCATCAGCTTACCTTTGAGCATCTGCATTGCCTTATCCTTATTACTGTGCTGAGAACGTTCATTCTGACACTGCACAACAACTCCGGTCGGAATATGCGTAATTCGTACCGCAGACGAAGTCTTATTAATATGCTGACCGCCGGCGCCACTGCTTCGATAGGTGTCAATTCGCAAATCATCAGGATTAATATCCAACTCAACATCTTCAGGCAATTCCGGCATAACATCCAACGATACAAAAGATGTTTGTCGTTTTCCTTGTGCATTAAATGGTGATATCCGCACCAAACGATGTACACCCTTCTCTGATTTAAGATAGCCATAGGCGTTTTCACCGCTTACCTGCCAGGATACAGACTTGATTCCGGCCTCGTCTCCATCCAGATAATCAAGAACCTCAACAGAAAGACCTTTTCGCTCTGCCCATCTCACATACATTCTATATAACATGGAAGCCCAGTCACAGCTTTCAGTTCCGCCTGCTCCTGCATTCAATCTTAAAATTGCATTATTACCATCATACTCATCGGATAAAAGCGTGGATATTCTGATTTTTTCGAATTTTTCAACAAATTCATCTAATTCAGAACGGATTTCACTTACCATTTCCTCATCATTTTCTTCATATGCCATCTGTATCAACAGACCGATATCCTCAACGGCAGTCTCCAGTTCGGCATAGGTCTTTATGGTGTCCTGCAACATTTTGAATTCTTTCATTTTACGATTGGAAACTTCAGGATTATCCCAAAATCCGGGTTCCTGCATCTCGCGATCCAATTCACTTGCACGCTGCTCTTTCACAGCTAAATTAAGTGAATCCCTCACTTCCGCGAGTGGGGAAACATACGACTGAAGTTCTGATTTCATGGCATCAAGTTCTACCACTTAACGTCACCACCCTTCGTCACTCAGGAATGCTTCTTTTTACGCATTCCTTCCGCAACATTGTTTATATTTTCTTCCGCTTCCGCATGGGCAGGGAGAGTTCGGATAAACTTTCTCGTCCGCACGTTTCACAGGCGCCTTGGGACCGGAATCATCTTTGTTTGTTCCTGTTACTTTGGCAATCTGCTCACGCTCAACCTTTTGTTCCACATTTACATGCATCAGCAGACGCACGGTTTCAACCTTAATACTCTGCTCCATCGCATCAAACATATCAAAACCACTCATACGGTACTCAATCAGAGGATCTTTCTGACCGTATGCCATCATACCGATACCCTGTTTCAACTGCTCCATATCGTCAATGTGATTCATCCACTTACGGTCAATTGCTTTTAACAAAATAACACGCTCTACTTCACGAATCATCTCTGCCTGAGGGAACAACGCTTCTTTCTCTTCATAAAGCTTAACCGCTTCCTCTTTCAACTGTTGCTTCAATGCATTCTTTTTGTGTTTTTCGATACGATCTAAGGTAATTGTTTCAAACGGAATAATCGGCAAAATTGCAGAATTCAATTCTACAAGATCCCAGTCTTCCGGATTAGAATCATCTCCGATACAGGTATCTACCGTATTCTCAACGATATCCGTTATCATCTTATAGATTACATCTCTCATACTCTCTCCATCAAGAACTCTGAGACGCTCTGCATAAATAATTTCACGCTGATCATTCATAACCTGATCATAATCCAACAAATTCTTACGAATACCGTAATGATTGCTTTCGATTCGCTTCTGTGCACCTTCAATTGCTTTGGTTAACATGTTGTGCTCAATTGCCTGGTATTCATCCACCGCAAGCGAATTAAACACCTGAAGCAAACGCTCGGAGCCAAACAGACGCATCAAATCATCTTCAAGAGAAATATAAAATTTAGATTCTCCGGGATCGCCCTGTCGTCCGGAACGACCACGAAGCTGATTATCAATACGACGTGACTCATGACGTTCCGTACCGATAATCTTCAATCCGCCGGCAGCCTTTGCCGCATCATCAAGCTTAATATCCGTACCACGACCTGCCATATTGGTTGCAATGGTAACAGCTCCATGCTGCCCCGCATCCGCAACAATCTCTGCTTCCATTTCATGAAATTTAGCATTCAATACTTTATGCTTGATTCCCTTCTTTGTAAGCATACGGCTGATTTCTTCCGAAGATTCGATTGTAATGGTACCTACCAAAACAGGCTGTCCGTTTGCATGCGCTTCTTCTACCGCTTCTACAATAGCATGCAATTTTCCTTTTTTGGTTTTGTATACTACATCATGCAAATCCTTTCTTGCAATAGGTCGGTTGGTCGGAATTTCAATAACATCCATTCCGTAAATATCACGGAACTCTTTCTCCTCCGTTAACGCAGTACCGGTCATACCTGCTTTCTTCTCAAACTTATTAAAGAAGTTCTGGAAAGTAATCGTTGCAAGCGTTTTGCTCTCTCTTTTCACTTTAACATGTTCCTTTGCTTCAATTGCCTGATGAAGACCGTCAGAATAACGACGTCCCGGCATAATACGACCTGTAAATTCATCTACAATTAAAACTTCATTATCTTTTACAACATAATCCTGGTCGCGGAACATTAAATTATGCGCACGTAAAGCAAGAATAATGTTGTGCTGAATATCAATATTCTCAGGATCTGCAAGATTCTCAATGCGGAAGAATTTCTCTACTACAGCAACACCGGCTGCAGTCAAGTTGATGATTTTATCCTTTTCATTTACAACGAAGTCACCGCTTTCTTCCTGCTCGACTTTCATAATAATATCAAGCTTGGACATATCTTCCATGTCCGCACCGCGCTTCATCTGTCTTGCCAGAATATCACATACTTCATACAAACGGGTTGATTTACCGCTCTGTCCGGAAATAATAAGCGGTGTTCTTGCCTCATCAATTAATACGGAGTCAACCTCATCGATGATTGCATAATGCAACGGACGAAGAACTCTTTCTTCCTTATAAATAACCATGTTGTCACGAAGATAGTCAAAACCGAGTTCATTGTTTGTTACATATGTGATATCGCAATTGTACGCTTCTCGTCTCTCATCATTCTTCAACGAGTTTAAAACAACACCCACCTTGAGACCCAAAAACTCGTGGATTTGTCCCATCCAAGTTGCATCACGGTGTGCAAGGTAATCATTAACGGTAACAATCAAGACACCTTTTCCCGTCAATGCATTCAAATAAGCAGGCAATGTCGAAACCAAAGTTTTACCTTCACCTGTCTTCATTTCCGCAATACGGCCCTGGTGTAAAATCAAACCACCTATCAACTGCACACGATAGTGCTCCATATTTAAAACACGCTTACCGGCTTCACGTACAACCGCAAATGCTTCCGGCAAAATATCATCTAACGTTTCACCTTCTGCAAGTCTTTTCTTAAATTCTTCTGTTTTAGCCTTGAGCTGCTCATCGGAAAGCGCCTGCATGTCAGGACGAAGCGCTTCGATACGGTCAATTGTTTTGGCGTTACGTTTCAATTCGCGCTCACTATGCGTTCCGAAAACCTTGTCAACCA
>JAZSCW010000075.1:0-8731 GCA_045530835.1 Lachnospiraceae bacterium | reverse complement strand
GCTCCGCGAGGATGCGCACTTGCGCGTACAAGGAGGGTGTCGCTGTTGCGACCGCGCTCGGCGTAAGAGTTCGCAAGCGGACCCTTTGTTAATTTACCTAAAAATATTGACGCAATTACATAAAAATGATATTATAAGTTTATACAATTTTGGCTATGGATGACATAATGAAACAAAATTCAAAAATGCCACCCCAAATTGTCGAAAAATATATTTACAAAAGAGGAGACAATCATATGTTTAAAAACCTGAAGATGAGATTGAGTCTGACGCTGCTAATTTTATCATTAACAATTTGTTGTATTTGTATGTTGTTTTTTAGTGCCAGGTCAGGTATGACGGCCATGATGGAGAAGAGTGCACTGAATCATATGCGTGCAGAGTTGAATGCGCAGTCAACATTGATCAACGAATATATTGTGCATCAGGAAGATTTACTCAAAGAGTTTAGCATTAGCCCATCAATTAAAGAATATCTTAAGGATGTATCCGACAATTCCAAACAGATGGCTGTCCAGAAATATACGCAGGATTATTATGGTTGTTTGGATAATTGGGAAGGCTTGTATGTAGCAGAATGGAATACCCATGTTCTGGCACATTCGAATCCTGAGGTTGTAGGTATTACAACCCGTGAAGGAGAGGGCTTGTTAGCATTACAGAATGCGATGCAAATTAGTGAAGGATTATATAATGCAGGCATTATTATTTCCCCGGCATCACAAAAACTGACATTGTCCATGTATTGCCCTGTTTATGATAATGACAAAATCATTGGTTATGTTGGCGGTGGACCGTTTTCAGATAAATTGGACAGTATCTTAAATAATCTGAAACAAGAAGGTGATGATAGCGTTCTATATGCCATGATTAATGTTGATACTGAAATGTATATTTTCCACGAAGATAAAGATTTGATTGCAACACAAAATCAGGATGCTATGATTCAAAAAGTAATCGAGGAAATACGTGCCAATAAGTCATCCTGTGAGGGAGAAATTGCTTGCTCGGATGAAGGTGAAAAATACATTATCTATTATGACTATGATTCGTTGCACGGTTGGGCGGTTCTCTCGAAAGTAAAAGAGAAGGATTTGTATGCTGATGTGAATAAGATAATGAGCGAGTTAGCTGTGATTTGCATCTTTTCAAGCATTTTGATTGGTGCTCTGTCATGGATTTCCATTTATATCAATACAAAGCCGTTAAAATATGTGACAAGTGCCCTGCATGATTTAAAAGCGCTAAAAATCAGTAAATCGGAACCTTTGAAAAAATATATCAATTGCAAAAGTGAAATTGGTCAGATTGCAACTGCATTGGATTCGTTAACCGATTCCTTAAAAAATATTGTTGATACACTGGATGACTGCTCCGGTTCTCTTTCAGGTTCCGCCCAAAGAATGTCTGATTCTTCTGCAATTCTGATAAAGTGTGTAGAAGAAAATGCAGTGACTACAGAACAATTTGTAGAACATACCGACAGAATTAACGAAACTGTAAAGAGTGTGGATGAAGGGGTAGGAGAAATTGCAGAAGTAGTTTCTCATGTGGAATCCAAGATACGGGTCGGTAACAGCAAGAGCAATGAATTAATGGATAATGTGGCTCAGATGCGTGAAATAGCCAGTGCATCCCTGGAGAACACCAACAAGAAGATGGAAGAGAATTACGATGCAATCCAGAAGGCAATGAAAGACTTACAGTCATTAACCCAAATTGACCTAATGGCAAATCGTATTTTGGCCATTACAAACCAGACCAAGTTATTGTCGCTTAATGCATCTATCGAAGCGGCGCGTGCAGGAGACGCGGGACGTGGCTTCTCCATTGTGGCAGAAGAGATTGGGAATCTGGCAAGCAGCTCGTCGCAGACGGTTGCCGAGATTCAGGGAATCTGCAATTCAACAAAGCAGAACATAGAAAAAGTGGAAGAATGCTTTAACAATATTATTTCCTTTATGGAGAAAGATGTTAAAAAGCAGTTTGAGGAATTTGTGGATGCAACCAATGAATATAATACTTCCATTATCCAGATAAAAGAAATAATCAATGAGATGAGCGAGTGTTCCGTTGCGTTTGTGCAAGCAGTTTCTGATATTCAAAATCAAATTGACAGTGTACAGGATAATTCCGGCAGTGGAGGTTTAAGTACGGAGGATATGCTTACGAAAGTAGAATGTACCAAAAAGTCTTCGGAAGATATGGCTGATATTGTAAGTGTAAATCAAAAGAACGCAAGTTCCATCAGAGATATTGTAAATCGATTTACGAACTAAAGGAATATTTTGATATCGTTTTTAGCTATGAAAATGAGAGTCTGTGTGTTTCGGTTAGAAAAGAATATACCCGGAATACAGACTCTCTTTTTGCGGAAGAGGATATCTGTAAAAAAGGTAGTTTTTTGAAATGATTTTTGGTATAATGTGAAAAATATCCGATGTGATTGGTTTGCAAGCCATGGCGGGAGTGAACTTTTGTCATTGTATAGAGCAATGTGTAGGTGTTTTTTAGCGATATTTGAAGAGTTTACAGCAGGTTACGTGAATGAGGCAGGCGTTTAGAATGAAGAAAAGAATTTATGTGTGTCACACATTTTATCATGTATATGTAACTTTTTTGAAGGAATTTCAATTACCCAAAGAAGAGTGGGGGAATGCGACACTTTTATTAAGTACAATGTCGAATGATTTTGCCGGATTAAAAGAACGCGTAGATAAGTTGCATTTTTTTGAGGCGGTGTATGAGTATAACGAGCAACCGGAGGAGGCTTTTTCTGATTTGCAAAAATATCGTCATCCGGAGCGTAATTTTATTAAGGCTTTGTGGAACAGAAACCGTTTTACAAAGAAACTCGGAAAATATCAGGAAGCTTTTGTTCCGGTCAATTTTAAGGAATATCAGGAACGTTACGTGTATTGTGATTCGGATCCGATTGGATATTATTTGAATTATAAGCACATTCCGTATCATGCACTCGAAGACGGGTTGGATACGCTTGTACACTTTGATGCTGCAAGATATGATAATAGAGGCCATTTTGCTTTAAAAGCTTTTTTGTCTTCGAAATGGAATCTGATTTTTGTGCAAAACGGATACGGAAAATATTGCATTGATATGGAGGTCAATAATATCAGCGCAATTAAGCATCCCTGCCCGAAATATGTTGAAGTACCAAGACAGCCGATGGTGGATGCATTGACACGTGAGCAGAAGGATATTTTGTTACGTGCATTTGTTAAGAATATGGATGCACTGCTGTATACAATGGAGCAGGGTGAGTATCGCGATAATAAGGTTTTGGTGCTGACTGAGCCTTTGTGTGACCTTGAAACACGCGAGAAGATTTTTCGGGATATTATTGCCGAATATGGGGTGAAGGCGCAGATTTATTTGAAGCCCCATCCGCGTGATGTCCTTGATTACGAAAAACTGTTTCATGACTACCTGATTATCGATAAGACGGTGCCGATGGAAATGCTTAACTTTATCCCGAACCTGAAATTTGAAAAAGTAGTTTCTGTTTTGACTGTGCTTGACGGCATCTCCTTTGCAGATGAAAAAATACGTTTGGGGAGTGATTTTATGGATCAGTATGAAGCACCGGAAGTCCATCGACAGAATGAGCAGATATAAGGAAAAAACAGAATGAATAAGGTTGTATCTTCATATGTTAAAAGGTATGGAGATGCGGCCTTTTTTATATGAATGAATAAAAAATTATCGAAAAACATTAAAAAACTATTGACAAACGAAAAATAAGTGTTAATATTAATTTATCGATAAACGATAAACATTTAAATTTTTGCGCAAATAAATAAATGTGAAACGGTAAAAAGGAAAGCGATGACGGGAAAAACCGTAAAAAAATGGAGGAACATAACAATGAAAGAGAAAGCAATCGCTAAGATTAACACATTTGGTAAAGTAGGAGAGATAATAGCACAAATCGCCCGTATTATTTTGATTGTGGCAGCAGTCGGTCTGCTGGCAGTGGGAATTGTCAGAATGATAATGCCAAAGGATAGTATGGTGATGGAATACTACCAGGGCTGCAATATGAAAATAAGTGCGGCTGAATTTGAAGAAGCAGGAAAAGAAGAAGTAATTAACGAAATAATCAGTGAATTTGAAGAAGGAAGTCTGATGGTAACAGAAACTGTTGTTAACGGTCAAAACATGCAGCTGGATGTTGCAAAGGATTACATGGTGGTAAGCTCAGTTGCCTACGATGAAGAGGCAGATGTTATTGACGTAAATATTCAAACAAGTCCTGTAGATGTGTTTCAACCCGGTAAGATTCTCTTAGTTATTTTTGCACAGATTCTTACTTTTGCAGCAACGTTTATTACACTTACATTTGCAAAAAAACTTTGTAAGGAATTTAAGGTTTGCATAACACCTTTTGCAGAAACAGTGATGAAGCGTATGAAACAGGTGGCATATTCCCTGATTCCCTGGTGTGTTACCTATCCGCTATCAACAGCAGCCGCAGGATTTATGACTTCCGGTACGTTAAACTTCTCATTGGATTTTGGATTAATTCTGGCGATACTTGTTATTTTAGCATTGGTACATATTTTTAAATACGGCGCAATGCTTCAGCAGGAATCAGATGAGACTTTATAAGAGGGGGAAAGAAAATGGGTAGAATCGTATTGCGTTTGGACCGTGTGATGGCGGATCGTAAAATGAGCTTGAATGAATTATCTGAATTGGTTGGTGTGACGAATGTGAACTTATCTAAGATGAAAACCGGTAAAATCAGTGCAATCCGCTTTTCAACGTTAGAAGCAATCTGCGAAGCGTTACACTGTCAGCCGGGAGATATTCTGGAGTATGATGAGAATGCAGAGTAGGGGAATTAGATGATAGAAAAAATGCTCCGCGAGCAAATTTGCCATTGCGGAGCATTTTTTCATTGTGCTGTGATGCAATAATCTTTTTTAAATCCATGTGAACCAAAAATCTGCCATTGTCCTACACCGAGTCTTTGCAAAACAGCCTTTCGTTCTTCTGCACACAGCTTCGGGTCCGTGTCAACAGAGGTCATTAAGATAGGTGCGTACTGATTGTAAGCCGCCTGTTGCGGCGTAAGTCCGTGAAGATTGATGTAGATATCTCCGGTCAGTGCAATGTGTTTGTCATAATCAATCAAAACGATTTCTCCCGGCAAATGTCCGCCCTTTCCCTCATAAACTTCAAAATGTAATTCTTCGAAATCAAGGAAACCGATTTGTGTAAGCGGTTCCGTCAAAGGGGAAATATCCTTCCACGGGACAACAAGCTTATCCGGATTGACGGCTTCGTAGGAAGTCAGTGTTTTGCATATGTTGATATAAGGCTTATGAAGCGGATTTTTCTCGCGGTATCCGTTGTTGCCGAGAAACTCATTCTTTAAACATGAGGCTGTTTTGGAACTTACAATAATTTCATCAAATAGCGGGAGCAGTCCGCAATGATCTACGTCCGCATGCGTTACGAGAATGCTTTTTTTTCTGTGTTTGAAATCGGGGATGATACGTTCAAATATTTCAAGCATTTCGTCCCTGTAGCAGGCATAACCGCAATCTACAAACAGAATCTTCTGATTGCTTTGGATGATGAGGGTGTTGCTGCCGCAAGGAGGCTCGATTAACGTTATTTCCGTATTGGAAGATATTCTGTGTGTGCTGACTCTTGGTTCAAAGGAATTTCCTTTGGATATGCCCAGAAGTTCGGCAAATTTACTGATACTGTCAAAGGTTCTGTAAGGAGACAGTCCCTGTTCGTCAAGTGTTTGCATTGCCAGATTGACATGTACCAGAAGTTCGTTTTTATTCTCTTCAGAAAGTCCCATTGTTGTAGCCAGTCCTGTCACATAAGTATTGTAAAAAATACTGTTGTCATATACTTTTTCTGAAAGGTTATAGTCGATGACGCGAACTTTGCAAAGTTTTTCAGCCTCTTTTAAAAAATCAGCTATTTTATCAAAATCGTCAACATACAATCCCATTTTGAAGTACTGGTAATCGGTACCGTTTTCCTGTGAACTGATATAGGAAATATTGAAATTGAAGTCATTGATTAATGTTAGAATATTTGTGACACTTCCCGGAACGTCTTCCAAACAGAATTCGATGAGAACAATACTTGTTTTGCTCGAATGATTTTGCAGATAGCCGATTTTTTCAAGCTCTGTGTCAGCTTTTTTCAGCTGCTCTTTTGTTCCTTCTGCATCAATAAAAAGTGTGTGAGAGTCAACAGCTTTGTTGTAACTGACCCGGGTAATGTTAATGCCCAAAGCAGAAAAGCATTTACTGGCTTTTAAGAATGCGCCGATATGGTTCGGCATGGATGTTACATATGTTTTTTTCATCGCGGGCCTCCTTTTCATTAAACTTAGGGTTATTTTTTGCAATGACGTTGTTAAAAAATGGATGCTTCCTGCAAAATACAGGGAAGCATCCGTTTTTTGTGGCCGGTTTTGTTCTATTTCTTTGCTTTCTCTAAATCATTCTTCCGGATTTCCACACGTCTTACCTTACCGCTGATGGTCTTCGGAAGTTCATCTACAAACTCGACAATTCTGGGATATTTGTACGGAGCAGTGTGTGTTTTGACATACTCCTGAATTTCCTTCTTTAACTCATCGGTTCCGGCGGTTCCTTTGGTAAGTACGATGGTTGCCTTAACAATCTGTCCGCGTACTTCATCGGGAACAGGTGTGATGGCACATTCAAGGACGTACGGAAGTTCCATGATGACACTTTCGATTTCAAAAGGTCCGATACGGTATCCGGAGGATTTGATGACGTCATCAATACGTCCGACATACCAAAGATAACCATCTTCATCCATGGAAGCCTGGTCACCGGTGTGATAGAATCCGTCATGCCATACGTCGTTTGTTTTTTCTTCGTCTAAGTAATAGCCGATGAAGAGACCGCAAGGTGCACCGGCTTTGGTGCGGATGCAGATTTCTCCGGCATCACCTGTTTTGCATTCATTTCCGTCAGGATCTAAAACAACAACATCGTAGAGCGGACTCGGTCTTCCCATGGAACCGATCTTTGGTGTAGTACCAACAAAGTTGGCAATGGAAAGTGTTGTTTCTGTCTGGCCGAAGCCTTCCATGATGGTAAGTCCGGTTGCTTTCTTAAACTGATTGAAAACTTCCGGATTCAGCGCTTCACCCGCCGTGGTTGCATATTCAATAGAAGAAAGGTCATATTTGGACAAATCTTCTTTGATGAAAAAACGATACATGGTAGGCGGAGCACAGAAGGTTGTGATGTTGTACTTTTTAAACATCGGAAGAATATCTTCTGAGTGGAATCTGTCAAAGTCATAAGTGAATACAGCTGCTTCGCAGAGCCATTGGCCATAGAGCTTACCCCAGAGTGCTTTACCCCAGCCGGTATCTGAAATGGTGAAATGTAATCCGTCAGGATTTACATTATGCCAGTGTTTTGCAGTGGGGTAGTGTCCCAATGCATATTTGTAAGAGTGCGTTGCAATACGGGGATAACCTGTTGTACCTGATGTAAAAAGCATTAACATCGGATCATTGCCGCAAGGTGTAAGACCGGTACGCTTAAAGTGTGTGCTGAAACGTTCCATTTCAACATTAAAGTCATTCCATCCGTCTTTCTGTCCGCCGACAAGAATCTTGATCATATCGGGGAATTCTGCAGCTGCTTTCTCGGCTTCCGCGGAAACATCGCCGTCTGCGGTACAAACAATGGCTTTAACCTTAGCGGCTTTGTATCTGTATGTGAAATCATGTTCTACAAGCTGGTTGGTTGCAGGGATTGCAATAGCACCGATTTTGTGAAGTGCAAGCATGCAGAACCAGAACTGATAATGTCTTTTTAATACAAGCATTACGGTATCACCTCGTTTGATGCCGAGAGATTCGAAATAATTTGCAGTTTTTGCGGAATATTTTTTCATGTCACTGAAGGTAAATCTTCTGTCTGTCTTGTCATTGCCGACCCACATCATGGCAAGCTTATCGGGGTTCTTCTTGGCAATGGCATCAACGCAGTCAAATGCAAAATTGAACTTGTCTTCGTTTTTGAATGAGATGCCGTTAAACACACCGTTTTCATCGTAGGAAGATTCGATAAAATCATCTGCAACGGTTGCTGCAGAAGTTTCTTTTACGGAAACTTTTTCTGCGTGATAAGGAGCTTCCGGATATTCTTCACTGACACGGCCATCCTGCGGATTGAGAACTACAGCGTGGAATTCACAGCCTCCTTCAGACACGGCAATCATGCCATGCGGGATGATACTGTTATAGAAGATGGAATCACCTTCATTCAGTATATCTACGTGATTTCCTACCTGAACTTTAAGGGAACCTTTGACAATAACGTCAAATTCCTGCCCTTTATGGGAATTTAATTTAAGCGGAGCGTTCTGCTCTTCCGGAAGATACGGAAATTTAACAAGGAAGGGCTCTGCAAGCTTATCTTTGAATTTGGGCGCAAGGTTGTTGTATTCGACACCGTGCTTTTTGAGAATTTTAAGTCCATCACCTTTTCTTGTGATGGCAAAAGAGGTAAGGGTCGTGCTGGTTCCCTCAAGAAGGTCCACTACCTCAACCCCACATGCTTTGGCGCATTTGTAGATAAAAGTGAAACTGAAATCGGTTTCGCCCTGCTCTAAAAGATTATAATCCTCCACAGATACACCGGTTAATTTCGCAAGCTCTTCCGGCGTAAAACCTTTGGCTTCGCGTAGT
>JAZSCW010000058.1:0-6386 GCA_045530835.1 Lachnospiraceae bacterium | reverse complement strand
GCCAGCGTTCCAATCTATGCTGGAAGATCTGAAGTGTGGCATCATCAATTGTGTAATCGTGAAGGATGTGTCCAGAATCGGCAGAGATTATTTAGGTGCTTGTGAGCTGCTACTGGAGACATTCCCCGATATGGGTGTTCGCTTTATCAGTATAAACGATAATTATGATAACGTATCAGATGTGGATGAACTAATTGCCTTGGAAATGATTTTGAGAACCATTATGCACTATGGTACCGCAATCGATACTTCAAAGAAGGTAAAGTCGGCCATTGACGCTAAAGTTCAGTCCGGAACCTTTTTGCCAGCTTCTGGAAGCATTCCTTATGGCTATTTGCGAGATCCGGCAAACAACACCTATGCGATTGATCCGGAGACGCGACTGGTAATCCACCGAATATTCAAATTGCGTTCACAGGGCTATGGCTATACTGCAATCGCTCAGTCACTGAATAAAGATGATATTCCCTGCCCTGGTAAATTGAAATATCTACGAGGCGCATCCAAAAAGGCAAGCTTTGCGGATGCAATTTGGCAAAAAAACGTTATCAGATCAATTCTGCATGATCAAGTTTATATTGGCAACCGTGTCCACGGAAAGGTGAAGAAGGACAGCCTGCGCCTTCCTAAGCACACAACCGACGAAGACGAATGGACGATCATTGAGGACGCACATCCTGCCATTATCTCTAAAGAATTGTTTGATGCTGTCCAAGCAATAAATCAAGCAGAGATAGAGCGGCTCTCCCATTATCAGAAGCGGGCAGAGGTAGAACATGATAACCGCAAGCTGTTGAATGGAAGGCTTATCTGTGGTGATTGCGGAAAACGCATAACCTCTTCCAAAAATGCTGCAAAGCCCGGCTCCAGTATGGAAAGCTATGTCTATTATGATTGTGGTCTGTACAGGACATCAAACCGTACTATGTGCAGTTCACACTTTACAAGGGACGATGTTCTCATAAAAATAGTTGAACGGGCCGTGGCACAGCATGTTCCCCATATCTTGGTAGCAGAGTATGTGACGGAGCATATTGGCGTTATGGAAGATAGACGGGATGAAATTCAATCTGAGATAAGAGAACTGCAAGAAAAGTCAAACAGGATTGGGCAGTGGTACGAAAACGTATTTGAGCATGCAGAATCATTTAATCTGCCGGAAAGTGTCTATATGCCAAATGCCCAGAAAATGCGTAAGAAACAGCTTGATATAAAGGTACGCTGCGAGGAACTGATCGACGAAGATCATAAGTTGGCCAGAATGCTATATGACAGCAACCAAAGGCTGGAACTCTGTAAGCAGTACGCCAAGTCCCCAAAGCTAACCGGCGAGCTTTTAGACTCCCTAATTGATAGAGTCGTTATCTATGCAGACAAGCGGATCTGTGTTCACTTCAAATATAATGATGAGTGTTATCAGGAGATGTATTTAGGGAGAGCATAAAAAGACACCGCCAGACAGCGCATAATACTGTCTGGCGATGGTTTTGTTACAGGTGTGAATATTATGTTTCACATAATTCGCGAATTAGGTCTTTGAAGTCAATTGGTTGTACTTGTGGGAGTCCGCCATACTCGTTGTTTAAGTATTTGCTTCTAATGTTATTGCTAAGATATGTTCGCTTGTCATAGTCAGAAATAGCTTTCACAATTTTGTTGCCGGATTCCTCTTCACTTAGGATATATGTAGCATTACGTGCAAAATCTGCTTCCATAAGCATTGTGTTATGTGTTGTCATGATAACTTGTCCATCAATAAAGGGAGCTATTTCATTAAATACCTTTTTGAACAGATAATCATGTACTGCAGAATCCGCTTCATCAATGATAACAACTGATTCAAAGCAAGCGGTCAATAGATAGCATAATACTCGCAGAATTTGATGGTTGCCAGTTGATTCTCTCGAAAATTCGATCTGCCGATATTGGCCAGCAACTAATTTCTCAAACACAAGTTCATAGTTGATATACTTATCATTATATGTACGCCGGTAATATGCTCTCTTTATGTCGGAGTTTATTGCGGAAAAAAACTTAGTAAAAATACTTTCTGCAATGTCCAAATGCGATTCTTTAGTGGAAGATATCTTTCCTGCGTCCGCCGACTCCAAAAAGTCAATATCAGATTGCAACTTGTCCCAGCGCCGCGTGCCAATCTTTACATAGCATGACAAGGAACCTAGTAAATTTAGAATGTCATTAAAGTTATCGGTGATATTATCAAGACCATATGCCTTAGCTTTATCAACCAATTCATAAACAATAATAGAAAGAATGGAGTGCTTTCCCCAAAACCGTTTTGCTGAAGATTTAATATCATCGAGCAGATCCTTGGATTTTACAACACTGGAATTTATGCTGATACCAGATTTTGAGCATTCAAAGTATGTGCCTTTTCTTTTGCTGAGCAGATACTCCAATTTTTCATATATGATCTCATCTTGACCGAACACGACGCTATATTTTCCGGTGTTTCCAGAAATTCGAAACTCATATTCAGCAATAATAGGTTCATCGCTCCCTGCCATGCGATAGTCATCAATGATTGCCTGCATGTCGCGCATTCCGGATTTAATTTTCTGGCGGAGTATGCTTTCCATACTCTCGTCTGTAAATATAGCCTTTTGATTAAGGAATTCCTCGTACATATCCCGGACATTCATGGTAGAGAATATTTCGCCCAGTAGAACAAAGGCAGAGGCAAGGTTAGATTTGCCGGCTCCATTCTCACCATAGATAACAGCGATATTTTTTGGGGTTCCGCTTTTTTCAGTTAAGTCAAGGGTAATGTCGCCGAAGGAACGGAAGTTCTGCAGGCGTATCCTTGTAAACATATCATCACCTCGTATGACAGTATCTCATATTTTCTTCCAAAAATCAACCATAAATTTTAAAATTTGTAAATTAACAGCGAAATCGGAGATTTTTTCTCTCAATACAAGATATTGTGGATAAATTTTCCTTGACAAAGTGGAGTATCTGGTATATACTGTCATCAGAACTTAGCACTCAGGCATCGAGTGTGCTAAGAATGCACCTTGACAAGGCAATAGAAGGCAAGCAAAAAGACACCCCTGGTCAGGGTGTCCTCTCGCACCAGAAAAGCATCTGGTTGGGATATTGCGTAGTAGCGAACCTAATATACCACAGCCGCGACCAATTTGCAAACTATTTTTCGGATTGAGGGAAGAAAAGCGAGATGCATGTGCCTTTTATAATATAAATGAAAGGCTTTTGATAATTATGGCAAAGACAACTGTGAAAACCGGGCAAATTGCCCCCAAATCTGGCCAATATCGGCCCATCGGCAGCAAAACTGAAGTTACTCTGGTCCAGGGCAAACGAGTTCCGCCCACTCCGCGGGGAGCGACGAAATTCATGCTGGTTGACCCCACGAAACACAAGGAGGGAACAAGATGAAAACAATCTCCTTGGAATTTGATGGATACTGGCGTGAAGCCAAGAAAGAATACCTTCCCGAAGTATCTGGTATATATTGCGTTTATGCCTGTACGTATAATCCGACTGAAAGCACGGTGTCCTTAAGAACCTTGCTCTATGTCGGTGAATCCGATGATGTGCGGGAGCGATTAGCAAACCACGAACGGCTGCAGGATTGGAAACGGCTTTTGAGAGGCGGAGAGACTTTGTGTTATTCCGTTGCGGAAGTAAGTAGTAATGACCGTGTAAGAGCGGAAGCTGCTGTAATCTTCCGACATAAACCGCCGTGCAATACGGAGTACAAAAACCGATTCCCCTTTGAGAATACGGTCATCAAAACCAGCGGAAAGAATAAGTTCCTGGATGCTGAGTTTACGGTGTTCACAAAGTGGTAAGCTAACTATGGGCCTGGATCAGAATCCAGGCCCATCATCTTATCACGGGATTGCTTGTAATTATCAAATCGCTATATTTACCCTTACTGATCGTCAAACAGGCGAAAAGTAAAATCTGAAGAAATAGAGGTAGAAATGAGCAGTATAAATTTATATAAAATTGATGAAGAACGACTTGAGGAGTTTACCCGTGACCTACTCAAAAAGATGAACTATGTTAAGACAGTTGAGAGAAAAGGAAGGGTCCCAAATGGTGAAGTAGAATCCTTTGGATTAACGCTATATCTCGCACGTCCAGAACAACAAAGAGACATTAGCTGGAATTGGGTTCTTGAAGAATTTGAAGAAGCGCGGATAAAGACCCCTCTGGTACCCAAAGCGGTTGTATTGGTCGAATGTGACGACGAGTCAGTTTACGCTGTGAGTTTTGGTCACTCCTTTTTTACTGTGGATAAGTATTGTGACCGTGACTTTGGTTTTGAGTTTGCGCGTAGGCTTAAGTACAAAGAAATTAAGACAACGACGCTAACTACTCCTAGCTCTCGCAGAAATAAGACAGTTAATACATATATCAATTATAGCGAGTTGGAGTTTGACAGTGGCGAGTCCTTTGCTAAATTGAAAGCAAAAGTAGATTTGTCAGACGGATTCCCTTTATATAAACCAGCAATTGAAATCGGAAGTTCTATCAAATTTGCGACACCAGAAGAATCACTGGACCAAATTGTATCATTGGTTATTCATGTGAAGGATACTATTCAAAATCACCCCGAAACTTGTAAGATTCCTGTGTTTTCCAGGATTAAGGACGACGAAGTGATTCAATGCTTGAATAACCGATTGAAAACGAGTATCAAAGACAATCCCGGGCAAGTCAATATTTCTGAGCTTGATATTATCGGTGCAACAGAAATATTCAACAATAACGACAGTGAATTTGAACTGAGGTATCACAATGCCAGCAAGAAGGTTACTTCCCTGTCTAACGAAGAACTACAGTTATTCTGCAGGGAAAACGCATTGGAATACAGTGCTGTTATGTTGGATATCTTGGTAATCAGTTACTATAACGGAACATCCATTGATTCCAAATTCGTACGCGACCTTATTGACTATACGGACGACGAAGAAAAAGCCTTGCTGTCAAAGGGAGTGTGGTATAAGTTCAATGATGATTATCTTGCTTACCTAAGAGATTCCGTTGCAGAAATTGATGCCGAGTATCACCCGGAATACGATTTTACAGCAGCAATTCATACTGCGTTTTTAGAGAAAAAGTTTGCTGATGAGAAGGATAGTCCGCAATATGCAGGCAAGAGTGCTACTCAAATACAAAAATCTCTTAAACAGAAGTATTATGCTGAAAGAGCGTTCAACCTAATTAGAGCATCTGAAGATGGTTTTCAAAACTTCGACCGAGCGTTCACCGGAATAGGCGGTTCTAGTGTTGAAGAGATGGACCTTTATAAGGATGAAAAGATGCTTGTCGTAAAAATTGGCAATACATCCGCGAAGCTTTGTTATGCCGTAGACCAGTCTCTGACATCTCTTAAATTACACAAAAAGGGTGAACTGCCTGGAATGCCCAAAGTCACTACAGCTGTGCTTTGGTTTGTCCTTGAGCGCGAAACCCATATTGAAGATGCCGATGGAAAACCTGACTTGAATCAACTTCGGTTACTCATGCTTAAAAACAAGTTGGACCAGTGGAAAAAGGAAGTTCGCTTGATGGGAATTCGCCCTCTTGTATACGTGAATTATCGCAGTAATTAAGCTTTATGTTATGCATGCCCCAGTCTGAATTCAGACTGGGGCATTGTCATTCCTACTTTGCAGAGATGCTTATTAGTTTGCGACTATATTAGGGACTATGTTTAATGAATCTAAAAACAAACTCCATTATGATGCATCCAGGGGCATAATAGAAGATGATTAATCGTTGTGAATGGAGGACAAGCTATGACCTATGGATATGTACGGGTTTCGTCGCGGGATCAGAATGAGGAGCGGCAGATGATCGCAATGCAGGACTTTGGCGTTGAAAAAAAGCAGATTTATCTGGACAAGCAATCCGGCAAGGATTTTGAACGACCGCAGTACCAAAAGCTGATGCGAAAAATAAAAAGCGGCGATACGCTTGTAATCAAGAGCATCGACCGCCTGGGTAGAAACTATGATGAGATTTTGGTACAATGGCGAACCATCACGAAGCAGAAAAATGCATCCATCGTTGTGTTGGATATGCCGCTGCTGGATACCCGGCAGAACCGGGACCTGACCGGAACCCTGATTGCAGATATCGTGCTGCAGCTACTGTCCTATGTTGCACAGACCGAGCGCGAATTCATCAAGCAACGGCAAAAGGAAGGCATCGCTGCCGCCAAGGCACGAGGGGTTAAATTCGGTCGCGCGCCGCTGGAAAGGCCGGCAGAATTTGATCAACTGCAAAGCCTATGGTTACAGGGTGAAGTGTCCGCACGGGAAGCCGGACGGCAGCTGAATGTGACACACAAGACCTTTTTACGATGGGTACAGTCAGAGAATTTTGGA
>JAZSCW010000017.1:0-3155 GCA_045530835.1 Lachnospiraceae bacterium | reverse complement strand
ATCCGGCAGTTGTGTCCGTGAGAAACTCCAGACCGTTCCATCGGACAGACGGAACCTTGGTTGACTGTCTGTTGACAACCGCATGATATCCGGCTGTATGGATCCTCCGCAGAGGTCATCCCACACAAGGGCAGCATTTTGCAGATCGCGTCCCAATATGATATGACAAAGCTGATTCATCCGATGATTGACCAGCATGACTCTGCCGTTTTCGGCATAGAAGCAAAGACCGGTCGGGAGATGGTCAATGCTTTCCTTGATGGAGGAACGGTCGGGGACAGTTCTGCGAAGATGTGCTTCACGGAAGGTAACGTATGTAAGAAGCACAGCCGCTGCGGCGAAAAGTAAAATCGTGAACAGGATCGGCTTCTCACAAAGCCAGCGGACGGCAGCCCTATGATCCAATCCGGATTTCTGACTCCGGGCATCGTACAGCACAAACATACTTCCGCTGATCAGGACGGACAGAAATGTCGGTACGATCAATACCGGTGACTTTTTTCTGAGCGAGGCGGAAAGCATATATATGCTGATACACAGAAGCATATACAGTCCAAATCTGATCACGGCTTTCAGCAGAAAAGAAAGCGCATCATAGGTCATCATTTGCCGTCACCTCCTTCAGGAATATCAAGATCTATGACGATATCTTCTTCCTGAACGGTATAGGTAAAACGACCGTAACGCAGGCAAAGATCATCCAGTTCAGCGTCTGCAATACTGCTTGTGCATCCAAGCTGAAGATTCATTTTCAGTGCTCCGTCTTTACATAAAATACGCACCATCACCGCGGTGATCCGGTCAAGCAGCTTTTCCACCAGGTTTTCATAGAAGTCGTAGGCGGAAATGATAGATGCAAGCTGAATATCACCTTCGCACTTTGCGTCAAGCATTACGGAAACCGAAGCGAGCCGGAGATTGTCCAGAGATTCACGGATACAATACTCGAACTCACGCGCCTGAACGAACTCACTTTCCTCTCCGAGCATCAACAGATTAATGCGCCGCTTTACATAGGAACCGATCACACACATCTGTACCATGGAGTTGTGTACCGTCAGAGGCTCGGAAGCCTGTTCAAGCAGGGATTCAAGCTTCTCAATCTGCGGTGCCACTTCTTCGATGATTTGATCGTACAAGTGGCTTTTTTCCTCAAGCTGTGCCTGCTGCTCCTTCAGCTTTAGTTCTGCCTGCAGCAGTTCGTTCTTTCTGCCAAGCTTCTGCTGCGCATCACACAGACAGTTCGTCAGAGCGTCAAGCTCCGTTACATCATCCTGCCACAGCACGAAACCTGCCTTTATCGGCTTTGCGTGCAGAATAATATTGCCATTTTTTACAGGCTGTTCGCCGATCTTTTTCATCTCATCCTTCGATAAAGGAATGGCTGATGAAGAAGTAAAGCAAGGATAATAGTCGCGGTCTACGATCTGTGCCGCAACCGTTGACGCATGAAACATCTTATGGTAATTCGTATTGGAGGAAATTAACCCGCTCTGTATGGCGCTTTCCAGAAGAAGTGCAATGATCAGACAGTCCACAACCGTCAGATCAACATCCCGTATGATGCGTAAGCAGTATAGTGTCCAGAAAATCACAGCACCGCCCATAATGATGACAGGCAGTTTCTGCATTTTTTTACTTCCGGGAACACGGGATTTTTTCAGCAGCATAACAACTATGTAGATGCCGCCGAGCACAAACCATGCCATCGCCGCAAAATAGATCGGACCGTAACCGTATGTGAAATCGAACTGATCGATTCCCTGTGGGAAGGAGAATGCCAGCTGATGCAGATCGTTTGTAAAGATGCCGATCAGAATTGCGAATGCGGGAATATAAAGTGCATACAGACGACGGTGATTCCGATATTCCTCCGGTTTTCCCATATAGTCAATGATGAATACGCCAAGCAGCGGAATCAGGATCATGGGGATATAATAGCTGTACCAGAGATACCGCCCAAACCAATAAGTACGATCGGGGATGAAGTTCCATTTGAGTACTTTGGCGGTCAGCCAGAAAATCATCAGTACGCTGACGGAAACGAGACAGCGGCGTACCCGCACGTTAATAATCCTTTGCTGCAAAGATGCGCCCCATCCGATAAGCAACGAAATATGAATTACATTTCGGATTGTCCACAGCAATGCCTTGATCACGTTGTTAGTGGTCATACTGTCAAAATCATCAATAAAATACGCCACCGTGAGCAGTGCAGATACGCCGATAACATACTTGACCCAGCGATAGTCTTGCTTCAAATTATCCATCTCCCCTCCAACAGAGTATTTGATATAAGAAATACTCATAATAGTCCATCAAACATTATAACATTCCAGTAAAACCCACACATCGTACTTTCGTGCAAAAATCTGAAACAACTTAGTTCGTCCTTCAGATTTTGCGTACCAAAAGGAAGTTCAGTACGATACACAATGGCTACTGGACTTTCCTTTATATTTTCTGAGGAAAAGTGTCAAACTGCATTTTTACAGTTTGGGTACCATTTTCGAGGAAAATATGCGGGTGTCCAGAGGGGTGCGGGTCTCCGGTGGAGACCTCAAAATGCGAAGCATTTTTGAGTACTGACCGAGCCGGCAGGCGAGACGTATCAGCTCTACCCGTACCGATGGAAACGGTGTGCTTGCCGTACGTTACCTTGTCCTGCCAAAAATCCAAAGTCAGCAGATCTTGGTTAAGGATACTCATGTACCTACCTCCAATCTGTCATGTTTTTTCTTTTTTTCATTATATCATACAAATGTTACGAAGTGTTGAATTCTATCCGCCTTTTCTTCATCAGCAGCCAAATATTTTACGCTACTTCGCTTCAAAACGACTTTTCATGTTTTTGAAATGAGCTTATCATGTATACGCTTAACTCCGATGAATACATTATGTATGTGTTGATGATTTTGAAAACCGCAAGATTAGATTAATTGAGGAAAATCCAACACAGACGTTTCGTCCATGTTGGATTTTTCTTTTTTCTTTTTTAGCCACTCTCAATCGGCTGTTTATTGGATTTTTCTAACATCCCTATGAGAAGTCCGCTAAGGCAAGCTTTTTTTCGTTACGCTTTTAACCGAGCAGGACGTCGGTGACGAGCATGAGACAGAAGCCGACGAGCAGGGCGTAGGTTGCGCCGCGCTCAT
>JAZSCW010000044.1:0-4194 GCA_045530835.1 Lachnospiraceae bacterium | reverse complement strand
CATCTGATTGTTTTAGTTGTAAAATATCTCCTTTTCGTACAATACCTTTTTCAACTATTCCGCTAGCAAAGGCACCTCCGTGAAAATCAGGAAAAACAAATGTTATTTCCATGCGAAACGAATCTTCTTGGTGATTTTCATAATACATACTTTCCATAACCCTTACCCCCTCTCAATTTTTGAAAATAGTCGATATGCATTCTCCTCTGTAATGCGTTCTACTTCCGCCGTACTCATTCCCCGAATCGCTGCAATCTTTTCGATAATATACGGAATATTACGCGAGTCATTGCGCTTTCCTCGGTTTGGCTCCGGCGCCATGTATGGGCAGTCTGTTTCTAACAACAAACGCTCCATCGGAATTGCTTCTACGGTTTCTACCAGTTTCTTGGCATTTTTAAAGGTGACTACCCCGCCAATTCCAATGTAATACCCCATTCGAATGAATTCCATTGCAATTTCTTTGGAATAGGAAAAGCAGTGCACAACGCCCGGTATTTCTTCGGCATGACATTCTTTCATGACATGTAAGGTGTCTGCTGCCGCATCACGAGAATGAATTACAACCGGAAGTTTGGTTTCTCTCGCAAGCTCTAGCTGGCGCATAAACCAATAACGTTGATTTTCTTGTGCTTTTTCTTCTTTTTCCCAATAATAATCAAGTCCGATTTCTCCAACTGCAACCGTTTTTTCATGAGCAGTCTGCTTTGCAAGCCACGCAAATGTTTCTTCATTCAAATCTTCCACGTCACTTGGATGTACACCAACCGCTGCATAGACATCTGCAAATTGTTTTGCAAGTTCAAGTGTAGTTGCGGTGGATTTAATTGATGCTCCGATATTGATAATTGGACTAATTCCCTTTGCCAGCGCATCCTTTATTACTTCATCGCGGTCGCTATCAAATCTGGCATCATCATAATGTGCATGTGTTTCAAAAATCATGATAGATGTGCCTCCAACATTTCCAGTTCTTCAATATCGATACAATTTGGAATTTCCTTTTTCATAACAGCTTCTTTACAGGCTTTAAATTCTATCCACACCACACTGTCAATTTCTTCTTTTTGTACAACAAATTCTCTTATCTCCATATCTTTCCACAATAGAAAAACCTTACTAATCTGATTATCCTCATATGGCATTTCGCGAAATTGCGTTTTTATGATAAGATGCTTTGTTCCACAGTCAATCAATTCTTCGGGTATTGCGTCCACACCAAGCTCTTCTTTTAACTCGCGAAGTGCAGAATCCACAAAACCCATACCGGTCGGAATATGACCGGCGCTTGAGATATCATAGCATCCCGGAAACGAATCCTTATTCGCACACCGTTTTTGTAAAAGAATTTCTATTCTTTCCGCTTTTTTCCGCACGATCCATACATGCGATGTCCGATGCGGAACGCCGTTACGATGTGCAACTTCACGTTCGACGGTTTCACCGGTCGGTATTCCATTTTCATCTACAATATCTAATAATTCCATAACTTTTTCTCCCAGTTAAAACTATTCCATTATTGCTAATAGAATAATTTTGTGTACTCCGTCCGTGTATCTGCAATATGGTATACATAAACTATCTCGTCGATTATTCTATAAATCACAACATGCTTCTCACAAATAACCATTCGATATCCCATCTCATTTAGCCAGACGTCCGGCGTCAATGAGCCGGAATCCGGAAAACATTCTAATCTCTCTATAGTATCAAGAATATTTTCGCTGACCTTTAATGCCGTTTCTGCGTCAAATTGAATCAAATACCAATCCTCTATCGTTTTTAAATCTTCCCAGGCAGTTGGAAGAATTTCTACTTTACACATCATTCAAACGCTCACGTAATCTCTTTCTGGCTTCTGAAACGCTAATCGTTTCTGCTCCTTCTATACGCTCTTGCTCTGCCTGCAATACTTTTGCACGAAGTTGCAACATCTGTTCACGACGCTCAAATGCATCAATATTCATTACCACCAAATCACCCTCTCCATTTTTGGTTATATAGATAGGTTCTTTCGTTTTTTTTGCAAGATTTGAAATTTCTGAATATCCATTTCTTAATGATGCAGATGCTTTTATAATCATACCATCAGCCTCCATATCTTTTTTATAATATAATTATATCATTATTTTGTAATATTATCGATGGTAATTCCTGTTTCTTTTTATGCAATTTCTGCTCCGCTTGGCATTGGTTTCTCCGGTGTCAAGAGCGCAAGGTTTCCTTCGGCATCTTCTGCACAAAGTAACATTCCCTCAGACAATACGCCAGCAAGTTTTGCCGGTTTTAAGTTCACGAGTACCATAACTTTTTTACCGACCATCTCTTCCGGTGCGTAATCTTTGCGAATGCCGGATACGATTTGTTTTACCTGGCTTCCGATTTTTACTTGTGAGCATAGAAGCTTTTTGGATTTTTCAACAGCTTCACATGCAATGATTTCTCCTACTTGGAACTGCATTTTCTCAAAGTCATCAAACGTAATTTCTGCTTTTGGCTCAATATCAATGACTTCTTCCTCTATTTCCGAAATCGTTTCCCCGGAAAGTGCTTTCTGTTCTGCCTCAAATTCTGCTTTTTGAGCATCCTGAATAGCAGTTACTTTTGGAAGTACTTCTTTTGCATCAAGACGTGCAAAAAGAATCTCCGGTGTTTCGGTTACTTTGCTGCCGCTTTCGTATAAACCAAACTGCTCTAAGTCATCAAATGCACGAAGCGTGGTGCAAAGCTGAGCAACAATTTTTTCTGCGGTTTCCGGAAGGAAGCTGCAAAGCAAACTTGCGCCGATGGTAATGGATTCGGTTAAGTTATAAAGTACTTCGGCAAGGCGATCCTTTTGGCTTTCTTCTTTTGCAAGTACCCATGGTGTTGTCTCATCAATATATTTGTTGCAACGGCGGAACAATGCAAACACTTCGGAAATAGCGTCTGCCACGCGAAGTTTTTCCATTTTTTCTGCCACTTTTGCTTTGGTTCCTGTTACGACAGCTTTTAAATCGGCATCAACTTCTTCCGTTACGCCTGTGCTCTTTACCACGCCGCCAAAATATTTGTTACTCATGGAAACCGTACGATTTACCAAGTTTCCAAGGATATTGGCAAGGTCGGAGTTGAAACGCTCGATTACCAAATCCCATGTGATAATTCCATCATTTTCAAACGGCATCTCATGCAATACGAAATAACGTGTTGCATCTACACCAAATAAGTCAACCATATCGTCTGCATAAATAACGTTTCCTTTGGATTTGCTCATCTTATCGCCACCCTGTAACAACCATGGGTGTCCAAATACCTGTTTTGGAAGTGGTAAATCAAGCGCCATAAGGAATATCGGCCAATAAATGGTATGGAAACGAACAATGTCTTTTCCAATTAGATGCAGGTCTGCCGGCCAGTTCTTCTTAAATAAGTCCGAAGATGCGTCCGGGTCGTATCCGATTTTGGTGATATAGTTGGTAAGCGCATCGAGCCAAACATATACAACATGTTTGTCATCAAAATCTACCGGAATTCCCCAGCTAAAAGAGGTACGTGATACGCACAAATCCTGAAGTCCCGGAAGAAGGAAGTTGTTCATCATCTCATTTTTACGAGATACCGGCTGAATAAAATCCGGATGGGTATTGATGTGCTCAATCAAACGGTCCGCATATTTACTCATTTTAAAGAAATATGCTTCTTCTTTTGCCGGTTTTACATCTCTGCCACAGTCCGGACATTTTCCGTCTACAAGCTGTGATTCGGTCCAGAAGGATTCACATGGTGTACAATATAATCCTTCATAAGAGCTCTTATAGATGTCTCCCTGATCATAAAGTTTCTTAAATATCTTCTTTACACAACGCTCGTGATCTTCGTCTGTGGTACGAACAAAGTTATCGTAAGATGCGTTCACCAAATCCCAGATTCGTTTTACTTCTCCGGCAACGTTATCTACATATTCCTTCGGTGTGATCCCAACTGCTTCTGCTTTTTCCTGAATTTTCTGACCATGCTCATCTGTTCCGGTCTGGAAATAAACATCGTATCCCTCTGCACGTTTGTATCTTGCAATGGCGTCTGCAAGAATAATTTCGTACGTATTTCCGATGTGTGGTTTTCCTGATGTGTAAGCAATCGCTGTTGTCATATAAAATTTGCCTTTGTTGTTCATGTTTCTATCCTCCTGAATGATATTGAATAGAGATTGCG
>JAZSCW010000066.1:0-8076 GCA_045530835.1 Lachnospiraceae bacterium | reverse complement strand
ATTATGAATGTGTTATTGATAAGAATGGGAATGTCTATTATACGGAAAAGGATATCAATTATCCAAATGGACGAGAATTAGACGACGGGAACTGGACGGTAATTAACCATGTTGATGAAATAGAATTACGAGAAAAATACGAGATATTTCTGGAACTGGTAAATATGCCGGATTATAGGAAGACGCCGGAATATTCGTATAATTCAATTGATAGGATGCTGGATATTTATTGGCGTGGTTTTTATCTGGAGGACGGGAAACGGGTTTCTTTTCAATATTTTATTTTTCCAGAAGATGCAGAGTACACTGTTGTCGATGAACGCGGAGTAGAACTGGCTGAATGGGTAAATGAGCAAACCGGTTTAGTGGGAGAACGGCGTAGCAAATTCTTATTCGATAAATAGTAAACGTATACGTTTGAGAAAGAGAAGCATGGAGTGTATGATGAAATCAGAGAAGATTTCGTATGCAGAGACTAATATAACCGTCACTAATCTTTTTAGCCTCATTCGTCATGAGACTTGATTTTTGAATATAATCAGTTTATTCTGATTAAGAAGTATTTTTATGGGAGTTGGTTTAAATGAGTTTAGCGGTTAAAGAATTATATAATAAATATAAAAAGCCTTTTTTGTTTTCGATTGTTGTATCATTTGCATGCTATTTTGTTTTGATTTGTAATCAATTAACCAATGGTTATGATGGATTATGGGAATATTCCGATTATACAGCCGGATATTGGGAGCTTTCCCTTGGTCGATGGTTTTGGCTTTATATTGATCAATTACGTTTTGGAATCAGTACAGAACCTATCACATCAATAATAACGTTAATATGCTACAATGTAGGTTTATTTTTGATTATTGATTTATTTCAGGTAACAAAAAAATATTGTCAGATATTAGCAATTGGTTTATTTGTTACGAATGTAGCAGTGTGTGCTACGCTCTCTTATAGATATATGTCACCAACTTTTGGTTTGGCTTTTTTATTAAATGTTTTAGCTGCATATTTGATTCTTAAATATGAAAAAAAGAAACTTCATATATTGCTGGCAGGAGTGCTTTTATGTCTTGGCATGGGTGCTTATCAGGCGAATATTGGTTGCTTTACTTTGATAATTTGGGGATATATTATTTCTCTTTTGTTGAAAGAAAAATTTAGTTTTAAACAATTACTTACAATTGGTGTTAATTTCATTTTGTCATCAGCTGTAGGTGCAATTCTTTATATAGTCGGTTTGAAGCTTCATCTCACGGTTTTTCATACAAGTCTTTCAGGTTATAATGGGGCAAATACGTATTCTGTAATGAATAGTATTAAAAATCTTTCTTCCAGTGTGAAAAATACTTATTTTTTATTCTACAATTTCTTTTTTGGAACAGAATACAAACAAACACAATTTCAGGAACAGGGCATTTATCTTGTTATTTTTAGTGTTTTGTTGATTTTGTGCATAATGAAAGTTATTTGTTTGTTAAAGAAAAAGGTTTATACGGCTCTTTTGGTAGTTCCGTTTATTATATCACTTCCTATAGCGTGTAATATGGTATTTCTAATATCGACAAATGTTGGCTTGGCAGCACAAATGACTACCCCGTTGGCATTGTGTATTCCTGTTTTGTTATGTGTTGTAGGAGATTTTGATTTTTCTTCAAAAATTGTTAAGGTTTATCAATGTGTTTGCTTTTTGGTAGTTGCTTTTGTTTTATACGGAAGCTTTTATCAGAATCAATTGGATCAGAATGCAATGTTAGAAGGAAAGATTGCGACTACTTCATTGGCAGAAAATATAACACAGACATTGATTGCGGAAAATTATATGGATCCGGAGTATGATTATTGTATAATAGGAGTTCCTGCCGGAAACGAACTTTTTTCAGTTTCCTCTTTATACGATAAAGCTAATTATTATGCTTCTTTTGGATGTTGGTGGACAAATAATGGAAATTCAATTAAATCATGGAAAAGTGTTTTTCATCATTTGTGTGGTACGAATCTTAATATTTGTTCTCCGGCCCGCTATACTGAAATAAATAGTATGGAAAATCTGAAAGAGTTACCATGCTATCCACAAGAAGGCTCTATTATACAAATCGACAATACGATAGTAATCAAAGTATCAGAATCCTCTTGAGGAATATAAGCATGCAACAAAAAATTTAGCGAGTATTATCCAATATATAAGCATCAAATAACAAGAAAATGTCATGAATAAAAACAGAAAAAAATGTCGTTTTTTATTCGTTACAAAATAATTATCGTTGGTGAAAAACCCCTTTTCAAATGGAAAAATTATGATATTATTAGGTCATGAATCAGTCGTGAATTTGATTCGGATGGCCATTCGGCCGACAGGGTTCCAACGAAACGGCGTTTGATTCGACTTTTAATGTTTCTGTTTTATCTGTAAACAAAACAAGAAAGTGACATTTCTGTGATAATCTGTAGCAGAGACATTGAGAGAAGATGAGAGCAAAGGGACAGCGGAAATCTGAGAGCGCGAGTAGTCATCGGATGAGGAGAGGACGACTTTGTGAACTAAGGTAGAAATGCTTCATTGTTTTTTTCACTGCTTCAATGGTGCGTTTCACGCGGTCATACAAAGTATGGTCGTTCAATAGAGAAAAAGTTGGAAAAGGAAACTGCGAGAAGCTTGACAGCTTACGCCGTTTCCTTTTTCACTTTCCGAATTTTTTGATAGAAAAATAAAAAGTGAAAATAGTATTGACAAAAAAGAGACGATATATTATTATAATGATAATAACTAAAACATGATATGTTTTTGGGGGTATATAGAGAATGAATGAGAATAGATATCGTATAAACGGAATTGCCAATACAGTTATTTCGATAGGTTTTATTTTTGCTGATATTTTGCCGTGGCTTTTGTTTTTTGGATGTGTGTGTTTACAAGAGTTAGATTTCATGCCCAAGAACATAAATGATAATAATATATTTATTTGGATTACTATAAGTTGTATTTTCGTTGCGGTGGGTGTTTTGTCTCTTCAGTTTATTCCTTTTAAGATTTTTTATGGTTTTCTTTCGTTTGTTTTCTTTATCGGAGGTTGCGTGTGCATTAAGAAAAAGAATGAAAAAGTTCTGTTTGCTTTATCAATCGTGCAAACAGTATTCATGTCTTTCTATTGGATAACTTATCTTTTGCAATGGCTTGTGAATGGAATTATTTGTCTGCTGGGGGTGTTCATCCTTTATTGTTTCACTTTCCAATTGACAGCAAATATATTGTTTTATATTATCATTACAACCTGTATAGCATGCGTGTTTGGTTTGCTTTTCCTGGTTTCAATGATTGTGACGGCGATACCCTTAGTACAGCAGATTCGTTTGAATGTATCTGAATATAAACGCAATCATTCGAAACAAACAATTTCTTAAAAAATGAATATTTGCTCAATTCCGGGAAAGACTATTTTTATCAAAAAGCATGTCTGGTATGCGGAAATGGAGCGAATTATGAGGAAGAATAATACATCTGTACGAAGAGAAAAACTGATTTTATTGTCGGCGGCCGCGTTTGTATTAACGGCGTTGACAATGACAGGCGTGTACATGCGTGAAAAGGGAAAGGTCTCTGATGATAACCGTTTGCAGGTAAAAGAAATCGGAACGGAAGAGATTTCCGAGAAGATGGAAGAGATTGCGTATAATACGGAAGATTACCGGAATGCGCAGGATATGGATGCAGATCCCGATACTTGGGAAGTGGATACCTACAATGTAGAGGCGCTTCTTGAAAATGTGACTGAGAACAAGGAGGAAGTGGTACTTGCACCTTCTGAAGAAGCAGTAAGCGAGGAACCTGAGAGTGAGGAGGCAGTCGAGACTGCAGCCGGTGTGCCGGAAGGGCATCTGGTGTTTCCGATGGAGCAGAAGATGGTTTGGCCTATGGTAGGGGACATCGTTATGAATTACAGCATGGATAAAACGATTTTTTTTGAAACGCTTGGTCAGTACCGCTACAATCCCGCAGTTGTGATTTCCGGAACCGCAGGCGATGTGGTGAAAGCTCCCGCAAATTGCGTTGTAAAAGAAATTTCCTCAAATCTTGAACTTGGAAAATATATGGTGCTTAATCTGGGTGGCGGCTATGAGCTGACACTTGGCCAGCTTGACGGCATGAACTTCAAGGAAGGCGATGCCGTAGAAAAAGGTGTTGTTCTGGCAACCCTCGGCAACCCCAGCATTTATTACAGTGCGGAGGGCGCAAATCTTTATATGAAACTGGAAAAGGATGAGGCGCCTGTGAATCCGATGGATGTGTTGGATTAAGAGCGAGAAATATGTGATATCATAAACTTCTGTTTTGACTTGTGTGTTGGAACAGAAGTTTTTTGTTTGAAATTTCATGGGAAGAGGCTCCGGCGGTGGACTTTTGCGCTATAGATACTCCCTGGCGAGCCAAAGGAAGGAAATATCCAAGTAAGTGTGCTCCGGCGGTGGACTTTTGCGCTATAGATACGCCCCGGCAGGCCAAGGGAAGGAAATATCTTGGGAAGTGGATTCCGGCGGTGGACTTTTGCGCTATAGATACTCCCCGGTGAGGCAAGGGAAGGAAATATCATAAGAAGCAGGCTCCGGAAACACCGTTTGCGATAAGAATGGTAAAAGATTCTTACGATTGATACAGAATTTAGACGAGCCGGAGTACGATGCATGCATGGAAGAACTGATGGCAGATGACGTGGAAATCGAATTTGCGAATATGGCTGGAAGTACTTGCATTTGCCCTCCGGCTGGGTAATGAAAGACGTTACGGATGATGTGAATTACAAAAACGGGCACCTCGCAAGATTCGGGATTACGCAGGAATAAAGATTTGCCATTTGGGTTGACAAGTGTTATGCTGTATTGTAAGTGAGAACGAATCAAAGGTGCGTGAAATGGCGATTCACTAAGAAGAGGAATTAAGTATGGAAAAAGAAAAATATATAAAAATCGGAAAGCAGAATACCATTATCTCGGCAGGGGTTATTTTATTTAATTTTCTAATGGGGGTAGGTTTTTTGATATTACTGTATTGGTTCAGCCCTGAAAAAGGATTTTGGAATATCTCTCAGGCGATGGAAGAAATTATAATGGGGCTGTTTTCAATGGGATTTTTAGCCGGTGTGTATAGTTTTCCGGTAATTGTCTGCATGGCGATATTTAGTCTTTTGGCATTTTTGTTCTTTGTATTAGGACGAAGGATTGCCCAAAAGAAACCGGAGAAAATATTGGGATTCGCGAATGCACAATTGGTTGCCATGGCTCTTAATCTGGCTGCACATATTGCGCAAGTCTGTATTGCTTTCTTTTTATGTTTGCTTGCGGGAGCAGTTTTGAGCCCGGAGGAAAATAGTATTGAAGCGGACCTTATTTGGCAAATTGCATGGTTGCTGATTCTTTTATATCAGGTTTGTTATGGGTTAGGGGTATTTGCTTTATTTGGGATGCCTCTTATGAAACTGAAAAAAATGATTAGAAACGAAACTGAAAGAAGACGATTGAAAGAAATAGATGATTTGAATGAGACTCCTTGGAAGATGAAGGATTTGTTGGATTAGAGTACAAATGATGGAGTAAGTCAGAAGGCTGTTGTTGCAATGTGTGACAACGGCTTTTTGATTGCATAGACGAGGAAATTCCCATGCAATCATAAATATTCCGCGGGTATGCACACGCGTTTGCAAAGGAAAAAACCCCGCGCAACATTGAATTTTACCCGATAAAAATGTATAATAAAATGATATGTTCTTGTTTTCATACTTTTTAACAACCCAAGAACATAAAATATTAGAATCAGGAAAGATAAGTTAGGAGCAAATATATGAAGATAACAGTTTTGGCCGGTGGCAACAGTACAGAAAGAGATGTATCCCTTGTGTCGGGAACCGGCGTGTATCGCGCACTGAAGCAAAAAGGGCATCAGGTGGTGCTTTTGGATGTATATCTCGGCGTGGAGTATGATGACCTTGATGCGATTTTTGACGACCCGAGAGACTGGGCGGAAGGAATTGCTGCAGTGCAGGAAATCAATCCCGATTTGGACGCAATTCGCGCGTTAAAAGGGGGAGAGAAAGACTTCTTTGGTAAGAATGTATGCGATATCTGTAAGAAGTCCGACATCGTGTTTATGGCGTTGCATGGTGCGAACGGCGAAGACGGCAGAATTCAGGCTGCTTTCGATCTGATGGGCATTAAGTATACAGGTACCGATTATTTGAGCAGTGCAATTTGCATGGATAAAGCAATTACGAAGGAATATTTCCTTATGAACGGCATTCAGACGCCGGCATCCTTTACCATTTATAAGAGTGCGGAAGCAGAGAAGGAAGCGTTTGAGGCGGCAGAGAGAATCGGTTATCCTGTGGTTGCCAAGGTAACCAAGGGTGGTTCCAGTGTCGGCGTATACATTGTTGAGACGAAGGAAGCGTTAGAAGACGCATTGAAGGACGCCTTCCGCTATGAAGATAAAATTTTATTGGAGCAATTTATCAAAGGTCGCGAGTTTACCTGCGGCGTAATCGAAGGCAAGGCCCTTCCGATTGTGGAAATTGCGCCGGTGGACGGCTTTTATGATTATCGCAACAAATATCAGGCAGGCAGCACAATCGAAACCTGCCCTGCGGACATTCCGGCAGAGCTGACTGCTAAGATTCAGGAAATGACGGAGAAGGCTTTTGCAGCACTTCATTTACAGACCTATGCCCGCATTGATTTCATGGCGGATGAAGACGGAAACGCGTATTGCCTGGAAGCAAATACTTTGCCGGGCATGACACCGACTTCACTTTTACCGCAGGAAGCGGCAGCAGTCGGAATGGATTATCCGACACTTTGTGAACATATTATTGAGATTTCCATGAAAAAGTATGAGGGGAAATAAAAGATGAAAAACATGACACTCGCGAATCTCGCTAAAGCATGCGGGGCAGAACTGATTAAAACAGGCAAAACAGAAGATGGTAAAATTACCCGCATGGAGGCACAAGTGCAGGATCTTGAGAAAAAGATTGCCGGTGCGGTGATTGACTCTCGTCTTGTAAAAGAAGGTTATCTTTTCTTTGCAACCAAAGGTGAGCGGGTGGATGGACACGATTACATAGAGAAGGCTTTTGCATCCGGTGCAATTGTTGCTGTTTGTGAGCAGATTCCCGAACATGCGGAAGGGTTGTTTTTACTTGTGAAGGATTCCTTCACGGCACTGAAAGACATTGCACGCTTTTATCGGGAGCAGTTGGATATTAAGGTTGTCGGAATCACCGGAAGTGTTGGTAAAACAAGTACAAAGGAATTCGTTGCGGCCGTGCTTGGTAAGCACTACAATGTGCTGAAGACAGAAGGAAATTTCAATAACGAAGTGGGTCTGCCGCTTACCATTTTGCGGATTCGCGGTGAACATGAAATTGCTGTAATCGAGATGGGAATCAGCGATTTCGGTGAGATGAGCAGATTGACTGCAATTGCCAAACCGGATATTTGTGTGATTACCAATATTGGCCAGTGTCACCTTGAAAATTTGGGTGACAGGGATGGTGTTTTGAGAGCCAAAACAGAGATTTTTGAAGGGTTGAAAGAAGATGGTACGGCTTGTCTGTTTGGCGAAGATGACAAGCTTTGTACTATTTCAAGTGTGAATGGCAAGGCGCCGGTTTTCTTCGGGAATGACAGCGCCTGTCAGGTATATGCGAAGGATATTGAGAACAAAGGATTGCACGGCAGCAGCTGCGTCATTTGCACGGAAGACGGCGAGTTTGAGGCGAAGATTCCTCTTCCCGGCAGTCACATGGTGACGAATGCGTTGGCGGCAACGGCGGTTGCCAAGCTTTGTGATATGAAGAATGATGAGATTGCAGAGGGCATTGCATCCGTACAGGCAGTGAGTGGTCGCAGCAATCTGATTCATACGGATTCTTTTACGATTATTGATGACTGCTACAATGCGAACCCGGTTTCCATGAAGGCGGCATTTGCATTGCTTGCCACAGCGACGGAACGTAAGGTGGCAATCATCGGCGATATGTTTGAGTTGGGTGAGAATGAAGCCACACTTCATGCGGAAGTGGGCGC
>JAZSCW010000080.1:0-88652 GCA_045530835.1 Lachnospiraceae bacterium | reverse complement strand
GACGTAGCAAATTCTTATTTGATAAATAGTAAACGTATACGTTTGAGAAAGAGAAGCAGAGGAGTTGTGCAAGCGAACTTGGTTATGTATTGCCGGATATCGCCGATAAATGAGGTAAAGAACTTGCTGACCGGATTACCGACAAAGTCCTTGATTAAATCCTAAAATAAGAACCGATATAAAAGCTGTGATGTAAGAGATACATTTTTGTGTATGACATCATGGCTTTTTGCGTTTAATGATGCAGAAATAGTTGTTTTGAAGGAAAACAATAAATTGTTAAATCTGTATGAGTAGTGTACAATGAAAAATGTAGGAATAAACCACAAAATGTGTGAAAGGCAGGACGATACAATTCCCGTTAACCGAAAAGAAAATGTTTGCCGAATGCTGACGATTGCCGAAAACGTCTGGCATTATCACGGAAACTTTTATGATGAAGAAGATGTATGGGCTTTGAATTGAGGAGGTGGAGCATGAAAAAGAAATATGTGAAAATAGTCATTATCATTTCAAGTATTATTCTTTTACTGGTTTCGGTATTTACAGTTGCTTTCCTTGGGATTCAGAGACAGAAGCATATTGCGGAATTAGAGCAAGTAGAATTGCCGGAAATTGTTTTTATTCTGGGAAGAGAAAACCAGTATGGAAATTATCAAACAAGAATTATAGATTCTAAAGGGAGCATTTATTTTTTTAATGGTGGTATGAAGTTTGAAAAAATATTACAAAATTATAATAGTGGTGAATTACAAAAAAAGTGGAAAAATTTAGGGAAAGTAAATGATATTGAGTTAAGAGAAAAATATGTCGTTTTTTTGGAAATAAAAGATAATCCCAATTATAGATTTATTTATGATGAAGATGTTCCTAAAGGAATAAGTCCCTCATATATTTGGTATGGCTGTTATTATAATGAAAGTGGGGGAGAAGAATTGTTTAAGTTTTACGAACGAGAATATGTTGATCCAAGTGTAACCGATGAGAGGGGCAAAGAGTTAGCGGGTTGGGTTTCCGGAGCAGTTCATGTTGACAATTGACTTAACAATCTATTTACATTCGCACACCCTTTTACTTGCGCCCCGCACGGATTGCGTATATAATGAAAAAGGTTAGAAACATAAGAAAAATGGGGTGCATATCATGAATTTTTTACAGGTAACAATCAATTTGGCCGAAGGGTTTTACACGACGCTGTTGCTTTTTGCAATTACGCTGGTCGGTTCGCTCCCCTTGGGCCTTTTGATTGCGTTTGGTTCCATGTCTAAGATCAAACCGATTCGTGCGGTAGTGCGCGGTCTTGTGTGGATTATCAGAGGAACTCCGCTGATGCTGCAGGTTATACTTGTTTTTTACGGACCGGGACTGATTTTCGGGTTATACGGTCTTGACCGTTTTCCGGCGGTTGTGATTGCTTTTATCATTAATTATGCGGCATATTTTTCTGAGATATATCGTGGCGGAATTGAGAGTATTGCCAAGGGACAGTATGAGGCGGGTCAGGTGCTTGGTATGACCAAGACACAGATTTTCTTCAAGGTTGTTTTGTTCCAGGTGATTAAGCGCATCATTCCTCCGATGGGAAATGAAATTATCACGCTTGTGAAGGATACTTCCCTTGCCCGTGTTATTGCGGTAAACGAGTTGTTGAACTCCGCGCAGGACATTGTCGGCGAGCATGCCATTATCTGGCCTATTTTTTACACCGGCGCATTTTACCTTCTTTTCACAGGTCTTCTTACCATTTTATTCGGTAAACTTGAGAAGAAGTTCAATTACTATGCAGGTTAGGAGGGCAGACGGATGAAGGTACTTGAGGTGAAAGATATTCGTAAAAAATTTGATAAAGAAGAAGTGTTGAAAGGAATCAGCTTTGAGTTAAATCGTGGCGAAGTGCTTGCCATTATCGGCTCCTCCGGTGGCGGTAAAACAACGCTTCTGCGTTGCCTGACACAGCTTGTTACTCCGGATTCCGGTAAAATCGTCGTGAACGATGACGTAATTTTTGACGGGGAATCAGAGCACAGGATGTCAGACCGCGAATTGCGTGAGAAGCGTCTGCATTTCGGACTGGTGTTCCAGCAGTTTAATCTGTTTCCGCAGTACAATGTGTTGAATAACCTTTTACTGGCGGCAAAGCTTCTGGAAGAAGAACGTTTAAAAAAAGCAAAGGCAGATAAAAAGACAAGAAAAGAAGCGATGGAGCTGATAGAGCAAAAAGCGGAGGAGATTCTGAAGCGTGTCGGAATGTATGAGAAGCGTTTCGCTTATCCGTGCGAGCTCTCCGGCGGTCAGCAGCAGCGTGTGGCGATTGCACGTGCCCTGATTCTGAATCCGGACATTCTTTGCTTTGACGAACCGACCAGTGCGCTTGACCCGGAATTGACCGGCGAAGTACTCAAAGTAATCAGCGGTTTGAAGACTTCCGACAGCACCATGATTGTTGTAACGCATGAGATGGAGTTTGCCCGTCGCGTCGCAGATAAGGTAATCTTCATTGCGGATGGTGTCATCGAAGAGATGGGTACCCCGGAAGAGGTCTTTGAGCATCCAAAGAGTGAGAAGATGAAATCCTTCTTCAGCAAATCCGTGGAAGTGATTGCGGGAGGCAAGTCTGAAGAATAAGGACACGAGTCAGGCGTGTCTGTTCAGAATGAGATGAACGGAGAAACCGGAATGATAATTGATTTGATTGGTATCAATGCCAAATACATACACTCCAATCCGGCGATTTATTCGCTGCGCGCCTGCGCGGGGAAATATAAGGAAAATATCCGGATTCAAGAGTTTACCATTAACCAAAGAAGTGAAGAAATAAGACAGGAAATATATCAAAGCCGGCCGGATGTGCTGGCATTTTCCTGTTATATCTGGAATATTGACCTGATAAAAGAGCTTGTGGCGGATTTGACAAAACTTCTTCCCGCAACAGATATCTATCTTGGCGGCCCGGAAGTGGGGTATTGTGCGAAGAAGGTGCTGGAAGAAAACCCTGCAGTGAAGGGAATTCTGGTTGGTGAAGGGGAACGCTCTTTTGCGAAGCTTGCTGCCATCTATGAGCAGAAGGAAACAGCATGTTTGGATGTTGAAGTGTTTGAAGAATTGCTGAAGTCGGTTCCCGGCATGGTAACGCGGGATTTTGCAACAGAACCGTCGCTGCCGATGGATTTGGCAGAGATTCCGTTTTGGTACGAGAAAGAAGGCGCAGAAGGTTTGCCGCCCGAATTTGAGAACAGGATTCTTTATTATGAATCCTCACGCGGCTGTCCGTTTGCCTGCAGTTATTGTCTATCCTCCATTGATAAAAGGGTGCGCTTCCGTCCGATTGAAATGGTTAAAAGGGAATTGGATTTCTTTTTACAAAACCGTGTAAAGCAGGTTAAGTTTATAGACAGGACATTCAATTGCAATCCGCAGCGTGCGCTTGAAATATGGAATTACCTGCAACAAAATGACAATGGTGTCACTAATTTCCATTTTGAAATTGCTGCGGATATTTTAACGCAGGAGGAAGTGGAATGCCTTGGGAAGATGCGTCCCGGGCAGGTTCAGTTAGAAATTGGTGTGCAGACGACCAATTGCGAGACATTGCGTGAAATCCGACGGACCACGGATATGAAGAAATTGAAAGATAATGTTGCCGCGTTGCGTGCGTTTGGTAATATGCATCTGCATCTGGATTTGATTGCCGGATTGCCCTATGAGGATATGGAGTCCTTCATCCGCTCTTTTAATGAGGTGTATGCAATGGGCGGGGATGATTTACAGCTGGGATTTCTGAAAGTTTTGCATGGCTCTTACATGGAAGAGATGTGCCAAACTTACGGTATTGTCAGTGAGACGCGGGCACCCTATGAGGTATTATCTACCAATTGGATTTCTTACACAGATGTGATACGATTAAAAAGGGTAGAGGAAATGCTGTCACTTTACGCAAACAGTGGTCAGTACCGCAATACGCTCGCGGCTTTGCTTTCACATTTCGAAACGCCGTATTCCTGTTTTGAGGCGCTGGCACATTTTTATGCAAAAAAAGGATATTTCATTCAGACACCGGCCCGTAGCCGTCGCTATGAGGTTCTTTTGGAATTTGCAAAAGAGATTTCACCTGAGGAAGAGTTGCATTTCATGGAATTATTGACGCTTGATTTTTATTTGCGTGAAAATCCCAAAAGCAGGCCGGCTTTTGCGCAGGGACCGCTTTTGCCGCAGAAACGGGGAGCACTTACTCACGTGGAGTATTTTTCCACCCTTCCCGGTGCGAACGGGGAGCTTGGTGTTTGTTTGACATTTGATTATACAAAAAGGAATCCCGTTAGCGGAAATGTAACGGTGACGGAGACGGAAGATATAAATGGTATTTAGTAGCTTGGAGTTTCTCTATGTTTTTCTGCCGGTATTTCTGCTGTTTTATTATTTGATACCGGCAAAAGCAAAAAACTGGATTCTGCTTTTTGGAAGTCTTGCTTTTTATGCGGCGGGATCGATTCAATGCCCCTGGTACACTTTGCTTTTGGTAGGATGTATTGTGGTTGATTTTGCAGGCGGTCTTCTCATCGGTCGCTTCAAAAAAGCCGGCAAGGCAGTTTTTTTCTTTTGTATTTTGTTTCACTTGTTTTGGTTGTTCAGTTTCAAATATGCGGGCCTGTTTGAATATAACAGGAACTGGATTCTGCCGGCCGGCATCAGTTTTTATACGTTTCAGGGCATTTCCTACCTGGCGGATGTTGCCAAAAGAAAGTATCCGCCGGAAGATTCTTTGCTTAAATTTGGTGCATATATCTGCATGTTTCCGCAGCTGATTGCGGGGCCGATTGTAACTTACGATGCTGTCAAAAAAGACTTGGATAAAAGGCAACACAGCCTGAAGGGTTTTTGGGGCGGAATGGAGTTTTTTGTTTTTGGACTGGGGCTTAAGGTGTTGCTGGCCAATCCCTGCGGCACGATGTGGGAACGTATTTGTGCCATCGGATTTGAAAGCATTTCGACACCGCTTGCATGGCTGGGTATCATTGCGTTTACATTCCAGATTTATTTTGATTTTTTTGGGTATTCCCTGATGGCTTACGGCCTTGGTAAAATGCTTGGATTCAAGCTTCCGCGTAACTTTGACCATCCCTATACAGCGACAAGCATGACAGAATTCTGGCGCAGATGGCATATGACGCTTGGCAATTGGTTTCGCGATTACGTATATATTCCGCTTGGAGGAAACAGAAAAGGCTTGTTTCGTACCTGTCTGAATCTGTTTGTTGTATGGATCTTTACCGGAATCTGGCATGGAAGCACAATAAATTTTTTGTTGTGGGGACTGGTGCTTGTTACTTTGATTTTGGTCGAAAAGCTGTTTTTGAAAAAATTGTTTGATAAGGCAAAGTGGCTGGGCCATTTCTATATGTGGATAGCCATTCCGCTTTCGTGGGTGTTTTTCGCCATAACGGATTTGGAGCAGATTGGCATTTTTTTATCAAGGTTGTTTCCGTTTGCAGACATGGGCAAGAGTGTGAATGTAAGCGATTATCTGAAATATCTTGCAGATTACTGGTACATTTTGGGAGCGGGGCTTTTGTTTTCCTTCCGTTTTCCGTATCAGTGGTTGAAAAAATGGAAAGTTTTCGCCAAAGCAGTCGGCCTGCTTGTCATTTTGGCGCTGGCGACGTACTGTATGTACCGCGGCATGAATAATCCGTTTTTATATTTCAGGTTCTAACAATGAATCATTGAATATGCAAGAGATGAAAAGGCAGGAAGAAGAATGAAAAAAATAATATCAAACATCCTCGTAACACTGTTGCTTGCGTTGTTTGTGTACGGCGTTTTTGTTCTCTCGGATACCGGTCTGTTTTTTTCATCCCCCGGGCAGCATTCCGAAAACACGTTGAAATCTCCGGAAATGCCTGAGCCCTTAGAGGGGCCGTTCTCCGTAACAGAAGAAGCGCAGGATATTGTGCAGGAATCGGGGGAGGTGTCCGAGGGCGCGAGCGGAGAAGAAGAGAGTAAGGAAGGTGCAGACACAATACCGGAAGAAGAAACAGAGGAAGTTACCATTGAGGATATTCTGGAACAGACGCAGGTGACGTTTGAAAATACACTTTTTATCGGCGATTCCCGTGCTGAGGGGATTGCGGAATATGCGGGAATTGAAGGTGCAACCTTTTATACGGCTTCCGGAATGAGTGTTTATAATATTCACAAGCAGAGAAGGATTAACAGCCTCAATCGCCGTACGGATTTGGCGACAATCCTGGCGGAACGGCAGTATGATCGCATTTATGTTATCCTTGGCATCAATGAACTGGGATATGATTACGATATTACGCAGGAGAGATATACAGAACTGGTCGAAGAACTGGAAGCGGCCCAACCGCAGGCGATGATAATTTTAAATGCCAATCTGCATGTGACGGCTAACAGGGCACAACGTGATGTGCACTATAACAATGAAAGCATTGACAGGATGAATCAGGGGATTGCAGAAATTGCCTTACAGCACGGGCACTTTTACCTGGATGTCAATCCTGTTTTTGATGATGAAAACGGCGCACTTGGGGAGGAATATACATTGGATGATACGCATGTGCTTGCCAAATATTACCCGATGTGGAAGGAATTTTTGATCGAGGAAACCCGCATGATTCTGGCGCAACAGGCGTTGTCAGAGCTTTCAGAGGAGGAAAAATGAAACAAAAGGAAAGAATTCGGGAGATTCTGAATACACTTGATAGTGAGTATGGGACAGAATACGTTTGCTACCTGAATCATGAGACACCATGGGAGCTGTTGGTCGCGACCATTTTAAGCGCCCAGTGTACGGATGCACGTGTGAATATCGTGACGAAGGATTTGTTTGTCAAGTATCCGAATGTGGAGGCTTTTGCCAACGCAGAGCTTTCCGAACTTGAGCAGGATATACATTCTACCGGATTTTACCACAATAAGGCTGTTAATCTGATTGGTTGTGCGAAGGCTGTTTTGGAAAGACACGGCGGAGAGGTACCGTCTGATTTGGAGAGTCTGATTGCACTGCCCGGTGTGGGCCGAAAAACGGCAAATGTGATAAGAGGAAACATTTATCATGAACCCAGCATCGTTGTGGATACGCATGTGAAGCGGATTACCCGCAAGCTTGGCCTGACAAAAGAAGAGGATCCCGTCAAAATAGAGTTTGACTTGATGAAAAAACTGCCCAGGGATCACTGGATACTTTATAATATCCACATTATCCGTCTGGGCAGAACCATTTGCAAGGCGCCTAATCCAAAATGTCAAGAATGCTTTCTGGCTCATCTGTGTCCTCAGGGCGCATCTCATGTAAAAGGCGTAAAATAGGACCTTTGGTCAGTCCCGGTAAAATAGATGCCGTATTAATCAGATAATCAAGTCCCGCGGTGTTGCCGGTTTGGTCATAGAGAGAAGCCAGCATGCGATAGGTGCTGATTAAATCACTTTGGATGGAAACCGCGTATTCGAGCACGAGTAGCGCTTTGTCGGTTTCTTCCGCGGAAATGAAATATTCGCCGATGGCATTCAGGTGTTTCAGCAGATTTGTGAAATTGCCGTCATACGTTGATAATTCTTCGAGATTGGCAGCCCCGTAACGGAGTTTTAAGTCAGTATTGGTAATAAAAGAGAGGTTGACAATCTTCATTTCTGTCGTATATCCCAGAAAATTAGCAGATTCCTGTATGCAATCCGGAATTTTATCACCAAAAATGTGAAGAATTTCCGACGGAAGGACGATATAGTTTAGGTCGTCCAGAGATTGCTTACGGGTCGAATCGGCAAGTGTCTCTTTTTGCCAGAAGGCTTCGGTTGTTTTTTTGCTTTTTTTATTATGTTTGCGGATTTCATAGGCAAGCCAGATGCAAAAGACAATGATGCTTGCAAAAAAGGCGAAATTCATATATAATTATCCTTTCAGTATGCGCAGGGCGCAGGAGGTATGGAATTATGATGAACATGCATAGTAAACGTTCCAAAAAAATATTGGCAGCCGTACTTGTTATTTTTCTTGTACTGGCAATGATTGTGCCGATGTTTCTTTCTTTAGTCTAGAGTAACGGGCAATTGAAAAATGCGTCGTTATTCCGGGAACGTGTTATAAGTATAGAACGAAACCTGAAATTTTTCAATGTAAATGAGGAATCCAAGATGAAAAAAATTCTTAGATTTTTTTGTGTTGCGGCGTTTGTTTTTACCATTTTTCTGTGGTCAGGTACTACAGTGGATGCTAAGCAACAGGATGCAATTTTAGATGGTATCTTTTTGGGAGATATTGAACTTTCCGGAATGAGTGCCGACGAGGCGCGCAGGGCCGCAGAGTCATATGTGGAATCTCTCTCTCTTTGTACTGTTCTTTTGCAGGACGAAGAAGGGCAGAGTGTGGAAGTATCTGCAGCAGATTTCGGAATTACCTGGGAAAACAGCAGTGTAATAGAGGAAGCGCTGGCAATGGGAAGCAGCGGAAATATTGTTGCCCGCTACAAACAGCGCAAGGACATTGAAACAGACGGTTATGTATTTGATTTAGAGATTGGTGTCGATCAGGAACTGGTGAAACAGATTATCGAAGAGCAGTGTATGGGCTTTGGCAAACAGGCTGTGAATCCGACACTCGAGAGAGTGGATGGCAAATTTGTCATCAAAGGCGGACAGACAGGTCTTGTTGTGGATAAGGAGGCAACTGCTGTTGCGATTACGGAAGCAATTGTGTCTTCCCATGGGGATGCGCCGATTGAGGTGACACTGGTAACGACAATAGAAGACCCTTCAGATAAGGAAACGGAGCTTGCCAAAGTAAAAGATCTGATTGGTTCGTTTACAACAAGTTTCAAAACATCGAATGCATCCAGAAGCGGAAATGTGAGAAACGGTACTGCTTTGATTGACGGAACCGTTTTGTTCCCGGGTGAGGAATTTTCTACTTATAATTCGGTAAAACCGTTTACCACAGCGAACGGCTATTTCATGGCGGGTTCATATTTGAACGGTATGGTTGTAGACAGTATGGGCGGAGGAATCTGTCAGGTATCTACAACTCTTTATAATGCGGTTCTTCGTGCAGAGCTTGAAATCAGTGAACGCCATAACCATTCCATGGTGGTTGGCTACGTGCAGGTATCCGGTGATGCGGCTATTGCGGAATCTTCAGGCAAGGATTTCAAATTTGTGAATAATTATGACTTCCCGATATATATTGAGGGAATAACAACAGATGATAAAAAAGTAACATTTAATATTTATGGTGTGGAAACCAGACCGGAAAACCGTACCGTTGAATTTGAAAATGAGATTATCCAGACCATTACGCCCGATTACGAGCGTATTATTCCCGATGCAGGCCAGGGTGTTGGTTATGTGTCAGTACAGTCTGCACATATCGGTTATAAGGCAAAGCTTTGGAAAATTGTCAAAGAGGACGGGGAAGTGGTGTCCAGAGAACAGGTGAATTCCAGTTCTTATGCCATGTCACCGCGAACTGCTGTGGTCGGAACGGCAACAGCCAATCCGCAACGTCAGGCGGAGATTATGGCTGCAATTGCAACAGCAAATATTGACCATGTCAAAGGTGTGGCAGCAGTCCTTCTGGCACAGGAGAGAGCTGAGGCAGCCGGCGAACCGCAATAAGTCTGTAATCATAAGCAAGGTCGGGATGGATGATAAAATATGAAAATCGGTAAAGTATCGGAGTCTGTATTAAAGCGCTCCGTTTTAAAAGAAATCAAAAATACCAGAGAAGAGATATTAATCGGCGCAGGTGTAGGGGAAGACTGCGCCGTTTTGGCGTTAAAAGAGGATGAAGTTTTTGTGGTCAGTACAGACCCGGTTACGGGTGCAAAGCACGATATCGGAAGGCTTGCCGTGAATGTTACGGTAAATGATCTTGCCGCATCGGGTGCGGAGCCTGTTGCACTTCTTATTTCTGCTCTTTTACCGGAGGAGATTACGGAAGAGGATATCAAAAGTATGATGCATCAGGTAAATGAAACCTGCGCGGCGTTGAAGGTGTCCTTAATCGGCGGGCATACAGAGGTGACAAATGCCGTGAACAGACCGATTCTGACCGTGACCGGTATTGGCAAATCAAAGAAAGATGCAGTCTGTCTGACGCGAGCCGCAAAGCCCGGTCAGGATCTTGTTGTAACCAAGTGGGTAGGTCTTGAAGGTACGGGCATTATTGCAAAAGAGAAGGAAGAAGAGCTGACAAAGCGCTACCCCCTTTCCCTGATTCGTGAGGCGCAGCAGTTTGATGCGTATTTATCCGTTTTACCGGAGTCCCGGATTGCGATGGCTTGCGGCGCAGCAGCGATGCATGATGTCACGGAAGGCGGTATTTTCGGCGCTTTATGGGAGTTGGCATCGGGTTCTAAAGTCGGCGTGGAAGTAGATTTGAAAAAAATCCCGATTCGCCAGGAAACGGTGGAGATTTGTAACTTTTATGAAATCAATCCGTATGAGTTGATTTCATCCGGAAGTATGTTGATTGCTACGGAAAACGGACACGACTTGGTTCGTGAGCTGGAAAAAGCCGGAATTGCGGCGTCCGTAATCGGCAAGACAACAGACAGTAACGACAGAATTGTAACAAATGACGGTGAGGTTCGCTTTTTGGAGCCGGCCAAAACCGATGAATTGTATAAAGTGATATCATCTTAAGACATTGGAGGATAGGCAGATGAGAGAAAGAATTCTTAGAATCATTGAAAAAAACAGCCGCATTGATTTACAGGAACTTGCGGTTATGCTTGGAGAAGAAGAAATTACGATTATTAACGAGATTACCGCACTTGAAAAAGAAGGTATTATCTGTGGATATCATACGTTGATTGACTGGGAAAAGACTTCCATTGAGAAGGTAAGTGCGCTGATTGAGGTGCGTGTGACACCGCAGCGCGGTCAGGGCTTTGACAGCATTGCGGAGCGTATTTACAATTATCCGGAGGTAAATTCCGTATACCTGATTTCAGGTGCATATGATTTGCTGGTTACCTTGGAAGGAAAGTCCCTCAAAGAAGTATCAAACTTTGTTTCCGACAAGTTATCCACACTTGATACCGTATTGAGTACGGCAACACATTTCATTTTGAAAAAGTATAAGGACCACGGAACGATTCTGACACAGAAAAATCTTGATGAAAGGTTGAAATTGACACCATGAGAGACCCGTTAAACCATAAAATAACTGAGGTAAAGCCTTCAGGAATCCGTAAATTTTTTGACATAGTAAGTGAAATGCCGGATGCGATTTCACTCGGTGTGGGTGAGCCGGATTTCGATACACCATGGCATATCAGAGATGAAGGTATCTATTCACTCGAGAAGGGTAAAACCTTTTATACCTCGAATGCCGGTCTGATGGATTTACGTCGGGAAATATCGAACTATATCAACAGAAAACAGAATATAACATACGATGCAAATAAGGAAATTCTTGTTACCGTCGGTGGTTCAGAAGCAATTGATGTGGCACTTCGCTGTATGATTGACGCGGGGGATGAGGTTATTATTCCGCAGCCCTGCTATGTTTCCTATGTGCCCTGTACTACGATGGCAGACGGCGTTCCGGTGTTGATTCCGCTCAAAAATGAGAATGAATTCCGGTTGACAGCGCAGGAATTGGAAGCAGCAATTACAGAGAAGACCAAGGTGGTGATTCTTGCGTTTCCCAATAACCCCACAGGGGCGATTATGGAACGGGAGGATTTGGAAAAAATAGCAGAAGTAATCATCCGACATGATTTATTTGTCATTTCTGATGAAATTTATTCGGAACTTAGTTATCAAAAGGAGCATGTATCCATTGCCACTCTTCCGGGTATGAAAGAGAGAACCATCATGATTAACGGTTTTTCCAAAGCATATGCGATGACGGGATGGCGTCTCGGTTATGCATGCGGACCGGAAGTGATTCTTAAGCAGATGATTAAATTGCACCAGTTTGCAATTATGTGTGCACCGACCACAAGTCAGTATGCGGCAGTTGAAGCGCTTCGTAACGGAGACGAGGATGTGGCACAAATGCGTGAGTCTTATAATGAAAGACGTCGCTATCTGATGCATGTATTCCGTCAGATGAACCTGCCTTGTTTTGAACCGTATGGGGCGTTCTATGTATTCCCCTGCATCAAAGAATTCGGAATGACAAGTGAGGAGTTTGCAATGCGCTTTCTGGAAGAAGAGAAAGTTGCGGTTGTACCCGGCACTGCTTTTGGTGACTGTGGAGAGGGATTTCTTCGAATCTCCTATGCGTATTCCATTGACGATTTAAAAGTAGCGATTTCACGTCTGGAGCGTTTCGTGAAACGCCTGCGTAATGAGGAAAAATAATGAATATCATTTTATATCAGCCGGAAATTCCGGCAAATACCGGAAATATAGGAAGAACCTGTGTGGCAACCAATACGGTGTTGCACCTGATTGAGCCGCTTGGTTTTCGTTTGAATGAAAAAGAGATTAAGCGAGCCGGAATGGATTACTGGGAGCATCTTGATGTGCGCCGTTATATGAATTTTGAAGAGTTTTTGGAGAAGAATCCAAATGCAAAGATTTATATGGCAACCACCAAAGCGCACAAAAGTTATGCGGAAGTAAAATACGAGCCGGATGATTTCATCATGTTCGGAAAAGAAAGTGCAGGTATTCCGGAGGAGATACTGGTAGATTATGAAGATACCTGTATTCGTATTCCGATGTTGCCTAAGATTCGTTCACTCAATTTATCTAACTCTGTCAGCATTGTCCTTTATGAGGCATTGCGCCAGAATGACTTTGCAAATATGCAGATGGAGGGTGAACTTCACCACTTGCAGTGGAAGTCATAGCAGGATATTATTATTCCGGCTTTTTTGGCCGGTAGGAAACCCGGGGGAATATGCATGAAAAAACAGGGAAACAGCCGTTGGATGCTTTTGGATAATGCAGCTAAAATGTACCCGGCATCAAAAAGAAGTAACTGGATAAATATATATCGTGTTTCTGTTTCTTTCACCGAAGAGATTGACCGGGAAATACTAAAAAAAGCATTTGAGCAGGCAATACCGAGATTCCCATCGATTGCGGCACGATTACGTCGCGGCATGTTCTGGTATTATCTGGAAGAAAGAAAAAATCCGCCGCCGTTTCTGGAGGAAGCACCGTATCCGTTTGCCGGCATCAGTTATGAAGAAATGAAAGCGTGCTGTTTTCGTATTGTTATTTACCATAATCGTCTTGCATTGGAATTTTTTCATGTAGTAACGGACGGAAACGGTGCGATGGTTTTCCTGAAAACGGTTGCAGCCCGTTATCTTACTTTGAAATACGGTGTTTTCATTCCGCCGGAAGAAGGTGTGCTTGATTTGAGTAAACCTGTGCGGGACGGTGAGATTGAAGACAGTTTTGTGCGTTTCAAAGGGAAGGTAACCAATAAGGTGAAAGGACCGAATTCGTTTCACGTTTCCGGGACGAAAGAGCCGGATGACTTTGCCATTGTAACAAGAGGGATTGTTCCGGTGGAGGAAATTTCGGCGGTTGCGAAGAAATATAATGTAAGTCTGACGGTATTGCTTGCTGCGGTTATGATTGAGTCGCTGATGGAAATCCAGAATGAAAAGCAGCCGATTCAGAATTTTCGAAAACCTGTGAATGTACTGATTCCTGTTAATCTGCGCAAATATTTCGAAAGTGAAACCCTGCGTAATTTTGTATTGTATGTAATTCCGGGCATTAATCCTGCCTGGGGAAATTACACGTTTGATGAGATTGTCTCACAGGTGTATCACCAGATGGGAGCTGAAATTACAGGAAAACATTTTAATACGCGTTTTGCGGGGAATGTTCATGCGGAAGAAAATCCCGTTGTCAAAATCATTCCTCTTTTCATCAAGAATATCATTTTACGAATAATCTGGGATAAAAACGGAGAAAAAAAGTCCTGTCTGTCTATTTCGAATCTCGGAAATGTCAAAATTCCCGAGGCGATGCGTCCGTACGTGAAAGAATTTGACTTTATCCTCGGAAACAGGGCAACGACTCCGAATAACTGTGGTGTGATTTCGTATGACGGAAGAATGCATATTAATTTCATCAGAAGTATCAGGGAACCCGTATTGGAGCACAAGTTCTTTTCCAAATTGCGCAAAATGGGAATTCCCGTGAAAGTGGAAAGCAATGTAAGGGGTGATTCGATATTGATTTCATCCCGGACAGACTAAAAGGAGCAAAGAATGGCTTATTGTGTAAAATGTGGCGTCGAGCTCTCAGCCGGCGTGAAAAAGTGTCCGTTGTGTGATACGACCGTTTATCTTCCCGAGGACATGCAAAAAGAGGAACACGCAGCGGAAGGGATTCCTATTTTTCCTATGGTAAACGGCCATAATATGCCGCATCCGAATAAAAAATCCGTGTTGGAGCTAATCAGTCTGATTTTCTTTTTGCCGATTCCGGTACTTTTGCTTTGCGATATTAATATTTCGGATGGCATTATCTGGTCGGGCTATGCAGTCGGGGGGATCTTTCTGTTGTATGTGATGCTGATTTTCCCTTTTATCCCCAAAAAAGGAAATGCAATCGTCAGTATTCTGGCAGACTGGGTATGTACGCTTGCGTATTTGTTTTATATTGAGCGGATGGTGGACGGAAGCTGGTTTTTTGACTTTGCGGCACCGTTGGTATCCGTACTATATGCAATTGTGATGATTATTGCACTGTTTCGCAAGTACACTAAGATTACCGGTCTTGCGTTGACGGGAATGTCACTTTTGTTAACCGGGCTGTTTTGTCTGGTTACGGAATTTTTGATAAATGCAGCGTTTGCCATTCACGAAGCGCTTTATTGGGCTTTTTATCCGGCGCTTTCATTGGCTGTGTGCGCGATTGTACTTTTTTATATTGACAGGAATACAGTGTTAAAAGAAAAAATACGACGCAAACTTATTATTTGACAATCGCGTAAAAAATGGTTATACTCATAGTTACCGTGCAGCCGGGGCGTTAGCGGTGCCCTGTACCCACATCGCTTTAGTGGGGGTGATGTTGAACAGAGGTCTTTGGCCGTTATAGCCGCCCTGGGCAAGTGACGTTGAAGCTTGGGTCTTACGCGACGAAAATCTACGAACCGTGTCAGGTTGGGAACAAAGCAGCACTAAGTAGAACCTTTCGGGTGCCGTAAGGCAACCTGAGCCTAGTTAACTGCCCGGGTAACGTATAGCGGTGCCAACCGACGGGATACGCACGGTTTTTCTAATTAGACCGGAAATTTCGCAGGCAACCCTGCCGGGGGAGCGAGTCTGAATTGCGGACTCCTTGTTCTGAAAGATTATTGGAGAAAGGTTTTGAAGCGATGCAGGAAAATTATGTGGGCGAAGTGCTTTACTATACTTTTCCCGAATTTGAAAATTGCAAAGAAATCGTGCATGGTTTCTCTTCCAGAGAAGGTGGTGTCAGTAGCGGTTTTTATGCCACGATGAACATGGGTGTGCGTACGGAGGATGCGAAAGAAAATATTATAGATAATTACAGTATTTTCTGTGAGACGCTTGGTGTGGATGTCCGGAATGTGGTAATTGCGCCGCTTTCACACGAAGCCAACATCAGGAATGTGACAGTGGATGATGCGGGCAGCGGTTTGTTTCGTGACTATTGTTGTGAAAATACCGACGGATTCCTGACAAAGGATGCAGGGATTGTACTTACGGCGACGTTTGCAGATTGTGTGCCGGTATTTTATTATGATCCGGTGCAGAAGGTTGTCGGCATTGCGCATTCAGGATGGCGCGGTACAGTCAAAGAGATTGCAGCGGCCATGGTGGAACGAATGTGTAGTGACTACGGCAGCAGGCCGGAGGATATCTTAGTCGGAATCGGACCATCTATCGGAATGTGCTGTTTTGAGGTAGAGGAAGATGTCTTTTATGAATTTGCGGAGCTTGCATATTTGGAAGACGGATGGTACTTTGAGAAGGAGAACGGCAGATATGACATAGATTTGTGGCGTGTCATCTGGGCGACGCTGACACATGCAGGCGTGACTGCGGAGCATATCAGTGTTTCCGGAATCTGTACGTGTTGCAACAGTGCAAAGCTTTTTTCACACAGGGCAACCAAGGGCCGGCGCGGAACAATGGCCGGAATGATAGCACTTCGCGAATAGCGGAGACTTTTAGGGAAATAATAGTGAAAATGTTTTGACAAAATATAGAATAGAAGAAGATAGCATGAAGTGATATGGAGGTGCTTAGATATGAATAAGGGTAAGTATTATATTACGACAGCGATTGCCTATACATCCGGCAAGCCGCATATCGGAAACAGTTATGAAATTGTGCTTGCAGACAGCATTGCACGTTTTAAAAGAAAAGACGGCTATGATGTGTTTTTCCAGACCGGAACGGACGAGCATGGTCAGAAAATTGAGCTGAAGGCAAAAGAAGCCGGCGTGACACCGAAGGAATTCGTAGATGACGTTGCAGGCACCATCAAGTCCCTCTGGGATTTAATGGATACTTCTTATGACAAATTTATCCGTACCACAGATGATTATCATGAGAAACAGATTCAGAAGATTTTCAAGAAGCTTTATGATCAGGGTGACATCTATAAGGGTGCTTATGAAGGTCTTTATTGTACTCCCTGCGAGTCTTTCTGGACAGAGTCCCAGCTGAAAGAAGGAAAGTGTCCGGACTGCGGCCGTGAAGTAAAGCCTGCGAAGGAAGAGGCATACTTCTTTAAGATGAGCAAATATGCGGACAGACTGATTGAGCATATTAATACACATCCTGAATTTATTCAGCCCGTATCCCGTAAAAATGAAATGATGAACAATTTCCTTTTACCGGGTCTGCAGGATTTGTGTGTATCCCGTACTTCTTTTACATGGGGTATTCCGGTTGATTTCGATGACAAACATGTTGTATATGTATGGCTGGATGCGCTTTCAAACTACATTACCGGTATCGGCTATGATGCAGACGGTAACCACGGCGAGGGATATGCCAAGAACTGGCCGGCTGATTTGCATCTCATTGGTAAGGATATTATCCGTTTCCATACGATTTACTGGCCTATTTTCCTGATGGCGCTTGGCGAAGAACTTCCCAAGCAGGTATTTGGTCATCCCTGGCTTTTACAGGGCGATGGTAAAATGAGTAAATCCAAGGGCAACGTAATCTATGCGGATGACCTCGTTGATTTCTTCGGTGTGGATGCAGTGCGTTATTTCGTGCTTCATGAGATGCCGTTTGAAAACGATGGTGTGATTTCCTGGGAGCTTCTTGTGGAGAGAATCAATTCAGACCTTGCCAATACGCTTGGTAACCTGGTGAACAGAACCATCTCCATGAGCAACAAATATTTCGATGGTGTTGTATGCAATAAGGGCGTGGAAGAACCTGTAGATGCGGATCTGAAGGCAGTTGCGACACAGACGCTTGATAAGGTGCTTGGAAGAATGGAAACACTTCATGTAGCAGATGCCCTGACAGAAATTTTTACGCTCTTTAAGCGTTGCAATAAGTATATTGACGAGACAGAGCCCTGGGTACTTGCCAAGGATGAGGCGAAGAAGGACCGTCTTGCGACAGTATTATATAATCTGACAGAGGGCATTATCATCGGTGCTTCTCTTTTGGAGAGCTTCCTTCCCCGCACTGCAGAGAATATTGCAAAGCAGTTAAATACTTCCCTGCGTGAATTTGACCTGCTTAGAACCTTTGGTCTTTATCCTGACAATAATAAAGTAACGGACAAGCCGGAAATTTTATTTGCGCGTCTGGATGCCAAAGAGGTTGTTGAGAAGGCCGAGGCAATGTTTGCGGCACGTAAAGCGGAAGTTGCTGCGCCGGAAGAGAAAGAAAATGAACAATCTGTGATAGATATTGAAAAGAAACCTGAGATTTTATATGATGATTTTGCAAAGCTCCAGTTCCAGGTGGGCGAGATTATTGCCTGTGAAGAGGTCAAAAAGTCCAAAAAGCTGCTTTGCTCACAGGTACGTATCGGAAGTGAGGTAAAACAAATTGTTTCCGGTATTAAGAGTCATTATACGGCAGAGGAAATGGTTGGTAAAAAGGTAATGGTTCTTGTGAACTTAAAGCCTGCAACCTTAGCAGGAATTGTATCAGAAGGAATGCTTCTGTGTGCCGAGGATGCCGAGGGTAACCTTGCTTTAATGACACCTGAAAAGGAAATGCCTTCAGGCGCAGAGATTTGCTAACTTTCTGCCAAAGGAGGAGAAAATATGAAAAAAATGATTTGTATGGGGTTGCTTGCAGTAATGCTTTCCTCGCAGGTGCTTACTGTGGTGGCGGCCGAACCGGAAGAGCTTCCCGGAATTATGGCGACAGAACGTCCGATTGAGGAAGAGTCCGGCACATCTTCAGAGGAAGAATCGGTTGAAAATGCAGAGGACGTAACAAGTGAAGAAGCGGATTCTTCTGTGCAGGAACCGGAGATTCCTGCCGAGGAGGAATCAGTAAACAGCGAAGAGGAATCCTCAGATGCGGTGAAAGTAGATCCGAAGCCCTATCTTGCACTGGGTGCGGATTTAACCCCGGAACAGCTTGCAACCGTGCTTGATGCAATGGGTATTCTTGGAGAAGACTTGTCCAATTACAATGTGGTACACATTACGAATCAGATGGAACATGAGTATCTGGATGGATATATTGACAGCTCTGTAATCGGAACACGTTCCCTCTCGAGTGTTATGGTGAAGCAAAAACCCCCCGGAAGCGGTCTGGTGGTAACGACGAAGAATATTACGTATTGTACCATCAGCATGTACAAAAATGCCCTGATTACATCAGGAGTACAGGATGCTGAGATTATTATTGTGGGACCGTCACCTATCTCGGGAACGGCTGCTTTAATCGGTGCAATGAAGGCTTATGAGAACCTTGCCGGTGAAACCTTGTCTGAAGAAGCACAGGATACTGCGATGGAAGAACTTGTGGTTCTTGGGCGTCTCCGTGAAAGCTTCGGAGAGGGGGAGCAGATTGAAGAGTTCATGGAGTACGTGAAAGCGGAAATCGTAGCGGCAGGAATTGATGACCCTGAGAAAATCCGTGAAATCGTTGAAAATGCAGAAGCGGAATATGATATCACATTAACCGAAGAACAAAAGGAAATGATTGTTTCCCTGATGGAAAAAATCGGAAAACTCGATATTGATCCGAAGAAGCTTTTGGAGCAGGCCGGAGATTTGTATGATAAGTATGGCGAAACCGTTTTAAAGGAAGCCAAAGAGATGTTGGACAGTGTCTTTACCGAAGAGGTTAAAGAATCTATCTGGACGGCAATCGGTAATTTTTTTAAGAGTTTGTGGGATACAATTCTTGGATGGTTTGATAAATGAAAAATGAATTAAAGTATACGGTCCGCAGGGCCGAAACGCATGAATGGGAGGACGCCATGGCATTAGCCTGGCGTACTTTCATGCGTTTTGAGGCTTGTGACTATACGCAGGAAGGAATCGATAATTTTTCAAATTTCATATCTGATAACGGACTACATAAAATGTTTATGATTGGTGCATATCATTTATGGGTGGCGGTTGCCGATGGTAAAATTGTTGGCATGATTTCGTTGCGCAGTAAGTGCCACGTATCGCTTCTTTTTGTGGATGCCGCATATCACAGGCAGGGAATTGCGACGGCACTGATGGAAACCTTGTGGGAGTATATGCGTGATACGGATGAATATGTATGTACGGTGAATGCTTCCCCTTATGCGGTCGGATTTTATCATCGGTTGGGCTTTATCGACAGGGATAAGGAACAGATTGATGACGGAATCCGCTATACCCCGATGAAGAAGTTAATCTGGTGATACACTTGACATGTTGCACAACGAAATGCGAATCATTTAGGCAACCTGCCAAACGGTTCACACTTTTACCATGAATCTTGGCAATAGTTACAATGATTTGACGAAAAATTGTTGAATTGTGGTATAGTCAAAAAAGCATGGATTTTGTATACTCATTAAAGACGTGGTCGTATAGGCCAATATAAAAATTTAGGAGGCAATTAAAATGGCAGGATTATCCTTAAAAAACATTTGTAAAGTATATCCTAACGGATTCGAAGCAGTTAAAGATTTCAACCTTGAAATCGCAGATCAGGAATTTATCATTTTCGTAGGACCTTCAGGATGTGGTAAGTCTACTACACTCCGTATGATCGCTGGTCTTGAAGATATCAGTTCAGGTGAATTGAGAATCGGTGACAGACTTGTTAACGATGTTGAGCCTAAGGACAGAGATATCGCGATGGTATTCCAGAACTACGCTTTGTATCCTCATATGACAGTATATGATAACATGGCTTTCGGTCTTAAATTAAGAAAAGTTCCGAAAGATGAAATCGATAAGATGGTTAAAGAAGCAGCTAAGATCCTTGACTTAACTCCGTTGCTTGATCGTAAGCCGAAGGCTCTCTCCGGTGGTCAGAGACAGCGTGTTGCTATGGGTCGTGCTATCGTTCGTAATCCTAAGGTATTCCTTATGGACGAGCCTCTTTCCAACTTGGATGCTAAATTGCGTGTACAGATGCGTATCGAGATCGCTAAGTTACACCAGAGATTAGGTACCACCATCATCTACGTAACACATGACCAGACCGAGGCTATGACACTTGGTACCAGAATCGTTGTTATGAAAGACGGTGTTATCCAGCAGGTTGATACTCCTCAGAACCTTTATGACAAGCCTCAGAACTTGTTCGTAGCAGGTTTCATGGGATCTCCTCAGATGAACTTCCTTGATGCAATCGTAGAAGTACAGGGTGAGACAGCATACCTTAAGGTTGCAGGACACTCCATCCCTCTTCCTCCTGCTAAATCCAAGAAGTTAATCGAAGGTGGCTACGATGGAAGAAGCGTAACATTCGGTATCCGTCCTGAAGACGTATATGATAACGAAATGTACGTAGAAACCTCTCCTATGAGCGTATTCGAATCTACCATTAAGGTATACGAGTTGCTCGGTGCAGAAGTTTACTTATACTTTGATCTTGAAATGTTCCCTATGACAGCTAGAGTTGATTCCAGAACTACAGCTAGACCTGGCGATACAATTAAGTTTGCTTTGGACGTAGAGAAGATTCACGTATTCAACAAAGAAACAGAGCAGATTATTACAAACTAATCATAAAGAGAAGCGGTCCGCAGATGCGGGCCGCTTTTTAAGTCATAAACTTTCTCTTTCCAAAAGTTAAATATATGAAAATGTTTATAATGATATTGACAAATATACTTAAAAATGTTATTTTTGATGAAACTCTTTGCACTGCAAAAATACAGTACAAACTGAGCAGACCGTGACAGCGCGTCATGGAGTCGGGTCACGGAAGTGACAGTGGAAGTATTTCCCCACGGGACAGTAGTTGCTAACATACTGGTATCGTGGGGGTTTTTTATATCCTTTTCTACTACTATTCTATTTTCTAATGAAATCCCTATTAAACAGTGAGTGCCATAGAGAAATTATCTATCGGAGGTTACTGCATATGAAGAAAAAAGAAAACGGAGGTTTTGCAACCGAGGCGAGGCGCGTATCACTGATTACCATTATTGGAAATATACTGCTTGCTTCATTGAAATTATTTGCAGGTATTTTTTCGCATTCCGGTGCAATGATTAGTGACGCTGTGCATTCGGCATCAGATGTTTTTAGTACCATTATTGTGATAATCGGAATTACTTTGTCTGCAAAGGAGAAGGATAAAGAGCATCCTTATGGACATGAGCGTCTTGAGTGTGTTTCAGCCGTTGTGTTGGCAGTCATTTTGTTTATAACGGGTATGGGGATTGGTGTTAGCGCATTTAAAACCATTGTGAGTGGAAATTACTCAGAAATTCAGGTGCCCGGAATTTTAGCATTAATTGCGGCCATCGTTTCTATCGTCGTGAAGGAAATGATGTATTGGTATACAAGGTATTATGCCAAAAAACTTGATTCGGGCGCTTTGATGGCGGATGCGTGGCATCACCGCTCGGATGCTTTTTCATCGATTGGAGCATTGATAGGTATTATAGGTTCGAGGATGGGATATCCCGTTTTAGATTCAGTAGCAAGTTTGATTATTTTCTTATTTATTGCAAAAGCTGCGTTTGATATTTTTAAGGATGCGATGAATAAGATGGTAGATCATGCCTGCGATGAAGAGACGGAGAAAGCAATTGCGCAGTGTGTATGCCGAAATCCGGAAGTACTCGGCATAGATTTACTTCGGACAAGAATATTCGGAAATCGAATCTATGTGGATTTAGAGATTTGCATTAATAGTGAATATAGTTTGAAGCGGGCGCATGAAATTGCGGAGGAAGTCCACGATGCAATTGAAAAAGAATATACAGAAGTGAAACATATTATGGTGCATGTGAATCCGGAACACTGAAAACAGATAACTTTCAGGGAATCAGCCAATGTTCATGAGAACTTTTACTCAAAAAGTCAAGTCGAATTCCGATTATTTTGATATAGTATACTTACAAGAAGTACTTCTGTCACAGTTAAATAAGGAGACAATGGTGGATAAGTTAGAGATTTTAGCGGGTGCAATTACGTATATTGAAGAAAATCTGCAAAGTGACATTCGAACAGAAGATGTTGCAGCGGCTTGCTATTGCTCAAAGTCGACTTTGGAGAAAATGTTTCGCTGTGTTAATAACATCAGTGTGAGGGATTATCTCATCCGACGCAGGATGATGCTTGCAGCAAAGCAAATCAAGGCAAATCCTGAGAAGAATGTCCTGGATATTGCATTAGAATGCGGCTACAGCACGAATGAGTCTTTTAGCAGGGCTTTTAGGAGTATTTGGAACTGTAATCCTTCGGAATTTCGTGAAAGTAAGCATTCCGCAGAATTGTATCCTAAAAGGTGTCTCCCGGAGCAGAATGGAGGTACGATGATGGGCAAAAATGTAGATATCAGTGAATTATATGAATTGTTTAAAAGTCGAAAAGAGTGTTATTTTGTTTGTGTAGACATCCGGTCTTTGGTACCGATTAATGAGATTTCACGCAAAGCGGGAGATTTGGCAATTTTAGAGGCGATAAGCCGGTTGGAAAAAGAAGCGGGCGAGGAGGATGTTGTGTTCCGAATCGGAGGGGATGAGTTTGTTATTTTGACCAATCAGAAAGATGTAACATATGCATCCAAGCTTGCTGAATGTATCGGTGCACATAATGGTGAGACATTTTCTTATGAAGAGAGGGAGATACCGTTGTCATTACACATTGCGGTTGTGAAGTTTGAAGGGGATATGATTCGCTATAAAGATTTGTTTCAGCAGTTGCACAGTACAATTAACGGAAGCAAATCGTGAGAACATAGAATGTGAACAACGCATTTTCGTATAGTGTTTTGATGTATAAGTATTAAAAGAAGGAACCAATGTCATGATGCCGGGGTTAAACATAGATTTTAACCCCGGCATCATGACATTGAAGATTATTCATTTATTTTGGGTTGCTTTTTGCGAAGGAAAATGAAAATAAGTGCGCTGATTGCCATCAGGATCGGATAATACATATGAGGTACAATCTCAAGCGGCGAGATTTCGGAAGCTGCTGCGGCAGTCAAAAGCTGTGCACCATACGGAATCAGGCCCTGGCCGATGGAGCTGAATATATCCAATAGCGAAGCGGAGCGTTTGGGAGAGACCTGATATTCATCGCTGATTTCTTTGGCAATGGGCCCTGCGATTACGATTGCAACCGTATTATTGGCGGTGCAGGCGTCGACAAGAAGCGAGAGTCCGGCGATGCCGAGTTCTGCGCCACGTTGCCCTTTGATACCGCGTCGAATCAGATTCAGGATGAAACGAATTCCGCCGTATTCTTTGACCAGTGAAACGATACATGCAACAATAATGGAGATTACGGTAATGTCATACATTCCCATGATGCCGCCGATGCTCACTCCGTTAATCTCACCACCGCCGACGGCAACAAAAACATCCGTAAGAGGGATGGTGGCGCTTGTGACACCGACAATCAAAGAGAGGACGGTTCCGCCGATTAATACAATGAAAACATTCAAACCTGCAAGTGCACCAATCAGAACCAGTAAATAAGGAAGAACCTTCCAGAAATTATATTGTAAGTCACCGGTTACTTCATAGCCGGCATTTTTACTAAGGAAAAAGAAAATGACTGCGGTTAAAATTGCGGCAGGCAGGACAATCAGGAAGTTTTCCTTGAATTTATCCTTCATCTCACACCCCTGTGTTTTGACTGCGGCAATGGTAGTATCGGATATCATGGATAAGTTATCGCCAAACATTGCGCCGCAAGCGACTGCGCCTACACAAACAGGCATGGCAAAGCCGGTTTTGTTGCTGATTTCTACGGCAATCGGAGTCAGCGCCGCAACAGTTCCGACTGAGGTTCCCATGGAGAGAGATATAAAACAACCGATGACAAAAAGCCCCGGTACGGCAAATTGTGCCGGTAAAACAGATAAGCCCAGATTAACCGTGCTCTCTACTCCGCCGGAAGCGGTTACTGCACCGGAAAAAGCTCCCGCACAAAGGAAAATCAGGCACATGGTGATAATGTTTTCATCTCCGATGCCTTTGGTGATGACCTTAAATTTATCTGCAAAAGAAAGCTTGCGGTTTTGTAAAAAAGCGACAAATAAAGCAATCAAAAAAGCTACAATCGCGGGGGTTTTATAAAAGTCTCCGGTGACAATTCCCATTCCAAGGAATAGAATCAGGAAAACAAAGATGGGGAGGAGGGCGATGAAGTGCCCTTTTTGTGTATTTTGTACCAAATCTGACATATAAATACCTCTTTTACATTTTTATAGTAATGAAAGTTTGTACTTTGCAAAGTATCAATTGACCTTATTATATTACAGAACCTTTCTTAAATCCAGAGTTTGCTATCGATTGTCCGGAGCAAATCATTCCCGAATAAAATACCAAAAAAAAGAGCATTTTTAGAGGGATTTTATTGACATGACAAAACAGAAATTCTATAATTTTATTGTTTGAATGGCCATCCGGAGAGACGATAACGCCAATTGAACGGATGACAGGAAGGAGAAAAAATGGCTAATTATTTTCAGCCGGAGATTGAGTGCGCGTCACGAGATGAGATGCGGGCAATCCAAAATGAAAAACTTGTAAAACAAGTAAAAAGAGTATATGAGAATGTTGAGTACTACAGAAATCTTATGGATCAGAAAGGTGTAACACCTGATGATATCAAGTCAATTGATGACTTACATAAATTGCCTTTTTTGACTAAGGCAGATTTGAGAGATGCATATCCTTACGGATTGCTTGGAACAGATATTAAAAATTGCGTACGTATCCAGTCTACAAGCGGTACAACAGGACGCCGTGTGGTAGCATTTTATACACAGAATGACGTAGATCTTTGGGAAGACTGTTGTGCTCGTGCCATTGTAGCTGCAGGCGGTACAAATGGTGATGTTTGCCAGGTGGCATACGGTTACGGACTTTTTACCGGTGGTGCAGGAATGAACGGCGGTTCTCATAAAGTAGGGTGTCTGACTCTTCCGATGTCTTCCGGTAATACAGAGCGTCAGATTCAGTTTATGCAGGATTTACATTCTACCATTATCTGCTGTACACCGTCATATGCGGCATACATCGGTGAAACAATTAAGGAAATGGGAATCTCTCCTGATGAACTTGACTTGAAGGCAGGTATTTTTGGTGCAGAGCCTTGGACAGAGGAGATGCGTCGAGATATAGAGAAGTCACTTGGCTTGAAAGCATATGATATTTACGGACTTACAGAGACAACCGGACCGGGTGTAGCATTCGAATGTGAAGAGCAGACAGGTATGCATATTAATGAGGACCATTTCCTTGCAGAAATTATCGATCCGGAGACCGGTGAAGTGTTACCGGAAGGTACCAAGGGAGAGCTTGTGTTTACCAACCTTGATAAAGAAGGATTCCCGTTGCTCCGCTATCGGACAAGAGACATCTGTATTCTTTCAAGAGAGAAGTGTTCTTGTGGAAGAACCCTGATTAAGATGACTAAGCCGATGGGTAGAAGCGATGATATGATGATTATCCGTGGCGTGAATGTATTCCCGTCCCAGATTGAAACCGTTCTTCTCAAAGAGGGTTATACATCCAACTACCTGATTGAGGTAGACCGTATTAATAATACGGATACGCTTGATGTTTCTGTTGAGCTTAGTCCTGAGCAGTTTACGGATACCATGAAAGACCTTGCGGCAAAGGAAAAATCCCTTGCAAATGCAATGAAGCTGATGCTTGGAATCAATCCTAAGGTTCACCTTGTAGCACCTAAGACGATTACAAGAAGCGAAGGCAAGGCTGTCAGAGTCATTGATAAGAGAAAGTTGCATGATTAATCGATAAGGGGGTATTGTGATGAGTGTAAAACAGATTTCAGTTTTTATTGAGAATAAAAAGGGTGCGCTTGCACAGGCAACCAGATATATTGCAGAGAATAAGATTAATTTACGTGCATTATCGATTGCAGATACACAGGATTTCGGTATTCTTCGTATTATTTGTGAAGATCCGGAGAAGGCTAACCAGGTATTGCAGGAGGGCGGCTTCTTAACCACCATGACCAAAGTACTTGCAGCTCCTATTTCTGACGAGCCCGGAAGTCTTGCAACTATTCTTGAGGTGCTTTCAGAGGCCAATGTAATGATTGAATATACCTATGCATTTTTATCTGCAAAATCAGGTGCATATATGATTTTCCGTGTGGATGATAACCAGATGGCAGCGGCAACACTTGCGGCAGCCGGAATACGAATTGTGGATCAGGAAGATTTGTTCTAAAAATAGAGAATGTGCTTTGCACATTCTCTATTTTTTTTCTGTATTGAGACGTTCTATGAAAATTCCGGCTTCTTCTGCAATTGGTTTCGGCAGTGAAAATGCAAAATACGGATTTCCGGGAATTTCCTTAATTTCCTGGATTTCGGGGTTGGAAATTAAGGATTCATGCAACGCCCGCCAGTCGGATTCAGGATAATATTTGCCCTCGACACTTTGGGAACCGAGAAGCGAAAGTACCGGAAGGTCGGAAGGATATGTTAATCCGGCCAGACGTTGGTGGTTTTGGTAACGTAAGGCATAGGCATCCAGCTGGTTTGCATTACCGGTATGAATGTGGTAAAGCTCTGCAAGCAGAGGAAGGGTATTTTCCGATTGGGAATATTTAAAATGGTGTTCCGTGATAAACCACGTTGTACGGTTCAAGCCCGTAAATCGAGCAAATTCGTTCAAATAACGGCAGACAAACCGTTCACGCTGTAATCTGGTACAGTAGGCATCCGGTGTAAGATTTAACTGTGTAAGAACATCCTCCTGTTGCGCTGCGACGAGGGTATCAAGTGCAATAATGGCTTCTACTTCATCGGGATATTCATTTGCGTAAAATAGGGCATACAGGCCTGAAATTTCATTTGGCATCAGTATGTAAGGTCCGGTTTCTCCCAGAGATGCAAGTGCGGTCCGGATTTCATAAACATAGCGTTCTACAGTGCGTTCGTAAGGTGTGGTATCACTGAATCCGCATCCGAAGTAATCGAGAACAACGACATGGTTAGACTCCGCAAGGCGGTTTGCCAGCGGACGCAATCCGATTGTTGAAAACAAATCCTGCGAGCCGCCAAGCAATACCACGGTATGCTCCCCTTTCCCCATGACATAGGCAGCCATTTTTAATCCATCTACATCAGCATAGGTAATATTATCATTGCGGTATGCTTCCAAATCATCCGACCATTCATCTGAGAATGCCTGACTTTCATTTCTGATACATATAACTGTAAAAACAAGAAATCCGATGGCGATAAGTGTTAAAACAAAAAAGTCTTTTTTCAGAAGCTTCAGGATTGCCGGTTTTTTGGAAACAAGAAATACAATCAGCCGTCCAAGCAAATACAGCAAATAAGAAGTTGTTATGCTTAATAATAAAATTACAAAAATATAAATTGCAAGATTTTGGATGGTCCAAAATTTAACATCATCTGCAGGTGTACCAATCATTTTAAGAAACAGGATATGAATCAGATAAAGCTCTGCTGTTATAGTCCCGAGGAAGGAAAGTATTTTATTTCCGAGTTGGACCTTCATCCCAACCAGTATCAGCAGAAACAGGAAAGAAACTGCTGCAAGAATTTGTGCGATAAGAATCAGCCAATGCTCGGTAAAATATTGATAGGGAATGAAAAGTGCGCCGCGAAGATACGGAAAATATTCTCCCCCAAAGAAACAAAGAGGGAACAGAATAAGCGTTACCAAAAGCATAAGTCGGTATTTTTTCTGTATAAAGGGAATGATTTTTCCTTCATATTCGGCAAAAAGAAGGCCGATTGGGAACAGAAGAATCGAATTATACCACCAGTTTCCGTACATCCACCAGTCACAGAATGCGATATAGCCCAAAGTTGCAATGCAAACAAACAAAATGGCAATCCGTCTCTTGGAGAAGACGCGGAAAGATAACCAAAATGCCACATACATAATCAGGAGGGCATAGATGAACCAGGAGTACTCATTCAAAAGAATCGCACCGCCCATGTTGAAGGGGGTGGGAATCAGGATAGTAGCATTTTCAAAGAATTTTTCCGGGAAAAAGGCCATCAGAAAAAGAAGGATTGCATCAGTTATTGCAAGAATTACAACCGGCCGTAATGCCCGGCGGATAAAAAAATCCTTCAGGTAGTTTTCTTTTGTCTTATAGCTTTTTAGCAGGCCGTAACCCGAGCAGAAGAAAAAGAGTGCAACCATAAGATATCCAATGGGAACAAACGGCTCAAGTCCGTGAATGATGATATCACGCGCAAGCCAGGGAGCACAGGTATTCTGCGCAATGTGATGAAATACAACGCAGATTGCAGCAAAACCCTGTAAAGCCTTGGTCTGTGTAAGAGACAGGAAACCATCATGAAAGCTTCCTTTTGGAGCAATTTTCATGCCAAAGAGAAGGATGAAGGCTAATATAGGGTAATAGAAATAAACGAGTAGATTCATATGTCTCTGCCTTTCACTGCGATATCTTTCATCAGATTTTCACATAAATTTTGGTAGTTATATTGTAGTAAATCTGATTTTTATAGTATATCAAAAAATATAGAATTCCTGTACAATATTTAGATTTTTTTGTAGTTGTTCGACAGATAAAAATCCCCAATAGAGACATTAGCCCTAGAAAAAAGGATAGTACAACCGTTTTTGCAATGCAGACAGCAATTTGCTCACTGCCGGTTCGCATTCTGCGGGCCCTTGCCCGGATGAACGTCCGGCATCACACGGATTTGACACCCTTCAAAAGCCTCATTGTCGCACAACGCCTGAAGCTGTGCTATTGCGTAGTTGTCAATGCTGTATTCAGTTGTATTCGTATTGAAAATAATGGCAGAGGTATAGATTCCTTCTACTGTTTTCATATAGATTTCCTTTCTGTATTTCTGAAAAAGGGCATAAAAAGAGCCTCTTTCTCAAAGGAAGAGGCATGGAAATCCTAAAAATAATCCGGAATAGATAAAAAATTAGTCCATAACGTTTAGGACAACCAGACCTCTGATGTTTGCTGTTTCGTTTGTTGTGTTAGATAAGTATGTCATAATTGTCCTCCTTTCAAATCATGGTCAATAGTTACGGTCGGAACGTCTGGTTCCGCTTATGGCATAGTATAGTGGGGGGAGGGGAAGAAGCCAAGAGGTATTTTTCCTTTTTCAAAAGCTGAATATGATAAAAATATTGCATATGCTTTGTTCCGGTGTTAAAATTTACGCAAAGCATATTTTCTTTTTGTAGCAGCAATTAAGCTTATACAAATCACGGCATTCTCGCCTTTTATCCTTAGTTCAAAGGAATTCTTGAAAATCCATGCTTTAAATTCTCAATTACAACATAAGCAGGGATTTATGTATTCTTGCGGAATAAGGAGGTATGTGTATGAAATACACAGAGTGTTTTGGTTGTGCACAGAATGAAAGTGCAACACGAAAAATAGGAGAAGAGGGGTTAGTCCCGGCAGTAGAGAGAAACTATAAAGATACGGTTTTTCGCATGCTGTTTAAAGAGAAGAAGGCGTTATTAAGTTTGTACAATGCGGTAAATAAAACCAATTTCACCAATGAGGATGATTTGGAAATTACCACATTGGAAAATGCAGTTTATATGGGAATGAAGAACGACGTTTCCTGCATGTTTGCTTTTGAGTTAAATCTCTATGAACATCAGTCAACGGTAAATCCCAATATACCGCTGCGCGATCTGCTTTATGTGGCACAACAATTACAAAAACTGGTTTCGGAAAAGAACTTGTACGGAAGTAAAAGAGTGCAGATTCCGACGCCGCGTTTTGCTGTATTTTATAATGGAAATACAAAGTTGCCGGAACGGGTGGAGTATCGGTTGTCGGAACTGTTTCAAAAACAAACGGATAAGCCTGAATTGGAGTTAATTGTTACTGTGTATAATATTAATCCGGGAATGAATGAAGAGTTGCTGGGGGCTTGTCAATTGCTAAAAGAATATATGTTGTTTACTACGAAGATTCGAGAAAATCGTAAGAAAATGGAATTGCGTTTGGCGGTAGATAAAGCCGTTGAAGATTGTATCAAAGAAGGGATTCTTGCGGAATTTTTGAGAGAGCAACGTGCGGAGGTAATAGCCATGAGTATTTTTGAATATGATCAGGAAAAGCATATGCGGCTTGAGAAAGAGGAAAGCTATGAAGAAGGGCGTATTGAAGGACGTACAGAAGGACGTGCGGTATCTATTATTTTACTACTGAATCAAAAAGGGACATTGTCGAAGGAAACAGAAGATAAGATAATAAATGAAACGGATGAAAGCAAATTGGAGAAGTGGTTGTTGTTGGCAGCAGGTTCAGGAAGCATATCTGAATTTGAAGCGGCATTTACCGGAGAATGATGGAAGTAAAGATGGGGGAGAAGAAATGATAGAAGACTACGCTTTTTTGAAAAGCGTAGTCTTCATATTTTTTTCATTCTTCATTGATATCTCTTTGGGATTACATAGAGTCCAACACTTTTTGACCAATAAGGACATCACATTCTACGAACTCCCATTCAAAACCATTTCCATCTTTCAAAATAGCTTTAGTTCCATCCGAATGTGTAAATAATTCATCCCATTCGTCCCAGCTTATAGTTACTCCTGTTGAAAAATCACCCGTGTAGGAACCTGACATATAGCCTGTGTCATTTGTGCTGAAGTATACAACTTCTTTGGTATCTTCATCAAACATATAATAAATCGAATATTCGGTAAATTTTCTTACATATGCTCTTTCGTATTTGGAGGAGGGAGCATTGGTTGTAGTAGTATCCTCATTATTTTCGGTTTGCTCACTTTCTTCTGCCTCGGTTTCGATGTTTTCTTCCGAATCATGAGCGTGCTCAGATGTATCCTCTTTTGTTTCGCTGATTATTTCTCTGATAAAAGAAGAATAGTCCCCATTTATTGAACCGGAAACATTGATGTACATGATATTAAATCCTTCATATGAAACATGTATATTAATTTCGTCAGAATAATCTGCCCGGAAGTGATTTTCGGAATTACTTATATTTTTATCAAAACCGGCTAAAATACATTCTTGAACATACGCTTCATATTCTTTTTTTGTTACACTTTCAATATAAACAGAATAGTTATGATCCATATTAAGAGATATATTTCCGGACAACCTATGTGGTATCGGTGCTAATGTTCCTATACCAACAATTGGCCATGTGATATCATCAAAAATCATAGGGTAATTGAATAATATTGTCATTTCTTTGTTTCCGGAATTATAAGAAAGCCTAATTTTATTGCCATTTTCATCATAAGATTCATATGATTCTTCAGTAGTAGAAGCATCTATGATAAATCCGGCTTCTTTACAGGAAGTGCAATATGCTTCAAAATCATCTTTGGATACATTACTAACGATGATTTGATTTGTTTCTTCATTTTCCGTTATGAAAGTACCACTCGTAGATTGTGGTTCCGGCAGAATTGAAAATACATGATGTTCTTGCCAGAAAATTGTTTCTGCTTTCGTCGGAGCTTTTAAGTGTATGTCTAATTCTTTATCATAATAACCTAAATCTAAATAATATCCAACTTCGTTATATGCACTATAATAGGTATCTCTATCTCTCGTCTCAACGTTATATCCGAATTCTTTACAAGATACAACATAGTGATAGTATTCTTCCTGTTTGATATTATGTACTTCAATCCACAATTCATTTTCTGTATTTTCGTGTATTTTTATTCTGTTTGAGTCGGGTTGCGGTATTTTATCACCCATGACAAATATGTTCCAGTCGACTTTTTCAATATCTTCGGTCATAAGTGATGCTGTGCATGAGCCCATGGCAGGTAAAATAAGGATGAAACCAACCAATGCAACCAGAACGTGCAAAAAACGTTTTTTGCCTTTCGTGATAAATATACCTAAACCCCATGCAGAAGAGAAACACAGCATTTGAATAACAGAAATAACACCGGCTAAATAGCATCCTACTATAAAATATAAAAGACTAAATAAACCGGATAAGAAAGAAGCAATTATTAGGAAGATTGCAAAGAAACTCTTCCTAAACTTATTAGATAGGGATATTTCTTCTTTCTTTTGCTCTCTTTCAACGTTTAGCTGATGTATTCGTTCGTTACTTTTGATTTCCTCAAACGCAATTTCTTTTTTTGCTTCTGTTTTTATTCTTGCAATCTTTACTTCATCGTTTTCAACAATAAGAGATTGATGTCCACAATAAGGACAGACTAAAATCGGCTTGTCATTATCTTCCATTAACCCTCCACCGCAATGTTTACATCTTAAGGAAATCTGTTTGGGAGTTTTATTGTCTTCTGTTGTTCCGCAATTGGGGCAAGTCACAGCTCCATTTTTTAGTTCCGTATTACATTCTTTACATTTCATTCGATGCCCTCCTTTGTGTGTTGTTGTAATAAAGCGTTCAATTGAGAAAAACATGTTATATAACATAAAAAATAACATATATATCACTTAAAATCAAACATAAAATCTAACTAAGAGGTGATAATATGAACGAAGACAAACTGATAATTAAACCCAAAAGAGTAAAAGGAGAAGACGGATATAAAACCTTCTCCATCCGAATAAAAGATGAACTTGTTGATGAGTTGGAATGTGTTGTAAATAAATCAGGACGAAGCAGAAATGAATTAATAGGAATCCTTCTTGAATATGCACTAAAACATTGTATAATAGAGGATACAGGTGAGTAACTTTAATTTTGAAAGAATAGGTATTTTTATGGTGAACAAACGAATTATGAACTCGGTGCAGTTGTAAAAACCGGCAGCAGGTTGTACCGAGGTTAATTGATTTAAAATATGTTGTCGGAACTGCACCGATTAAAATATTGCTGCGGGAACGCGGCGCGAAACAATAATATTTCATATTTTAAAAGGAGTAGTGAGATAAAATGAATGATTTTTTAAAGAATGTAAACAGAATAGAGTTTGTAGTAACCATGGCGTGCACAGGTAAATGTAAGCATTGTTCCGAGGGTGAGCATGGGGCTTTCGGAGAACACATTGATAATGACGCGGCGGCAAAAGCGGTTCGCGAGATTTGCGGATTATATAAGATTGAGTCGTAAATGACTTTTGGCGGGGAGCCCCTTCTTTACCCTGAGACGGTTGCATGCATTCATGAAACGGCGCGTGATATGGGCATTGCACAGAGGGATTTGATAACAAACGGTTATTTTAGCAAGGACGAGGGAAGAATCCGTGAGGTGGCAAATCTTCTGGCAAAGAGCGGTGTGACAAGGATTCTTTTATCTGTGGATGCATTCCATCAGGAAACAATTCCTCTTTCGCCGGTGAAGTGTTTTGCGGCATGCGTGAAAGAAGCAGGAATCAGGATTGAGTTAAGCCCTGCCTGGCTTGTGAGCCGTGAGGATGAGAATCCGTACAATGTGAAGACGAAGGGATGTCTGGCAGAATTCGAGGAATTAGGGATTCCCGTCGGTGGAGGCAATGTCGTTTTTCCCAGCGGTAATGCGCTGAAGTATCTTGGGGAATATTTTGATGATGACAATACTGTCGCAAATCCTTATGAGGATGATCCGAAGGATGTCCGCGCCATCAGCTTTGATCCGAACGGTGAAGTGCTTGGCGGCAATGTATATCACAACACCATGGAGGAGATAATTCGTGCCTATAAAGGCTAAAAACTTTATTTCTATATGATTTAAGGATATAATGAAGACGGGAAGCTTTCGGGCTTTCCGTCTTTTTGAAATTTCAAGGGAAGAGGGCTCCGGCGCAAGACTTTCTCTCTATAGATACGCCCCGGCGAGCCAACCCCAAGGAAATATCCAGGAAAGAGGGCTCCGGCAAGACAGTTTCTTTCTATAGATACGCCCTAGCGAGTCAACCTAAGGAAATATCCGGGAGAATGGGTTCCAATGCAAGACTTTTTTTCTATAGATACGCCCCGGCGAGTCAACCCAAGGAAATATCCAGGAAAGAGGGCTCCGGAGCAAGACTTTCTTTCTATAGATACGCCCCGGCGAGTCAATCCAAGGAAATATACGGGAGGGTGGGCTCCGGCGCAAGACTTTCTCTCTATAGATACGCCCCGGCGAGTCAACCCAAAGAAATATCTGGGAGAGAAGGCTCTGGCGTAAGATTTTCTTTCTATAGATACGCCCCGGCGAGCCAACCCAAGGAAATATACGGGAGAGTGGGCTCCGGCAAGACAGTTTCTTTCTATAGATACGCCCCGGCGAGCCAACCCAAGGAAATATCTATAGACTGAGTTGTGCACATTTTTTGTTTGGCAGAGGAGGATGAGGCAATGAAGATAGCAGTTTTATCAGATATACATGGAAATTATGTGGCGTTACAGGCCTGTCTTGATGTGGCGTTGGCACAAGGCGTCGATATGTTTGTTTTTTTGGGGGATTATGTGGCAGAGTTTCCGTATCCGCAGCGGACGATGGAGATTCTGTACGAGATGCAGGAAAAGTATACCTGTTATTTTATCCGAGGAAACAAGGAGGATTACTGGATTACGCGCAGGTATGATAAGGATTGCGTCTGGCGGGACGGGAACCACACGGTCGGCGCCATGCATTATACCTATGAGCACCAGACGGAGAAGGATTTGCGCTTTTATGAGGAGTTGAAAATCTGTGAGCGCATTTGTGTGCCCGGTGCTGCGGATTTGATTATCTGTCACGGTTCGCCGGATTCTAATACGCAGAAGCTGCAGAAGGATAACGATGAGACGCGTAAGTATCTGGAAGAAAGCCCATATCCTTACATCATTTATGGTCATATCCATCGTCAGGGAATGATAGAGTGCGGCAGGACAAAAGCCATCAATCCGGGCGCAGTGGGTGTACCGGCCGGTTCCGACGGTAAAACGCAGTTCATGATTTTGCATCAGGAGGGATGCGAATGGCGTGAGGAATTTTACAGCCTTGATTATGACAAAGAGCGGGTTCTCACAGAAATCAAAGAATCCGGTCTGGAGGAAATTGCGCCGTATTGGACACGGATAACCAAGAAACTCATTATGGACGGCAGCGTCACGCACGGCAGGGTTTTGACAAAAGCCATGGAGCTTTGTGAGGCGGAAACAGGCAGCAGCCTGTGGTATAACATTCCGGAGAAACACTGGGAGCAGGCACTTGCGTTTTACGGAATATAAAAATAACGAAAAATTTTGATAAAAAATGTAACGAAACGGTTTTTTGGTACTCTTATTAACAGAAGAAGATAAAATAAACACTCAAAAGAGGAGTTCGCTATGGAATTAGATTGCAATGTAGTTAAAGATTTATTGCCGCTCTATTATAGCGGTTACAGCAGAGAGGGAAGTGTAAAGCTGGTGCGCAGTCATTTGGATGAATGTGAGGAGTGCCGGAAAATATATGAAGATTTACTGGCATCCGATATTGTGGAACAGGTCGTGTTTGACGAGGAAAAAGTCGCGAAGAATCAGGACCTGATAGTAAGAAAAGCCGGTTGTATCAAGGTTATTTTTACAATTGTTTTTGGTGCGCTTACGTTGGCGTTGTGCATACCCGCCATAAATTTCATATTGGTAATGGTTTATTCTTACTTACAGGGCTGACATCTGTTTTAGAGAGGAGTAGTGTCGTGAAGGATTTTGAAGAAATCTTTGCAAAGAACTATGACATAGTCTATGGCTATCTCTTTAAACAGTGTGGGGACCATCACCTGACGGAGGAAATTACACAGCAAACCTTTTACAATGCGTTCCTTCATATAAAGCAGTTTAGGAATGATTGCAAAATCAGTGTCTGGTTATGTCAGATTGCAAAGAATGAATTGTATGCACATTATAAGAAGAATAAAAAAATGGCAGATTTTCCGACAGAATTGTCAGTGGGAGAGGATGAAATTCTGACACGTTTGGAAAATGAGGAAATGAAGCAGTTGATACTTGAGAAAATTCACTGTCTGAAGGAGCCTTATCGGGAAGTGTTTTATCTGCGGATTCTCGGAGATTTATCCTTTCGGGAAATCGGTAGAATTCTTGGGAAAACCGAGAGCTGGGTGCGTGTAACGTATTATCGCGCAAGAATGCAGATTAAGGAGGAAATCTCATGAGTGAAAAAGGAATGATTTGTGATGTGGTGATGGATTTGCTTCCGCTTTATATAGAAAATGCCTGCAGTGAGGAATCTAATAACTTGGTACAGGAACATGTGTCGCATTGCCGTATGTGTCAGAACTGTATGAAAGAATTGAAGGAAACCGGAGAAATCAGTCCGGAGCAGCAAAAAAAGATTGTCCGAAGAAAAGTGCGTCAGGAAATGTACGGTATTTTTTCGGATGTACTGGGGCGAATCAGCCGCGTGGTGCGTTTTGTACCGCTTATTATGTATATTGCAGTAATAGTGTTTTTGATTCAAATGGAATTTTTCGGTATCGATTATCCGCATCTGAGATTTGACAATTGGAGGGCGTGGCTTCTGCTCGGATTATATGATTTGATTATTCCGGGGACATTTTTGATCTTTTGCTTTCTGAAAGGAAGAAAAATGTGGAAATCGGTTGCAACGATTCTGGCCTCTGTGGTATGTTCCTGGTATTTGATTCTGATGGGGATTGTTGGAATGCTGGGCGCCGGTATGGTGATTTCCAATTACACACAGGATGTAACCCTTTATAGGGAGGTGCTGGATTTGCGTTTTCAGGACGGTGAATTTGCCATTTTCCCGGAAATAATTCCAAAAGAAGTATCGGATGTAGAGTTTACGTATGAGCAGATTAATGACTGGGATCAAGATTATTGCATTGAACTTCGATTCCGTTTTCTGGACCGGGAAGATTTTGAAGCCGAGACGGAACGTCTGAATACTTCCGTATATAAGAGAAATATGTATGAAGAAACGAAAGAGAACGAAATTCATTTTGCACGTCATCACGGAAGCCATGAGGCGGCATGTTACTTTGACAAGGACACAATGGAGATGTATTATGTAGTGAGGAAGGGCGAGTTTTAAAGACGTCCATGAGATTATGCGGGTGGTTTTCGAATATAAGATACATCTTATCGGAGAGGAATGAAAGAAATGACACAGCAGGAAAAATTTATTAAAATGACAACGACACCGATTCCAAGACTTGTGGGATCGCTTGCAATTCCGACGATTATCAGTATGCTGGTAACATCATTTTATAATATGGTGGATACTTATTTTGTAGGACAGATTAATACGGAGGCGACCGCGGCGGTAGGCGTTGTGTTTTCCCTGATGGCAGTCATTCAGGCATTCGGATTCCTGTTCGGACACGGCTCTGGCACCTTTTTAGCAAGGAAACTTGGTGAGCAGAAGGTAGAAGAGGCGTCCTTAATTGCCAACGCGGGATTTTCCTATGCCATTATTTTCGGTGTGGGACTTATGATAATCAGCATGATTTTCATGGACCCATTGGCAGTTATTCTTGGTGCGACGGACACGAATATTACATATGTCAAAGACTATATGGGCATTATTCTGATTGGAGCTCCGTTCACCATGTGCTCGTTTGTGCTTAACAATCAAATGCGTTATCAGGGAAATGCTCTTTATTCCATGTACGGCATTATGGTCGGAGCCGTTCTGAATATAGGGTTGGACCCTTTGTTTATTTTCGTGTTTGACATGGGCATAAAAGGTGCTGCGCTTGCGACAATTGTTGGTCAGATTTGCAGTTTTGCGGTACTGTTTGTTTGTACACGCTTTGGCGGAAATCTTCATATCACGCTACGCCAAAATCCGTTTCAATGGCATATTTTCAAGGAAATTGTGGCAGCAGGTCTGCCATCCTTATTCAGACAGGGGCTTGCGAGCCTTTCGGTTATGTTGTTAAACGTATCCGTTCGTGAAATAGCAGGTGCGTCGGCGGATGCCGCGATTGCGGGAATGTCCATTGTTTCACGTGTTTCGATGTTTGCCAATTCCGCGCTGATTGGTTTCGGACAAGGTTTCCAGCCGGTTTGCAGCTTTAATTACGGTGCCAAATTGTATGACCGTGTAAAAGAAGCCTTTTATTTCTGTGTGAAAGTGGCAATTGGATTTTTGGTGGTGATTGCCGTGGCAGGTTTCGTTTTTGCACCGCAGGTGATATGGTTTTTCAGACAGGATACGCTCGTGCAGGAAATCGGTGCTTTTGCCTTACGTGCGCAGACTATAACCTTTCCGCTCGGTGCTTGGATTGTAATGTGTAATATGATGTTGCAGGCTTGTGGGCGTTCTTTTATGGCATCGGTAGTGGCTTCCTGCAGGCAGGGCGCGTGCTTTTTGCCTCTCCTTCTGATTTTGCCGCTTTTTCTTGGATTGACAGGCGTTCAGATTGCGCAGCCGATTGCTGATGTATTGACACTTGCCGTGTCACTTCCGGCAGGTTTGTATTTTATCAGACAGATGAAAAAAATGAAAGAAGAGGAACTGCTGAATGATTAAAAATGTTGTGTTTGATATTGGAATGGTACTGGTTGATTTTAATTGGCGCGGTATTATGAAAAATCTTGAATTTACGGAAGAGGAAGTCGAAAAAGTAGGCGGTGTCATTTTGAGTGAACTTTGGAATGAACTTGACAGAGGTGTCATGAAAGAATCTGAAGTGACGGATCTTATGAAAAAAGAAATTCCCGGTTACGAAGAGAGGTTTGATTTGTTCTGGAAATATCTTTATGATACGATTGAGATATTCCCTTATGCACATGATTGGGTGAAAAGCATGAAAGAACGGGGATTTCAGACATATTTACTTTCCAATTTTCCGCAGGGGTTTTATCAGAATTCGGAGGAGCATTATTTTGACTTTATGCCGTATATTGATGGTAAAATAATTTCTTCTCATGTGAAGTGTATCAAGCCGGATGCCGAGATTTATCAGAAACTCCTTACAACATATGGGTTAAATGCTGATGAGACGGTATTTTTCGATGATCGTGCGGATAATGTGCAGGGAGCGCGTGCCGTGGGAATTCATGCGATTCATTTTACAAGTCATGAAGAGGCAATGGAGCAGTTTGAGCAGCTCGTGAAGCAGGAGGTATAGAGTCACCATCTGCCATATGGCACTGGAGTGATAAAAAAGACTAACATTTTCGTATGTTTTAGCCGAAATATATTACACGACATAAAACATACGAGGTGACAAATGGTACATTTATATACAAATTCCGGGACCGGACCAAATCAGGTGAATCAGGTAACAAACTCCGTGGAGCACGAAACGAAACGCATCGTGAAAGCCACGGATATTGCCATGAGTATCACAGGGGCGGGCTCGGATTTTTCTGTTTATGAAGGTCAGCTTCAGACCAAAGAGCAGGTGATGGCAATTGCCGGTTCGATGGATGTACAGACTAATCTGAACTATATGACAGTTATGTCTAATACCATGTCGGACGAGGATTATGCCAAGCTTCTTGAAGAAGGTTATCAGCCGCAGGATATGACACCTGATGAAGTAGTAACGGTGTTAGATGAGATTAAGGTGAAACTTGCCCAAAGCGGTGTAGTCATTGCCGGATATAATGATGATGTCAATCATGAAGTCCTTGTTGAGGTGACAGGAAGTGAGAGTGCTGCAAATGCCTTGAGTAAAGCTTTTGCAGAGGCAGATATTCCGCTTACAAGGGAAAATGTCAAAGGTGCGGCAGAAGCATTTCGTCAGGCCGGTGAGATTGCGGAAATCACGGACGGAATGTGTGACTATGTTTTACGCAATGCGATGGAGCCTACGTTGGAGCATTTGTACCGGGTTCGCTATTGTGCGTCTGAGGTTGCGATTTCGCAGGGCGGTTTTTATTCGGAAGGAATTGGCGGGTACTTGTCAAGACAGTCGGACAGTATGCAGATGGATTCCCTGCGTCCGCGCTTGGAAGCGGTAATCGGCGAAGCCGGCTTGCCCGTAGATGATACAACACTTGCGCAGGCAAAGTGGTTGGTGCAAAGTGGTATTTTTCTGAATGCAGGAAATGTGCGTAAGTTACATGATATGAAAGAAATTAAGTTCCCAATCGGTAACGAAGCGCTTAGTAATGCAATTGCAAATGCCTTAGCCTGTGGAAGAGGTGCGACACAGTGTTATTTAAATGACACAGAGCTTATGCTGACCAAATCTCTTCGTATCGCAGTTTCAGCGAGGGTGACAGAGGAAACACGTTTGATGATGACAGCAGAAAATTCGTATCGGATGATGCGTCAGGGTGTCGTTGCTGATGTGGAGACAATGTCACAAATGGTGGAAGAATTACGAAAGATAGAAACAGAGCGTTTGCAGGCACTTTTTGGTATGGAAACCGGAATGGAACGCGAGGAGATGTTGCAAGAAGCCGCTCAGAAGGCGACACTTTGGTCTGCAACAAATGACAGGCTTGTCACACTCGCGCTTGCACCGGCTGCGGTAGTCGGAAAATGTGTGGAGGCGCATGCAGAGGTTTCCTTATCCTATGTCTGTGAGACCGGTGAAATGCTTGCAGCAAAATACAAGGCCGCAGGAGAGCAGTATGAATTGCTTGGAACACAGGTGCGCAGGGATTTGGGGGATAACATTACCAAAGCATTTGCCGGAACGGATGGGCTTTTGGAGGAATTATCACTGGAAGTAACCGAAACGAATCGACGTGCGGTGCGGATTCTTGGTTATAACAGTATGGAAATTTCTGCCGAAAATATCGAAGCCGTGAAAGAACAGGATGCTCTTTTACAGCGTGTCATCAACAAAATGACGCCGGCGACAACATTAAGATTGATTCGGGAAGGCATTAATCCGTTGGAATATACACCTGAGGCACTCGAGCAGGAGGTGGATGCCTTCTATGAAGAACCGCTGAATGCGGGCGAGACTTATAGCAAGTTCTTATTTAAGCTGGAGCGTAATCATGAAATAACGGAAGCGCAGAGAGATTCCTATATCGGAATTTACCGTCTTTTACATCAGATTCAGAGCGGGGATGGAGCAGCTCTTGGCAGTTTGTTGAATCAGGGTGCCCAAATTACGTTCAAAAATCTTTTAACTGCAGTCAGAACAGGTAAAAAGACAGGGCTTGATTATACGATTGACGATAGTGTCGGAATGCGTTTGAAGGAAGCCGGATATACATTTGACATTTCAGCACAGATTTTGCAGGGGTTTGAGGAGACCGTGCTGGATTCTAAGGAGGTACAGAAGGCATATTATGAAGAGCAGATTTCGCAGATGCGAGAGACTGCAGCGCTGGCTGACGAGGAGACAATGGAAGCCTTGCTTTCTTATCAGAACAGACCATCCGTAAGAGAGATTCAGGCTATGACGACATTGATGTCGCAAATGAAAGGGACTCTGGCTAAAACGGGTCCTTGGAAGCAATTGCATGAAAAAATGCTTGAATCACGTTCTTATGATGAAGAAAGAGCTGTACAAATGGAGAAAGAATTGTTTTCTATGGCGGATGCTCTTAACGGAAAAGAAGAAATTGCCGATAAAATAAACAGTATGGAAGAGATATCGGGAGAACTTTTACGAAATCTCTATCTGGCGGAAGAGACGGATATGCTGGATGTGCGTGCGATGAGTCTTTTACATAAACAAATCAGTGTGATGGGAAGTATGGCGCGTGAAGAAGCATATGAAGTCCCCGTTTATATGGACGGCACCTTTGTCGGTATTCGTGTGAAACTGATTCACAGGGAATTTGAGGCGGGAAGTGTTTCAGCTTCTTTTTATACCGAAGAATACGGAACCGTGGTGGCAGGACTGCAGATAAGCGGCGGTAAGGTAAACGGTTATATTGCCGGAGATAAGGAAGACGGAGTGGAACGTCTGAAAACAGAACGGAAATTTGAGAAGGCACTGGAAGAACACCAGAGACAAATCGGAGATTTGCGCTATCTTCACAGTGAAAGCCTGGATGCGTCCTTCTTTTATAAAAGACATGACAATGGTGTCACAGATGATGTTGCAACAAAGGATTTGTATGAGCTTGCTAAAATATTTGTGACAAGCCTGGCGGATTAGGAAAGGACGGTGGCTATATGAGAGTCAGCTACAATTTATCAGCATTAACAGCAAAAAGTGCATTGGACAGAACGGATGCAAATTTGACCAAATCAATGGAAAGATTATCTTCAGGACTGAAGTTAAATCATGCGAAGGATAACCCTGCCGGAATGGCAATTTCAAGAAGAATGAATTCACAGATAAAGGGGCTTTCCATTGCAGGAGACAACGCAATGGACGCAATTTCAATCGTTGAGACAGCAGATGGTGCCATGAGTGAGATTCATGATATGTTACAGCGTATGAACGAACTGGCAGTAAGTGCGGCAAACGGTGTCAAAACAGATCAGGACAGAGAATATCTGGATGCGGAAATACAGCAGCTTAAGGCTGAAATCATAAGAATTGCCAAGGATACGGAATTTAACGGTGAGGCAATTTTGGACGGAGGATTTGATTTAAAAGGTTATGCGAGTGACAACAATGTCAATGTTATGTATTATTCCGATGAGGTTCCGTGCAAAAATTATGTGTTAAGCTCTGTTACAACAGGAACGGATGATGAGGGAAACACAATTGTGACAGCAGCGACACTTTTGCAGGACGGAAGTGAAAATGCATTTCCGCAGGATGCAAAAGTCAGCAATATAGAAGGTGATGTTATTACCATTACTGCTTCCGGCGGGTTCGAAGTGAAGCTTTCTGCCAAAGGTTCTGCAGCCGATGTGGAACTGAATTTGACCGGCATCGGTGCAATGCGTATGCAAATTGGTACTATGGAGGGCCAGGTACTTGAAATGAGAATACCGACCATTTCCCTGAAACACATGGGACTTGAGAGAACGAATATTGCTACGCAGGATGATGCCAGAGAGGCACTTGAAAGTATCAAAGATGCATTGGCATACTTATCTTCTGCACGTTCAAGACTCGGTGCATATCAGAATCGTCTGGAGTCGGCAACCGAAAGTCTTGATATCAGTCACGAAAATATGACAGCCGCATACTCCCGCATTCGTGATGTGGATATGGCGGAAGAGATGACGCAGTATACAACACAGCAGGTACTGGCACAGGCCGGAACGTCCATGCTTGCGCAGGCAAATGAAAGACCGCAGCAGGTTTTGCAGCTTTTACAGTAAGGAGGGCAAAACATGACGGATGAGAAGAAGCAGGAATTTGTACGCCGGATTACACAGGCGAATGCGACAGGTCTGACAGTGATTTTATACGAAATGCTTCTTGCTTATATCGAGGAGGCCAAAACTTCCTGTATCGGAAATGATACGGAAGGGTTGAAATCAGCCGTGCGTAAGGCAAGAGGCTGTTTGGAAGAACTTATGGATTCACTGCATCCGGAGTATGAGATTGCGGGAAATCTGATGAGTCTGTATTTATATGTAAATCGTGAATTGATTTTGGCACAGATCAAAAAAGATGTAGGATGTCTTGAGCGGGCAGAATCCGTAATCCGCCCGCTGTGCGAGGCATACACAAGCATCAGTTTGCAGGATACTTCCGAACCGTTAATGAAAAATACGCAGACGGTGGTTGCGGGAATGACATACGGACGCGACAGTCTGCATGAAAGCATGGAAGATCAGGGTGCATCAAGGGGTTATTTCATATAGAGAGTCTGCCTGGAGCAGAAGATAACGATATCGCTTCAATGCCGAATTGATACGATAAATATGACAATCAATCATATCAGGGTCCGTTGCATAGTCGAAACCGCAATAAGCGCTTTCGAGTGCAATCAGGGCCTTTTTCATTTCTTCACGAATTCCCTGGTCATTTATGTTTTCTTCCGTAGCGAAACGATACTTGGTGTCGCAATATGCTATTTTCATCCTTGCACCTCCTTGGAAATATAAGGGTTTTAGTGACAGTATGAACACCTGAAAAGGAAAATATTCACATTGCGTCATAAAAATGTGTACAAAGCATAGAATATCACAGAGAGACCCAACAAGGACATGAAAGACAGGGAGAAAAGGAGAAGTGGGATGGACCGGTTATTGAATGTGATTATGCGGGGATGTGTCGGATTGGTATGCATTTATTTGTGTAATTTGCTTCTCTCTTATAGTGACGCTACATGTTACGGTGCCATCAATGTGGTAACGTTTCTGTTTTGTGCTTTGTTTGGCACACCAGGGGTATTGCTGACGCTTTTTGTTGTTGTGCTTCGCTCGGCATTAAGTTTATAGAGAATGTTAAAGTGCAAAAGGAGCTTGATTCCAAAGGGTTATCGGATTATAACTGGAAAATTTTATCCAATCGCTTCATAACCCTTGCAAAAGAAAAAAGGTTTCGATATAATCAAACACACTTAAGAAAGCGTTCTTGCTTTCAAGGGATGGCATCACAGGCTGTCTTATCTGCGAAGTTCTTTCGCAAGTTTTTTCCAAAAGATATTTTATGAATAGGTTGAATGGACGGATTTGCCAAAAGGAGGGATTGGTATTGTAGTTCTGCTTGTCGTTCTGACGATTGCGGCTTTGACGGATATTTTTTATGAAAAAGTACCGAATGCTGTGATTGTGGGAGGTATTGTGCTGGGAATCGCTTATCGGCTTTTGATAGGCGAGTTTGCGCCGGTTGAAATGTTATGTGGATTCATTTGTCCGATTTTGTTATTCTGGCCGCTTTTTTTGTTGCGTGCAATGGGAGCCGGTGACATTAAGCTGATGTCTGTTATGGGGCTTTTTCTGGGATGGCGCGCCATGCTGTGCGCGGTAGGTGCGGCAATTGTTTTTGCCGCCTGTATGAGTCTGTATAAGGGGTTGAAAGAAGGAATATTGAAGAAAAGATTCGGTTACTTTGTGCAATATTTTAGGAATCTTTTTCTGTATTGCAGGATGGGGAGAGGAGAGCTGCCTGTATACAGAACAGGTAATGAGGTTCCCGGGGTCAAAATTCACTTCGCAGTTGCATTGCTGGCAGGCGGAATCATTGTATCAGGAGGAGGCCTATGAGAAAAAGAAGGATTGCATTATGCGACGGAAATGAAAAATATGTATTTATGCTGGAAGAATATCTGAGAGGACTGGATTATTTGCCGTTTGTAACAGATGTATACACCGAGTATGAACGTTATTTGGAATGTGATGAAAAATATCATTATGCCGGAGCATTGATTGCAGAACAGTTTGCGGAAACAGGATGCGGGCCGGTTGGCGGAAGATATTTGATACTTACGGAAGAAAAGAGCGAGGAGGATGGAAGAGTATACCGATACAGGTCTGCGGATGCTTTATTGCAGGATCTGATGAAAGCTTTTTTTGAGGAAGAGTTAGAGACCGGGAAATCCATCGGTCATACCAGGGGATGTTGTTATATCGGGTTATACTCTCCGGACAAGCGATGTCTTCAAACTTCGTTTGCGCTTGTACTTGGACAGTTTCTGGCCAAGAGAAGTCGGGTTTTATATCTGAATTTTGAGACATATTCGGGATGGGATGAGAGATATGGTATTTCGCAAGAGCAAAAGGAGGATATGGCAGATCTATTATATTATTATAAAAATCTTCCGGAAGAATTTGCATCATGTTTCAAAAAAGCAAGAGGGAAATTAAATGAACTGGATTATATCAGACCTTCTTTCTCTTTTTTGGATTTGCAGCAGATGGAGGAGCATGAATGGGGAGGATTGTTGGCAGAGATTGGAAGATGTGGTCCGTATGACTATATTTTGCTTGATTTGTCGGATTCTGTTCCGGGCATTTTAACTTTACTTAGAGGATGTGACAGGATTTACTCCATGCAGCAATCGGAAGATACGCGAGGAAGTAAAAGAGGTCATTATGAAAGGCTTTTACGGGAGTTGCATGCAGATGCTGTTTTACAGAAAACAAAGTGGTGCGTCTTGCCGCGCTTTTCTCATTTGCCCGAAAATCCAGGGCAAATGGCATATTCTGAATTGGCGGATTATATACGTAGCCTGATGAGGGAAGAGACGGAGGGCATATTGAATGGAAGATAAAGAAACACGGGAGATAAAACAGAAGGTGCGCTCTCTTGTCAGTGAAAATATTGATTTGTCGCGTGAGATCTCTGACGAAGAGGTACGTCAGATGATTCAGCGTTTTATGATGGAGGAATTACAGGGAAGTTACTATTCTATCAGGCAGAAGGAGGAAATCGCAGGCTGGGTATTTGCTTCCATCAGAAAACTTGATATTTTGCAGGAATTGATTGAAGATGAACAGATTTCAGAGATCATGATTAATGGTCCGAAACATATTTTCGTGGAGCAAAACGGAAAAATTACAGAGATAGACAAACATTTTGATTCTAAGGAACGTCTTGAAGATGTGATTCAGCAGATTGTTTCCGGGGTTAATCGTACCGTAAATGAAAGCTCACCGATTGTGGATGCCAGACTTGAAAACGGATCGCGTGTAAATATTGTATTGTCTCCGCCGGCAATTAATGGTCCTGTTGTTACAATCAGGCGCTTTCCCGAATGTGCCATTACAATGGAGAAGCTGATTGCTTTAGGCAGCATATCACATGAGGCCGCAGACTTTTTGGAGACTGCGGTACGTCTGGGAACCAATATTTTCATTTCGGGCGGAACGGGAAGCGGTAAGACGACCTTTTTAAACGCGCTTGCACGATATATTCCGGCCGATGAACGCATTATTACAATTGAAGACAGCGCAGAATTACAAATCAGGGGAATCCCGAATCTGATTCGTTTGGAAACCAGGAATAGCACTGCGGAAGGCTGTAAGGAGATTACTATCAGGGATCTTATTAAATCTGCATTGCGTATGAGACCGGATCGGATCATCGTAGGAGAAGTAAGAGGTGATGAGGCAATTGATATGTTACAGGCTTTTAATACGGGGCATGACGGTAGTCTGTCTACCGGGCATGCCAATTCGGCGCGGGACATGCTGTATCGATTGGAAACGATGGTACTTATGGGTCTGGATATTCCTCTTCCGGCTGTCAGACGACAGATATCTTCCGGAATCGATATTTTGGTTCATTTGGCGCGGATGGGGGATAGAAGCAGGCGTGTGGTGGAGATTTTCGAAGTTATGGATATGGAAGGAAACGAAATTATTTTGCATCCGCTTTTTGTACGACGAAAAAAAGCAGGAAAGAACGAGAGGGAAGAGGACAAAAACGATATTCCGCCGCTTATACGTGTGGGAGAGGTCCAAAATATCTATCGGTTGAAGGGAGAATAAAAATGGATTATGCAATATATAAATTTTCTGTTAAAGAGTGCTTGCGGCTTGTGGGTGAATGGATTTTGATTGCAGGCATGGTGGCATATTTCTTTTATCAGTCGTGGATTGTATTTGCTGTTCTTTTATGTCTGACAGTGTTTTATATCCGGTTTCGAAGGAAAGATTACATTCGAGAGCGAAAATGGAGGGTTACATTACAGTTTAAGGATGCATTGGTTATGGTTTCTGCTAATCTGCGTTCCGGTAATTCGGTCGAGAATGCTTTTCGCAAAAGCTGTGCAGAGTTGGAGCAAATGCATGGCTTGTCATGTGAGATGGCGCAAGAGTTCCGGGCAATTGGAAGGGGATTGGATAACAGTCTTGTTCTTGAAAATATGTTGCTTGATCTTGCTAAAAGAACACAGATAGAAGAAATTGCTGATTTTGCAGAGATCTTTTCGATTGCCAAGAGAACTGTCGGAAACCTGCGGGAAATCATTGCGGATACCGGAGGTGCAATCGGAGAGAAAATTGAGATGCGGCGTGAATTGAGAATTCTCATTGCTTCGAAACAGTTGGAGCATAAGATTATGTGTCTGGTGCCGTTCCTTATCATAGGGTATATCAGCTTTACCTCTAAGGGATATTTTGATTCCCTATATCATAATTTTTCCGGTTTTTGCATTATGACAGCATGTCTTGTCGTTTATCTCGGAGCACTTTGGTGGGGAAAGAAAATAACGGATATCAGCAATCTGGAGGGGTAAAAGGATGAAGAAAAATTACAAATATGCTGTGTTGACATTGGTTGTTGGGATTGTCGCAGGGATTTTGTTAATGAGATTTTCGAATGGAGAGGTGGATTCGCAGAATCGGGTTATGCGTAATGAATTTGGAGAGGGGCCGCTTGAGGTTGAGATGGAAGTAGAAGGGGATAAATTCTCTGCGCAAATGACGTATACCGTGGAAGAACGACGCTATACAAAGGATGAAATCGAAAAGATGCTGCCGGATTTTTGGGAAGTACTTGAGCAGACCGTTGCAGGTAGCGGAGATACGGAAGGACAGACAGATGGGAATCTGATTTTTTTGGAGGAGATAGAAGGATATCCGTTTACTTTGATATATGAAACAGACCGGTCAGATCTTCTGGCAAGAGACGGAGAACGGCTTGTAGAAGTGAAAGAAGTTGTTCCGGTGGAAATTATGGTTACTGCTTCTTATGAAGAATTGCAGTATATACATATTTTCTACGTAAATCTGCTTCCGGTAGAGCAGGATTCACCGGAAGCCTGGAGAAAGAGATTGGAAGAATTGTTAGTACGGAATGAAGAAGCGAATCGTGAAGAGGCATATTTTTATCTGCCGGAACAGTTAGAGGGAGAAACACTGCACTGGAAGTCTCCAAAGAAGTCAAAAGGCGGCATCGTTATTTTGTTAAGTATCGTTATCAGCGGTGTATTGTTTGCTTCAGAGTATATGCAGAAAAGAGAGCTGGAAAAGAAGCGAAAAGAGGAAATAGTCGATTCGTATCCGGCATTTGCATTGCGTTATTCCATGCTTGTCGCAGCCGGTTTGACCTTACGACAGGCACTGCAAAGAATATCCGGCACTGCCGGGGAAAAAGCTCTGTATCAGGAGGTTAAAAGGGGAGTATATGAGTTGGAAGCAGGAGTTTCAGAAGGCGCTGTCTATGAGAATATCGGTCAGAGGTGCAATACACCGCAAATGCGCAAATTTGGAACCTTGCTTGCATCCAATCTGCGCAAAGGTCAGGAAGGGTTAAGTGAGTTGTTAAGGGAAGAAGCTACGCAGGCTATGGCGCAGAAAAGAGAATCCATTCGTAAGAAAGGAGAAACCGCAGGAACGAAATTATTGTTTCCGATGCTATTGCTGCTGCTTATTGTTTTTGTAATTATTATGGTTCCGGCGTTTTCTTCTTTTACATTTTAAGCTTAGGGAAGGAGGTATGAAATGATGAATCAGTTAATGAGGTTCATTAAGGAAGAAGATGGTCTGAGTACAGTTGAGATTATTTTAATTCTGGTTGTACTGGTAGGTCTTGTTCTTATTTTCAAGGATGAGATGATTAGCATCGTAGAGTCCATTTTTAAGACAATTACACAGAAGATAAAAAAAGTAGGTTAATTCATTAAGATGGGAAGAAAGGATGAAAAAAGGATGAAAAAAGAAGGTAAAGTGGAAAAAAGAATCCGGTTAAAAGGTCAGATTACAATAACACTCGCATTGGTGCTTATGGTAATTGTCTCGCTCTTTCTTTCCATGGTGGAAGCAGCGCGCTCAGCGGCTTTGGAAGTAAGGCTTGAGTGTGCTGCACAAACCGCAATGTATTCATTGTTTGCACAATATCACAAAGAACTGGCTGAAAGATACGATTTATTGTTTATTGACAGTTCATTTCAAACAGATACACCGTCTTTTGCTGCAATGGAAGAACAATTGGAATTTTATATGGAGCAAAATTGTAAAGCACCGGAAGACCAATTTTTTATATCAACAAGAGACTGGTACGGAATCACTGAGACTATATGCGCAGTGGAGGCTGTAAGACTGGCTTCGGATTCTCTTTCGCCATCTGTATATCAACAGGCAGTAATGTATATGAAAGATTTGGTAGGTGCAGATTTTGGTGAAGACATATTAGAGTGGGTTAAAGTGACTGAAGAAAAGAAGATTGATTCAAAAAGGCTTCTGGAAGAGAATCAGAAATATATTCAAAAAGCTGAGGAGTCCTACAAAGGGGATGAAGACTGGAAAATCACAAAAATATATCCGGAAATGGATATTCAGCAAATGTTTGCCGGTAAAGATATATACTGGTTTACCGGAATGGACAAAGCGCTGTCTCGGAAAGGGATTAATCTGCTTAATACATATAGTTTCAGAAGCAAAAATAAGGGAAGTAGCGAGTTAGCGCCCCAGAAGATGGATGATATGCTACAGGATATTTTTTTTAATGAATATATCATATTAAAACTCGGGAGTTATACAGGGGTAAAAGAAAGCGGTGCACTTGATTATCAGACGGAATATGTAATCAGTGGTAAAGGAAATGATATTGAGAACTTAAGCGGTGTCTGCGAAATGTTATTCCTGATGCGTAGTGCGGCCAATATAATACCTCTTTACAATAGTGAGGAAGCTAGGATGATTGTGGAAACAATATCCGCGCTTGCATTATTGCTTGAAATACCGCCGGACGTTGTCAAGCCCTTGCTCTATATTTTGTGGGCAGGTTTGGAGGGGTTATTGGATACGCAAAACCTGCTAAAAGGGGAACGGGTTCCGTTGTTAAAGTCGTATGAGGATTTTTCCATCAGTCTGAAAGGAATTACCCAAATAGGGGATGACCTTTATGAGCAAAAAGAAAAAGGTACATCAATCGATGGATTGGCATATGAGGATTATTTAAGGATATTTTTGATAGGTGTCCCAAGGCAGATAAGAATTGCCCGTTGCATGGATATGATAGAAGCAAATATCCGCATGACAGACGGCAATCAGTATTTTCGCATTGATGGATGTGTAGACGTGATTGTTGCACAATTTTCAGTTAAAACCGCTTTTGGGCATTTTTATTCGCTGAGACGAAGATATAGTTATTTCTAAATTAGAATTTCACAGTGCAGAGAGGAGCATCCTTTTTCAAGGTGTCTAATGTCAATTCTGAACTCTCTCTCGGCAATTCTGCGTTTAACAGGTGTCATTTTCTATCTCATTTGGGAAAGGGTGTTCCTTTCTGCACTGTGAAAAAAGATAGGTGAAGAGAGAAATGGTAAAGATGAAAAAAAGATCGGGACGGGATACTGTAAGAGGAAGTATGACCATAGAGGCAGCACTTATTGTTCCCATATTTCTATTTTTGATTATTAATTTGATTTCTGCGGTGGAATTGATTTGTCTTGATGTAAAACTAGAGGCCGGTTTAAGTGAAGTGGGTCGGGAAATGGCAAACTATTCGTATGTTCTATCTGCATTGGAACAGGTTGCGCAAGAGAAGGATAGGAAACTTCCCCAAGAAGGAAACGAGTTAATCAGAAAAGCGGAAAGTATGATTCTGGCGCAAGGATACGCCAGGATGGCGTTGATAGAGCAGGTAGGGATCGAGTATTTGGATCATTCAATGATTGTGGGCGGTTCTGACGGGATTTGGCTATGGCGTTCTTCTGTGCTTGAGGAGGATGATAGGATTGATCTTGTAGTGACATACAGGGTTCGTCCTTACTTTTGGCCGGAAATATTTGATGGGATGCAGTTTATGAAACGTTGCTGTATCAAAGGATTTAGCGGATATACACCTTCGGGTAAAAAGGATGAAAGTAAGAAGGTATATTATATTACAAAAGACAGTGACGTTTATCATACTAGTGTAAATTGTACACATTTGAAACTTTCTGTCAGTGGTATAGAATATGAACGGCTTAAGGATTGTCGGAATCAGGATGGTGCCAGGTATAAGGAATGTGAACGTTGTATCGGGAATGAGTTTGAGTGTGATTTTGTTTATATAGCTTTACAAGGTGATAAATATCATTCCACTTTAGCCTGCAGTGGATTAAAAAGAACTATTTATGTGATAACGGATTCGCAAATCGGGGGAAGAAGGAAGTGTATGCGTTGTGGATAATATAGAATGGATTGAGAAGTGGATTTTAGGAGGGGCATACGGACTGACAGGGATTTTTTTTGTGTGTGAAGGGATTCGGGATTTTCGAAAGAAAGAGGTTTCCGTGGTCAGTTGTATTGTGGCGGCCGTTTTAGGAATTTTGTTAAAACTACCGGTCATATGCACACAGTGGGGAGATATGCTTCTGGGCGTATCTGTAGGTGTTTTTTTGTTGATTGTAGCGTATGTAAGCAGGGAAAGTATCGGTTATGGGGATGGTCTGATACTAATCACTTCAGGAATTCTGCTTGGGGGATATAGGAATATGATGTTGTTTTGCTATTCGCTTTTTTTATGCGGTTTGTTGTCGGCCTTCTTATTTCTGGGTAAAAAGGTAGGACGTCGAAGCAGAATCCCGTTTGTTGTGTTTATGATACCATCTTATCTGATTCTTATTTTGACGGAGGTTTTGAGATAAATATAATGCGAAAGTTACATTTGAAAGGAAGTTACACGGTAGAAGCGGCATTATTGTCGTCAACGCTGTTAATGATCATGATATTTGTTCTGTTCTGGTCTCTGATGCTATATAACAGGACTGTTTTACAGGTTTTTGCCATAAGAGGTGCAAAACAGATACATTATGTGACATCAAATTCTAAGGATGAGGCAGTTAATAGTTGTGAAAATGTCATAACAAACGGTGTAACCGGAAAAACAGTTGCTACGCAAGAAATTCAATCCGGGATTGTTGTTGAAAAAAAGAGCGCAACCGTTACATTATCTACAATACAGGAATCTGTGTCGCTTATTCCGCTGCAAAAAGATAATTCGTTTTGGGAGATAGAGATGCAGTGGGAGGAAAATAAAGCCGCACCTGCGGATTTATTTCGTCAGACGCGAAAATATTTTTTGTATTGGGACTTAATTTCAAAACAGCTAAAGGAGAAAGAGGAATGAAGGTTCGATATCGCAGGGAGGGTAATCGGAGTTATTTGATTATAGGCGCGTCAGGTGAAGAAGATTATCAAATCAGGATGATTCAGGAAAACCGAATAGATGGTTTATTGAGTATGGATATGCGTCGTTTAAACGGTGATGAAGAATATTATTATGATATTACGGGTCGCCAGAGTTTACAGAATTTGTTCGGAAAGAGGCAAATGTCATATGAGGATATTCGAGGTGTGTTATTCTCTGCCTACAGTCTTACCGAAGAAGTTCGACGCTATCTTGTGGAGGTGAAAAGAGTACTTTTTGAACCGGAATTTTGTTTTTATAATCCTGATACGGGAATGGCAGAATGGGTATTTTATGAAAACAGGGTTTTGCAGGAGTTTGAGTTTGAAGATTTGGCTGAGTTTATTTTAGAGCATGCCGATCATGATGACAAAAGAGGAGTGGATATAGGGTATAAGTTTTATAAGATGACGCGTGAAGTTAATTTTTCAATAGAACAGATTATTGAATATATAGACGAGAAGTATCCGGTCAAAGGATATACTGAGGAGGAAAAAGAATATGTTGAAGAGGTTCCTTTTATGGTATCGGATCTTCCTGTAATAAGTGATGGGATGTCGGAAGAAAAACCTGTGAATGGGAACATCTGGGAAGCTGCTTTGGGAAGATGCAAAGAGCTTATAGAGGACAAATTGCTTATTGGAAGAAAAAAGGAAAAGTTAAGTGTGTCTCAGGGAACAAACGAAAAGGGAAGTTTTTTTGTTTCACCGGCGGCATTTGAGGAGGTTTGTACGCAGACGGAACTGATTATTCCGCAAAAGAAACAGGAAAGAAGATGTCTACGCCGGCTTGGCAAAAACGAAGTGCTTGAAATACCGGAAAAATACCCCTGCATTATAGGAAAGGATAAAAAGGGTGCAGATATTGTGATTGATTCCAATGCTGTCAGCCGTGTCCATGCGAGAATATATGAGCAGGGAGGTATGCTAATGTTACAGGATTTAAACAGTAAAAACGGAACCTTCAAAAATGGAATACAGCTGGAAATTAATGAGTCAGTTTTATTACAATCGGGAGATGAAGTATGTTTTGCCAATTTGCAATATATTTATGAATAGAATTGCAATTTGGATGAAAAAAAAGTATAGTATAAACTATACGAGGTAGAAAAATGAGAGAGAAATTGACATCCCTTCTCGTTTTGGAAGGATTCGCTCCGGTCGATTCCAATCTGCCGGAGTTTAGAGTGTTCCTGAAACGGGAGTTTTCACATGTAAATATCATTTTTACCATTGACTTGAAGGAGAATGCGACCTGTACGGCGGAGCAATATGATATTGTGCAGAAAACTGCTGTGGACTTGCTTAAGAAGCAGGGATTAAGCAGTGAAATGCATATATTGACACTTTGTCTTGCAGAGGATGCCGCGTATGCGACGAAACTTTGTGAGCACGATAAGCGCTCCTGGGTAATTGATGTCAGCCAATGTCAGTTGCTGATTGGGAATGGAAAGTTGGAAGACTTCTATGGAATGAGAAGAAAACTGGAAGTTTTTTTGTTAAATCCGGATGCTGCAGTTGCAGAGATTACAAAGCTGGAAAATCTGATCCGTAAAGAGCTTGCACAGAGCGAAAAGAAGCAAAAGCGATTAAATCCGTATCTTACGTTTTTGATAATAGGAATTAATGTTTTGGTTTTTGTGATTAATCTGTTTTTGGATGGTTTTCTTTGGGAGATAGGTGGTCTTGATTTGCGTGTCCTGGAGAAGGCACAATGGTATCGTTTGTTTACAAGTGCATTTCTTCATTGTGATATTTATCATCTGATGAATAATATGTTGATTATTTATTCTGTTGGCGGATTGTTAGAGCAGGCAATGGGACGTGTTACGTATGCTGTGTTTTATTTTGCGGGCATTCTTGCAAGCGGTTTGACGTCATTGTTTTATCATATGATTACGCATGATTATGTCATTAGTATTGGAGCCAGCGGGGCCGGATATGCGCTTTTGGGTGCAGTAATTGTAGTTCTTCTGACGCAGCCTGCAGGATATTTAAAGAGCGTTTTTCCAAGGATTTTTGTGATGCTTGCTTGTGTCGTTCTTGGTATTACGGAAGGATTCAAAAATCCTAATATTGATAATATGGCGCATGTTGGCGGTATTTGTTTTGGTGTAATAGCAATGCTTCTGTTTGTATTAATCAAAAGAAGCAGGAAAGAAGGAAAAAAGCATGAAGATTAATATCTATTATGGGGGCAGAGGATTGATTGGTGATCCGACCCTGTATGTACTGCAAAAGATGCAGGATGTTTTTGAAGAACTAAATATTACAGTGGAGCGTTTCGATTTATATGAGCGAAAAAATGCGATTACCACTTTGCCGAATACATTGAAGGATGCGGATGGGATTATCCTTGCAAGTACGGTAGAATGGTACGGTATCGGGGGGGCTATGCAGCAGTTCCTTGACGCTTGTTGGTTATATGGTGACAAGGGTAAAATTTCCCAAATATATATGTGTCCGATTGTGATGAGTACAACATACGGAGAACGTGAAGGGAAGCTTACGTTGGCAACGGCATGGGAAATTCTTGGTGGTCGTCCATGCAGCGGTATTTGCGGATATATTCCGGAAATATCCTTGTTGGAATGTGGTTCGGAATATGATCGCATTATAGAGAAGAAGGCAGAAAATCTTTACAGAACCATAAGTCAGAAGGTTGCGAGTTTTCCTACCAGTAATCAGGTTGTAAAGCAGAAGGTTTCCTGTACGCAAAATGTGGATTTAACACCACAGGAATCAGAGCAGCTGTCTGTTTACGCATCAGATGAAGAATATATTCAGCGTCAAAAAGAGGATATCAGAGAACTTACTAGCTTTTTTAAGGATATGATGGAAAGTCGCTCAACAGAGTCTGATGAGAATTTTATTTCTGATTTTGAGAAGGCCTATTCAGCGAAGCCGGGCATTCACGGTATTTTCAGATTTATCATTAAGGACTATAAGAAACCTTTGATTATAAGAGTGCAACAACATAAGTGTGAGTGTTTTTATGGAACAAGTGAATATGCAGATGTAGAAATTCAATTGGAAGAATCTGTATTGAAAGATGTGATGAGCGGAAAAACGACCTTCCAGCGTTCTTTTATGGGAGGTGACATGACGATGAAAGGTGATTTCAATATTATGAGATCTCTGGATCAGATTTTTGATTTTTCAGGTGGAAATACCGAAATGGAGGATGATTGAAATGAAAATGGACGATTGCATTTTTTGTAAACTTGCTAATGGAGAGTTCCCGACAAATTCAATTTATGAAGACGAACGCTTTAATGTAATTTTGGATCTTGCGCCGGCAACTAAGGGGCATGCGTTGATTTTACCCAAAGAACATTTTGCGAATATATATGAGATACCGGAAGACTGGGCGGTGGAAGCAATGAAACTTGCCAAGAAGCTTGCAGGACATATGACAGATGTGTTAGGCTGTGATGGATTCAATTTGGTGCAAAACAATGGAGAATGTGCCGGTCAGACCGTTTTTCATTTCCATTTGCATCTGATTCCGCGATATAAAGATGACGGGCAGCAGTTGCTTTGGAATCCGATGAGTCCTACCAAGGAAGAACTGAAAGAAATTCGTGAACTTTTAACGAAATAGGTATATAATTATAACATGATTAAAATGCAGACAGATAAGGGGAGGATATGTTATGCAATCAAACAATGAACAAAATGATGTGGTTCAGACTTCTGTGGAACTTACGTTAGAACAGAAACTGAACGAGAAGAGAAAGGCATATAAGAACGGAGATTTCATTTACAAAGCAGTTAGTATTGCGGTGATTGCGCTTTCTTTGGCGTATGCCGTAGGTTTATTTATGGGATTTTTGGCAAACTGGGATGTTGTGCGTTGCATTATTGGAGTTGTGTTATTAGTGGGGATGTTTTTCTCTATCTTTATCCTGCCAAGAATTTTGAAACTTTCTACGAAATACAAAGAGTATTCGATGGACTATAAGTCTTTGTTTTTGAAACCGGCCATTGAAGCGGAATTGCCTAAGGCAGAGTATAAAGAGAGTGACAATATATCAACGAAGGAAGTTAGCGAATGTTCTTTGTTAAAGAAAGCACACAAAGCGATTGCCAATGACTGTGTATCCGGCAATTATGATGGTGTTGATTTCATGAGATATGATATGGAACTCAGTTACGGAAAGAGTAAATCCACATCTGATTGCGTATTAATCGTTTGCAATAATAAGACAGTATTGTCTCATGAGATTCAGGTAGTAAGCAGTAAGTTCTCAATCGGGAAAGCTGCTTATGAGAAGCCGGAGAATTTATTGCCTTACATATCCGGAGAAGAGGCTTTTGATAAAAAGTTCAAGATGTACGTAGAGAATCGCGAGGAAGCAGATAAGTTTCTGGATAAGGATATGCAGAAGAAGTTAAGTAAGTTTTCAGCAGGCGGACCTTTTGCGGTATTCTTTGATAAGAAGAAGGTTTATTTGGTAATCCGCAGAAAGAAAGATTCGCTTGAAGCTCCCGTATATAAGCCGGCGAAAGAGTCTACATGTCGCAAAGAGGCAGAAAAAGAAGTGGCGATTATTAAGAAATGGATTGAGTTACTCAATGCTGAAGTTTTGAAATGATATATTTGTTAGAATTTAGGGAATCGAATTTACGTCGGTCGCATTTTGAGGGTGTGACCGGCGTTTTTTGCGTCATGAGAAAAATAGCGGCTTTCATTTTGCAGGAAAACAGATGGACATTTTGAGAGGAATCTATATAATGGAATTGGAAAAGACAGAAAATGATAAGCAAGGAGGAACAGTATGAAAATTACCTGCGAATATTGCGGTGGTTTTTTGGAGGATACGCAAGAGTGTTGTCCAAATTGTGCAGCAACCAATAAAAACGTGATGCGTAGTGCGGATGGGATTCCTAAGACGATTGAAGAGTTGAAAGCGTTTGCTTTAAAGAAGAAATTACCACTTGAGCAGATGCGATTTTTCCTTGGTGTGGATATGCGTGAACCGAGGGCGTTCGGAATTTACAAAGACGAAGATGAGAATTTTATTGTATATAAGAATAAGTCGAATGGTGAGAGAATTGTTCGCTACAGAGGTAAGGATGAGGCATATGCAGTAAATGAGCTTTATCAAAAGATGCGTACGGAAGTAGTGGAACAGAAAGCACATCAGACTGTGAATTCCGTACATGCTTCAAAACGTCATTCTGAGAATAGGAAGTCGGTTTCGCAGAGGAATCGCTATAGCCGTTTGGGGATGGAGAATGAACAGCTCATGCAGCAACAGCTGAACAATTATGACGCTGATTATCAGAGAGAAATGCGACGAAGCGTAAAGCGCAAATCAAATAAGAGGCTTTTGGTCATTGTACTTTGCGTGATGATTTTAATGATGCTATTTGGCTGTTGCGGAAGAAGTTTCGTATATTTTCCGTTTATGCGATTATTTTCTTATGATTCATATGACTCCGGGTATGATGACAATTATTATGATTACGGAAACGATTATGACTATGATTATGGGAATGACTATGATTACGACTATGAGTATGATTATGATTACGATAATGATTATGACGCATGGGAAGATGACTGGGATGATGACGACTGGGATTATGACTGGGGAGATGACAGTTGGGATGACAGCTATACGGATTGGGATACTGACTGGTAATTAAGTCAAATGGCTATTTTTGCTTGAATAGTATGGCGATTGATAAGTATAAAATATAGCACAGCATAAGAATTTGCTGTGCTATATTTATTAAAAACTTTTATGAACACCATGAACGGAAAAGGCAACCCATTCTGCGATGTTAACGGCATGATCACCGATTCGTTCAAAGTATTTTGCTATCATAAGTAAATCTAACGCATATTCCCCGTCAGCAGTATTCTCGGAAATCATCTTAATGAGTGTTTGTTTTACACGGTCGAAGGCATCGTCTACAACGTCGTCATAATCGGTTACAGATTTTGCAAGGCTTAGGTCGTGTGTTACATATGCATTAATGCTGTCCGTAACCATTTTAATTGTGGCTTCTGCCATAAGACGGATATCGTGGCATTCGTCGCCGGTTCTGCCGTTGAGATATGTGATAATTTCAGCAATATCTTCTGCCTGATCGCCGATTCTTTCCATATCAGTAATCATTTTAAGGGCAGCAGAAATAACACGGAGGTCTTTGGCAACAGGTTGTTGTTGCAGTAGTAGTTTTAGACAAATGGATTCAATCTCACGTTCCATCTGATCAATTGAGTGCCCCTGTTCCTGTGCTTTGCGTGCATCCGGGGCATTTCCTTCAAGTAGTGCTTTAGAAGAAAGTGCAATAATGTTTTCGCATGCTGCTCCCATTTCTATCATTTTTCTATTAAGTAAGTTAAGTTGTTCATCAAATCTGCTTCTCATAATTATCACCCGAACCTTCCGGTAATATAGTCCTCAGTACGTTTGTTCTGAGGTTGTGAAAATAGTTTTTCGGTTTCTCCATATTCTACTAACTCTCCAAGCAGGAAGAAGGCTGTATTATCAGAAATACGAACTGCTTGTTGCATGTTATGTGTCACTATAATGATTGTATATTTTTCTTTTAATTGAAGTACAAGTTCTTCAATGCGCGAGGTTGAGATAGGATCGAGTGCAGAAGTTGGCTCATCCATAAGTAAAACTTTCGGTTTTACGGCAAGCGCACGCGCAATGCAAAGACGTTGCTGCTGACCACCCGAAAGACCAAGGGCATTTTTTTTCAGACGGTCTTTTACCTCATCCCAAATGGCCGCATCACGGAGCGCCTGCTCAACGATTTCATCGAGTTTGCTTTTTTTGGTAATTCCGTGTGTCCGGGGACCGTAGGCGATATTATCGTAAATACTCATCGGGAAGGGGTTTGGTTTCTGGAATACCATCCCGACATCGCGTCGAAGCTCGGTGATATCTATATCCTTATCAAAAATGTTTCGATTGTTATAGTATACTTCCCCTGTCATACGAACAATGGGGACAAGGTCGTTCATGCGATTAAGGGTTTTGAGAAAAGTGGATTTGCCACACCCGGAAGGACCAATCAGCGCTGTAATACTCTCCGGGGGAATGGCAATATTTATATCTTTTAAGGCTTTGTTCGTTCCGTACCAAAGACAAAGGTTTTTGGTCGATATTATTTCACTCATACGTTTCTCCTTTTGGCGTAATATTTGCCCACCAATGTGGCAGATAGATTTATCAGCAAGGTTAATATCATCAAAATGGCGGCGATAGCGAAGGCAACTGAAAATTCGCCCTCCTCTTTTGCATAAACATAAAGTGCTACGGTCAGAGTTGCGCCGGGGCTTGTAAGTCCTTCAAAAACATTATTAAGAGAGTGGGCAAAACCGGCCGTAAACAGAAGCGCTGCTGATTCCCCGAGAATACGTCCTACAGAAAGGATGCAGCCGGTGATAACACCATCCACACATCCGGGAAGGACCACGGTGCGGATAACACGCCATTTACCGGCCCCCAAACCAAAAGCTCCTTCACGGTAGCTTTGCGGAACCGTTTTCAAGCTTTCCTGTGCGGTGCGCATCACAGTGGGTAAATTCATAATTACCAGTGTTAATGCGCCGGCAAGCAGACTGGTTCCAAAGTTATTGGAAAAGAGCAGCATACCGACCAGACCATATATAATGGACGGAATACCGGAAAGTGTTTCGGAAGCGTATTCAATCAAGGCGACTAATTTGGGGTTCTTGGCATATTCCGTGAGGTAAATTGCTGCACCAACACCGAGCGGAAGAACGATAACAAGTGTTGCCATCACTATGTAAACTGTGTTCAAAATGTCGGGCAGAATACCGATTTGATTCGTTAAGTAGCTTGGTTTCGTGGAAAGCAGTTTCCAATTGATGTTTGGGATACCGTTAATAAAAACATATCCGAGTAAGAACAGCACGAGCAATGCGGTAAGTGCTGTGGATACAATCATCATACTATGCATTAAAAAAATATATGCTTTTCTCGTTATTTTCATTCTAATCTCCATTCTGCCGCTTTATGACGGCACAAATCAGTAATGAGAGAACTCTTTTCTTTTATACTAGCTTGCCCTCCGCTTGAGAAGTAAGTTGAGCGTAGCATTGATTAGCATAATAAACAAAAACAGCACAAGGGCAATAGAAAAAAGAGCGTTTCTTTGCAGGCTGCCGGGACTGGAATAGGCCATTTCACTGGCGACGGCGGTAGTGAGAAAACGGACACTCTCAAAAATCGATGGCATATTTGCTACATTACCTGCAACCATCATAATTGCCATCGCTTCTCCGATGGCACGCGCGACACCCAGCACCACAGCGGCAGTAATGCCGCTTTTCGCAGCAGGCACGGATATTTTGAAAAAAGTTTCTGTCGGCGTTGCGCCAAGCGCGAGGGAAGCATTTTCATAGTCTTTAGGTACGGCATCCAATGCTGTAATAGATATTTTAATAATGTTGGGAAGTATCATGATAGCAAGGACAATAATGGCCGCTAACAGGCTTGCTCCGTCCGGTATGTTGAATATCGTACGGATTCCCGGTACGAGTATGAGCATACCTACAAGTCCGTATACAACAGAAGGGATACCGGCAAGAAGGTTGACGGCGGTCTCTACAAAAGTCCGTAGCTTTTTATTTGCAACCTTTGCAAGAAAGACAGCGGTAAAAAATCCAATGGGAACACCAAGTATAATTGCGCCGGATGTTCCGTAGATGCTGGTAAGTATAAAAGGAAGTATTCCAAATTTGGGATCTGCGGCGCCGGATGCCCATTCTTTTCCTAATAGAAAATTGAAAAGACCGATTTCTTTTATGGCCGGAATTCCTGAAATGATAAGATATAACGTTATAAGAACAACACAGCCTATGGTAATTAAGCCCAGAATCAGAAAAATGCTGTGTACGATATTTTCAAATAATCTGCTTTTTTTCATAATCAACCTCAATGGATATATGTGAGTTATTTTTTAATTGGCAGGGACTACACCCGCGTTGCTGATAATTTTATTTGCCTTCTCAGAAGTGATGTAATCTATAAAATTCTGCGTATTTTCGGAAAGCGTCGCATCATTTTTTGTTACGAGTAAGAATGGGCGCTGCATGGTGTAGCTGCCGTTTTTGATTGTTTCTGCATTTGGCGCGATGCCGTCAATAGAAAGGATTGTAACAGTATCTTTTACGGAAGCAAGAGAAGTATAGCCAATTGCGTTGGGGTTGCTTGCCACGGTGGTGATGACATCACCGGTGGAGGTCAGTTCCTGGCGATATTTGCACTTATCGGCGGTACCGGTTATTGTCTCAAAGCCATCTCGGGTGCCACTGCCTGCTTCGCGACCGATAAGTACGATTTCAGCATCGTCTCCACCGATATCCTGCCAATTAGTAATTTCACCGGTATAGATTTTGGCGATAGTTTCTGTAGTGAGGTCAGAAATAGGGTTGTTGGGATTTACAATCATTACAATGCCGTCATAGGCTAAGAGTGTTCCTGTAAGCCCGTTATTTATCTCTTCATCCTTAAGGCTGCGGCTGGAAAGTCCGATATCGCATCTGCCTTCGAGTACAGCTTGAATCCCTGCACCGGAACCGGTAGCGTTATAGGTTACTGTAATGCCTGTTTCAGATTCAAAGGCTTCTCCCAAGGCACCGATAACTTTGTTCATTGAAGTAGAGCCATCCGTTGCAACGGCCTCTTTTTTTGCGTTACACCCCATAAAAGCACATATGAGCAAAATTGTTATTGCGAATAAACCAAACTTTTTTTTCATTTTTTTATCTCCTTCGATTTTTGTTTTGAGCAGCTTTATGCTACATGTATACAATAAAATTCAAAAGTAAAATTCACATGCAAACAGGTGTAAAAACAGAGTAAAAAAAAGGTGTAGCCCCATTTTCATGAGGATACACCTTTTTTCAATAATTTTTCGCTGTTAGCGTAATTCTAATGATATTTGATTATTTCAAAAATTAATCCGTAAAGTTATCAAAGTAACCCTGAATCAGAATCATCGGAGTACCTTTGTCACCGGAACCGCTGGTCAAGTCACATAAGGAACCGATTAAGTCAGTAAGCTGTCTGGGGGTTGTACCCTGAGAAGCCATGTTACCAACAAGATTGTTGGATTTTTCTTTAATACTCTTAGAGATTGCTTCCTTCAATTCTGCACCGCTTAAATTCTTGAAGTCGTTATCTGCAAGATATTTCAGCTTAAGCTCATTCGGAGTTCCAATCAAACCGGAAGTAAACGCGGGTGATACAACGGGGTCAGCCAATTCCCAGATTTTACCCTGAGGATCTTTGAAAGCACCATCGCCGTATACCATAACTTCAACATGCTTGCCGGTCTTGTTAAGAATTTCTTTCTGAATATCTTCTACAAGATCCTGACATTCCTTCGGGAAGAGCTTAATCTTGTCCTCTGTAGACTTATTAGAACCAAGAAGACCATACTTAGCATTGAAACCGCTTCCGTTAACGGAACTTGTAAGAATATCATCCATGCCGCAAACAACCTTGGCACCTGCTTCTTTGAGAAGACGTTTGGTTCTGACTCTTGTATGAATGTCACAAGTCAATACGGCATCAGTATAGTTTACAATAGTTTTTGCCTGATTAGAGAAGATAATCTCAACTTCAGCACCGGCCTCTTTGATAATGTTAGCGTAGTAATCTACGTAATCCACACCGGTAAATTCATGTTTGTTTTCGCCGAATAATTCGCGATATTTATCGAGGGTAAGTACGTCACTGTAAGGATTGATGCCTGCATCATCAAGCTGGTCATAGGTTAACAATGCATTTCCTACTTCATCGCTGGGGTAGCTTAACATCAAAACTACTTTCTTGGCGCCCATAGCGATACCTTTCAGGCAGATTGCAAAACGGTTACGTGACAGAATCGGGAAAATAACACCGATTGTGCCGCCGCCGAGTTTAGCTCTAACATCATCTGCAATATCCTGAACAGATGCGTAATTGCCCTGTGCTCTTGCAACGATAGACTCTGTCAAAGCGATAACATCTCTGTCACGAAGGGAAAAACCTTCGCTTTCAGCAGCTTCGAGAATGCTTGTAACAGCCATTTCTACCAGATTGTCGCCCTCACGGATGATCGGACAACGAATGCCTCTTGAAACAGTTCCGACTTTTCTTTCCATAATTTTCATCTCCCATTCCGCCGTTCTATGAAACGGCAAGCTAAAAAACACCAAACACATTATACATGGAAGTGTTTTACGTTGCAAGAAAAAAATTTGGAAATTTACTGCCTTCTTTCTGAATATGACATTTTCGCGGGTATTGTGATACCGGGAACCCACCTCGATAGGCAAGCCGCAGACAATAAAAAAACCCGAGGCATAAACCTTGGGTTTGAAGCGGAGATGGAGGGATTCGAACCCTCGTGCCGGTTGCCCGACAAACGCATTTCGAGTGCGCCCCGTTATGACCACTTCGATACATCTCCATTGTACAGAACATAATTTAAGTTCCTTAAAGCATTATAATGATAAAATCCGGTTTCGTCAACCGCGTAACCGGTACAGATCAAAGAACACCGTTTCTCCTACCGGCGCAGTAATCAATTTCGCCCCAATCTTTTCTACTACAGCCAAATATGAAACAAGATTTTTTTACGGAACTGTAATTGTTTTCAATCCTAATTCTTCTGCCTCTTTATAAGCTTCAATCACACTGTTCCCACTTTCATGGTCCCAAGATTCAATAGAAGAAATCGAAAAAAGAATCATTTCGGACAAGCCATAAATACTTGCTTCTTTATCCTCCATAATGTATATTCTGCAATACGGATCCCGTTCAGTTAAAATCTCAACCGAATCTGCCTTTTTGTATAATTCGGATATTTTTTCAAATATCGAATGCTTTGATTGTTCGGACAGATTATAAATTTTCACAGAAACCGATTCCAGTCCGTTTTCGCCAAATATACAAGAAAACATCAATTCCCTTTCTTCCCATTCAACACCCGTAAAAGCAAGCTGATCTGCAATTCTTTCATCACATACATAACCATACTCATAAAACAACCAATCCTCAACTGCTTTCTGACTCATCCCCCATTCCAGGCCAAACGGAATATCATCTGCTGTAAAAGCATTCTTTTGATGCTCATACAAAAGATAGGCACCGATCCCTCCTGCCACCAGAAAAATTGCAAGAAGTATACATACAATGCTTATAATTATTTTTTTCATTCTATTCCTCCTTGTTAAAGCTTTTTCACACTCTTTGTAATATTATATCATATTTTAGTTTTTTTTCGCAAATACTTGTTATTCAACATTTTACCACCATCTCATTTACGCCTGCTCGGCTTTGGTCTTATGCACAATAATTCCGTATACAATTGCCAGTGCAGGATAAATAACAATACCTGCAAGGTGCAGGAGCATAATGATAATAAAAGGAATACTCCATAAAAGATTTGCAGATACGGAAGTATCCAGACAAGCGGAAATGACAATGGAGGATGCAATTCCCCAAAATATTGTAAGGATAGCGGCAGGAAAGGTTATGAAAGCAAGGCAACCTGTTTGCGCGTAACCAAACATATGGGAAATTTTAATATTTTTCCTGATGTAATTGCGACGAAAGAATCCCATGAGTACAAATACCAAACTGAAGAACAGGCAAAGGGATGCAATGAGTGTTCCGGGCAGAGCGAAACAACCAATCAGCATAAGTATGGCAGAACCTATATTCTCATAGTCGCTACCGGGTTTTATAAAGAATAAGCCTGCCAAACCGGTAATTTGAGGAACCAGTCCAATGAGAAAGTATAATGTAGAAGGAATAAATTGTAAAATGTAAATAAGAATATGTAAAAATCGTTTCATAAAAAATCCTTTCTTCTTTTGAAAAAGTATATAACTTTCAAAAAATCTGTAGGTAAGAATGGTATAAATACAGCCCCTTACAATTACTATCAAAAACATAATAACAAAGAAGCGATGAAATGTCAACCGCTTACTGATAAAATGATAGTGATAATACACTAAAAAAGGATGTATATGATTGCCGGATTGCAGTTGTTCAACATCACGAAAAAGATTGAAGAAACGTCAGAAGTGTATTAAAATAGAATAAGATTTATCGGGTAACGGCAAATACTATTTATAACAGATAATCGGATAAACGGAGGTGCGCTATGAAAAGAATCGGTATGTTAACAAGCGGTGGAGATTGCCAGGCACTCAATGCGGCAATGCGCGGTGTTGTGAAGACAATGATGAATAGTGATGAGCAGGTAGAGATTTATGGTTTCCTTGAGGGTTACCGCGGACTTATCTATGGTAACTACAGAATGCTCAAGAGTAGTGATTTTTCCGGAATTTTAACAAAGGGCGGAACCATTCTGGGAAGCTCGAGAACTCCTTTTAAGACAATTACGGATCCGGACGAGAACGGCTTGGATAAGGTTAAGGCAATGAAACAGAATTATTATAATCTGAATCTTGACTGTCTCGTGATTCTTGGCGGTAACGGAACGCATAAGACGGCAAATCTTTTGCGTAAGGAAGGGCTGAATGTGGTGACACTTCCAAAGACAATAGACAATGACCTTTATGGAACTGATATGACCTTCGGTTTCCAGAGTGCGGTGGATATTGCAACGGATTGTATCGACTGCATTCATACGACAGCCGCATCCCACGGCAGAGTTTTTATCGTTGAGGTAATGGGACATAAGGTTGGATGGCTTACACTCAATGCGGGTATGGCATCCGGTGCGGATATCATTCTGATTCCCGAAATTCCTTACGATATCAAGAAGGTAGCAGAAGCAATCGAAAATCGCAAAAAGAACGGCAGCCGTTTCACCATTCTTGCCGTTGCTGAGGGAGCTGTTTCCAAAGAGGATGCCAAGCTTTCCAAAAAAGAATATCAGAAAAAAATCAAGGATCGTAAATATCCCAGCATTTCCTATGAAATCGCAGCTCAGATTAAGGAGCTTACCGGAGAAGAGGTGCGCGTAACCGTTCCCGGTCATACGCAGCGCGGTGGCAGTCCCTGTCCGTATGATCGTGTATTTGCATCGCGTCTGGGTTCAGAGGCGGCTAAACTTATATTGGACGGCGAGTACGGTTTTATGGTAGGATATAAAAATCGGGAAATCGTTAAGGTTCCTCTTGAAGAGGTGGCCGGTAAATTGAAATATGTCTCTCCCGATGCAAGCATTGTAAAAGAAGCAAAGATGTTAGGAATCAGCTTCGGCGACTAGAACATAGCATACTACATTCCGACGGAAAACCTCGGGAATGGAGATTGTTGAAAGAAGGATACAGACATGTCATATATGGCACTTTATCGTAAGTTCCGCCCCTCTGTCTTTGAAGACGTCAAGGGGCAGGAAGGAATTGTTACGACTCTCAAAAATCAAATAAAATCCGGACGTGTCGGGCATGCGTATTTATTCTGTGGCACCAGGGGAACGGGTAAAACGACCATTGCCAAGATTCTTGCCAAAGCGGTAAATTGTGAGAATCCGGTAGACGGAAGCCCTTGTTGCGAGTGCGAGATGTGTCGTAAGATTGCATCGGGCACCGGTATGAATGTAATTGAGATTGATGCGGCTTCAAATAATGGTGTGGATAATATCCGCGAGATTGTGGAAGAGGTAACTTATTCTCCGACGGAAGGGAATTATAAGGTTTATATCATCGATGAGGTGCATATGCTCTCAACAGGTGCTTTTAACGCGCTGTTAAAGACACTTGAGGAGCCGCCTTCGTATGTTATTTTCATTTTGGCGACGACTGAATTCCATAAGATTCCGATTACGATTCTTTCTCGTTGTCAAAGATATGATTTCAAAAGAATCAGCATGGATACCATTGTGGACCGTATGCGTGATCTTACCTCACAGGAACAGGTAAAAATTGAAGATGCGGCACTTAGTTACATTGCCAAAGCGGCTGACGGCTCTATGCGAGATGCCTTAAGTCTTTTAGATCAATGTATTGCCTTTCATTATAATGAAACACTTACTTATGATAAAGTTTTAGATGTACTCGGTGCAGTTGATACGGGTGTTTTTGCAAGCCTGTTGGAAGCAATTATTGATAAAAATATTACCGGCGCTGTGGCGCTTTTGGACGAGATTGTGATGCAGGGACGTGAATTGACGCAGTTTGTCAGTGATTTCACCTGGTATCTGCGAAACCTGATGCTTGCCAAGACGACGGATTCTTCTGCCGATGCATTGGAAGTTTCCGTGGAAGCTTTTGAGCGTCTCAAGCAGGAAGCGCAAATGTTGGAGCTGAATACGATTTTGCGCTATATCAGAATTTTTTCGGAATTATCGGGAAGCTTGCGTTATGCGGTACAAAAGCGTATTATGATAGAGGTTGCAATTATTAAGCTTTGCAAACCGCAGATGGAGACAAAGAGTGATGCTCTTCTTGAGCGTGTCAGGGAGATTGAAAAACAGCTCGAAAACGGCGTGGTATACCAGGCACCTGCAGGAGCTCCAAGCGGAGCGGCTCCGACCGGTGCACAGGTCAAACCGCGTCCTCAACTTCCCAAAGCAATCCCTGAGGAAATTGAGAAAATTGTCCGTAACTGGAATCCCATTATGGATGCGGTCGGTCAACCGCTGAAATCGTATCTGCGTCAGGTCCGTTTAAGTCTCGGTGGTGAAAATGTGCTATTGATTGTAGCAGAAGATTTCATTGCAGAAGAAGCGCTTAAGGAGGAACGTAATCTGGAGTGTCTTAAGCGAGAGTTGGATGACTTTTGTGGTAAAGATGTGAGTATCCGCGTTGAAAAGGTTGATCAGGGCAACTATTTTGAGGATTCTTATGTGGATTTATTTAAGGCTCTTGGTATGCCGGTTGAATTTTCGGATGATATGTCTGAGTAGAAATGCCGGGTGAGAGTTTGCAGGATTATTTTCCTGCTTGCAATATATTTTTTAGAGTATAAGGAGGTAACCCCATGGCAAAACGTGGTGGATTCCCGGGTGGCGGAATGCCCGGCAACATGAATAATTTGATGAAACAGGCGCAGAGAATGCAGCGCCAGATGGAAGAAAATCAGAAAAATCTCGAGAGCACAGAGTTTGAGGCGAAGGCCGGCGGTGGTGCTGTATCCGTAACCGTAACAGGTAAGAGAGAGATTACCAAAATAGAACTTGCTCCCGACGTTGTGGATCCGGATGACATTGAGATGTTACAGGATTTGATTATGGCAGCAACCAATGAAGCGCTTCGTAAGGTTGATGAAGCCAATGAAGCAGCAATGAACCAGATGACAGGCGGTATGAATCTGGGTGGGTTCCCGTTCTAAAAACAATTGAAATGAGGATGCCCCGAAATGGAATTGTATAGTGGTTATATTGGGAAGTTAATTGAAGAACTTGAGCGTCTTCCGGGAATCGGAACCAAGTCGGCGCAGCGAATGGCTTTTTATCTGATTAATTTACCGCCGGAACGCGTAAAGCGTCTGGCGGATACCATTGTGGAAGCCAAGGAAAATGTACGCTATTGCAAAGAGTGTTATACGCTTACGGACAGGGAATTATGTCCGGTTTGCAGCAATGCGGCCAGAGACCGCAGTACGATTATGGTTCTGGAGAACACCAGAGACCTTGCGGCATACGAGAAAACCGGGAAGTATAATGGTGTTTATCACGTACTTCATGGGGCTATTTCGCCTATGATTGGAATCGGGCCGGCGGATATTAAGTTGAAAGAACTGATTACACGTCTTGAAGGGGATGTGAATGAAGTCATTATAGCAACAAATTCAAGCCTGGAGGGTGAGACAACAGCAATGTATATCAGTAAGCTGATTAAACCGACAGGAATTAAAGTGACGCGAATTGCCAGCGGTGTACCGGTAGGCGGAGATTTGGAATACATTGATGAAGTGACTCTTTTACGTGCCTTAGAAGGCAGAATTGAATTGTAGAAGCTTAAGCGAATGATTGGAGGAGTGAAAAAATGGCAGTGAAGACATCTTCCTTCGGAACGACGAAAGAAGGAAAAGAAGTAACGTTATACACAATTGAGAATAAGAATGGTGTACGTGCAGACTTAATCGATTTCGGTGCAATTCTTGTGAATTTTATAATAAAAGGGGCAGATGGCAACGAGCGCGATGTGGTTCTTGGTCATGATACGGTTGCAGGTTATGAAGCAGATACCTGTTTTCTTGGTGCGACAGTGGGACCGATTGCCAATCGTACCAAAGGTGCCGCTTTTGAAATTGACGGTGTGAAATATCAGATGGACGTAAATGACAATGATAACAATCTGCACAGCCATTTCATAGAGGGTTTTCACAAAGTGATGTGGAATGCTTCTTTTTATGAGAATTCCGTAACATTCAAGTTAGAGAAAAAACATATGGCAATGGGACACCCCGGTAACATGAAAATTAAGGTAACTTATACGTTGAACGATGAAAATGAGCTGAAGATTCACTATGAGGCATCTTCCGATAAGGATACCATTATCAATATGACAAACCATACATACTTCAATCTGAACGGTCATGATGCAGGAAGCATTCAGGATGAGATTCTTTGCCTGAAAGCTGCTAAATATACGCCGGTTCTGCCCGGCGCAATTCCCATAGGGGAGATTGCAGCGGTACGGGCAACTCCGATGGATTTTACCGAGCCGAAGGCTGTTGGCAAAGATATTAATGCCGATTTCGAACAGCTTGCGCTCGTGAAGGGTTATGATCATAACTGGGTAGTAGATCATTGGAACGGAGAATTGCGTCTGATTGCAACCTTGGAGGATACGAAGTCAGGAATTAAGATGGAAACCTACTCCGATTTACCGGGAGTTCAGTTTTATGCAGGAAACTGTATTAAACCGATGGCGGGTAAGAACGGAGCAAACTATCGTCAAAGAGACGGTCTTTGCCTGGAAACACAGTATTATCCGAATTCAGCAAATCAGGATGGATTCCCGCGTCCGTTATTCGGACCGGATAAGCCGTATGATACAACAACGGTTTATAAATTTATTGTTTAATGCAAAGATTGCGTGATTTAAGTAACGAGATGTGAAATAGGACGGAAACAGTATCATGGCGGAATGTCTGACACGGGATGAAAAGTTCATGAAAGAGGCCGTAAAAGAGGCAAAGAAGGCGGAAGCATTGGGAGAGGTTCCGATTGGTTGTGTAATTGTTTATGAGGATAAAATCATCGGACGTGGATACAACCGAAGGAAAACGGACCATAACACACTGTCACATGCCGAACTGAATGCCATTGCCAAGGCAAGTCGTAAGTTGGGAGACTGGCGTTTAGAGGAGTGTACCCTGTATGTGACGCTTGAGCCTTGTCAGATGTGCGCAGGTGCAATTGTGCAGGCGCGTATTCCGAAGGTAGTGCAGGCCTGTCGAAATAAAAAAGCAGGCTGTGGCGGCACCATTCTTAATCTTTTACAGGTGCCGGCCTTTAATCATCAGGTAGAAATCGAAGAGGGTGTATTAGAAGAAGAATGCAGTAAGATGCTGACAGACTTTTTCAAAGCTCTGCGTTATCAGCTTAAGAATGCAAAATCAGAATAGATGAAAGTTTAGGAGCAGATTACAAAAATCTGCTCCTAAACTTTCTTGGCCTATTTGTGCCGGATTTAGTCTTCGTTTTTGTCGGAGAGAGGAAGCGTGAAAATAAATTCGCTGCCTTCGCCTTCCGTACTGATTACGTTGATGTTTTCGCCGTGTGCACGTATGATTTCACGGGTAATGGAGAGTCCGAGACCCGTGCCTTTTTTATCCTTACCGCGGGATAAGTCTGTTTTGTAGAAACGGTCCCAAATCTGTCGGATGCTTTCTTTGGGGATGCCGATTCCCTGGTCTTTGACGCTTACCAGAATTTTGTTATGTTTTTCAATCGACTCAATTTTGATAACCGAATCCTTGTGACTGAACTTAATCGCATTGTCAAGGAGGTTATAAAGCACCTGCTGGATTTTGGTTACATCCGCATTCGTATACAATTCGTCGCCTGTCAGTGTAAGCTGTAACGTAATACGTTTTTGACGGCAGGCGCCCTCGAAGGTTGCCGCAGTTTTGCGAATGATTTCATTGATATCGAAATCGCTTTTATCAAGAATCATTCCCTCTGTATTCAGGTTATTTAATGTTAACAGGCTGTTGGTCAGCTTAATGAGACGATCGGATTCATTCTGTACAATGGTGAGGTATTTCTCATGCATTTCAGGAGGAATCGTACCATCAAGCATAGCTTCCGAGTAGCCCTTGATGGAGGTTAAAGGTGAGCGGAAATCGTGTGATACGTTTGCCACGAGTTTTTTCTGGTCATCCTCGCCCCGTGCCAGTTCACTTGCCATGTAAGAAAGTGAAGCTGCAAGGTAACCGATTTCATCACCGCTGTCTACCTGGAACTGATAATGCAGGTTTCCGCTTGCATATTCCTCGGTTGCTTTGGTGATTTTGCGCAACGGACGATATACGAGGTTGGTAAAGAAAATCAGAATAATGAGTGATAACAGGAAAAGAATCACCAGAGTAATATAGGAAATATTCAAAATCTGGTTGGCGAAATCCGTCAATTCCCGTATGGTTGTATGGATGATGACATATCCCTGCACCTTATAATCTATGACGATGGGGGCAGAAACGCTTAATACCTCTTCATCGAAGCTGTTAAAAAATTTTCCTATTGTATAAAAAGTGTCTGAATTCCCGACCGGATCAAAGTTCTCGACGGAAACCTGATTATCCACGTCATAGGGCGTGGAGGAGTCAAGAATAATGGAGCCGGAAGGGCTGATAATCCAGATGGTAGAAGTCAAGTAGAGATCGAGCATATCAATCTCGCGTTTTACGGTGTCAAGTGAAGTGTCGCTGTTATAAAGGTCGGTTGCATAAGTGTCGGCAATCAGAGTTGCTACTTCATAGAGAGATTCGGCCTTGTTTCTCAACAGCATGTCTTCCGTCATGGAGGAAGCAAACGTTGCAACGACCACAAAACCGAAAAATCCAAAAATAAGGTATGCAAGCAAAAACTTCAGATAAAGAGTGTTTTTCATAACAGGACATCCTTCCTATTTCAGTGTTTCGAATTTGTAACCGACGCCCCATACGGTATCAATACGCCAACAGTCGTGATCCTTGATTTTTTCACGAAGTCGTTTGATGTGAACGTCAACGGTTCTGGTATCTCCCGCATATTCGTATCCCCAAATCTGGTCGAGGAGCTGTTCTCTGGTAAAAACCCGCTTGGGAGAAGATGCGAGAAAATAAAGAAGTTCCAGCTCTTTGGGCGGCATATCTATGGAAACACCTCTGTAGATTACCGAGTAATTGGCAAGACTGATTGATAAATCAGGAAATTCCAATGTTTGCTGCGCTTTTTGATTTTCAGCGCCGGCACCAAGCATTTTATAGCGGCGTAGTACGGCTTTTGCGCGCGCAACCAGTTCTTTGGAGTCAAAAGGTTTTTCCATGTAATCGTCTGCTCCAAGCTCAAGCCCGAGTACCTTGTCAAAAATCTCCCCTTTGGCAGAAAGCATGATAATGGGAATCTGTGATTTGGTACGAACTTCGCGACAGACCTGATATCCATCCATGCCCGGGAGCATGATATCTAAGAGAATGAGGTGGGGCTGAAATGTTTCAAGGGCTGTCAAGGCAGACTCCCCGTCATTCACAATCATTGTTTCAAAACATTCTTTTGTCAGATACAGGGAAATCAATTCTGCGATATTGTTATCATCGTCAACGATGAGTATTTTTTGCTTTGCGACCATGTTAGTACCTCCGTTTTTTATTTGAATTCTACAATTGTTACACCGGCATCACCTTCACCGTATTCGCCCAGTCGAAAAGCTTTTACGTAAGAAAGGCGTTTCAAGTGTTTGTGGACGGCATTGCGCAATGCGCCCGTGCCCTTTCCGTGTACAACGCGTACACTTGACAGATGCGAAAGATAAGCATCGTCGAGATATTTGTCGAGACCGGCAAGGGCCTCGTCTACTGTTTTTCCTAAAAGATTGATTTCAGGAGAAATGGTTGCCGATTTGGAAAAAGCGCCGCCGTAATAGCTTTTTTGTGTACCTTTTTTGACGGGTGCATCTTCCTGAATCAGCTCAAGGTCACGAATGTTGGCCTTGGTTTGCATAATACCGCATTGTATCATCAGATTTCCCTTGGCATCCGGTTTGGTGTGCACCGTCCCCTTTAAGCCCATGGAAACAATGCGGACCGTATCACCAATCATTAATTGTTCGGGTTTGAGCTCTGACTTGGCGGTTGCCTTTTTCTCTTTTTGCAAGGCATTGCTTTTATCGGAAATCTTGTTACGCAGCTTGTGGCGCGTCTTTTCCATATCCTGAATGGTGCCGCCTTTCTGATAGGAGCGAATTGCCTCGTCAGCAGTATCCTTGGCATCCTGAAGAATTTCTCTGGCCTCTTCGTTAGCTTCCTTAAGAATACGTTCTCTGGTTTCCTCAAGCTTACGCTGCTTGGAAGCAACCTCTTCTTTTAACTTCTCAATCTCCTTTTTATAGGCTTCTATTTCAAGACGTTCGTTTTCGAGAGTAATTCTGTTTTTCTCCAAATCGGATAAAAGGTCTTCGAAGCTTTCACTGGCTTCCGTCAATTCCTCTCTTGCCGTATCGATGATAAAATCGGGCAGGCCCAGCTTGCGGGAAATCGCAAAAGCGTTACTTTTACCCGGAACACCGACTAAAATACGGTAAGTGGGAGACAGTGTCTCAACGTTAAATTCACAGCTTGCATTCTCCACAAAAGGGGTGGAAAGAGCGAAAACCTTCAGCTCGCTGTAATGTGTGGTTGCCATTGTGCGGATACCGCGTTCGTGAAGATTGCGCAGTATTGCAATTGCGAGTGCAGCTCCTTCGGTGGGGTCTGTACCGGCACAAAGCTCGTCAAAAAGACAGAGAGAGTTTTCATCGGCATGTTGCAAAATAGAAACAATATTGGTCATATGTGCGGAAAATGTACTTAAGCTTTGTTCAATGCTCTGCTCATCCCCTATGTCTGCAAAAATGTCGTGAAAAACACACAGCTCGCTGCGGTCCCGGGCAGGAATGTGAAGACCGGACTGCCCCATTGCACAAAGCAGACCAACCGTTTTAAGAGAAACGGTTTTACCGCCGGTATTTGGTCCCGTTACAATCAGAAGATCGAAGTTTTCACCTAAGGAAATATCGATGGGAACTACTTTTTTTGTATCGATGAGCGGATGGCGGGCTTTGTTTAATTTTAACGTTTTTTCATTATGATAGATTGGCTTTGAAGCGTTCTGCGCAAGCGCAAGACCACCTTTTGCAAAAATGAAATCAAGGCTTGTCAGGGCATTTTGATTGGCAAGCAGCGCATTGGCCTCTTCGCCAGCCTGAACACTTAGTTCCGCAAGGATGCGCTCGATTTCCTCTGCTTCCTGTACGGAAAGTTCCTGCAGTTTGTTGTTTAAGTCAACAATTGCCGCTGGTTCGATGAAAAAGGTCGAACCTGCTTTGGATTGGTCATGTACCATACCATGCACCATGCTCTTATACTCGGATTTGACCGGAATACAATAACGGTTGTTTCGCATGGTAATAACCGCATCCTGCAGGTAGGTTCGATAGGTCGAATTTACCATGGTATTCAACTGCTGGTGTATTTTCTCGCCGGTCAGAACCATGCTGCGACGGATGTGCTTCAAGGCGGAAGATGCATCATCGGCAATTTCTTCCTCCGAAATGATGCATCGGCGGATTTCTCTTGAGAGGGCTGTCAGAGGTGTGAGTGCTTCAAAAAGCTCAGTCAGAGAATCATCCGGCTCGTCATCATGCTCTTTTTGTCCGTATTGTTTTACCTTGGCTGCACATTCGGCAAGAGCCGCAATGCGAAGCAGCTCCGGTGCTGACAGGGAAGCCTGCAGCGTCAGATTCTGAATGGTCCGGTAAAGGTCGTAGTTTCCCTGAAACGTAATGCGTCCTTTGCGCAAAAGACGGGCAAGCGCGTCAGCGGTCTGACGCTGCGTTAGTTCGATTTGTTCTGAATCTGTAATGGGAAGCAGCTCCTCGCATCTTCTTTTTCCAAGAGGAGAAGAGGCATGCTCTGTTAAAAGTGATATTATTTTATCATATTCAAGAATACGTAAAGCTCGTTTATTCATAGTCAACTCCGAAATAATAAAAATTTATTTTTTATCATACCATAGTTTAAGAGAAAATGCTATTTTCTAAACAGTTCTTTTTATGTTATACTTACTACGATATTTTAAAAAACTTCGGAGCAGTGAAGACGGAGGGTTAAAATGAAGGAACAACAGGACAGCGATTATTCATTTTTACAGGAAAAAATCAAAGAACGCCCGATTAATCGTAAAAAACTGATTCGTACCAGTCTGAATACGGCTGTTTTTGCAGTGGTATTTGGATTTGTGGCATGCTTTGTTTTCATATTACTTGAGCCTGTAATCGGCAAAATTCTGAATCCGCCGCAGGATGAGGGAAAGCAGCAGATTGTGCTGCCGACGGAGGTGGATGAGATGTTGCCGGCAGATATGGTACAGGATGATGAGGAGTTAAGCGAATCACAGGCACCGCCGCCTTCGACGGACATTTCCAGTGCGGTTACAACGATGGAACTGCAGGTTACGGATTATCAGAAGGTATATGATAAACTGCGTGGAATTGCGCAGGAAGCCGGACGCAGTGTGGTAAAGGTAACCGGAATGAGCGAGGGTGTGGACTGGTTTCAAAATCGTTTGGAGAGTACGAATGAAACTTCAGGTATGATAGTGGCAGACAACGGCATAGAACTGCTGATTCTTTGTAATCAGGAGGCAATTACCGATGCTACGGAGATTGTGGTTACGTTTTGCAATGATGCCAAAGCGTATGCGACCGTCAAAAAAATAGACCGCAATACAGGGCTTGCCGTGCTTGGCATAGACCTGGAGACGATTAACGAAAAAACGAAGAATGAAATCGTATATGCGAAGCTGGGAAGTTCGGCGGCAACCAGTATTGTCGGAGATCTGATTATAGCTATCGGAAGTCCGTTGGGCTATCCGGACTCACTCTGCTACGGCATGATTACGTCAATCCGTAATCCCGTTAATCTGGTGGATGCAAATTATATGCTTGTTACCACGGATATTTACGGAAGCCAGAACGCAAGCGGCTTGCTGGTGAATACCATGGGACAGGTGATTGGTGTGATTAAACAGGATTTCAACAATCCGGAAATGAAGAATCAGATTTCGGCGCTTGGTATTACGGAATTGAAGCGTTTGATTGAAGATTTGTCGAACGAACGGGAGACGCCGCTTTTGGGATTGTATGTTACGGATGTAACAAGTGAGGTGCAGGAAATGCTTTCCGTACCGGATGGCGCGTATGTTACGGATGTCATGTTAAAGTCTCCGGCCATGGAGCATGGAATTCGCAAAGGAGATGTTGTTACGGCAATCAATGATGTTGTTATTTCAAGTGTGTTAGAGTATAATGCGGAAATGCATAATCTGTTGCCCGGCCGGGAGATTACCGTTACCATTATGCGTCAGGGTGTGGAAGGCTATCAGGAAATGGATATTCACCTGATTCTTGAATCACTTGAATGATGAAATGAATGTGCAGGGGTATTTTCGGAGACAACGCGGAATAAAAAATAAAACAATTAGAAAGTCAGGAGAATCATATGAGATATATTCAGGAATTCAGAGAAGGGTCTGCCGTAAAGGATGTATATCTTTGCAAGCAGAAAAATGTAGCAACCACAAAGAACGGAAAAGAGTATTTCAATGTTATTTTGCAGGATAAAACAGGCTGTGTTGATGCGAAGGTATGGGAGCCAAACAGCTTTGGAATTGCGGATTTTTCTGCACATGATTATGTTTTTATCAACGGTGATGTGACAAGTTTCAATGGCGCATTGCAGGTAAATATCAAGCAGGCGAGAGTTGCAGATGAAGGAGATTACGATCCGAAGGATTATTTCCCTGTCAGCAGTAAAAACGTGGATGAAATGTTTGCGGAACTACTCGGAATCATTGGTACGATTCAGAATCCTTCCCTGAAAGCGCTTCTTGAGGCATTTTTTATGAAGGATGAGAATTTTGTGAAAGCTTTTAAGCAGTCTACGGCGGCTAAAACAGTACATCATGGTTTTATCGGCGGTTTACTGGAGCATACGCTTAGCGTAACGAAGTTGTGCGATTACTATTGCAAGACATATCCTGTTTTGAAGCGCGACCTCCTTTTGACAGCGGCGATGTGCCATGATATCGGTAAGGTGCGTGAGATTTCACTTTTTCCGGAGAATGATTATACGGATGAAGGTAATCTGATTGGCCATATCGTGATGGGCTCTGAGATGGTAACGGATAAAATACGTGAGATTCCCGGATTCCCGAAGACACTTGCCAATGAGTTGAAGCACTGTATCGTGGCACATCACGGTAAGTTAGAGTATGGATCACCCAAGACCCCTGCGCTGATGGAGGCTATTGCGCTTAATTATGCGGATGATACGGATGCGAAGCTTGAGATGTTTACGGAGCTTGTGAACCGTACGGATACATATGACTGGCTTGGTTATAATCGTTTGCTTGAAAGCAACGTACGTCTGACACACGGAGAATAGAAATATGAGAGAATATCAGAAAGGCGATCTGCTGACGATAACCATCGAGGATATGGACGCAGAGGGCCAGGGAATCGGCAAGGCGGATGGATATACACTTTTTGTCAAAGATGCGCTTGTCGGCGATGAGGTGAAAGTGAAGATTATGAAGGCGAAGAAAAGCTTCGCCTTTGCAAGACTGGAGGAGGTTGTAACACCTTCTCCTTATCGTGTTGCGCCGGTATGCGAACACCACAGAAGATGCGGCGGATGCCAGTTGCAATGCTTATCTTATGAGGCACAGCTTGATTTCAAGCAGAATAAGGTGCGCAATAACCTGATTCGTATTGGTGGTTTGGAGGCAGAAACGGTGGATGCCTGTATGGAACCGATTATCGGGATGGAGGAGCCGTTTCATTATCGGAACAAGGCACAGTTTCCGGTCGGAACGGACAAAGAGGGCAATCCCGTAGCCGGTTTTTATGCGCAGCGTACACATGCCATTATCCCGAATACGGACTGTGGTTTGGGTGTAACGGAGAATCGGGAAATTCTGGAATTGATTCTTTCTTTCATGAAGGAAAGCGCGATTCCTGCTTATGACGAAGAGACGGGACGCGGAGTCGTGCGTCACATCCTGATTCGTAAGGGGTTTGAGAGTGGCGAATTGATGGTTTGTATTGTCATTAACCGTGATTCCTTCAAGGGTGAGGACGAGCTTGCGAAGCGTCTGATGCAGATACCCGGCATGGCGAGTGTGACGGTAAGCATCAACAAGGAGCGAACCAATGTGATTATGGGAACGAAGATACGCTTACTTGCCGGTAAGCCCACCATTACGGATACCCTTGGCGGCATTTCCTTCGAAATATCACCCTTATCCTTTTATCAGGTGAATCCCGTCCAGACCGTGAAACTCTACGGTAAGGCTGTGGAATATGCCAACTTGACGGGCAAAGAATCCGTGTGGGATTTGTATTGCGGTATCGGCACAATTTCCCTTTTCATGGCAGGAAAAGCAGGCAAGGTCTATGGTGTGGAAATCATTCCCGAAGCCATTGAGGATGCACGCAGAAATGCGGAGCGTAACGGTTTTGCCAACACGGAATTTTACGTAGGAAAGGCAGAGGAAGTGCTGCCGGAATTCTACGAGAATGCCGCCGCACAGGGCAAAGAGGACATGCTTCACCCTGATGTGATTGTCGTAGACCCGCCCCGCAAGGGTTGCGACGAAGCGTGTTTAGATACCATGCTTAAAATGCAACCGGAGCGAATCGTGTATGTCAGCTGCGACAGTGCCACACTGGCAAGGGATTTGAAAGTGTTGTGCGCGGGCGGTTATACGCTGAAGAAGGTGTGCTGTGTGGATATGTTTGGGCACACGGTGCATGTTGAGACGGTTGTTCTTCTGTCCCAACAAAAGCCGGACGATTATATCGAGATAGAGATTAAACTGGATGAGATAGATACTACAAGTGCAGAAGCAAAAGCTACATACAAAGAGATCGAGGAATGGGTGCAGGAGCACTATGGATTTCATGTAACAAATCTGAACATTGCTCAGGTAAAACAGAAACATGGGATTATTGAGCGTGAAAATTACAATAAGCCAAAATCTGAGAATAGCAGACAGCCTGGATGTCCGAAGGAAAAGGTAAGAGCGATTGAAGAAGCACTGAGAAATTTTAAAATGATATGATAAGACTTTTGTTAGACTTTGACTTATGGGGGGACGTATGAAGAGTATTCTACTTTTAGAAGATGATTTAGGCCTTTCTGAAGGACTGACTTTTGCGTTAAAAAAGCAAGGGTATGAAATAGATGGAAAAAGAACTATTGCTGAAGCTAAAAAAGCATGGAATGAAAAAAAATATGATTTGCTAATTCTTGATGTGTCTCTACCGGATGGAAACGGATTTGATTTCTGTAAATTAGTTCGACAAAACTCCGAAGTTCCAATCATTTTTCTGACTGCATCTGACGAAGAAACAAATGTTATTATGGGATTGGACATTGGCGGAGATGATTATGTGACAAAACCATTCAAGCTTGGAATATTACTTAGCCGTGTCAGCGCTTTACTACGCAGAACAAAAATAGGCTCAGATGATAAAACTATTCTTGAATCAAATGGAATTAAAGTCGATTATTTGCAAGGGATAGCATTCTGTGAAGGTAAATCCATAGATCTGACCAGTGTAGAGTTTAAGCTTCTTTGTTTCTTTATGCAAAATCCCAATATTGTTTTGTCAAAAGAAAAACTTTATGAGCGACTGTGGGATAGAGAGGGGAATTTTGTTGAAGATAATACACTTAGTGTATATATAAGAAGACTTCGAATGAAGATTGAGAAGGAGCCGGATTGTCCTGAAAAAATCATAACAGTCAGAGGTATGGGATATAAATGGAGGGTAATGCTATGAGGCTATTTGCAAATAGGCATATTCGAAAGTTATTACTGGCAGTTATAGGCATTCTTTTTTTCTATGCATTTGCAATTCAATGTCTTAACCATCAGTTTTCTTTTTCTCTTTTGCTTTTGTCGTTTGCGGTATCAATGACTATTCTGGTATTCTTCATCGACTACTTTAAAAAGCAGGATACTTTACTTGAAAATGCAGTTGATCAAATAAATCTATTTTTGTCTGGACAGAAGGATGAACGTATTGAATGTAATGAAGAAGGTGAGCTTTTCTATTTATTTCAGACGATCAATAATCTTTCGGCTGTTTCGGCTGCACAGACAGAAAGAGAAAAGCAGACAAATGAATTTCTGAAAACGGCTATATCTGATATTTCACACCAGTTAAAAACTCCATTGTCAGCGCTTGGAATTTACAATGAATTGATATCTGATGCAGGAAGTATGGATGATGTCAGACACTTTTCCGAGGCTTCTGGTGCTGAACTTACAAGGATAGATGTGTTGGTAAAAAATCTTTTAAAAATATATCGCATGGATGCGGGCGCGATAACATTTGAAAAGCATTCTGAAAGTATAGCGGAAATCATGGATGATTTGAAACAGCGCTTTTCTTATCGTGCTGAGATTGAAAATAAGAAACTCGTTTTCGAGGGAGAGGATATTATTTTTAACTGCGATTATGAATGGATTTCTGAAGCTTTTGGAAACATTGTTAAAAATGCCATAGACCACACATCCGATGGAGGGATAATTTCTGTAAAGTGGGTTAAAAAGGGCAATATTTTAAATGTAATGTTCAGAGATAATGGAAGTGGGATCCATCCGGAAGATTTGAATCATATTTTTAAACGTTTTTATCGTAGTCGGTTTTCTCAGGACACGCAGGGGATTGGTCTAGGACTTCCTTTGGCAAAGACAATTATCGAGACGCATGGTGGAATAATAGAAGTAGATAGTGAGCTTGGAAAGGGGACAACTTTTTCTGTTAATTTTCTAATTCCTACTAAATTGTAAGGTTGTATTAGTGTCAGTGTAGGAATCCACGACTACAATAGAGCCAATATATGACAAGGAGGCAGTTATAAATGGATCTATTGGAGGTAAAAGAGCTTTCCAAACAGTATGGAAGCGGAGATACAGCAGTACATGCTTTGAAAAATGTTAGTTTTACTGTGCCTAAAGGAGAATTTGTTGCAATTGTTGGGGAATCCGGCTCTGGGAAAAGCACGTTGTTAAATTTGATTGGTGGATTAGATACACCCAATAATGGGAAAATATATATTGACGGAAATGATATTTTTTCAATGAATGACAATGCCATGACTGTTTTTAGACGAAGAAATATCGGCTTTATTTTTCAGGCTTTTAATCTGCTCCCGGAGTTGTCTGTAGAGCAGAATATCATGTTCCCTGTATTATTGGATTATCAAAAGCCCGATAAAGTATATTTGGAGGAATTGCTTGATATACTGAATTTAAAGGAACGAAGGAATCACCTTCCGGGACAGCTTTCGGGTGGACAGCAGCAACGTGTAGCGATAGGCAGAGCTCTTTTTACTAGACCGAGTCTGATTCTGGCGGATGAACCAACCGGTAATCTTGATTCTGCAAATAGTCGGGAAGTAATTGCCTTGTTAAAAGAAGCATCTACAAAATATGAACAGACTATTATCATGATTACGCATAATATGAATATTTCACGTTCTGCTGACCGTATTCTCAATGTAAGTGATGGAGTAGTTACTGATCTGGGGAGGTGTCGTGAATGAGGAGTTATCTGGAATTGGCGAAGCTGCATTCACGTCACAACAGACGCCAGAGTTACATGACGATAGCATGTATCTTCCTGGCAGTTTTTCTGGTGACTTCGGTTTTTAGCATGGTTGATTTTGAGTATATGCACATGAGTGAAAACATGATCAGAAGTCATGGAAACTGGCATATTTTACTCAAGAATATTTCAGCAAACGAAATGAATGAAGTGCTTAAAGAAGCTGATATTGAGGAAAGCTGTTGCTACGATACACTTAATTATAATCTTGATGAGGATTATCTTTTAGATGGGCATATGCTTTGTATTGTCGGAACAGAACCGGCATTTATGGAAATGGTTCCCGGATCTCTTTTGGAAGGTCATTTCCCAGAAGATGATTCAGAGGTTCTGCTCAGTTTGAATGCAAAAGATGTATTTGGATACTCTATTGGAGACAAGGTGGTCTTTGATACACCGGATGGAGAACATACATATACGATTTGCGGATTTATAATCGATACTTCAATAAGCCTAAGTCAAGATGCGATTCTCAGCATACTGAACTATGAAACATTTGATAAGATTACTGTAAATGGTATTGATAATGAGCCTGTGTATTATATCAGGTTTAAGAAGAGCTTTCACATAAAAGATGATATTGCCCGGCTTAAGAAAGCGTATGGTCTGACAGATGAAAACATTAGCGAGAATACTGCAATTCTGGGACTTATGGGAATTAGTACAAATAGCTATATTGTTGGACTGTATGGAATTGCAGGGATTTTAGTTGTTCTGGTTATATTGGCGGGAATTTTTATGATATCGGGCAGTATGAATGCGAATATTTCAGAGCGAACACAATATTTTGGAATGCTAAGATGTATAGGAACAAGTAAAAGTCAAGTGCGTCATATTGTGAGACGTGAGGCGTTAAATTGGCTAAAACTTGCTATTCCTACTGGGATATGTGCTTCTATGCTGGCATGTTGGGGAATATGTGCAGTACTTGCGTATGGTATAGGTGGCGAGTGGGAGAATATGCCTGTAGGTAAAATTAGTTTTACGGGTATCGCTTTGGGAATTATGGTTGGAATAATTACTGTTCTTATTTCAGCTGAAGCCCCCGCCAGAAAGGCATCTAAGGTATCGCCTATTAAAGCAGTTGCAGGTGAACAGACTGTGGTTTTTAATAACTCAGCGAAGATAGTTACTGATGTAGAGACCTTTCTTGGAGTTTATCACGCTGTGAAAATGAAAAAGAACGTAATACTGATTTCCGGATCTTTTGCTCTTAGCATTATTCTGTTCCTTATGTGTTCTGTGATGATTGATTGGATAAATACTTCGCTTACTACAACAAAATCTTATACTCCACAGGTTAGCATCTATAGACGGGATTATGGAGCGGTGTTCAATCAGGAATTTGCACAAAAGATTCGGGAAATAACCGGAGTGAAAAATGTATATGGACGTATGCACGTATTGGCAGATGTTGAAACCAATACTGGTATAAGGCAGATTGATTTGATTTCATATGATGCTCTTCAGCTTGAATGGGCAAAGGAGGATTTGATCCGGGGAGGAAATATTGAAAGTGTTAAAAATGAAATCGGCTCTGTTATTGTCGTATATGATCAAAACCACATTATAAATATTGGAGACTGTTATACATTAAATGGAAATGAATTACATGTAGCTGCAGTGATATCTGATAACCCGTTTTCAACGACAGATAGACTAACCGTAATATGCTCTGAGGAGACATTCACAGAGTATGTAGGTGAAACAGAATATTCAGTAATTGATATTCAGTTAGAAAAAGATGCTGGAGATGATACAATTAATAGTATTCGCGCGATGATTGATGATGATCTTGTTCTAAGTGACAGAAGGGCAATCAATCTGGAAGTAAATAGTACATACTACGCTTTTTCTTTGCTTGTATATACATTTCTGGGAATTCTTGGTCTTATCGCAGCATTAAATATTATAAACAGTATTACCATGAGTGTTTCGTCCCGTAGTAGACAGTATGGGATGATGCGTGCAATAGGGTTAGAGAATCACCAGCTAAAGAAAATGATACTTGCAGAGGCAATGACGTTGGCTGCTGTTGGTTGTTTCGCCGGATGTGTCCCGGGAACTTTGCTCCATGCCTGGTTTTATAAAACTGCAATCTCAAGTTACTATGGTACTGAATGGCAGTTTCCAGTAATCGAGTTATGTATTATTGTGGCTCTTGTATTTGGATCCGCTATGGCGGCAGTATATTTTTCCCTAAAGCGGTTTGAGAAAAAGACAATTACAGAACTTATAGGCTGAAAAGGGAAAGATGACCATGTACTACTCAATGTGAAATGTACGTAGGTAGAGTTACCTATATGCAGCATTTGTTCTGATACAGGTATATGTGGAGGGCTTTGGGGTGTAATAAAAAAACGAGATGTAGGGGACTGTTGACAGGGGGCACTGTGCTTAAGAAATTTAAATTTCTATTAAGAAAGTATTGACTCCTACGTAGCGTAATAGTTTATATTAACATTACAAAGCGAATGGAGGAGACGCCAAATGATAACAGTAAATGAGGTGAGCAAGCTTGCCGGGGTGAGTATACGCACTCTACAATATTATGATAAGATCGGTCTTTTGCATCCGACGGGATACACCGATGCAGGTTACAGGCTGTATGACGATGCAGATCTGGAATGCCTTCAGCACATATTGTTGTTTCGTGAGTTGGAGTTTCCTTTGAAGGACATCAAGGCGATCATAAACAGTCCTGATTTTGACAGAAGCACGGCATTAGAGCAGCAGATTGAACTGCTTCGGTTGAAGAAGGAACATATTGAGAATCTGATGAACTTTGCGCTTGGAATAAAATTGTTAGGAGTGAAGCATATGGATTTTAAGGCTTTTGATAGAAGTAAGCTGGATGAGTATTCCCGACAGGCCAAGGAACTATATGGCAATACGCCTGAGTACAAAGAGATGGAGGAAAAGCAGAAGAATCGTACAAAGGAAGAGGATAATATCCTTGCAGATAGATTTATGCTGCTTTTCAAGGAAGCTGGAGAGATGAGGAATACGGATCCGGCATCGCCTGAAGCACAGGATTTGGTGAAAAGGATACAAGCTTATATAACTGAAAACATGTACACCTGCTCAAATAAGATTCTAAGAGGCTTGGGTAAGATGTATTCAGGAGGCGGTGACTTTACAAAGAACATCGATGAGTATGGCGGAGAAGGAACTGCAGAGTTCGTGGATAACGCTATTCAAATATACTGCGGAAGAGTAGAATAAACGCAAGGGTATGCCCGTGGTTGTCTGTGATGAGCAGACAGCTGCGGGATTATTTTTTCTTCTTGCCTCGTCCATTTCCTTTTACCGATTTACAGAGATCTGAGTATCGCTACAATATGTCGGTAAAGGTCTTAAACTCGTATGGATCCATCTTGGTGAAATTGATTTTGAAAAGTTTACTGTACATGACCATCTGAGCTTGCGTAGCATTGTCAGCAGTTTTTAATTCTTCAAATGAGTCAAGAATGTCATCGACAGGAGTAGTTGCATCGCCGGTTTCTGCATCTTTGATATGGACATCTCGTATAGCTTTTGCAATTTTAACAATGTCATTTCCAAGAAGATTGTTGAAGTAGTTGTCCTCAGAAATAGTTGCAGCTTCCAAAGTTTTCATGTAATGATCTTCATCTGAAATACCCTTATTTTGAAGACGAACCCTTGTCTGTTCAATCATTTTGTTGATGTTTCGAAATTGCATTCCGGCAAGATTATCAACATAGATTTCCATGTCTGAAAGAAAATTTATAAAATCCGGATGCTTAATCATTTCACAAATCAATCGGACATTAAGTCTCCCGCTTTTTAATAAATTGACAGTTTCATCATCCAATCCAAGTTCGTCTACAGGGAACTGATGCTTTTCTCTGTTTTCAGTAAGTCCCAGAAGATAGTCTGATGTTACTCCATAAAAATCTGCAAGCGTGAAGATGGCCTTGTGAGAGATTTCTTTGTAATCGTCCGTTTCATAATTTCCCAGCGATGCTCTGGATATTCCAGTCTGCTCTGACAATTCTTGCAGAGACAGGCCTTTTTCTATTCTCAAATCTTTTAGCTTTTCCTGAATTGATAATTTACATTTCAATGATTAATTTCCCCCAAGTTATTTTCAAGATTACGGCTACATCCCAATCATAAGAATAAACCTGAAATAGTCAATGTTCCGACGGCTAATTATATTGCAGTCAGAGGGAAAGGGAATCCGAACACTCCGGATGGCGAGTACCAACAGGCAATAAGTGTATTGTATGCTGTTGCATATACTTTGAAGATGAGTTACAAAACTGATTATAAGATAAAAGGATTTTTCGAATATGTAGTTCCACCCTTGGAAGGTTTCTGGTGGCAAGAAAATGTAAGAGGCGCAGACTACGGGAATAAGGATTCATTTAATTGGATTTCTGTTATTAGATTACCTGATTTTATTACAAAGAAGGATTTCGAGTGGGCGGTAGAAACTGCAACAAGAAAGAAAAAGGTTGATTGCACCAAAGCAGAATTTCTAACAATTGATGAAGGACTATGTGTTCAAATCATGCATATAGGACCTTTTGATAATGAACCGGAGACTGTAGAGATTATGGATGCGTTTCTGGAAGAGAATGGATATGAAAATGACATAAATGAAAAGCGTTTACATCATGAAATTTATATGTCTGACGCAAGGAAGGTTGCGCCGGAGAAGTGGAAGACAGTAATTAGGCATCCGATTAGGGAAAGGGTTAAGATATTCTGCTAAATTATAGGTGCGTCAGAAAGTGGAGCTATTTTTCAAAAGGTGTGTCAAAAAGTGGAGCACTTTTCCGAAAAGGGTGTCAAAAAGTGACACACCTATATAAATATCAGGGGTTTTAGGGGATTTTGCCCCTAACTAGATGCATTTTGCGATGGATATACAAAATGCGTATCTAGCGAAAGACACCCGGAGAACTTTTTTAGGCATCAGAAAAGGTGTTATTTTCAGTGATTTTTTGCTAAAACCGTAGTTATGTCGGAATTTCCAACATAGAAGTTAAAAAGTATGTCAAAATTTCCAACATAAAAATGTAATTCCAACATACTAGAATTTTGAGTTTTTTAGACCGACGCAAAATTCCAACATGAAAAATGGAAAGTATGTCGGAATTTCTAACATAAAAATACGATTCCGACATGAATTCCCAACATACTTACAGAAGGGAGAGAAAGGATGTCTCAAGATAAATTAAGTCTGGTAAAGAAGTTCCGGTTGAGTCCAAGAGAAGCAACTATACTGGCAGATAAAGCACAGCAAGCAAATATGACAGAATCAGAATATTTGAGACTTATGATTTCTCAGAAGCCAAAAGATTATCCGGAGATAAGGATATTGTTGAGAGAGATTATTAACGAGGTAAATCATATCGGAATAAATATTAACCAGATTGTCCACAATTACAATTCCGGCATATATTCGGAGGATGACAAAGAGCGTCTGGTAGCCTATATGCGCAAACTGAATATGGAAGTGAACAACGTATATA
>JAZSCW010000001.1:0-14959 GCA_045530835.1 Lachnospiraceae bacterium | reverse complement strand
CCCATAATATCACAAAAATGGCACTGGAAGGGTAAGTATCCAGTGCCATTTTTGTGAAAATACACTCTTTTCAGAAACATAAAGAGAGGGTAGCCCTCCCTACGACCTTAATCTGTCATAGTTTTGGGACACCCTCTTTTATATCACGACCAACTACTAAAAAAGAAAGAGAGCACACTCGGAAGTGTACCCTCTTCTGCTTTCATTTGATTTAGGAATTTTTTTGTTTATTTTTTATTACTGTACTGTTGTCCAGATCTTGTATTCCTGATTAGGATTTACACCTTTGTATTCGAACAACTGACTAACTGTAACGAATGTATAACCCTGGCTCTTTAAGTTCTGAATGATTGTAGGAAGAGCCTGAACAGTCTGGCTGTTACCCTGGAAGTCATGCATAAGGATAATAGAACCATCCTGTACGTTATTCATTACATTGTTTACTCTCTGGTTAGCAGATACATTGCTATCGTAGTCTTCTGTATTGATACCCTGAATAAACGGTAAATCAATATTCTCATACATTGTATTGCTGGTTCCAAGATAAGGCGGTCTGAAGAACTTCGGAGTTACACCAACTGTATTCTCAATTGCTGAAGAAGTCCATTCAATCTGATTTCTGATATCATTTGCACTTGAGTTACTCATATCAATATGATTGTAAGAATGGTTTGCTAACTCACAACCCATATTAACCTGTCTCTGCATGGTTGCCATTGTATTTGAATTAACCTGCTCACCAATGAGGAAGAAAGTTGCAACAATGCCTTCGCGCTCTAAAATATCAAGAACCTCGTCAGTTGTGGATGTAGGGCCATCATCAAAGGTTAAAGCAACTAATTTGCCACCATTGTATCCGCTGTTTCCACTGTTGTTATTTCCGCTGTTGTTATTTCCGCTATTAGAACCTGAATTGCTTGACTGACCACCAATCTGAATGTAATCAAGGAAAGCATCCCAGCTACCATCATCAGAAGTAACTACTAATTCAACTGATTTTCTTCCGGTTCCTGTGTTAACATTTTCGATTGTGTAATCTGCAGTATTAGCATCTCCGTAATAGAAGGTACCCTTTGACTGACCATCAATCTTAAGTTCAACCTTAGCCATATTATCGCTATCGGAAGCACCTCTTAATGTAATGTTATTTGTTGCATTTGTAAAGTTGTAATCAAATTTAACAGCATCATCATTTGCGTACAATGCAACACCGCTGAACGGAGAAGAAATTGTTCCGGCATACTGACCGGAAAGTGTCATGCTTTCGCACTCAACTTTGTTATTTCCTACATTACCTGTATTTCCAGTATTACCTGTGTTTCCGGAATTTCCTGTGTTACCACTATTATTACCTGTATTTCCGGAGTTTCCTGTGTTTCCGGAGTTTCCTGTGTTACCACTATTATTTCCTGTATTTCCGGAGTTTCCTGTGTTTCCGCTATTTCCGGAATTGCTTCCTGCACCACCAATAATTGTAAGGGAATCTAAGTAAGCATCCCAATTACCATCATCTGCAGTTACAACAAGTTCAACCTTCTTATTACCTGTTCCGGTATTAACATTCTCAATTGTGTATTCAGCTACATTAGCATCACCATAGTAGAATGTTCCCATAGTCTGGCCATCAATCTTAAGATCAACTTTAGCCATGTTATCACCATTGGAAGCACCCTTTAATACAAAAGTACTTGTTCCGCTTGTGAAATTCTGTGTTGTTGAAACAGCATCATCATTTGCATATAATGCAACACCATTGAAAGGAGAAGAAACGCTTCCGGTATACTGACCGCTCTTTGTCATATTCTCACATTCAATTGTTACGCTGCCGCCACTTGTGTTTCCACCTGTGTTGCCGCCTGTGTTGCCGCCTGTATTACCGCCGGTATTGCCACCTGTGTTACCACCGGTATTTCCGCCGGTTGTTCCGCCAACACCGTTACCTGAGATAATCAATGCATCACAGTATGTATCCCAAGTACCGTCATCGCCGCTTACTTTAATTTCAATCTTCTGGTTTCCTGTGCCGTGGGATACATTCTTAAGTGTATATTCTGCATGATTTGCATCACCAAAGTAGAATGTACCTTTGTTTTCGCCACCGATATAAAGATCTGCTGTTGCAAGATTGTCACCATCGGATGCACCACTTAATGTAAAGTCATGTGTTCCGCTTGTGAAGTTCTGTGTATAAGATACAGACTCATCATTTGCATATAATGCAACACCATTGAAAGGAGAAGAGATTGTTCCTGCGTACTGACCTGAAATTGTCATGTTTTCACATTCAACTCTTGTTCCCTGTGCTGTTCCGGGAGCTGCACTGTTGCTGTCTCCTGAACTGGAACCACCGTTGTTTCCGCCACCTGAGCTGATGCTTCCACCGATATTTAACTCGTTTTTGTAAACATCTGCCCAACCGCTACTCTGGTAACCTTCAACGTTGAAAGCAACTTCATAAAGATTACCCATCTTCATTCCCATTCTTTCCCAAGCCTGGAAATGCTCGGATACGGAAATTGTACCACTGTTTCTCTTGGATGTACGAACGCTCCAGTACTGCTGGAATGTTGTATCTCCATCGATGGAAGGCTGATTTACACGAGTTGTTTCGTATACATCATATGTACCACCATCTACAGTAATTGTTCCTTTGGATGTTGCTCCGGGGGGACGCCATGAACCCCAGCTCTCTACGATGTAGTACTCTACGAGAGGGTTTCTGGTCCAACCGTAAACGCATAAATAAGAGTTTCCGTTCGGCTGATAATCAACACCAAAGTTGATTGTCATGTTTCCGATCTGCTGATAAGTCTGTGTACAGTCGAATTTTTTACCTTTTCTAAAAAGGACATTTCCAATGTCTTCCCACCAACACTCGAAATTTCCGCCACCTTTGATGGTCATGCTTGTGCTACCGTAATCTTTCCAGAGCTCATAATCAAAACCATCCTCATTACCTGTCTTGTTATCGTAAAATGTTTGTGCTGCCTGTACATCCATTGCAGGAATGACGAGCTGTAAACATAATGCGAGGGTCAAGACTACCGCTTTCACTTTTCGATTTAGCTTTTTCACTGCTTTTTACCTCCTTTTATGGTCATAAGAATATCACATCTCTGACTTTTTTTATATAGTATTTGTAAATGATAATATTGTGACTTTTTTGTTAAAAGTGTTCAAAGTTTGTTAACACTTTGTTGTTTATTACAAAAAAACGACATCTGTTTTCATCTAATATTTCTAGTGGTTACAAATTTTAGCACTAATTTATATGTATTTTATACAACACAGTGTCTCCTCCATTTGTGACTTTTTATTTTGGTATATACATTTTACAGTCTTTTATACTGCATCCATACGAATGAAGATTTTCACTATAGCATTTCGCCACAAAATGTACTATACTAATATAGTGAAATTTTAAATTAAGAAAATGGAGAATAAAATTATGTACTTCTCAAATGTTTTGGACTTAATCGGCAATACGCCATTACTCTCCCTTGAGGAAACAACGGGTTTGAATATTTTTGCCAAAGCGGAATTTCTTAATCCGGGCGGAAGTATCAAAGACCGTATTGCAAAAAATATGCTTGATGAAGCTGAGCGAAGCGGTGCACTCAAGCCCGGCATGACAATTATCGAACCCACCTCCGGCAACACAGGAATCGGTCTTGCACTCTGCGGCATCCGCAAAGGATATCCTGTCATTATCGTAATGCCGGAAAACATGAGTGAAGAAAGGAAAAAAATCATTCGCGCGCTGGGAGCAGAACTGGTTTTAACACCGGCAGAACTCAGTATTGGCGGTTCCGTTGACGAAGCAGTCCGCATCGCCTCCTCTTCCGACAAGTATTTCGTACCTCAGCAGTTCCAAAATCCCGCCAACCCGGACATTCACTACAAAACAACCGCAGTTGAATTATGTGAACAGCTTGGTCAAAAAATTGATATCTATGTTTCAGGCATCGGAAGCGGCGGAACCTTACAGGGTGTTTCCAAATATCTTTTAGAAAAAAATCCGGACACTAAAATCGTTGCGGTAGAACCCAAAAACGTCTCCGCTCTTCTCGGTCATGAACCCGGATTGCATCAGATTCAAGGAATCGGTGACGGATTTGTTCCTGACATACTCGACGTTTCCATTATTACCGATATAGTAGAAGTTACAGACGAGGATGCAATTGAAACAGCACGTGAACTTGCACGCATACAAGGTTTGCTGTGCGGAACCTCATCAGGCGCAAACGTTTGGGCAGCCAAAAAAATGGCCGAAAAATACGGAAAAGACAAAGTGATTGCTACGATTCTTCCTGACCGTGTTGAACGCTATTTCAGCACCTCTTTGATTTAATCAGAGCATTTATTCAAAGACTTTCACTTTAGTCTTTCCATTAATTAATTCAAAAAGACCTCTTTTATCGATAATTCCTTCCGATAAAAGAGGTTTTTCTAACGGTAAACATACCTTCTTATTTCTTATATAGATGCTTTCTGATTCTCAACAACAAAAGTAATTCCTTTTGCCGCACGCAAATCCCTAATTAACTTCTCCGGCGGACAATCACCTTCCGCAAAAATATAGCCTTCCACCCCTACATGATGCCCGGATGCACTACGCGGCGGAACAATAAGTGGTTCTTTCACCCCAAGTTCATTCACCATTCGGTCCATAATTTCATTCACATCAGCCACATTCTCTATTTCAGCATAAAAATGAAATTTCCGGTTCTTTTTTTTCTTGTCATCTTCCAGCCTGCAAAGAATTCCGGTCGTAATCGTCACAATAAAAGCACAAACCAAGGCAGCTTCATAAAAGCCAAATCCAACTGCAATGCCAAGCGTTGCAGTTGCCCACAAGGCTGCTGCCGTTGTCAGACCGGTAATATGATCACGTCCCCTCACCATTATGGTTCCGACGCCAAGAAAACCAATTCCGGAAATTACCTGTGCAGAAATTCTAAGAGGATCGCTTCCGGGATCCTGCACCCAGACAAAAATACCAATCAAAGATGTCATACAAGCTCCGACGCAAACAAGGATATGTGTGCGTAATCCTGCCGGTCTTCCAAGCTTCTCTCTTTCATAACCGATTAGTGCCCCAAAAAGCATCGCAAGCACAAGTCTTACCAGCATTGATATCACATTGAATTCTTTCAGATATACAAACCACCCCATAAATCAGACCTCCGTTTATTATTTCACTTCAGCTTCACCTCATACGTTAACGCAAAACATTCACGCTCAACCTTGTAAAAACTATACTGTTTGAGTATACTAAAACTCAGCAGAGACCAAACAGCATTCTGCAAATACACCCATTAAGAATAGGAGCAATTTATGGAAATCGAACGTAAATTCACAGTCAAAAACATCCCCGCCAACCTTGCACAATATCCGGCACACAAGCTTGAGCAGGCCTATTTGAATACTTCTCCGGTCATCCGCGTGCGTCGTGAAGATAATACTTATTATTTAACTTATAAAGGAAAAGGCTTCCTTGTGCGCGAAGAATATAATCTTCCTCTTACCGAAGAAGCATATCTTCATTTACGTGAAAAAGCTGACGGACTTATCATTTCCAAAGAACGCTATCTGATTCCGTATAATGATAAACTTACCATTGAATTGGATATCTTTGCAGAGCCTTTAGCACCTCTGGTTCTTGCTGAAGTAGAATTCGAAACAAAAGAAGAAGCACTTGCCTTCACACCACCCGAATGGTTTGACAGGGATGTCACAACAGACCCTTCCTTTTCAAATTCCGCCCTCAGCCAAATGTTCTGATTCCTTGTTAAATTCGGCCATATAGCTTGGCCATCTCATATAATTTTTCAGCAAGTGCCGGTGTGCAAACGCCGGCAGACATGCGCCACTTCCAGTTTTTTCCGAGCGTAGAGGGCAAATTAATACGTCCCTCTGTTCCAAGCCCCAAGCAATCCTGCATCGGAATAATCGCCGTATCTGCCACACTTTGTTGTGCCAGCCTGATCAAATCCCAATTAATATTTGTCGCGCTTTTGATTCCAAGATATTCCCGAATGTGCTTTTTATCCTTATTTTTGGCACTGTTATACCATCCCAACACCGTGTCATTATCATGTGTTCCTGTATATACAACACAATTAGACTGATAATTATGCGGAAGATAATCATTTTCTTCATCAGAGTCAAAAGCAAATTCAAGAATCTTCATGCCGGGGTACCCTGTTTTTTGAATCAATTTCTTGACCGAATCAGTCAAGAGCCCCAAATCCTCTGCAATCACAGGTTTTTTTCCGTAAGTTTTTCGAAAAGTTTCAAACAATGCATAGCCGGGACCCGGTTCCCAATGCCCGAACTCTGCAGTTTCATCCTGAAACGGAATGAAATAATACTCATCAAAGCCTCTAAAATGATCGATGCGTACAATATCATATAATTTATAACAATGCCCCAAACGTTGCATCCACCATGAAAACGAAGTTTTTTTGTGATAATCCCAATCATAGAGCGGATTCCCCCACAGTTGACCGGTTCTGCTGAAATAATCCGGCGGACATCCTGCAACACCTACCGGAAGCCCATTTTCATCCAACTGAAACAGTTCAGGATGCATCCATGTATCTGCACTATCAAGCGCAACATAAATAGGAATATCACCAACAATTTCTATTTCTTTCTCATTCGCATACGCCTTCAAAGCAGTCCATTGCTCATAGAAGAGATATTGCAAAAAGGAATAAAACGTAATTTCTTTCTGCAACCTTTTACGGGCTTCCAAAATAGCATCTTCGTTACGATAACGTAACTCTTTTGGCCACTCCAAAAAGCTGCATCCGTCATTCTCATCTTTAATTGCCATATACAAGGCGTACTCATCAAGCCAGTAGTTTTGTGTTGCACGAAACGCTTGAAACTCCTCCTCCTGTTCAATCTCTGAGACTTCAAACGCTTTTTTTAATAACGGAAGACGATTATAATACATTTTTTCGTAATCAATCGTTTTTTCATCGTTTTCAAGTTTTGCTTTATCACATTCCTTACGTGTTAACCATCCGGCCTCAATCAGCTGCTCCAAATCAATAAAATACGGATTTCCCGCAAAGACGGAAGCTGACTGATACGGAGAATCACCGTACCCGGTCGGACACAGTGGAAGAATCTGCCAGATACGCTGTCCTGCCAGTTTCAAAAAATCCACAAATTCATATGCTTCTTTGGAAAAACATCCAATTCCGTACTTTGACGGCAAACTGCTGATTGGCATCAATATACCGCTTTTTCTCATTCCGCTCTTTTCCTTTTACTCTATTCTTCCATCATTCAGAGGACGCGACTGCTCATCACAGCCGCGCTCAAACTTCTACTTCAATTTCCACACATCACGGTTATATTCCGCAATTGTTCTGTCAGAAGAGAAAAATCCTGCTTTTGCAATATTTACCAACATACGTTGACGCCATGCACGACGTTCTTCGAACGCAGCAAACATCTTATCTTTCACTTCTATATATTCTTCCAAATCCAATAACGTCATAAACCAGTCTTTGTTCAAAAGTTCTTTATACAAACGTTCCAGATTTTCCTTGTCTCCGATGGCAAGCGTTTCTTTACCAATAATAAAGTCTACAGCCTCTTTTATTACAGGGCTCTTCAGATAATAATCCTTAGACACATAATCAGCCTTAGCATAATGTGCAATTACCTCATCGCTCTTCTTTCCAAATGTGAAAATATTATCCGCTCCGACAAGTTCTCCGATTTCAACATTTGCACCATCCTCGGTTCCTAATGTCACGGCACCGTTCAACATAAACTTCATATTTCCTGTTCCGCTGGCTTCCTTGCTTGCAAGCGAAATCTGCTCCGAGATATCACATGCCGGAATCAAGCGCTGCGCGTAGTCCACATTATAGTTTTCTACCATAACAACCTTCATGTACGGTGAAACATCGGGATCATTGTTTACAAGCTGCTGCATTACCAGAATCAAATGAATAATATCCTGCGCAATCACATATGCAGGTGCTGCCTTTGCCCCAAAAATAAACGTAATTGGTCTTTTAGGAAGCTTGCCTTTCTTAATCTCAAGATACTTGTGAATAATATAAAGTGCATTCATCTGCTGACGCTTATACTCATGTAAACGTTTAATCTGAATATCAAAAATGGAATTTTCATCCGCCTTAACGCCCTCTTTTTCTTCCATATAGGAAATCAGATTCTTTTTACAATCCATCTTAATGGCATCTAGCTGTTCTAATACCTTATCGTCATCTATATACGCAAGTAATTTCTCTAATTCATTTGCATCCTTTTTGTATCCGTCACCGATTAATGAAGTAATGAAATCGCTTAATTTCGGATTACATGCAAGTAACCAGCGGCGGAAGGTAATTCCATTTGTCTTATTATGGAACTTTTCAGGATAAATTTGATAAAAAGCATTCAATTCCGTATTCTTAAGAATTTCTGTATGAATTGCGGCAACCCCGTTAATGGAAAAACCATAATGAATGTCGATATGTGCCATATGTACACGCTCATCCTCATCAATAATCCATACTTTTGGATCAGAATACTTCTTTTCCACGCGCTTTGCGAGTTCCTTAATAATCGGTACCAAGGCAGGAACTGCCTTTTCAAGATAAGCAAGCGGCCACTTTTCAAGTGCTTCAGCCAAAATTGTATGATTTGTATACGCACAAGTCTTGCTTACAATATCAATTGCCTCATCCATGCCGATTGCCTTATCCTGTGTCAGAATACGAATCAACTCAGGAATAATCATTGTAGGGTGCGTATCATTAATCTGAATCACCGCATAATCATACATCTTTCTCAGATCGTATTTCTTTTCCTTCATTTCATGTAAAATATATTGTGCGGCATTACTTACCATAAAATACTGCTGATAAATTCGAAGAAGATTTCCGGCTTCGTCGGAATCATCGGGATAAAGGAATAATGTAAGATTTTTGTCAATCTTCTCTTTATCAAAAGAAATACCTTCTTTTACAAGTGACTCATCCAAGCTTTCCAAATCAAATAAATGAAGTTTATTCACACCATTCTCGTATCCGATTACATCAATATCATATAATTTGGACTTCACCTTGAAATTATTAAACTCTACCTCAAAAGAAACGTCCGTCTCATTCAACCATGAATCTTTCTCAATCCATTCATTCTTAACCGCACATTGCTTATTGTCTTCAAAAACCTGCTTAAAAAGTCCAAAGTGATAATTCAAACCAATTCCGTCGCCGGGAAGCCCCAATGTTGCAATTGAGTCCAAAAAGCAGGCTGCAAGACGCCCCAATCCACCATTTCCCAAAGATGGCTCCGGTTCATATTCCGTTACTTTCGCAAGACTCTTATTGTTCTTTGAAAGAATCGCCTCTACCTTATCATAAATACCAAGGTTAATCAGATTGTTGGACAATAACTTACCAATCAGAAATTCAGCTGAAATATAGTATACTTTCTTCTGTCCGTGAATAGGTTCTGTTACGGTTGATAAATCTTTTGTCATATTTAATAACACAACATAAAGCTCCTGCTCCTCACATTGTGCAAGCTTTTTTCCATAAATACGCTGTGCGGTATTTTCCAACTGCACTTCAAGATTAGCTTCAAAAAGCTGTTTTTTAATCATTTCCGACTGCATTGACATATCCGTTACTTCCTTTCTGTCATCTTCATCAAAATATTACTACTATTCTATCGCAATTCCTCCCTTTTCGCAAGGAAATAAGCTGGAAAGGAAGCGATTCTTTTTGACATTTTTTTCCGGTCAAATTTAGGTTTCTAAATAAAAGTAAGAGGTACTCCGTTCAAGGAATACCTCCGTTTAAACCATCTGTCTCTATCCGCTTCACTTCTTACTGTTTTATGCAAATTGGAAAGGATTGATAATCAGATATACTAAATATATCACATATACTGCTAACATAACAATGCCGCCTGCGCGTTTCAATTTCAGTCCCTTGAAAACAAAGAAGAACAAGATGACCGCTGCTATGACAGCCATTACACAGTCAATAATAAAAGCCATCTGGAAAGGAACACCACCCGGTGTCACAAGCGCCGTAGTTCCCAAAACAAACAAAACGTTAAAAATATTGCTTCCGACAACATTACCGATTGCAATGTCCGCTTTCTTCTTCGTTGCTGCCGTAACAGATGTTACAAGCTCCGGAAGGGATGTTCCGAATGCTACAATGGTAAGTCCGATGATACGTTCTCCCCATCCCGCCATCGTCGCAAGTGCGGAGGCTGAATCAACCGCCAAAGTACTTCCCCAGACAATTGCCGCACCGCCGAGGATAATTTTGAAAATGAGCCAGAGAATCGGTGCTTTCTTTTCCTCTTTCTTTGCCTCTTCTTCCTGCGGCTTATCCTTCAGCGCAATATAAATTAAATATACCAAAAAACCAATCATGCCAATCCAAAGAATAATGCCGTCAATCAGCCCAAGCTTATTCCCAATCAAGCCAAGCACAGGAACCGCAGCTGAAGTAAGAATAACAAGCGGAATATCAATCCTCGCTGTTGTCTTTTGCACCAGCAACGGTGTAATAATACAAGACAAACCAAGAATCAGAAAAATATTCATAATATTACTTCCAACAACATTACTTATAGCTAAATCCGCACTCCCTTTGATTCCTGCTGCAATACTGACCGCTGCTTCCGGCGCACTGGTTCCGAACGCCACAATGGTAAGACCGATTACAATCTGAGGAATCTTTAATCTGTCCGCCACTTTACTTGCACCATCCACAAAGAAATTAGCGCCGTATATTAATAGGACAAACCCCAAGATTAACAAACCAATTTGAATAACTATCTGCATTAATTTTCTCCTCCGTTTTTTGTAAATAAATCACAAAAACCGCTATTCTGTTCTTATGCGTTTATTGCCTCAAACAAATCCGTGTACTCTAAGTTCAAACTCTCCGCAACATTTTTGTTGGTACACTTATGTCCATAAATATTAACACCATTTGCAAGACCGGCATCCATCTTAACGGCTTCTTCCAGACCATATCTTGCAATCATCATTCCGTACTTGAATGTGGTATTGGCCAAGGCAATCGTTGAAGTATAGGGAACTGCTCCGGGCATATTACCTACGCAGTAATGCACAACACCATCTTCAATAAATACCGGATTATCATGTGTGGTCACACGGGAAGTCTCACAACATCCGCCCTGATCGATTGCAATATCTACAATTACCGACCCTTTCTTCATTAATTTCAAATGTTCCTTACGGATAAGTTTCGGTGTTTTACCTCCCGGAATCAATACCGAACCAATCACAAGATCTGCCTCTGCAAGACACTTGCGAATATTTGCGTCTGTACTATAGAGCGTTGTAACAGATGCGCCGAAAACATCCTCTAAATAGGAAAGACGATTCAAATTCACATCAAGCAACGTAACCTGCGCATCAATTCCGACTGCAGCCTTTGCCGCATAAGTTCCGGCAATACCGCCACCAATAATTACAATTTTACCGCGTTCCACACCCGGCACACCACCAAGCAAAATGCCACGGCCACCAAAGCTCTTTTCAAGATACTTAGCACCTTCCTGAATACTAAGACGTCCTGCAATCTGACTCATCGGACGAAGGCAGGGAAGATTACCCTCTGCATCCGTAATCGTTTCAAACGCAACAGCCTTCACCCCTCTCTTGATCAATGCATCTGCAAGACCGGGATTCGGTGCAAGATGAAGATATGTATAAAGAATCTGTCCCTCTCTCAAATATTCATACTCACAAGGTTCCGGTTCTTTCACCTTCACTATCATATCAGCATTGGCAAAAACCTCTGCCGGTGTATCTAAAATAACAGCTCCTGCCGCCTTATACATTGCATCCTCAAATCCGGCTCCTTCACCCGCACGTGTTTCCACATATACAATATGGCCGTCTGCAACCAACGCAGCTGCATTATCCGGTGTAAGTCCGACACGATACTCATGATTTTTCAACTCTCTTGTTGTACCTATTTTCATTGCAAAATCCTCCCAAAAAATACTCGTGAAGCTATTTTACCACTGTGTATTACGCTTGTCAAAAACATCTTTTTAAAGAAATAATATTATTGTTTTCATGCAAAGCCAAGATTCCTTTATCAAAAGCGCTTTCACTCTGTTGAACGAATAAGTTTTCTTTTCCCTTTGATAAAAAAAAAGCTCAAACCCTTAGCCTGCGAGGATTTGAGCAATGCGGATGAAGGGACTCGAACCCCCACGGTCTCCCACCAGAACCTAAATCTGGCGCGTCTGCCAATTCCGCCACATCCGCGTATTGCATGCAAATCATGTATTACCATATGAAACTTTGCATGCCTTTTTATTTTATTTACATTTCTTTACTTTGTCAATCGTTTTTCAATCATTATTATCCAGATGACGAAGCGTCTTTTTATTGATACGAATCAGAAAGATTACCGTCATCAACAGTGATGCACTTTCAGCAATCGGAAATGCCCACCATACCAGGGACAGGTTGCCTGTTAAAGAAAGCAAAAACGCTACCGGAAGTAATACAGCAAGCTGTCTTGCAATGGATACCCACATACTGTATGCGCCGTTTCCAAGAGCCTGAAACATTGTTCCGCAAATAATACAAAACGCAGCTACCGGGAATGACAAACTAATAGTACGCAAGGCCGTTATTCCGATTTCCAGCAATTCCGGTTCCGGATTAAAAAGCTGCAACAGAACATGCGGTGCAAACTGAAAGCAAAGCGCGCCTGCAATCAGAATAATCTCTGCATACAAAATACTCAATTTCAATGCCTTCATCATTCTTCCTTTCTTTCTTGCACCAAAATTGAAAGCAAGAATCGGAATCAATCCGTTTGTCAGACCGAATACCGGCATAAAAAAGAAACTCTGTAGTTTGTAATAAATGCCAAAAACTGCCGCTGCGGTATCGGTAAAAGAAAGCAAAATCTGGTTAAATCCGTAATTCATAACAGAACCTATCGACTGCATGATAATAGACGGAAAACCAACTGCATATATTTTACCGATTATTTTGCCATCCGGCCTAAACTTCTTAAACGAAATCGTAACCTCCGGATTAAATCTCCAATTCAGTATCAACGCCGTAATACCTGCCGCAATTTGTCCAATTACGGTTGCAGCTGCCGCACCGGCAATTCCCATCTCAGGAAATCCCCAAAGACCAAAAATCAAAATAGGGTCAAGAATCAGATTAGTGATTGCACCCACGCCCTGTGTAATCATTGCAAAAAAGGTTTTACCTGTTGACTGTAACAATCTTTCAAAAATAAACTGCGTAAAAACACCAAATGAAAAAATACAGCAAATGGAAAGATATGACACACCATATTCCATAATTGCAGGACTCCCCGTTTTTTGCATTGCAAAAAACGGACGTACCACAAAAAGACCAATCAATAAAAACAACAGATAACTAATTGCCATCAAAAAAATACCATTGGTTGCAGCTTTATTCACACGCTCCTGATTTTTCTCCCCCAAAGCTCTCGAAAGCAGGGCATTCACACCAACGCTGGTACCACCGGCCACTGCAATAATAAGCATCTGCAAAGGAAACGCAAGTGAAACTGCCGTTACCGCGTCCTGACTTACCTTTGCTACAAAAATACTGTCTACAATGTTATACAATGCCTGTACCAGCATGGAAATCATCATCGGAATACTCATGCTAACCAAAAGCTTATTCACCGGCATTATACCCATCTTGTTTTCAGGCATTACCTCCGCCTTGTTCTCTTGAAGTTCAATCGAATCGTTTCCTTTCAGATTATCCGTTTGTTCTTTTATTACACTCTGTTCTTTTTTCATTCTTTTCCTCTCTATTTTGTATCTAAAATTTGTTATTTGATATTTTTGGCATTTTTTTCATACTTTTTTCATATTTCACTTGCTTTTATTTTTCTAAACTAGTATTATATGTTTAGATTTTTTATATCTATGCTAAAACCAATCGTCTTTCCGATTGTTTTTCCCTTTTTTGAAAAACGCAAGGTAACCCCTATACCTTGTGTTTTTCCCATTTTAGGGAAAACACCAACTCAGAAACCTCACCTTCCAATCAAAAAATCCAAAAAGCCAACCGATAATTCCACGAAATATGGCAGTAATAATGCAACCACCCACAAAATATTCCATAAACCATCTACTTCCTGCAGGCCACTGCATAACTCCAGACGACGTCTGAAAATTCGCCAGCTCAAATATCCCATCAATGTTCCCACAGTATTTAACAAAACATCATCAATATCGGTTCCTCTCCACAAAAAGAGCTGTGAACATTCGATAAGCAGCGAAAACATGAATCCGATTACGCCGGAAATATACCATTTTCGTAAACTTTTGAAACACAACGGCAACAAAAATCCTATCGGCATCATCATCACTACATTTCCCAGAATATTTTCAATCGCATAAGCTGTCACGCCATTATACAAGACGGTTTTAATTCCTTGAAGCGGCGTCATTTGTACTGTGGTCCAGTCAATTTCAAATTGCAAACCATTTCTGGGCGAAACACCTGTTAACCATAATACCAGCAAAGAAAAAGTACTTAACAAAACCATATATCCCATTTTGCATTTCAAGTCCGGCATCTTACGGCAAACCAAATATGTAATCAAACAAATTATCATACATGTAATAACCAGATTTCGTACCGCTAATATCATGCTCTTATACCTCAAAGGATTCTAAATCAAATAAAAAAAGCAAATGAACGCTGTCGTTATTTGCTTTCTTCGTGAGCCATCGGGGACTCGAACCCCGGACAACTTGATTAAAAGTCAAGTGCTCTACCACCTGAGCTAATGGCCCATATCTGTTAAATATATTGTGCGTGAGCTGGACTAGCTGGATTCGAACCAGCGAGTGCAGGAGTCAAAGTCCTGTGCCTTACCGCTTGGCGATAGTCCAGTAAAGGGTGGGTAAAGGG
>JAZSCW010000078.1:0-42499 GCA_045530835.1 Lachnospiraceae bacterium | reverse complement strand
ATCTTCATGTCAGTAACAAAACTTTGCTTGGTATTAAAAGTCCCTTTGACATACAGGAGGATTCATAATGGAACGTCCTACTGTACAGGATATCTTTCTACGGTTTTATCCGAAATACCTCGATAAATATACTCCTTCACCCCAGCAGTCCAAGGAAATCCGAAGCCTCAAAGCCGGATTATCTGGCATAGTCAGACAGCATGGATTTGCAACAGTGCAGGATTTCTACACCTCATTCTATACCGCACAGCGTGCCATAGACGCATACCAGAAAGAATGAGTCAAGTGGGATGAAGCCTACGGAGAAAAAGCCACTCCAAAATTCGAAACCATGCACGAAAAGATACAGCGGTATCAAGAAATGGCTGACAGACAGAACGCCAGTCAACCTTATCGAAGCAGAGATACAGGGGCGAGATGATCGCCCCTAGTATCATCAAGAATTATTCATAAGCAACTCTTTTTATGTTATATTTTTACTTTTCCAATAATCTATTACTCCTGCATATTGTTTTGCGTTATTTATAACAAATGGTTTGATTCCGATTTTAAATATAATAAATTGCTTAATACTCTGTAATATATATTTGCGTTTCAGTTTGATGTCCCAGTATAATGTATTAGCTAACTTTTGTATATATTTATTTGATTGATATTTTTCCATCAGATTAGAAGGACTTTTCTTGCGGAATAATATTTTCCCACAAACCTTTGCTCCTGAATACGACAATAGCCTATTCATAATTTTTGCAGTATCCGTACCACCATAGTTCTCATATGTAGTCACACTTATTGCGTACTTTCCATAAAGCAATTGCTCCATAACAAAATGTCCTCTGTCTATAATTGTTTTCATTTGTGCTGATACATTACTGGCGTAGGTTGGCGAGCCAAGGATAATTCCATCAGCACTTGCAATATTAGACGAAAGTGCTTCCACATCATCCCTATATATACATTTTCCTGTTCTGTAACAAGTACCACATCCCACGCAATAATTTAATGATAGATCAGCCACATGGATAAATTGCACATCCACATCATCATATTTGTTTAGTTCTTGCAATAGCTCATTTAAAATGAAAGCGGTCGAACCATTTTTTCTATGACTTCCGTTTATGATTATTATTTTCATAAGCACATTCCTCAATTCTTTGAATAAAATATTTACTATTTAATTTTATTCAAGTATACTCGAATTGGAAAGTATGCACTTTTTTGTAAGATACTATCTAAAAGGAGAGTATGAGAATGGAAAAAGAATTTTGCTATCTTAAAGATTTTGGGTATGAGAAATTTGAAAATGTAGTTAATATGATTGGTGGAAAGTGGAAGCTACGGATAATCTATGTGTTGGCATTTAATGAAATATTACGATATGGAGAATTAAAACGAATACTTTCACCTATTACACACAAAATGTTGACTACACAATTAAAAGAGCTTGAAAAAGATGGACTTGTTAATAGAAAAGAATACCAACAAGTCCCTCCAAAAGTAGAATACTCATTGACACAAAAGGGAAAAGATTTAGAGCCTGTAGTTAAAGAAATCCATACATGGATTACAAAATACGACATTTGAAAAGCACGAAGTGTCTATGATAATATGGACAGAGAACCCACTTGTCCTCTGTCCGTTGATTCTACCACACCTCTATACTATCAATCGCATCTACCCATGCCTGCATTTCACCATCTAAGGCAAGCCGAGCATATTCCAATGGTTTGTCTATTGCCAATGCATTAAGTGAATTCTGCGAGCAGGGCGTAGTTCTTAATCCATCCTCTGCCTTATTACAGTCAATCCGCAATATATAATTCTCAAATGCAGTTACATCGATACTGTTCGTTTGAGGATTATAATCTGCATATATTAATCTCATCTTATCAGTCCTTTCATAGAAATGTACTGTAAGCATTTCATCCAGTCCCAACTGTCATTTTTATATTTTGTTATAAGTTGTTACCTGATTTTCTTTCCCTTGTTTTTTCCCTTATGAGGGTTCGTAAACAAGGGTAGAACGATATAACACGATACAAGATGTGACGGAGAGGACACCCACGAAAACTTTAGTATTTTCAAGGGTTTGCCGAGATTTCTATAACAAGATATAACAGTTATTAAATCCCTTAAAATACCTCAAGTGAGAATTCAAATTTGTGCATCTAAACTTGTACGTTTCTCTATTATATCTACTAGTCAATGTACTGTCTATGAAATTCTCCTCTTTTTCGTTTTCGATTAACAGTATGCTTTTACTAACTAGTCTGTATAACGTATGCAAAAGCATACAGTTTTAAAAATATACTAAATAGTCTGTTTTTGTGTCACGTCATGCAATTATTTAAAAAATTACTCATGCTGACATTTCAATGCCTGCAACTGTTTCTTCGCACGGTTATAGCGTCCGCGCAAGACGTTCTTCTTTGCATCGACTTTTTTCGCCAACTGATAGATTCGTTGCGTCAGCCTTTCTATTAAAATGGCAGTTGCGGTTGACTGATAAGGATATTCGTCAGCAGTTCCGTCAATGGCAAGAATGCGGTAGCCGTGAAAGGTCTGTCTGTCCTCGCACATATATTTCTTTAACCTCCATGGTTTTAGGGTAAAAGAAAACAAGTCTAACAGCACTAAAAAAACGACATTGGTTCTAAAAGGACTATCTTACCTTACCTTTGCATACAATAAATGGAAAACACTCTTTGGAAAGGCAAGCCATGAATCAATTAATAAAAACTCTTGCCCATCCTCTTTCTTTCCTGCGCCGCAACCTCAAATCCATACTCTGTATCTTCGGCGGAAGCATCCTTCTTCTCTTCGCACTTTATCTGTTTTTTCATACGCCGGATCGTCAATTTGAGCGGCTTTTGGACGCTTATCTGACAGAAGAGCTTTCTTGCGACGGTCTTACATTGCATTATATGCTTGCAAGACCGGAGGATTATGCCATTAAAAACGCCTCGCATACTTTTAGCGTCTATCAGACGGACTCCTTTGATGCCTCTGCCCGAGAAATCGAACGGTTGCTCACTCTGCTTACAAAAACCGATCTGCAAACCCTTTCGCCTACGAACCGCCTGACATACAATATTTTTCATTCCTACCTAAAGCAGGAACAGGCAGGCGATGCATTTCGCTATTATGAGGAGCCGCTTACCTTTTCCTCCGGTATGCATGTGCAACTTCCGATTCTTCTTTCGGAATATTCACTGCGTAGCGAGGAAGACATTTTGCACTATCTGACGCTTCTTTCCTCCCTGCCGGATTATCTCGACGGGATACTGCTCTATGAACAGGAAAAGGCTGCAAACGGTCTGTTTATGTCGCGCTATGCGCTTCGGGAAGTCCTTGTACAGTGCCGCGATGTAATAACGGCTGAAAGCCTGAAGGACAATACACATCTGTTACAGGTCACGTTTGCCTCCCGACTTGATACACTTCTTAAAGAAGGTAAAATTACCGCAGAGGCTTACGCCTCCTATTTGCAACGCAATAATGCCATTCTTAAAGATAGCATTTTACCGGCTTATGCCGCACTTACAAACGGCTTGTTAGCATTGCAGGATTCTGCCACCGATTCTGCCGGAGTTTGTGCCAATGCACAGGGAAAAGAATACTATCAATACCTGGTTTCCGCACAGACCGGCAGTGATAAAAGTATTGAGGAGTTGATGGATGCGCTCAAAAGCTCTTTTCTGGCAGACTATGAAAATCTGGAAAGTCTGTTTCCATTGCCAAAAGAGGCAGATTCCTTTTCTTTAAACGGTTTGCAAACAGCCCAAATTATGCAGGAACTTAAAGAAAAAACCGCAATTCTTTTTCCCATGGATGAAAAAGAAGGTTCCTTACGTGTGCTTTCTGTTGAACCCTCATTAGAGCCTTATGTGAGTCCTGCCTTTTACCTAACGCCCCCTTTGGATGCGTATGAGGAAAACGTAATTTATATCAACGAAGGAGATGAGCCGGATGACTTAACGCTCTACACAACACTTGCACACGAAGGATATCCCGGTCACTTGTTTCAGACAACATCCTTTTATCAGGAAATTGAGGACGGAACCTACCATCCCGCACGCGCTCTGCTTCATTATCCGGGCTACACGGAGGGCTATGCTACTTATGCAGAATTTCTATCCTATGACTATGCCAAAAGTCACGGCGATTCGACTTACATAGAAGCAATGTGTTTAAACCGACGGCTTCATTTGGCACTCTATTCCATGCTTGATATCTGCATTCATTACTATGGCTACGATAACGAGGATACTTATGAATGTCTTGCCGCTTTTGGTATTGAGGACCGGCAGGCTGCCGGCGAAATATATGAGTATATTGTTAATTCGCCTGCGAACTACTTAAGTTATTTCGTTGGATATCTCGAAGTTCTCGAATGTCGCGAACTGGCCGAAGCCTGCTGGAAAGATGCTTACAGCGTGCAGAATTTTCACCGTTTCTTCCTTGCAATCGGCCCGGCACCTTTTACCCTGATTAAAGAACAAATCCGGGCTGTTGACCCGGATTTGATTACTGATAAAGGTTATTGATTTTTGACAATTTTGACAATGCGGCTTGTTCCCAGACGGTTTGCACCAAGGGATAGAAATTCCTCGGCATCCTCAATGGATGAAATTCCTCCTGCTGCCTTGATTTGAACCGGCGCCTTGATGTGTGCGGCAAAAATCCTGATATCTTCCGGTGTTGCACCGGCTGTGGAAAAGCCTGTGGAAGTCTTGATAAAATCTGCGCCCGAAGCCATGACGATTTCACACATTTTAATCTTCTCTTCTTCGGTTAAAAGGCAGGTTTCAATGATGACTTTTAAGATTTTATCGCCGCATACGGCTTTGATTGCCTTGATTTCTTCAAGAATCTCATCATATTTCTTTTCTTTTAACGCACCGATACGGATTACCATGTCAATCTCATCCGCGCCGTCTTCGATTGCAATGCGGGTTTCTTCGCACTTCGCCTTGGTCGTCATATAGCCGTTTGGGAAGCCGATTACCGTACAGATTGGGAGTTTTCCTTCCACATATTCTGCTGCCTGCTTCACGAAATAAGGCGGGATGCAGACCGAAGCCACCTTGTACTTCATGCCGTCATCACAAATCTGACGGATTTCCTCCCATGTTGCGCCCTGTGCCAACAGGGTATGGTCTACTTTTGATAAAATTTCTGCAATTTCCATTGTTTGTTTACCTCACTTTTACTTTTTTATCGAAAGCTGTTTTGTTATTAAACAGTATTGCTTTTATGCTTCTTCGGTTTTCACCTTCAAATCCAGTTTTTCGGATATAAATGCAATTACGTATCCGACCGCGCCAAATACCAGTCCGATGAAAAATTGTCCTACAGACTCGTAGGCAAGCGGGATTATCATCAACGTGGAGGCTACCACAATGCCTACCACCGCATGATATGCAAAGGACGCATTTTTTTGGAAAAGCAGGTTCACAGCGCGGGCCAGCAAAAGTATGGTTATTCCCATACCGATCACCCACGGCAAAATAACATGCAAGTCCAGATTCGCCAGTCCGCTGTTTAACGGCTCATATAATCCGAGAGCAAGAAGCATCGGAGATGAGGACATTCCGGGGATTACTAAACTGATTCCCCAAAGTCCTCCTGCAAATACGTACCAGCCCGTGTTGGGTGTAACTGCAATATGTACTACATACTTCACGATTACCAGGATTGCCATCAAAATTCCCCCGGAAAGAATCATGGATATATAAGAATATTTCGTTCTGCCTTTTTTTCCCGCCTCCTTATAAAGCGCCGGCACCGTTCCCAGAATCAGACCGGCAAACAGCCAGGTCGAATACAGTGCCGATATCTCAAAAATCCACTCAATCATATTGGCAAACAGGACAAATCCGAATAACCAGCCGATGCCGATCAGTAAAAACATTTTCCAGTGCTTCCGGATACCCTGTATCGGATGTGCCAATGCCTCCATCAGAGGCTGGTATACGCCAAAAATCACACAAAGCACACCGCCGCTGATGCCCGGCAGAATTGCACCCGCACCGATTGCAATACCGCATATTAAGTTTTTAATTAAGTTTGTTATATTTCCCTTTTTCACGTTTTAGTCCTCATTTTTCTATACATTTTTCGAACATTTTCACATGCACTATAAAATATATCTTCTTGTTCCATTTGCTGCGTCCTTGATATCAACACCGTATTTTTGTAAGATTGCTCTTGCCTCTGCCGCTTTAGGTGAACTTCCTGCGACTATATGATGAGCCGCAGCAACATCACCAAACTAGCTTGTAAACCACATCACAATGTCAAAAACAAGTCCTGCAATTGCAAACGAATTTTTATAGTCCGGGGATACTGTCTCAACGGTTAGTACTGCCACCGTATCCGCACTGATGAACCGTCTGATATTCGAATTACTACTTCTTTATACGGAAACTATATCATCCTGTGCGTTCCGTGTAAAGAAGTACTTATTTTCTGGCGCACTTCCCTTAATGTAACCGATGGAAAACACTGCTCCCGCATTATCATAGTAGTAACATAAGGTTTCATCTCCCGTGATTTCGGATATCAGAAGACCGTTATGATAACGGTAAGTAGTTGTAACACCGTTTACCGTTTTGCTTCTTCGTCCGTCTGCCGTCCGAGGTATACGTATAGCTGATTTTATCATTTCCCTTACTGTAAAAACTGAAAAAAAAACAGCGATATTTCAAAACTTTTTAGGTTTCGGGATACCGCTGATACTGTGTTATTATTTAGTTATAAAAGGAATCTTTTTCTCCCTTATACCCTCTGGTGCGTGCCATTGTAACATGGACATTTTTGGGATTATCAAGGGAAATGTTGCACTTTTGTTACATGTTATGTTTTATTGAAGTCTAAGACGTTTTTCTTATTAATCTTCATATTCTTCTATTTTATAGGATAATGGCCTCACATCAATATTCAATAACTTGTATATAATGTTCTGCAAATACCAAGCCATATCTGTATACTTTCCCTTAACAGTCTTACGATTTATTGTTATGCTCAATATAATTTGACTGGTATTATATGCCATTAAAGAAATTCCTTCAGTACCATTATAATAAAATAAATTTATACCTATCTGTTCTTTGCTTGCAATCTTTTTAGAAATAATATCATATAACTCACTTTCAGATATCTCGTCACATTGCCAATCATACTCATCATCATCACCAATTGGCAAATATTCTACCTTCTCTTGTGGATTATAAATAAACCATCCTATTTGTTGAAATATCTTCAAAACATCTACTATACTTTCTGTATAATTGCTGCAATCTAGTGTCATTAATGCTTCCATTCACATGCTCCTCTAATCTAATAATTCTGTAAATGTTATTCCTTTTTTGGTAAGCCATTGTTTTATTGATTCTGGTATTGGTGTATTTGAAAATAACTCATATGTTGCACCATTTTCAGTTGCTATTCTCAATCTGTCACCCATATCAGACTTAAACTTCACCAGTTTATTAGGATTCTCTTCTAACATACTCCAATAATCATCGGATTTCGCATCCCACCAACGGTTGCCAATACCGCCATCAAAATCTCTGCCACCAACACTAAATGAACCTTCTCCGCCAATAGTCTTGGATAAATAATCCTCAAAGTCATGTCCAGTCAAAAAAGGACATCTGCACCGACAAAAACTCCTGCAATGACGATTCCCGCCTGTCCCGTGCTGTCCGCTATGATAACAGGATTATTCTCACAGTAAGCAAACAGGTTCTTAAAGCCGGGGGATACCGTCCGTATCGATTCCCGAGGTGGCCTCTTTGATGCTGACAGGTTTCCCCCACTGGTCATACTCGTAGGTTCCGATAAGTTTTGAATCACTGCTTCGGTATATGGAAACTATATCATTCTGTGCATTTCGTGTAAAGAAGTACTTATTTTCTGCCACACTTCCCTTAATATAACCGATGGGGCGAACCTCTCTTGTATTATCATAATAATAACTTCAGAAATCTGTTATGCTTTTGGAAGAATATTATCGAGATTAACAAATAACTGAAAAATCGGAGATACTCCGTGACTATTAAAGCCAAGAAGAACATCTCCGATTTTGTTTGTGTCCAGAAATTAGAGGAATATTTCATCCCTCTTACACCTCCTGTTGCACGCTGTTATAACAGGAGAATTGGAGGAGCGTCAAGGGAATAGGAAATCACTTCTCTTCTTTTGAAGGATATATCCTTAAATACCCTTGTTTTTCCCAAACTTCTAAAGTCATCTTTGCATTAAACCCAAATATCCCATTTTCTTTTTTACTACTTATTTCAGACAATACTTCTATCGCGATATCAATATTTTCATTCAGCGCTAAACAATATGCTGCAGCGTCTGTTCTGACTACAACATTCTCACTGTTTAACATATCCCTTATACAATCCCATGCAAATGCTCTGTCAGTTTCAAAATATTTGAAAATTTTGAGTAAGCGTTTACCCTCTCTGTTGTTTGCTTTATAATCTCCGTCCAAAGTAGCTTGATACATTATTTTTCCACTTTCTTCGTATTGTCTCAAAACTTCTTCTTTGCTATATTTTTTCATTCAATCACTCCAAACTGTCTTAATACATCAAAACCAAATTCATATTGATATTCATAGCTCTGTCCCGCAAGCCAATCACGTACACTTAATCCATTTGTAAATCGAAAAGTTGTTGTATTGTAGTAACCTGTGATTTTCGAATGTGTAGCTGAATCAACTGCAATAATATTCGATGTATTATGAATTTGCTGCGCACTAAATCCTGACTTTTCAATTTGTGATTGCTCTACTATATGATGCCAATGATTTCCTTCCCCGGCCGATCCTATTGCATTCTTTAGTTTATTTAATGAGTCATAGCCCTGATTTGCCGGTAATCCATTAATCCGATTAATGGCATCTGTGGCACCCTCAATAACCTCGTCACTATGCTTCACAGCCATCGCAACAGCATCATCGCCAAACTTACTTGCAAACCACATTGCAATGTCGGAACCATGACGTACGGAATATTTAATCGCATTGATAGCTTCACCTGTATAACATCCCGGGAAAAACACATCTACAAAATCACAAACCACCCCTGCATAAGCTAACAGGTCTTTTGGATTATTTGCTAAATCAATGACACTAATTGTAAGTCCTACCCAGTCAATGATAACATCCGCACCGACAAAAACACCTGCAATAACAACTCCTGCCTGACCAGTACTATCCTCCATCATAACAGGATTATTCTCACAGTAAACAAACAGGTTCATAAAGACCAAAAAAAACAACTATTTACTTTCTACTTAACAAACCATTTATCTTCCAAGATGCGTAAATAACTTCAAAACATGGTTTATATCGTACAAACATTGAATATTCTTCATCTTTGTTGATTTGCTTTAAATTTTCAGGCGTATTCGCTTCAGAATCACAAAATGCGTATTCGAAATTTAAATCCATAAGATTTCTTAAAAAATCAAATATTACGCTTTCTGCAACTTCAATATCCTTAAACAAATCATTTACTTCCGGCATCTCGAGCAATAAACATAAAGCACTATCTTGAATTTTTTTTATTCTCAACAAAACATTTTTTAGCTTATGTTTTCCTACTCTAAAGTCGCAAAGAATTTCCGCCATATCATAATCAACGCAACACTCTATAGCTTGTTCTAATGAAAATTCACACATACATTCTTCGATCCACACTGTATAATGCTCATTTCTTGGATACTTTATAGAAATCGCATTAAACTCATCTAATCTTTCTATCAATGCAATACACTTATCATTAAAATCTTTTCTATTAGAAATGGAAACTAATCCCAAATTTATATAACTTCCCATGTCTCCTCCTAATTAACTCTAACCCCATTTGTAGTATGAAACTCTAATTGCTCTTTACTTAGTTTCCAACCTGCAACAAAATTACCATCCATGTCAACATATGAAGCAAGCCCTGTCTTAGGATCATAATATACATAAACATCACTACCTCTATATGTAGATTTATAGATTTCCGACGCATTATCTATATGATTTTGTATCGCCTGCTGAAACTTGTTACCATTTACTTTATTCCAATTTCCTTCTATTCCAAAGTCACCAGCGTGTTTATATTCATGTTGCAACTTGGACATTTTAAATTTTATATCGGGAAGTAAATCACTTCCTTTTCTAACACCCTTTCTAGCAATATCACCTACATTGTCAACATGTCTATATGTATGTCTCGCAGCATCTCCAACTTTATCTACACAGCCAGCTGATGCTGTCGCCAATTTTCCAACCGGTGACTTACACGCATATCTGATAAATCTGCATATTTCACCTGTACCAATTGGAGCCGTAGCAAGCGGAATTGCTATATCAACAGCATCAAAAAATACATTAACCCATTCCAAAACACCGGCATCCGGAGCAGCGGCTTCCATAATACTTATTTCCAACGTCATCCAGTCATATGGTGTCTCTATATACTGTCCCTTACTGTCTTCAAAACAAACAGGGCTGTTTTCGCAGTAGGCAAACAGGTTTTTACCGTTTGTAGATATGGTCTCTACCATCACTGCCGCCACCGTATCCGCACTGATGAATCGTCTGATATTCGGGTCATAGTATCTGCTCTTTAAATGATAGAAGCCCGTTTCCGCATCATATCTGTATCCACGGTAACGGAGCGGATTCTTCTCTAAGATGCCGTCCGTATCGATTCCCGAGGTGCTTTCCGTAATGCTGACAGGTTTCCCCCAGAGGTCATACTCATAAGTTCCGATAAGCTCTGAGTCACTGCTTCTGTATACGGAAACTATATCATCCTGTGCGTTTCGTGTAAAGAAGTACTTATTTTCTGCATTACTTTCCTTAATGTATCCGATGGAAAGCACTGCTCCTGCAGTTCGGTTTCGCATAAATAACCGGTGCAGCGCTTTGTGTAAGCAATGTTACAATAAGCGCTAAACAAAGCAGGATGTTTCTTAATTTCTTCATCTGTTGCTTCATTTTGTCACTCCTCTTACAAAAATTTGAGGTTGCGTGTTTACGCAACCTCAATTATTTTACTAAAGAAAGTTAAACAAATTTTAAACTTTAGAACCTTTTTTGAAATTTTCAACAAAAAACTATTACTTCTCCTGATATATCCTTAAATATCCCTGTTTCTTCCTGACTTAACGTATCCATATTATCTCTGATTGGTATAATATTACAATCAAACTGCCATATTGCCATAATTACCCCCCTACACTCCCGTCATAGAATAAATCAACATCAGAAGCGGTATCGTCACAATGCTAAGAAGCGTTCCAAGCAGCACAAGATTTGCCGCCTCCTTCTGACCTTTTCCCAGCATCTCGGGGAAATTGAGTACAATGCTGGCAACGGGCGTTGCATAAAGGATAAAAAGTGTCGTCTGGAAGTCTTTGCCAAGCGGCAGCGGTAATAGAATCAAAAGACCGACTAAGGGCACAATCACCTGTTTCACCAGAACCGTTGCATACACGTCCTTATCCGTGAAAAGCTTTTTCAGCTCAACCGTTGCAAGGCGCATACCCATCACGAGCATGCACATCGGCGTACTCATGCGGCCAACGAGCGTAATCATGCTATCTACCTGTTCCGGCAACTCAATGCCAAAAACAAAAATCGGTACCGCTACAAGAAGCGTGATAGTTACCGGATTAATCAGGGCTTTACGGAAACTCACGTATTTACGGTCCTTCATGATGATAGCGCTCGCAAGTGTCCAGCCAAGCAGATTCATGCCAATTGAAAAGATACTCGACATCATAATTGCCTGCGGATAGTGAGGCATCACGGCCTCAAGAAGAGGCACTCCCATGAAAGCGCAATTACCAAGTGCCGTGGCAATCACGCAGACACGGATTTTCACATCTTCGAATTTCTTGCGGAATAAAAAAGCAAACAAGAGCATAATAGCCGCCTGAAATACAATTGAAATCACGAACAAAACCGCAATGTCTTTCACCAGCGCCGTCGAATATGCAACATTGCGGAATGAATATATCGTTAGACACGGAGAGCAGACATACATCAATACATTGGCAAAAGATTTGATAGCATCCTGTTTTACTTTACCTGTTTTTACCAGAATAAATCCGGGTACTGCATAAACAAGCATCACTGCCACACAAGATAATGTAACAAGAAATGTATTCATACTACGCTCTCCTTCCGCCTTATGCCCACTGTGCCCGGTACAGCTCATGGTAGAAGCCTTTCTGTGCCAGAAGCTCCTCATGGGTACCCTGCTCAATAATATTTCCGTCTTTCATTACCAGAATCACGTTCGCATTGCGAATCGTGGAAAGACGGTGCGCTACAATGAAGCTTGTGCGCCCCTGCATCAGGGTCGCAAATGCATCCTGAATTTTTAACTCCGTACGTGTATCAATGGACGAGGTCGCCTCGTCAAGAATCAGCATGGGCGGGTCAAGTAACATGACACGTGCAATGCAAAGAAGCTGCTTCTGACCGTTTGATAAGTTTCCGCCATTCTCCTGAATCTGCGTATCATACCCTTGTGGCATACGGATAATGAATTCGTGCGCATGTGCTTTTTTCGCAGCTGCCTCAATCTGCTCCTGCGTCGCATCCGGACTGCCGAATGCGATATTTTCACGAATGGTTCCTTTTTTCAGCCATGTCTCCTGAAGAACCATTCCATAGGCACCACGCAACTGCTGCCTCGGCATTTGACGGATATCACATCCATCCAAAAGAATCGCACCTTCATCCACATCATAAAAGCGCATCAGAAGGTTAATCAACGTTGTTTTTCCACAACCCGTCGGGCCTACGATTGCAACTCTTTCACCGGGTTTGACCTGAAGGGAAAAATGTTCAATCAGCTTTCTTTCAGGCAGATAAGAGAAGGAAACATCCTCAAGCGTCACACTTCCGGGCTGCTTCTCTACTGCGATTAATTCCTGATTGGGATCCACCGCATCCGGTTCTTCCTTCGCATCCAGAAAACGGAAAAAATTACCCGCACACGCAAGCGCATTCTGGAATTCCGCAATAACACCCGAAATCTCATTAAAAGGTTTGGTGTACTGGTTCGCATACGTTAAGAAACAGGACAGCTCACCTACCGTCATGGAAGAATCCGGCTGCATAACGACCATCGCGCCAAAAACGCCCACTCCCGCATACACAAGCGAGTTAATGAAACGGGTACTCGGATTGGTAAGGGATGAGAAAAAAATTGCCTTCAAGGAAATCTTCTGCAACTGTGTATTCATCTCTTCGAAACGCTCCATACACTCTTCTTCGCGTCCGAAAGCGCGAACCACCTTCTGATTTCCTACCATTTCATCGATGAAACCGGTCAGACGGCCACGTGCCGAAGACTGGTCAGAAAACAGATGAAAAGTTTTTTTGGATACAAAAGATGCCACAAAGAAGGAAAGCGGCGTAACAAGTACAACAATAATCGTAACACGGAAATCTATCGTCAACATGAAAACCAAAGTTCCAAGAATCGTCAGCACACCTGTAAAAAGTTGTGTAAAGCCCATCAAAAGACCCTCTGAAAACACTTCTACATCACTAATGATACAGCTTATCATCTCTCCGGTGCTTCTCCCGTCAACATAACGAATCGGCAGGCGCTGGATTTTACGGATTGCATCCTTACGCATGCGCTCGACCACATTTCCAACCATTCTGTTGTTACAAAGATTCATCAGAAACTGCGATACACAGGTAATCAGAATCACGACAATTCCTATGAAAATAAGCTTCAAAACCTGATCAAAGGAAACCTGATTTTCTCCTACAATCACATCCACTGCTTCACCGAATAAAATTGGTAAAAACAAAGAACCGGCCACTGTAAAAAGTGCAAAAAAGAGAGAACAGAACAGTAACAGCTTATTTTTACTAATATACTGTAAAATTTTGCGAAGCGTTTCGCGGTTTCGTTCTTTTTTTGATTTTCTTTTATGCATGTTGTTCCTCCTTTCCCTCCGGGAATTGAGAATAATATATTTCCCGATATACTTCACAATCCGCAAGGAGCTGTTCGTGGGTACCGATTCCTTTCACATCTGCATTATCCAGAACAATGATGGAATCCGCATCCATAATGGAAGCTGCCCGTTGAGATACGATAAAACAAATCGAATCACTACATAAATTACGAATATTTTTGCGCACGCGGGCTTCTGTCGCATAATCAAGAGCCGACGTACTGTCATCCAAAATCAGGACATCCGCTTTTCGAATGAAGCTTCTTGCCATGGAAAGACGCTGTCTCTGTCCACCGGAAAAGTTCTTGCCACCCTGTTGTACTTCTGTGTCAAGCATACCCTCCTTCTGCTCCACAAATTCTTTTGCATCGGCATTCCGAAGTGCTTCCCACATTTCCTCGTCGGTAGCATTTTCCTTACCCCAGCATAAATTTTCACGTAAAGTTCCGCTGAATAAAACCGCTGTCTGTGGCACAATTGCCACATGCTCTCTGTATTCCTTACGATCCATATCCGTAAGCGGAATGCCGTTTACTGCGATGGTTCCTTTTTGCGGCTGATAAAATCCGGCAATCAGATTCACAAGCGATGTTTTACCACATCCTGTTCCGCCAATAATACCGATTACATCACCTTTTTTTGCCTGAAAAGATACACGGCGCAGTGAAGCCGCAGACGCATCTTCATAGGAAAACGAAACCTTGTCAAAAATAATATCATGAATTCCTTCCGGCTGATTCTGAAGTTTCTTTTCGTCCACTTCTTCGTCCTGAACCTGTGATTCAACCGCCTTTTCTTCTCCAACCTCTTCACCAAGCATATCCGCAATACGATTTGCTCCTGCAAGTGATTTGGTTACAGTAATAATCAAATTGGCAAGTTTTACAAGTTCCACCAGAATCTGTGCCATATAGTTAATCAGCGCAATCAATTCACCCTGTGTCAGCATGCCGATGTTAACTTCACCGGCTCCTCTCCAGAGAATCAGAAGCGTTGCCGCATTCACAATTCCGAATGTCACCGGATTCATGAAAGCACTTACACGCCCTGCAAAAAGCTGAAAATGACGAAATTCACGCACATCCTCCTCATATCCCCTGACCTCTTGCTGTTCCATTGCAAAAGCACGTACCACACGTATTCCGGTCAGATTTTCCCTTGTAGCAGTAACGACTTTATCCAGGGAAGCCTGTACTTTTTTATAAAGAGGAATACTCACCAAAAGAATTGTAAAAACAACAATTGCGAGCAGAGGAATGGCTATCACAAAAACCATTGCACCTTTGACATCCACATAAAATGCCATCATCATCGCGCCAAATACAATGAAAGGAGAACGCAGGAATAAACGCAGCACAAGGTTTACACCTGTCTGCACCTGATTGACATCCGCAGTGATACGGTTAATCATGGTACCGGTACCGAACGTATCCATCTGCGCATAGGTTCTTCGTTGGATATTGTCAAAAATGGCAGTCCGTAAATTGGTAGCAAATCCGACTGCTGCCTTAGCCGCAAAATACTGTGCCACAACGGCACATACAAATCCCACCAGCGCAAGAATTACCAGGACACCGCCCATTTTCAGAATATAAGGGGTATCTCCTGATGATATTCCGCGGTCAATAATTGCTGCCATGACCAGAGGCACAAATAATTCAAAAGAGGCCTCCAGTAATTTGAACAGAGGTCCCAATACGGATTCTAACGTATATTTTTTGAAATAAATCAGTAATTTTTTCACTTTTAATCTGTCTCCGTTTCGCCAATATAACAATAGAATATCCCTTGAAATAAGGGATATTCTAAATTGTATCACAGTTATGAATGCATCTCAAGACAGGAAGTCTTTGCTTAAGGAAAGATTTGTTATTTTTTCTCTTCCTCTTCCGGAGTCAGATACATTTTTTTTGGAACGGAAACCACTTTGTTATATCCTGCAAAGGCTTCCTCTACAACTTCTTTTTTCAATTTCGGAGTTACCAGACTGACAATCGGTACTACCACAAGACCTGCAACCATTGCAAGCGCACCTGCAACAATCGGACTTGATAAGTAATTCAAGAACATATTGGATACGGTAATTCCAACACCACTTATGAAACATGCCCAAACAGAAGCCTTCGTAACGCCTTTCCAATAGAGACCGTACATAAACGGTGCAAGGAAAGCACCGGCCAGCGCACCCCAGGAAATACCCATTAACTGCGCTATAAATGTGTTCTTGTTCCATGCGATAATAACGGAAAGTGCAACAAAAAACAGGATAAACAAACGAAGGACAATCAACTGCGTTTTATCACTCATTTTTTTGGCAATACTACCCTTAACAATATCCAGCGTAACCGTAGAAGAAGAGGTCAGAACCAGAGAAGAAAGGGTTGACATGGAAGCCGAAAGCACCAGTACAATTACAATTCCAACCAGGATATCCGGAAGTTTAGAAACCATTTCCGGAATAATAGCGTCGTAGATAACACCACCATTTGCATCATAGATATTTGCATCTGAATAAAGTCTTGCAAAACCGCCAAGGAAATAACATCCTCCGGCTACGATTACTGCAAAAACAGTTGATACAATCGCACCTGTTTTTACGGATTTCTCATCCTTGATTGCATAAAATTTATGTACCATCTGCGGAAGACCCCACGTTCCGAGAGAGGTCAATAAAATAACACTCAAAAGATTCAGCGGATCAGCACCAAAGAAAGAGGCATAGACACCCTGACCTGCAATCGTTGCTGTTTCATCTGCAGGAATCTCTGATAATCCTAACAGTGCCTGATAAAATCCACCGTTTCCGTTGAGCACGGCGACGATTACCGCGCAGATACCAAACAACATAATGATACCCTGAATGAAATCATTGATGGTTGTTGCCATATATCCGCCAAGGATAACATACAATCCGGTCATAGCTGCCATCACGAGGATACACATCTCATACGGAATACCGAAAGCCATCTCAAACAGTCTTGAAAGACCGTTATAAACAGATGCCGTATAAGGAATCAGAAACACGAACGCAATCACGGATGCACCAATCTGAAGTGCCTTACTGTCGAAACGCTTCCCAAAAAAGCCGGGCATCGTAGCAGACTTCAAATGATTGGACATAATTCTTGTTCTTCTTCCAAGGATTACCCAGGCAAGCAAGCTACCAATTAAGGCATTCGCAAGTCCAACCCATGTAGATGCAATACCAAATCTCCAACCAAACTGTCCCGCATAACCTACGAAAATAACCGCCGAAAAATACGACGTTCCATAGGAAAATGCCGTAAGCCATGGTCCGGCACTGTTACCACCAAGTACGAAATTGTCCACACTGGTTGCTTTCTTTTTTGCATAGATACCAACACCAATCATGCATGCAAAAAAGAGAACCATAAGAGTAATCTTGATAATCATTTCTTTCTCTCACTTTCTTTTTTTATATTTCAGTTTTTATACTTTATCGCTTTAAAGTTTTGCACTTTAATGTGTTAAACAATTTTAGTATAATTCCTAATTGAAACATTGTCAAGAACAAAGAAACCGGTAGTAATGCATCTGCACCACTACCGGTTTGTTAATTATTCTGATACTATTTCTGATTTTGATTCCTCATTCTGTTCCTTCCATAAATTTTCTTCTTCCGTTGATTGAGGAATCGGATTTGATTTGGGTATCATGGAATTATCCTGATATACTCTTTCAACAATCACTTTTTTCACTTCACGCATTTTACACGTGTAAATTACGTAACTGTCGCATAAATAATCATGGAATCCTCTTCTGTTCTTATCTACAAAAATCATAAGATAACCCAGGTTCAAAATTCCGCTTAAGTACTTACCGATGGATTCACGGTAAAGCGCATTAAAGAATGTAAGCTTTTTGCCTTCTTCATCAACAACCGCAAGATTGAAAAGTGCTTTTCCCAACGTTGTACCCGCGAATGATGTAAAACATACAAAATAAGCTAATTGAATGAAATAAAAAGCAATATCAAAAATATTAAATTCAAAAATGAAATCATGAAAAATAAATGCATCAGGGTATGCCAACTCAAAAAGCGCCACGGGAGCTTTTATCATAAAAAGTAAAATCCCCATAATTATGACATCTACCAAAAAGGCGCTTAAACGAGGAAAAAACCCTGCCTTAGCGATAGATGGATTCATAATTGTAACCTCCGTTTTCTTTCTTTTCGATAAATTCGGTAATTGCCTGATAATCAGACTTCGGTGCAGCATCCTTCAATTCACCGAGTAAACCGGCAAAGGGTGATGCCATGGAATCCTGATAATAGAAGGTTACATCTCCGCCGAATTTTTCGCTTACCATATCAACATATTCTTCATAACGGCAAATACCGTCAATCAAGTCATACTGCAAAGCCTGCTCTGCATTATAAGCTCTACCGTCTGCAAGTCTGTAAACCGTATTACGGTCAAGTCCGCGACCTGCAACTACCACATCTACAAAAATTTCATAAATATAGTCAATTTCCTTCTGATAAAGATCAATCTGATCCTGTGTCATTTCCTGTCCGGCGCTTCCCATTGCCTTGTTCGCACCGCTTTTGATAATGATTTCTTTGATACCAAGCTTATTATATAACTCGCTCATATCATAAAAGGTGGAATAAACACCAATGGAACCTGTCGTGGTCATTCTGTTTGCATAAATCTCATCTGCTGACATTGCTGCGTAATATGCTGCAGACGCTGCCATGGAATCAAAGTATGCATAAATAGGTCTTCCTGTTTCTTCCTTATACTCCATCAATTCCAGGTAAAGGTCATCACCGATATTTGCATAACCTCCCGGGGAATCAATGTATAAAAGAATACCTACATTGTTCTCTGCTTCTGTCAATTCTTCGATATAATCCACACAAGTGGTGTGATTATATTCTCCGGTTGAAGTGAAATAATTTTCTTCTCCCAAATCCTGAATGGTACCCACGATGTCAACCACTCCGACAAAATCCTCCATCGGAAATGTTTCCAATCCCATATCACTTGACGAATACGAACTGTCTCCTTCAATCAATGCGAAAATAATATTCATTCCGACACCGGTTACACCAACCACAATAAATAACACTGCTGCGACAATCATCGCAATTAACTGTTTCTTATTCATTTTCTTTTCCCTTTCACTAATTTGTTATTTCTAAGGACTCGTCAGGCCACTTAGAATAAAGCAATTTTAACAGAATCGGCGTTAAAATGGAAGATGCAATAATTAAAAATATTACCGAAGTGAAAAAAACTGGCTCCATCAGACCCACGGAAAGACCTTTTTGAGCTACAATTAAGGCTACTTCACCTCGCGTCATCATACCGATACCTATTTTTAATGCATGTGAAGTCTTGATTTTACACATGCGTGCCATAATTCCACAACCAACAATTTTAGTCACAAGAGCTATCAATACAAATCCAATGGTAAAAAATAAAATAGAACTGTCCAAATTATCAATGCTTGTTTTTAAACCGATGCTGGCAAAGAAAATCGGTCCGAACAAAACATAGGAATTGATATCCATTCTTCTTGCAATATATTCCGAGTCATGTATATTGCATAAAATAATTCCGGCAACATAAGCACCCGTAATATCCGCAATACCGAAATATCTCTCTGCAACATAAGCCATTGCAAGGCAAAGTGCAAGACCTGCAATCGTAATACGACGTGTATGAGGATAACGCTGGTCAACTTTTTTGAATATTTTATAAGCGAAAAATCCGCCAACAAGCGCGATACAGAAGAACAATACCGTATTCTTTACCACAATTAACGGACTGGAAGAAGGATCATTAAATCCAACTACAACCGTCAAAACAATCATACCGATAATATCATCTATGATAGCCGCATTTAAAATGGTTGTTCCTATTTTTCCTTTCAAAACTCCCATTTCACGCAAGGACTCAACAGTAATACCAACAGAGGTAGCTGTCATAATGGTTCCGATAAACACTGCCTTGAAAAATTCCGGCGTTCCGATTCCGGAAAATCCGTAAAAGCACATATAAAACAAAGTTCCGCCCGCAAGAGGTACAAATACACCCGCACACGCAATCAGAAGTGCCTTCGGACCGGTTTTGATCAAATCCTTCAAATTCGTTTCAAGTCCTGCAGAGAACATCAGCAGGATTACGCCGATTTCTGCCATCTGCAAAATAAATTCATTAGCCTCAACCCATCCTAAAAGACAGGGACCGATAATCAGACCTGCGATAATTTCTCCGACTACCATCGGCGCCTTGCATTTTCTTGCAAGAATACCAAACAGCTTGGCAAATACGATAATAATTGCCAAATCCTTAAAGATCATGAATTTTTCCATAATTTTCTCCTCTTTTCTTTATCTGCAAATTTTGCTATTACAAAAAATGAATCCAATAGAAACCATTCACATCACATAAACCTGCATATTACAAATGCCAAAGCATAACAAACCGGCTGATGTAAAAGGTATACCAACAGCGAATATTTTCCAAGAGCTGACAAAAATGGTATTTTTACTGTCAGAAATTCTTTCACCGCGGCACTTTTTTCAATACATCCGTAAAAGAAATATCCGCTCACATACAAAAAAAACCAGGGAAACAATGCATAATAATCTCCCGATTGAAACTTAGCATGCGGAAATCCAAGATAAGCCGTGAAATAATTTGCATATAAAAAATCCGGCAAATCCAGAATTTTAATCCCTTCAAACCCAAGGCAGCCTTTGTTTATATTTCTGAATAAAAAGAACAGTACTGCAAAAATACCAAATCCTACAAACGGATTTATGTATTTGGATACTTTCTTGACCGGAATCATCAATAACATACAGGAACCGATGCAACACAAAACACCGAAATTAATTGCCTGAGACGGCGTCGCTATGTAAGTTACAAGAGAAACAATCGCTGCAGCGCCAATTATTATTAAACCGCGCTTCAACATCTTTTCAGAAAAAGATACACACATTCCGGACAAAAATATGAAGCCCCAACCGATAGACTGCTGAAAAATATAATATCCTACATTATGATAAAGGCTGAATTGCCCGCCCGAAAAAACCATCACATCAAATAAAAAATGGTAAATCACCATTTCAATCATCAATACTCCTCTGAACGCGTCAAGGAGTTCATATCTTTTTTTACCATCTTTTTTATTTTTTTCAGGTTCCATGAAACCACCTATTCCTTTTATTCAAACGTTTTTACCCGCTAAATCACTATATTGCTACAAAAAAAATTTTTTTTCAAGAGGTTTTCTGCGTAAAATGAATAGGAATTTGTAAAATTGGATGCTATAATCGCTTTATGAAATCTTATATTGATGAATTTTTATTCGAAGAAGCGAAAAACAGAATGTACGGGAAAGTACAGGGTGAAAAGGGAATCGGTACACTTGCCGAGAAATCCGTTCATTCGGTTTTGAAATATTATTTCGCACCGGATGAGTCTTTTCATGAAAAAAAAATAGGCGGTTTCGTAGCAGATATCTGCATTGACGGAGAAATTTATGAAATCCAGACCAAACAATTTTATCTGATGAAACGTAAACTTGCTCACTTTTTGGAAAATCATGAGGTTACCATTGTTTATCCTGTTTCTCTTGAAAATACCCTCCATTGGGTGGAATGCGATGAATCAGAGGAACATAAAGCTGATTTGATGTGTCATTTTTCTGATGATAAACGAAAGCACCGCATTACTTCCGGTCGAAAAGTTCGTAAAAAAGGCATGCCTTATTTATTTTTTCATGAACTCTACGGAATCCGGGAATTTTTGCACCATCCAAAGCTTCATTTCATTCTCGCCATTCTCTCAACGGAAGAATACAGATTATTGGATGGATATGGCCCGCAACGCAAAATACGCGCAACAAAAACCGATAAAGTGCCCTTGAAACTGTTTGATTTAATTACCATTCAAAAACCCAAAGATTATGCTTCGCTGCTGCCAACGGGTTTGCCCGAAACCTTTACCTCAGCAGATTTTGGCCGCTGCGCGGGAATCAGCCGGGAACTGGCAGCTACTTCTCTTAATATTTTGCAGGAAATGCAGATTGTTACACGCATCGGAAAGACCGGAAATGCATATATTTACAGGGTGAATATACTCTCCTAAAAGAGTTTATCCACCCTGTTTTTATTTCATTTTATGACTTTCATCCCTGATTACATAAGAAAACACTTCAATATTCTCAAAACCCATCTCTTTCAGCCTGTTAACGGAATTCTTAATATCCTCTTTGTTGTTATATTTTGGAATCTTCGGAACTCTGACGACAATATGTTCCTGTCCCACTTTATCAGCAAGCATAACAAGATTCTCAATAACTCTCTCATTTTCCAATCCGGTGTAAGATCTGTATATCTCAGGATTCATATCTTTGATATCCACGATATAATCCGTCACAACCGGCAAAACGTTCTTAAGATTTTCCTTAGGAACATTCAGAGAGGTTTCAACCGTAATATTCCAGGATTCACCGCATATCTTGCGAAATTCCCTGATAAAATCCGCATGTAAAAGAGATTCTCCTCCACCGAATGTCACACCACCGTTTGTTGCAATAAAATAAAGATTATCTATTTTTAATTTTTCATAAAGCTCCTGCGGTGTTACTTTTTTACACTTAGGCAGTATCTTAGGATTCCAGCAATGCGGATTGATACAATATTTGCAGGAAAGCGGACAACCATAAGCGCCAACCAAGGTTGTAACACCGATTCCGTCTGTCATCAGACGATGTCTGTTTAAGCTAATTAATGGCATCGTAATATCATTATTCATCAAGATCATATTCTTCCAAACCGCCTTCGTAATCTGTAGGGTCTATCACTCCGGAATTTCTGTCTGACGATTGTATTTCTATTACATCTCCCTGTATATATTGTGGTTGCTCAAAAATGTTATCCACAAAATCCAAAGCCGCTTCGATCGGATAGCAACCTGTCAAAGATGTGCATACGCCAAAAGTAATACCTGCTACTGCAACTGCTTTGCCAAGACTTTGGCGTATTGCCAACTCACGTTCCAGATAACGAAGCTCTGCTTCACATTTTGGACAGGTTCCCTTGCATTCTCCCTGATATGTACATTCGGATACTGCGAAAGCAATATCATTCTGTTCTGCAATCTGACGTCTGATTTCCTTTAATGCCTTACATTTTTCTTTTCCCCTCATAAAAGTAATTCTCCTTTTCTTAATATTCTCTTATTTGCATATGTTTCATTACCTTTATATTTTTTTAAAAAATTAAAATATGCAAATTTTTCATCTTTTTCTATGCTTCTGTTATATATACGAATAAGAATGATTATTTTATGGGTATTCCTAAAAATAAATTGAAAATCTTTATAAAATGAGCCTCTGCTCAAAAAAGGATTCTATAGTAACCCTTTTTAAGCGAGGCTCATTTCTAATGCTTATTCATTTTCGTCTGTTTCTTCTTTTATTTCTTCAATAGGAGAAACAGGAGTCAAACCGTCCTCGGTAACTTCGCTCGTAATATCCTCTACGGCAATTTCACCGTTTTCATCGGTTACTTTTTCACGAACCTTAGCAATTTTGGCAACTGATACCTTATCATCCAGGTTAATCAGTTTTACACCTGAAGTAATTCTTCCTAATGTTGAAATATCTCCCATTCTGATTTGGATAATAATGCCGGCTGTTGTAATCATCATAATCTCGTGATCATCATTAACCGCTTTGACACCGATCACATAACCTGTCTTATCGGTAATCTTATAGCACTTAACACCCTTACCGCCACGTTTCTGAACATTGAATTCTTCCAGGTAGGTACGTTTACCCATACCTTTTTCAGATACGATTAATAAAGAGTCACCCTGATGATCTAACTGCATACCAACAATTTCATCCTGGTCGGCTAAGTTCATACCTATTACACCCATGGAAGTACGTCCTGTTGCACGTACGTCGGTTTCCTTGAAGCAGATACACATACCATGTTTGGTTACCAGATAAATCAAAGTATCTTTATCTGTTGATTTCACTTCAATCAACTCATCATCTTCACGGAGTGTAATTGCCTGAAGACCATTCTTACGAATATTGCTGTATTCTGTAATATGTGTCTTCTTTACGGTACCTTTGCGTGTTACCATGAAAAGATTCTTGTTTTCTTCATATTCTTTAATCGGAATAATCGCTGAAATCTTTTCACCCGGATTCAACTGAAGAAGGTTAATAATCGCCACACCTCTTGCAGTACGTCCTGCTTCCGGAATCTCATAAGCTTTCAAACGATATACACGACCCATATTAGTGAAGAACATAATATAGTGATGTGTGGTTGTCATCAGAAGATCTTCGATATAATCATCCTCAATCGTCTGCATACCCTTGATACCACGACCGCCTCTGTGCTGTGACTTAAAGTTATCCACTGTCATTCTCTTAATATATCCAAGAGAAGTCATGGCAATTACCGTATTTTCATTCGGTACAAGGTCTTCCATCGAAATATCATATTCATCAAAACCAATCTTGGTTCTTCTGTCATCGCCGTATTTCTGTGCAATTACAAGAATTTCTTCTTTGATTACACCAAGCAACAATTTTTCATCTGCAAGAATTGCTTTCAAATAAGCGATTCTCTCCAATAATTCCTTATGCTCGTTTTCAATCTTTTCTCTTTCTAAGCCTGTCAACGCACGCAAACGCATATCTACGATTGCCTGTGCCTGGATTTCTGTCAGACCGAAACGCTCCATTAAGGATATTTTTGCAGCCGGTGTATTCTCACTTCCACGAATAATCTTAATTACTTCATCAATATTATCAAGCGCAATCAATAAGCCCTGTAAAATATGATCTCTTTCTTCAGCTTTACGTAAATCATATTTGGTTCTTCTGGTTACAACATCCTTCTGATGTAAAAGATAATACTTCAACATATCAAGGATATTCAGAACCTTTGGCTCATTATTCACAAGTGAAAGCATAATCACACCGAATGTATCCTGTAACTGTGTATGCTTGTACAATTGATTCAGCATAACATTCGGATTAATATCTTTACGTAATTCAATTACAATACGCATACCTTCACGGTTGGTCTCATCACGTAAATCCGTAATACCTTCGACCTTTTTATCCTTAACAAGCTCAGCTATTTTTTCAATCAGACGGGCTTTGTTTACCATATAAGGAAGTTCTGTTACTACAATACGGTTTTTACCGTTTTGCAATGTCTCAATATTGGTTACGGCACGCACACGAATTTTACCACGACCTGTTCTGTATGCTTCTTCAATACCTCTGGTTCCAAGAATCATGGCTCCGGTAGGGAAATCAGGTCCTTTGATAATTTCCATTACTTCCTCAATCTCAGTATCCCTGTCTTCTTCCACCTGATTATCAATAATCTTAACTACAGCATTGATGGTCTCACGAAGATTATGAGGCGGAATATTGGTTGCCATACCTACAGCGATACCTGTTGTACCGTTGACAAGAAGATTCGGATAACGGCTCGGTAAAACAACGGGTTCCTTCTCCGTTTCATCAAAGTTCGGTATGAAATCAACGGTATCTTTTTCATAATCCACAAGAAGCTGCATGGAAAGCTTAGACAATCTTGCTTCCGTATAACGCATAGCAGCAGCGCCGTCACCGTCGACGGAACCGAAGTTACCGTGTCCGTCTACCAAAGGATATCTGGTTGACCACTCCTGCGCCATATTAACCAACGCACCATAGATGGAACTGTCACCATGCGGGTGATATTTACCCATAGTATCACCAACGATACGGGCACTCTTACGATGAGGCTTATCCGGACCGTTGTTTAATTCGATCATGGAATAGAGAACTCTTCTCTGTACCGGTTTCAAACCATCTCTTACATCAGGCAGCGCACGTGCAGCAATAACACTCATCGCATAGTCGATGTAACAGGTTTCCATTGTTTTCTTTAAATCGACTTCTTGAATTTTATCAAAAATTGTATCATCCATTGAGAGATGCTCCTTTTAATTAAATATCCAGATTCTTAACAAACTTCGCGTTTTCTTCAATAAATTCTCTACGCGGTTCTACCTTATCACCCATCAATACGGTGAAGGTCAAATCTGTTTCGGACTCTGCTTCATTATCCATTGTTACACGTAAAAGAATTCTTCTTTCAGGATCCATGGTTGTTTCCCAAAGCTGTTCCGCATCCATCTCACCAAGACCTTTGTAACGCTGAATCTTATTACTGTTATCTCTGCCTACTTCTTTCAAAATACTGTCAAGTTCATCATCTGAGTACGCATACCATACTTTTTTGTTACGCTCAAGTTTATAAAGAGGCGGCTGTGCAAGATATACATAACCCTGTTTGATAAGCTCAGGCATAAATCGATATAAAAATGTCAGTAAAAGTGTACTGATATGAGCACCGTCAACATCGGCATCCGTCATAATAATGATTTTATGATATCTTAATTTGCTGATATCGAAATCATCATGAATACCGGTACCAAAAGCAGTAATCATAGCCTTTATTTCTGCATTGGCATAAATTTTATCAAGTCTTGCCTTTTCCACATTCAAAATCTTACCGCGAAGAGGAAGAATTGCCTGGGTAGCACGGCTTCTCGCTGTCTTTGCACTACCACCCGCGGAATCACCCTCTACGATGTAGATTTCGCAATTTTCCGGATTCTTATCTGAACAATCTGCAAGTTTACCGGGAAGAGCCATACCTTCGAGAGCTGTTTTACGTCTGGTTAAATCACGTGCTTTTCTTGCTGCTTCTCTCGCACGCTGTGCAAGAATGGATTTCTCACAAATCACCTTTGCAACAGAAGGATTCTGCTCTAAGAAATAAGTCAGCTGTTCACTCACAATCTGATCAACGGCAACTCTTGCTTCCGTATTACCAAGCTTTTGTTTGGTTTGTCCTTCAAACTGAGGATCCTCAATCTTAATGGATACAATTGATGTCAAACCTTCTCTGATATCTTCACCGCTTAAATTTGCTTCGGTATCCTTCAATAACTTGCTGCTTCTTGCATAGTCATTAAAGGTCTTGGTAAGAGCATTTCTGAAACCTGATAAATGAGTTCCGCCTTCCGGTGTATTAATATTATTAACAAAGCTATATGTACTTTCATTAAAAGAATCATTATGTTGAAGCGCCACTTCAACATATACATTATTCTTTTTTCCTTCAAAATAAAGTATATTTTCATACAAAGGCGTTTTACCTTTGTTTAAGTACTGTACAAATTCTTTGATACCGCCTTCATAGTGAAACGTCTTTTCTTTGATTTCTTCATGACGTTCATCCCGTAAAACAATCTTTAAACCTTTGGTCAAAAAGGCCATTTCACGAAAACGCTGCTTCAACGTATCAAAATCAAAAATTGTTTCCTCAAAAATAGTGTGATCCGGAAGGAAAGAAACCTTCGTTCCTGTCTTATCTTCAGGACAGGTTCCGATTTCTTTGAGCGGATACATTACAACGCCTCTTTCATAACGCTGAATATAGATTTTTCCGTCTCTGTAAATTTCTACTTCAAGCAAGTTTGAAAGGGCATTCACTACCGATGCTCCTACACCGTGAAGACCACCGGATACTTTATATCCTCCACCGCCGAATTTTCCGCCCGCATGCAAAATGGTAAATACAACCTCAACAGCGGGAATACCTGCTTTCTGATTGATTCCGACAGGAATTCCACGTCCGTTATCCACAACAGTTACCGAATTATCTTTGTTAATGGTCACTTTAATGGTATCACAGAACCCCGCAAGTGCTTCATCGATGGAATTATCCACGATTTCATAAACCAGATGATGTAATCCTCTTAAAGATGTAGTACCAATATACATACCCGGTCTTTTACGTACAGCTTCCAAACCTTCCAAAATTTGAATTTGATCTGCTCCGTATTCCTGACTCATATTTACCCTTGCCTTTCTTTTTTTTATTTATTACCTTCTGCGTTCTCTTCCACACTTCCGGCAACAATTTTATATACTTTATCTATTGTAAAACGATTATTTACAAATTCATCCAAACCTGTACAGGTTATAATTGTCTGAATATCACCTATACTGTTTAACAGATAATTTTGTCTGTTGCTGTCTAATTCCGATAAAACATCATCTAACAGAAGAACAGGTATATCTTTTGTAATTCTTTTCACAAGTTCAATCTCTGCGAGTTTCAAAGACAGCGCAGCTGTACGCTGCTGGCCCTGTGAACCAAATTTTCTGATATCGATTCCGTTCACCATAAAAGCAAAATCATCCCTATGGGGACCAACCGAAGTCATTTTGGATTTGATATCCCGCTCCTGTTCCCTTTTCAAAGCTTCTCCGATTTCTTCCGCCGAAACATTCGGTTCATAAATAATCTCAATTTCTTCCAGACCGCCGGATAATTTCAGATGAATCTCTTTCATAATTTCATTTAACTGCTGTGTAAAATGAATTCTTCTTTCAATAATTTTGCTTCCGTAGGATTCTAACTGTGTATCCCAAATCATCAACGTTTCGCGTAATGACGGATTGAAATACAAATCTTTCAGCAATTTATTTCTCTGATTAATAATTTTATTATAATTATTCAGATTGTAAATATAAAACTGGTCCAACTGACAAAGTTCCATATCTACAAATCTTCTTCTGTAAGCCGGCCCGTCCTTGATAATATTTAAATCTTCCGGTGAAAAGAAAACAACATTCAAAAGACCTATTAATTCAGATGCTTTTTTAATCTTTTCGCAATTAATTGCAATTCCTTTGGATTTGTTTTTGCGCAAATGCATGTCAATACGATAATCAAGTCCGTCTTTTTCAAGAACTGTACGAATATGCCCTTCATCTGCTTCAAAATTAACAATTTCTCTATCTTTACTTCCTTTATGCGATTTCGTCGTGGCAGATAAATAAATTGCTTCCAGAATATTTGTTTTACCCTGTGCATTATTACCGTAAAGAATCGTTGTTCCTTTATCAAAAGAAAGATTCAGTGATTTATAATTTCTGTAATTTTCTAATTCAAGTGATTTGATATACATGTTACAACTCCATGCTGTTCATTCAAACAGCGCAGTTTTTTGTTTCTTTTATTCCACTTTGACGCTCATATCCCTGTATTCCACAATATCGCCCGGATATATTTTTTTACCGCGTTGTAATTCTACTTCACCGTTTACTTTCACAAGACCGTCCTGAATACAAAATTTAGCATCACTGCCGTTTGAAACCATATCAGCAGCTTTCATTAGTTGTCCTAATTTAATAAATTCATCTTTTAAAACAAATGTTTTCATCATTACTCCTTAGCTTACAGTTGTGAAATTAACCGGTAAAATCAAATAGATATAATTCTGCTCTTCATCACGAATAAAACAGGGCGCTTTCGGATTCACCATATAAAGATCTACTTCCTCTTCATCAATCACGCGAAGCGCATCAATCAAAAACTTAGGATTGAATCCAATCATGATATCCTTACCTTCCTTGCGAATATCAATGCTTTCATTCATGCTGCCGATAACGGAATTGATCTTTAATTCCATATATCCGTCATTAACGGTTATAATAACCGGCTTCTTATCACCTTCTTTTACAAGAAGAGTTGCTCTGTCGATACAATCAAGGAATTCTTTTTTATTTACCCTGAATTTCGTTTCATAGTCAGTTGAAAGCATCTGATCAATTCTGAAATATTCTCCTTCAATCAAACGTGATACAAGAATGGTAGAATCAAATTCAAAAATAATAAATTTATCTTCGATGTAAATAATAACATCTTTATCTGCTTCACCGCCGATAATTTTGATTAAATCATTCAGGCTCTTGCCCGGAACAATACATTTCTTTGGTGCATAGCTGTTTTTCATATAAATTTTTCGAATGGAAATACGATGTCCGTCCAAAGAAACCACGCGTAAACAATTATCATTAATCTCAAATAATTCTCCACCCATAATTTTGTTGGTATCATTATCACTAATGGAAAAAATAGTCTGTCTGATTACTTCTTTCAAAGCAAACTGTGAAATCTCAATTCCATCCAATCTGTTCACATCGGGTAAATCGCTAAATTCTTCCCAATTTCTTCCCATAATGTTAAATCTTGCATTTTCACATAAAATCGTAACTTTTAAATCTTCATCACTATCAATACTGATAATACTGTCAGGAAGCTTACGTACAATTTCTGAAAATACTTTACACTCTATTGCAATAACACCTTTTTCAAGAATGGTTCCTTCTACAAAAGTTTCAATTCCTAAATCCATATCGTTTGCCACCAGACGAATGGAATCTTCTCTTGCATCAATCATAATGCATTCTAAAATAGACATAGTCGTTTTGTTCGATACTGCTTTCGATACAATCTGAACTCCTTTTAAGAGATTGGATTTAGAAATATTAAGTTTCATATTGTGTATAAACTCCTTTCAACAATCAACACAAAAATTGAGTTGCAAAAATATAAAATAAATAATTAGTAATTAGTATTAATAGTAATAATAGGTGTGCATAAGGTGCATAACCCCTTTAATTATACTAAATTTCAAGGAAAAAGGGAATGGATAACTTGTGAAAATAAGACGGATAAATCAAAAATAAATCAAAAGTTATCAACATCTGTTTTTTGAAGAAAAATTGGTATAAATCAGGCTTTCCTTTTATGCACATGAAATTCCCCTGTTTATCAACAATCAGTTGGGGATAATTTTCTTTTTGATGATTTCAATATGATTAGCAAGTTCACTGTTTGTAGCCAACTGCTCTTCAATTTTATTAACACCGTGTAAAACGGTTGTATGGTCTTTACGGTCAAGAATTTTACCTATATTGGTAAGGGAAATATCCGTTAATTCCCTGCAAAGGTACATAACCACCTGTCTTGGCAGAACAAATTCGGCATTTCTCTTTTTGGATGTAATGTCCTGTGCATTAACACCGTAATGTTCAGCTACTACTTCTATAATAATAGTAGGAGTAATCATTTTTGGTTTATCAGGATAAATCATATCCTTCAATGCTTCTTCCGCAAGTTCCATTGTGATTGGTTTGCTGTTGATTCTCGAATAAGCAATCAGTTTGTTGAAAGCACCTTCCAGCTCACGGATATTAGATTTGATATTCGTAGCAATATATTCGATGATTTCGTTACTGATGGAACCGTTCTTATTATAAGGTTCAGCAATTTTGAGAAGAATTGCAACTCTGGTCTCATAATTAGGAGGCTGAATGTCTGCCGGCAGACCCATCTGGAATCTTGATGAGAAACGCTCGTCCAATGTTTCCATCTGCTTCGGATGTTTATCGGATGAAATGATAATAGCCTTTCCATTATTATATAAGGTATTAAAAGTATGGAAAAATTCTTCCTGCGTACTTTCTTTTCCTATAATGAATTGAATATCGTCAATCAGTAAAACGTCTACTGTTCTGTATTTATCACGTAATTTATTCATGGAAGATGAATTACCGCTACGGATGGATTCAATAACTTCGTTGGTAAAAGTCTCACTGTTAACGTATAAAACCTTCATATCCGGATTATGATCCAATATGTAGTGACCGATGGAATGCATAAGATGCGTTTTTCCAAGACCGGAACCTCCATAGATAAAAAGAGGATTGAAAACTTCTCCAGGTGATTCGGCAACTGCCAGACAAGCTGATTGAGCGAAATTATTATTGCTTCCTACGACGAAATTATCAAATGTATATTTGGTTGCAAGGTTGGCCTGTCTGTATAAATCATTGTGATTCTCTTTTTTTTCTTCAACAGGTTCCTTTTCTTCAGCTTCTTCTTTAATGCTTTCAAGAATGAAATGAACTTCATAGATATCATTCATAAGTTCGCAAATGGTTACCTGAAAGAAATCTTTATATTTCTTAATAATATAATCAAGAATGTGTGACTGATCGGAAGGAATGGCAATGGTAACGGTATTGCCTTCCACGCTGTGAAATTTAAGATTTTTAATCCAGGTCGTATATGCTACATTGGATAATTCATATTCTCTTTTGATTGTTTCTTTGATTACTTCCCAATTTTTTTGTATCTCGTGCATGGCTCTATTTCCTTTATCATTCTAAAATATGCCTTTAAGGCGCCAATAACTCAATATAATTTTACATGAAAAGAAAGAAATAATCAAATAATAATTCATTTTATTTTATGTTAACTAAAATATACACTATATAAAATTTTGCACACAGTTATACACATATATGTTGATAACTGTGTAGAAAAAATCTACACTAAAAAAGTCGATAAATATCGAATTTTTGTTGTTTCGTGTCGAAAAATGGTGTTTTAAAAAGTGTATTATCCACAAGTAATACACAAATTGTGGATTACTTTATGTCAATTTTTTATTTGTAACCTTAAAATCAAGCAAACTCAACATTTAGTATATGTGTCAGTGTAAAAAGTCTATATCTTGTCAAAAAAAAATTTTATAAAAATGACTCATTTTAGCTTAAATTTTTAAGTGCTTAAAAAAATCAAAAATTCCTTGACGGAACGGGTTTCTTCCTATATAATTGCAAATGATGTTTTCGACATAAGTAAAGGAGGTGTTAGAATATGAAAATGACATTTCAGCCGAAAAAGAGACAGAGATCTAAAGTTCATGGTTTCAGAGCAAGAATGAGTACTCCGGGCGGAAGAAAAGTATTAGCTGCCAGAAGAGCAAAAGGAAGAAAGCAGTTATCAGCATAGGCCGCAGATTTGTGGCCTTTTTTTCATTTTATGAAAAAAGGTGAGTATGATGATATTTACGGATTCTTTAAGAAAAAATAATGAATTTCAATTTGTTTTTAAAAGTGGTAAATCTTATGCCAACAAATTATTTGTAATGTATGTGTCGAAAAATCAGCTTGAAAGAAACAGAATTGGAATTTCAGTTAGTAAAAAAGTCGGTAACAGCGTAGTAAGGCATCGAGTGAAAAGACTGGTGAAAGAAAGTTACAGACTACATGAAGAAATGTTTAATAGTGGTTTAGACATTGTAGTCATAGGAAGAAACAGTGCCGCGTCTGCCACATATCAGGAGACGGAAAGAGCACTATTACATCTAATGAAGCTTCATGGAGCCCTCAAAAAGTAAAGATTGATGAAAAGATGAATTCTGATTTTATTGATTTGGGTTCAAACATGAGGTGATATGGTAATTAACTATGAAAAAGACATTAATTGCTATTATAAAACTATATCAGATATATATTTCTCCGATGAAAACGACGAAATGCCCTTATTTTCCGTCCTGTTCACAATATGGAATAGAAGCCATTGAAAAACACGGACCGATTAAAGGCGTTATTCTTGCGGCATGGAGAATTATAAGATGTAATCCTTTTTCTAAAGGAGGGTATGACCCTGTTCCTTAGGTGAAGGAAAGATTTGGAGGTTTTGACTTGTTAGATTTATTGTTAACAAAAAATGATTCTTTTATTATTGGCTGGGTAGCCTGGTTACAAGGCTATATTATGGAAGGTATTTTCTGGGTACTGGACAAAATCGGAATTCCTAATATCGGTATTACGATTATTATCTTTACGATAGCTATTTATATGATTTTGCTTCCGTTAACCATTAAGCAGCAGAAATTTTCCAAATTGTCTGCTAAGATGAATCCCGAACTTCAGGCCATTCAGGCGAAGTACAAAGGAAGACAGGATCCTGACGCAATGCAGGCAATGAATATGGAAACAAGTGCCGTATATGCCAAATATGGTGTTAATCCGGCAGGAAGTTGTTTACAGTTATTGATTCAGATGCCTATTTTATTTGCATTGTATCGTGTTATCTATGCAATTCCCGCTTATGTACCGAAGGTAAAAGAGGCTTTTATTCCTCTTGTAAGTAAGCTGGTTACACAAACAGGTAGTTCTGAATTTATCCAGACATTAAGTTCAGCTGCCATGTTCAAAAAGCAGTTTAAGAATGAGCTTTTTACTTCAGGTGATCCTACTTATGTTGAAAATACTTATATTGATGTATTGAACAGAGCAAGTAAAGCAGACTGGGAACTTTTGACTGAAAAATTTCCTGAATTAAGTAATACTATTGAAAGTACATTAGAAAGTCTTGATAAATATAATGAGTTTTTATTTATCAATGTAGCTTATACTCCCTGGGAAACCGTCAAAATGGAATGGGTTTCCGATGAGAGAAGTTATCTTGTTCTTGCCGTAGCAATTCTGATTCCTTTGCTGGTTGCATTTTCACAGTGGATTGGTACAAAGCTTTCACCTGCACCAAACAACGGTAACGGAATGGAAGATAATCCTATGATGTCATCCATGAAGATGATGACAAATGTTATGCCTGTTATGTTAGGATTTTTAGCTTTTACAGTACCTGCAGGTATGGGTCTTTACTGGATTGCCGGTTCTGTTATCCGTGCGATTCAGCAGATTGCAATCAATAAATACATTGACCATATGGATATGGATAAGATTATTGAGAAGAACACAGAGAAATATAATAAAAAAATGGAAAAACGCGGTGCTTTGATTCAGGGAATTAATAACAAAGCAAACAATAATACCCGTAACATCAATAATCCTTATTCTACAAATAACAAACCTGCCAAAACTCCGGAGGAAATTGCAGAACAAAAGAAAAAAGCTGCTGAATACTATAGTAAAACAAGTAAAGCAGCACCCGGAAGTATTGCTGCAAAAGCCGGTATGGTAAAACAGTTTAACGAAAAAAATAATAAGTAATGTATGTCTTTGATGGAAAAGATTACGGAGGGTAAAATGGAATATATTGAGTTTAGTGCAAAAACAGTGAATGATGCCATTACTAATGCATGTCAGCATTTTACTGTTACAAGTGATAATTTGGAATATGAAGTAATTGAAGAAGGTTCTACAGGTTTCCTCGGAATTAATGCTAAGAAAGCAGTGATTAAGGCTCGTGTAAAAGAAGTAGAATTAAGTATAGAGGATAAAGCAAAAGTTTTCTTGGCTGATGTGCTCGCAGCTATGGATGTTACAGCAGTAATTGATACCAAATATGATGAAAAAGATAATACGCTTGATATTACTTTAAACGGCGAAGATATGGGTATTTTAATCGGTAAAAGAGGACAAACCCTTGATTCTTTACAGTATCTTGTATCCATGGTTGTAAACAAAGGTTCAGAGGAATATATCCGTGTTAAAGTAGATACCGAAAATTATCGTGAAAGAAGAAAACTTACTCTTGAAAATCTTGCAAAGAATATTGCTTTTAAGGTAAAGAGAACAAAAAGAAGTGTTTCTTTAGAACCGATGAATCCTTACGAAAGAAGAATTATTCATTCTGCATTACAGAATGACAGATATGTAACAACCCACAGTGAAGGTGAAGAACCTTACAGAAAAGTAGTTGTTACCTTAAAAAAATATTAATATATAACATCAATAGGGCTGCTTAATGATTAGTGGCCCTTTTTTTCAATATAGGAAACAGGAGAATCCGTATGAAAACAGATACCATTGCAGCAATTGCAACAGCACTTTCACCCTCCGGAATCGGAATTATCAGAATAAGCGGTGATGAAGCAATTGAAACCGCAGATAAAATTTTCAGAACAAAAAACGGTAAAAAAATCATAGATGCAGACAGTCATACCATTCATTATGGTTTTATTTATGATGAAGAAGAAATGATTGATGAAGTTATGACAGTTGTGATGAAAGCACCGCATTCTTTTACAAAAGAGAATACGGTAGAGATTGATTGTCATGGCGGCGTGTACGTGATGAACAGAATTTTGCAGACAGTTTTAAAAAATGGTGCACGTATGGCAGAACCGGGTGAATTTACGAAACGTGCTTTTATTAACGGAAGAATTGATTTAACCAAAGCAGAAGCTATTATGGATTTGATTCAATCCAAAAATGAGGCTGCCAGAAAAAATTCCGTTTTGCATTTAAAAGGCGATATGTATCAAAAAATCAAATCCATGCGAGAAGGCATTTTGTATGAAATTGCTTTTATTGAATCAGCTTTGGATGATCCTGAACATATCAGCTTAGATGGTTTTAAGGAACGACTGGAAGAAAAATGTGATTCTTTTATTTCTGTTTTGAAACGTTTGATTGCTTCGGCTGAAAACGGAAGATTGATGAAAGAAGGTATTAATACAGTAATTGTCGGAAAACCGAATGTTGGAAAATCATCCTTTTTAAATCTTTTGTTGGATGAAGAGAGGGCAATTGTGACGGATATTGCAGGTACAACACGTGATACTCTGGAAGAATCCGTATCTTTGGATGGTTTAACTTTGAATCTGATTGATACAGCAGGAATCCGTGATACGCAGGATCCCGTAGAACAAATAGGGGTAAATAAAGCAAAAAAATCCTTACAGGAAGCGGATTTAATGGTTTATATGATTGACAGTTCGGTTTCCATGGATGAAAGTGATGAAGAAATCATTCCTCTCTTAGATCCTTTTAAGACAATTGTTCTTCTCAATAAGTCTGATTTGAAGCCGGTTGTTTCAAAAGAAATAGTGGAGAAGTATTTTAATTCAGGAATCGTGCCGCGTTTTCTTACTATTTCAGCCGGTAAAAAAGAAGGTCTTGAAGATTTTACGAATTTGGTAAAAGAAAAATTTCTTTCCGGTGAAATATCTTTTGATGATGAAATTATGGTTTCTAATATGCGTCAGAAGGATGCTTTGGTTCAGACTCTTTTGCATATGGAACTGGTAAAGAAAAGTTTGGAAGACGATATGCCGGAAGATTTTTATTCCATTGATTTAATGAGTGCATATGCTTTTTTGGGTGAAATGATAGGAGAAGAAGTAGGCGAAGATTTGGTAAATGAAATTTTTTCAAAGTTTTGTATGGGAAAATAGGTAAAAAGGATTGCCCTATATTGATAGAAACTGGTAAAATGATTTTAACTATGTGTATCTGTATGGGAAGGAGAAACAAAAGTGCTATTGCGTGGTGCGGACATTATTGTAAAAACAATTATAGAACAGGGATGTGATAAAGTTTTTGGATATCCCGGCGGACAGATTATTGATGTTTATGATTCTTTGTATAAATATCAGGATGAAATCAAACATATTTTAACTGCCCATGAGCAGGGTGCCGTACATGCTGCAGATGGTTATGCCCGTTCTACAGGAAAAACAGGTGTTGTCATTGCTACCTCCGGTCCCGGTGCAACGAATCTGGTAACAGGTATAGCGACTGCATATATTGATTCGGTACCATTGGTTATTGTTACGGGAAATGTTGTCAGTGAACAGATTGGTTCAGACAGTTTTCAGGAGATAGACATTACCGGTATTACACTTCCGATTACAAAACACAATTATTTTGTAGGTTCCATTGATACACTTGCTGATACCATCAGAGAAGCTTTCGAGATTGCTTCTTCCGGCAGACCGGGTCCGGTATTGATTGATGTTCCTCGTGATATTCAGATGGAAGAATTTGAATATGAGCCCAAAGACCCTGTTGTTTCCGGTGGCAGAATTACAGCAAAGGAAATCAGAATTATTCCTGCAGCGGAATGTATTAATCAATCCAAAAGACCTTTTATCTACTTTGGCGGAGGATTGATTTCTTCAGGTGCCCAGGAAGAAATGTATGAGCTTGCCAAATTGATTGATGCACCGATGGGTTGTTCCATGATGGGAATTTCGGGTGTTCCTACGAATTATCCCGGATTTCTTGGAATGCAGGGAATGCATGGTCATTATGCTTCCTCCATGTCTATGCATAGCGCAGATTGTATTATTGCGCTCGGTGTCAGATTTAATGATCGTGTTACGGGAAACCGTGCTAAATTTGCAACACGTTCCAAAATTGTTCATATTGATATTGAAGGTGCAGAGTTATCTAAGACAACAAATGATACTCATAAATTACGCGGCGATATCAAAATGACATTGCAAAAACTCCTTCCTTTGATTGAAAAAAAGGAACATCCCGAATGGAGAGAGCGGGTGCAGTCTTTTGTTGAAAAAGAAAAAGAAACACTGGATATAAGAGAGGGCATGACTCCTCGAAATATTTTAAAGAAATTAAATAGATATAAAAATGATAATACTCCTATTGCGACAGATGTAGGACAACATCAGATGTGGGCAGCTCAGAATATTGAGTTTACCAATCCGCGTCGTTTCATTTCAAGCGGTGGTCTTGGTACAATGGGCTTTGGTATGGGTGCTGCAATCGGTGCTCAGATGGCGACCGGAGAACGCAGTGTTTTGATAACGGGCGACGGAAGTTTCGGTATGAGTTTAAATGAACTTGCAACTGCAGTTACCTATCGAGTTTCTATGGTTATTATGATTATGAATAACGGTGTTCTTGGTATGGTAAGACAGTGGCAGACACTCTTTTATGAAAAACATTATTCTGCTACTGTTCTTGAGCGACAGACGGATTTTGTGAAGCTTTCTCTAGCATTCGGCGGAGATGGAATGTGTGTTACAACGCTTGAAGAATTGGATGTTGCACTTCAGAAAGCATTTTCTTATGATGGTCCTTTTGTAATTGATTGTAGAATTGATAAAGATGAATTTGTTTTTCCCATGCTTCCGCCCGGCGGTTCCATGGATGATATTATTGTAAAGGCAGGGAACTGAGATGGAACGTTATACAATTGCAATTTTGGTTAGAAACCAGTTTGGTGTATTGAATCGTGTTACCAGCATGTTTCGTAGAAGACGTTTTAATATTTCATGTTTGACGGTTAGCGAGACAGAGTCACCGGATTGTTCCCGTATAACTGTTTTATTTGACGGTGAGGAACAGACGAAACAGCATCTTTTTAATCAGTTTTACAAATTGCCGGATGTTATTTCTATTAAAGAATTGCACAAAGAAGATTCTGTAAGTTGTGAGCTTCTTTTAATTAAAGTGGAAAATACTCCGGAGAGTCGTGAGGAAATTCGTTCGGCAGCTGATGCATTTGATGCCAAAACAGTAGATTATACAAGAGAAGCTGTCATGTTACAGGTAACAGGTGACAGTCGTCGTATTGATGATTTCATTAACATCATGCGTGATTTCGGAATTCTTGAAATCTGCCGTACCGGTATCGTTTCACTAGAGCGGGGAAATGCAACAATTCGCAATATGATGAATTGATGTTATGATATGAAAGTCTATAAAATTTGCTTTTGCAAATAAATATAAATCATTTGAGAGAAAAGAGAAATTAAAATGCCTGAAGCAAGAATCAAAACAGATATATGTGTTATCGGAGCAGGTCACGCCGGATGCGAGGCTGCTTTGGCATGTGCAAGACTTGGTTTTGATACGGTACTTTTTACTGTTAATGTCGAAAGTATTGCACTTATGCCTTGTAATCCTAATATAGGAGGAACATCCAAAGGACATTTGGTAAGAGAGATTGATGCTCTTGGTGGTGAAATGGGCAAAAATATCGATAAAACTTTTATCCAGTCTAAAATGTTAAATTTATCCAAAGGTCCTGCGGTACATTCTCTTCGTGCCCAGGCTGATAAGGCTGATTACACAAGAAGCATGAGATGTATTTTGGAAAATCAGGAACACCTTACAATTAAGCAGGGTGAGGTTTGCGAAATCCTTACAGAAGAGGGTGAAAATGGTAAACCTAAGATTACCGGTGTCAGAATTTTTACAGGCACTGTTTATGAATGTCAAGCGGCTATTCTTTGTACCGGAACTTATTTGAAAGCACGTTGTCTTTGTGGTGAGTCCATTACTTATACGGGACCGAATGGTTTGCAGGCTGCTAATCATTTGACTGATTCACTGATTTCTCTTGGTGTCAAACTTCGTCGTTTCAAAACAGGAACACCTGCTCGTATGGATAAGCGTAGTATTGATTTCAGTAAGATGGAAGAACAGGTCGGAGACGAGAGAATTACTCCGTTTTCTTTTTCAACCAATCCTGATGATATTCAAAAAGAGCAGGTTAGTTGTTATCTTACTTATACAAATGAAAAGACACATGAGATTATCAGAAATAACTTAGACCGTTCACCGATTTATGCAGGTATCATTGAAGGTACGGGTCCAAGATACTGTCCTTCCATAGAAGATAAGGTTGTAAAATTTGCCGAAAAAGAGAGACATCAGGTTTTCATTGAACCGGAAGGACTTTATACCAATGAAATGTATGTTGGAGGTATGTCTTCTTCTCTTCCCGAAGATGTGCAGCTTGCAATGTATCGGACGGTTCCCGGTCTTGAAAATTGTACGATTGTCCGTAATGCATATGCAATTGAATATGATTGTCTTGAAAGTGGTGAGCTTACTCTTTCCCTTGAGTTAAAAGCTGTACAAAATCTTTATGCAGCCGGACAATTCAATGGTAGTAGTGGTTATGAGGAAGCAGCAGCTCAAGGTTTGATTGCCGGTATTAATGCGTGTCGTAAATTACAAGGTGAGGATGCTTTGATTCTGGATCGAAGTGATGCTTACATCGGTGTTTTAATTGATGATTTGGTTACCAAAGATAACAGAGAGCCTTATCGAATGATGACTTCACGTGCGGAGTACAGACTTTTGCTTCGTCAGGATAATGCTGATTTAAGATTGTCTAAATTTGGTCACATGTGTGGTTTGGTTACTGATGAAACATATGATTCTGTTTGTCGTAAACAGGAAATGATTGAATCAGAGGTGAATCGATTAAAAGAGACAAAAGTAGGTGCAAATAAAGAGATTCAGGCTTTTCTTGCAAAATATAATACTGCTCTTTTACGTACAGCAGCTTCTTTGGCTGAGCTTCTGTGCAGACCTGAATTGAATTATGCGTTACTTGGTGAGATTGACTCTGAACGACCTTTATTGCCTTGGGATGTTATTGAGCAGGCTTGTATTCAGATTAAGTATGAAGGATATATAGAACGTCAGATGCGTCAGGTTGAGCAATTCAAAAAGACCGAACGCAGGAGAATTCCTGAAGATATCGATTATGATGATATTTCTTCTTTACGTTTAGAGGCCAGACAAAAATTGAAAGCATTTCGTCCGATGTCTGTCGGACAGGCTTCCAGAATCAGTGGTGTTTCACCTGCAGATGTTTCTGTTCTTTTGATATATTTAGAACAGCAGAGAGGAAGACAGTGAGGCAAAGATGGATTTAGGTAGATTACAAACTTTTCATAATGATTTGAAAGAGTGGAATATTGAACTTTCTGCTAAGCAGGATGAACAGTTTCTTACTTTTTATGAGTTGCTGATTGAGTGGAATTCTTTTATGAATTTGACGGCGATTACTGACTTTGACGAAGTAATGAAAAAGCATTTTTTGGATAGTCTTGCTTTTGTTCGTTTTTTGGATACATCTGATAATGAGAAGAAAAGTTTTTCTGAATATTCTTTTTGTATGATTGATGTTGGAACCGGTGCAGGGTTTCCCGGTATTCCTTTGGCAATATTGTTTCCAAATGCAAAATTTGTTTTAATGGATTCATTGAATAAAAGAATTAAGTTTTTGAACGAAGTCAAAGACAGACTTGGTTTGACAAATGTTGAGTGTGTGCATTCGCGCGCAGAGGATTTGGCTCGTAATGTTGATTATCGTGAAAAATTTGATTTTGCTGTTTCACGAGCAGTTGCTAATCTTTCGACACTTGCAGAATACTGTATTCCTTTTGTAAAAGTAAATGGTGTATTTGTTTCTTATAAATCGGAAAAATTACAGGAAGAACTTTTGTCTGCCAAAAGTGCCATGCATCTTTTAAGTGTACGTGAATTGAATCAGATTTCTTTTATACTTCCTGATTCTGATATTAACAGATGTCTTTTAGCTTTGCAGAAAACGTCACCTACTTCCAAAAAGTATCCCAGAAAAGCTGGCCTTCCTTCGAAGGAACCTTTATAAATACTATAATTGTAATATAAAGGAGGTTCATTATATTGAAATCCAATACCTTAAATCAAGAACAAATTGAATTATTATATCATTCTATAAAAGATCTTTATATTGAATATAAGAGAAAATTCGAAAAATGTAACCAATCAAATGAGTCTCTTTCTTTACAATTAGAAGAATTGCAAAACTATGTTAATTATCTGGAATCAGAAGTTAGTAAAGATTCATTTGTTTTTTCTCCTCGCGGTGTTGTAAATAAAAATGCATATATGCAGGAGGAAGGTAAGGGTTATATTATTAATAATGATCATGTTGAACAAAAGCAGGATGAATTGAAAAAGTTAAAAAATCAGTATGAAGGTTCAATTAAGGAATTATCTTCTCTTAAATCATTGATTGATATTCTTGAACAGAATTTAAATGTTTTATTTGAACTTATGAAAAAAACATCTAACTCTGATCATGAAAAAATATATCAGGTGTATCATTCATTTTGTTCAGGTAACAGAATGGTTATTTCTTATTTAAATAATGAGGTAAAAGAATCATTAGCTTATGTTTCACATACAACAAAATTAATTTCATCTTATATTGATTCAGATCCTATGAGAGCTAAGATAGAGTTAGATAAATTAGATGAGTCTATTTCTAAATTAA